>DATJNA010000203.1:0-5866 GCA_035508435.1 Acetobacteraceae bacterium | reverse complement strand
GGCGGAGACGGCCCCCGGCGGGCCGATCGCCGCGGGGGCGTCGGGCCAGGGCTCCGGCGGCCCGGCGCGGGGCCGGGGCGGCCTTGGCCCCTGGGGTACCGGCCGGCCGAGGTTTTCGGGGGATGGACCTGGCGGCGTTGGGCCCGGCCCGGCGGGCGCCTGGCGCGGGGCGGCGTCGGGAGGGGCATACGTGCCGGCGGCGACCTCGGCGGCGAGGCGGGACAGCTGTTCGCGCACCTCCTGGAACCAGTCATCGACCCCGGCCGCCAGCATGTCCTGCGACCGGCGCCGGGCGAACCCGCCGAGCCGGTGCAGCGGCACCACCCGCATCAGAGGGCATAGCGTCGGTTGTCAGATGGACAACGCGGTGGGTGAACGTCTTGAGAACTTGGGTTATGCGGCGGTTCTTGAGCGGCGGAAATTGAGTTGGCGGCGGCGACCGGCGGTTGCGGCGGCCTGATCCCACAGGAAGTCGCCGGAGAAGCCGATGTGCTCCCAGGTGAGTGGCGAGATGTGCGCGAGCAGCGCCTGTGGCACTGGCTGTCCGCGAGCGCGTAGATGCGCTATGGCGTCGGCGATGTAGGTCGAGTTCCAATAGACGATTGCCGCGATCACCAAGTTGAGACCCGAGGCACGAAACTGCTGCGCCTCATGGCCTCGGTCGGCGATGCGCCCCTGCTTGAAGGTGCAGATCACCTGGGCCAGGGCGTGACGCTGCTCGCTCTTGTTCAGGCCGGCTTGGCAATGTTGCCTGAGCTGCGGTGCTTCGAGCCAGTCCAGCATGAACAGGGACCGCTCGATGCGTCCGAGTTCCTGCAAGGCGAGATCGAGTTGGTTCTGGCGCCGGAAAGCGGCCAGACGCTTGAGCATCGCAGATGGCAACACAGTGCCGGCTTTCAGCGACGCGACCAGACGCAGGATGTCGTCCCAATGCTCACGGATGACATCTTCCTTGATGCGGCGACCAATGATCGGGCTGAGCTCGCCATGGGCGGACGCCGAGGCGAAAGTGGCGAGTTTGCGATCGGGAAAATCGCGCAGTCGCGGGCAGAACCGAAAGCCGAGCATGGCGCACAGGATGAACACATGATCCGATGCGCCGCCGGTATCGACGTAGTGCGTGCCGATCCGCAGGCCGGTGCCGTGATGCAGCAATCCGTCGAGCACGTAAGGGGCTTCGTGGCTGGTCGCCGACATGACGCGCACGCTGTAGGGGCCGTGCTGGTCGGAGACGTGCGTATAGAAGCCCAGGCCCGGGTCTTGGCCGTAGCGCGCGTTCACGTCGCCGGCGGCATCGCCGCGCTTGGCGGAGCGGAAGAACTGCCGGTCGGACGACGATGTGGTGCCATCGCCCCATGTGGCTGCGATCGGGAGCCGGTGATGCGCGTCGATGATCCTGGCGAGTGCCGCCGCGTAGGTCTCCGGGCGCGTATAGGCGTCGGCGGTCCAGATCAGCTTGTCGCGGGTGACGCCGCGGCTGGCGGCGGCCATACGGCCAAGGCCGAGATTGGTCGCATCGGCCAGCACGGCGGCAAGAAGCGCGCTGTCATCGTCGCAACGCTCGCCCGTGCGCATGTTGGTGAAGGCCGAGACGAAGCCGGTCGCCCGGTTCACGTCGTGCAGCAGTTCGGTGATGCGCACGGCTGGCAGCAATGCGTCGACCCGGTCGGCGAAGCCGCGGGCATCGGGCGGCGCCGACGCCTTGACAGGCGTGACGTGCAGTCGCCCGTCGCGCATCTCGACACCATCGAGCATGCCGCACTGCAAGCTCTCGGCGAAGCGCCCGAGCCGTTTGTCGAGGTCTTGTCTGCGGGAGGCCAGCCATTCATCCGCCGATGCCGGCAAGCCAAGCTCCGCCACCACCTTCGGCACCGCGGTTGGCGGCAGCAGATAGCTGTCGAAGCGACGGTAATTGGCCGAGCGCTCGACCCAGATATCTCCCGAGCGCAACTTATCGCGCAGCGTCGCCAGAACGGCCGTTTCGTAGAGGCGGCGGTTGGGCCGGCCGTCCTGCAATACCAGTTTTCGCCACGCCTTGCGGAACGGCATCGGCGCATCCGCAGGTATCTCGCGCTTGCCCGATTGGCTCAGATCACACAGCAGCTTCAAAGCGGCCAGCATCGGGTCGTTGGCACGCGCGGCCCGGAACTCCAGAGCTGCGATCAGCGCGGGCGCGAATTTGTGCAGCGTCTTCCAGCGATCGGCAGCGGGGATCAGAGGATCTTCGCTGGCGAGGCCAGCCAGCGCGCGGACGTTCTGGCGCACATGCAGCAGCTTTGGCCATCCGACTGCATCGTCGACCGCCTCGAAGGCGTCGGTGTCGTTTGCCTGCGCGGCCACGAGGGCCTCGATCGTGCCGTGGAACAAGAGCATCAGCCGGCCGATATCCGCGGCGCTGGCGACATAACGCTGGCGGGTGACGTTGCGGGCTTTCGCGAACATGCCGCCGATCAGCTTGTCGGCCATGTCCAGCACCGCGTCCGTCAGGCGGCTTTCCAAATCGGCCGCCGTGGCAACGAGAATCGCCCGCCGTCGGTGGGCCGTGTAGCGGCCGAGTTGATGGGCGTCTGCGGCATATCCTTCACGCACGAATTGCCGCAGCCGTTCCGTCGCGACGCACTCGGATATGTCGGGCAGCAGACCGATCTCGCGAATGCGGCCCAGCCGATCGAGCAGTTCGCCGACGTGATCCGCCTTGGGTGCGACCGGCATCGCCTTGAGCCAGGCGAACGCGGACATGCCGACCGAACCGTCCAGGACGAGCAATCGATCCAGCTTGGCGATCTGTTCTTCGGTCACGCCGACGAGCAGTGCATCGGTTGCGCGCTTGCGGGCTCGTGCCCGGCCGGCAATGGCGGCGCGCTCGACCACCGGCGCCGGCGGCAGGATGACCCCGGCAGTGCGCAACGCGGCAATCACCGCCGCGACGATTGGCTGTCCGCGGTCGGTCGCCCAAGCCGCCTGCGCCGCGGCCTCGATCATGGGCGGCAAATCGGCGGCCACCGGAGCGCGCAGCCCCAAGGTCATGGCGAGCCGGCGCGCATGATCGGTCATAGTTTGCGGGCGGCGGGCATAGGCGGCAAAGGCTGCCGCCGGGATGCCGAGCTGCGTGGCCAGCGAGATCACCAGCGGCTCGGGCGACTGGTCCAGGTTCGCGAGCACGGTGCCGGGATGACGCAGCAAGGCAAGCTGCACGGCGAAGCCAAGTCGGCTGGCGTCGCTGAGACGCGCGGCGACCCGATGCCGGTCGGATCGTGACAGGGTGAACAGCCGCGCCAGGCTGTCCGCATCCCGCGGTATCCCCAGCAGAGCCTGGCGTTCTTCGTCGGTCAGAATCTGTCGGCGCTGCAAGGCTTCCTCCGTCCACAAAACCCCCATCATGGCGGTGGACGGTGGTGCTTTGGGAGACGTAGTCTGTGGACGGGTTCGCGGTGGTGCGCGGCATGGCGCTGCGTGCGTCCAGAGAACGAACGGTTAGGAGACGCCCTGCGTGGCAATCGCATGACCGGCATTCTGGGCTATGCCCGTGTCTCCACCGGTGATCAGGATGTGGCCGGGCAAACGCTGCGGCTGACCGAGGCCGGTGCCATCAAGGTGTTCACCGACGTCCGCTCCGGCCGCGCGATGATCCGGCCCGGGCTGGACGCGCTGTTGGCCTACGCGCGCGCCGGCGACACGCTCGCCGTCGTGCGTCTCGATCGCCTGGGACGCTCGCTCAGCGAATTGCTGGCGACCGTCACGATGCTCAAGGAACGCGGTATCGCGCTGCTCAGCCTGGAGGAGAAAATCGACACGTCCTCCGCCGCCGGCGAACTGGTGTTCCACGTGTTCGGCGCCATCGCGCACTTCGAACGCCGCCTGATCGCCGAGCGGACCAAAGACGGCATCGCCGCCGCCCGCGCCCGCGGCAAACTGCCAGGCCGCCAGCCCCTCGACGCCGACCGGATCAGTGCTGCATTGAAGCTGGTCGCCGCCGGCCTGTCGCCGACCAACGCGGCCCGCCAAATCGGTCTCGGACGGTCGACGGTCTATCGCGAAATCAGACGCACCGGCCTTCAGTGCGCCCTCGAGCCAGCAAGTTCCTGAGACGTTCACCCACTGCGTTGTCTATCTGACAACCGACGCTATGCCCTCTGATAGCCACGTTCTTCCAAAGCCTTGAGCAGTGCATCGACCACGCGCAAAGCCCGATGGCGCGCAGCCGGGCTCACCCTGATGTCGAGGACAGGCTCTGTCTTACTGCCAATACGTGCCGCGGCCGGTGCAGCGTCTTCCGCGTGACGGGATTTCGACAGTGCCGATCTTGCCGCCTGAATGAGAGGATGCGGCCGGCGAAGTTCGTCGCTTACCTCGATTCGGTTCTCCGGCTTCTGTTCCTCGACCACCAGCGCATCGACGACCGGATCGGCACCGACAGCCGGACTGCTCGGCTGGATCGTAATCGTCTCGACGGCTCCGTTCGTTGTTGCCGGCAGCGGCGGTCGCTTTATTACCGGCTTGCCGTATTGAAGCTTGTTCCAATACCCCCGCGGGGGGACCGGGATATTGGCCTTGCGGCATACCTTGGCGAGGCCCGTCCCGGTGATCCGGTACTCAGTGGCGAGTTTCATCATGGGGGTGGTCCACACCTGCTCATACAGCGCGGTACGGGTGACGACGGTCGGCGAAGGTTCCACAGCGGGCGACTCGGCAGGAGGGGCGAGGATGGAATCATGCCCCGACACCGGTCGCGCCAGCTACCCGCGACAAAGCAACCCGTCGGCGCCGAGGAAAAAGCCGTCCTCCGCAGGATGTGGGGTTAAGCGACGCAGCAACCTGCCTTGCCGCTTTGTCTTGAAAAACCCAAGCCGAAGGGTTATATCCAGCCATGAGTCGGGTATTTGTCTCTGAAGCGACCGGGGCGGTGATCTACGTATTCGCGGATGATCATTGCCCGCCACATGTTCATGCCCGGCACCGTGGCGAAGACTGGGTTGCGCGAGTGGGGTTTTCCTATGCCAACAGCGCGGTGGAACTGATCAGCATCGCGCCGTTGAAGAACATCCCACGTCAGCGCGTGGTGAACGAACTGCTGGAGGAAATCCGCGCCCGGCTGGCCGAGTGCCGGCGGAGTTGGTGGGCGATAAGGCAGACATCTTGCCTGACGAACCAATGGGCCACAGTGCCTGCGGCCGGGAAAATCGAGTTGCGTCCTGAACGCGCATCAGACGCGAAACAGATCGCGGATGCCGAGTATGATCCCGCAATCGACAGGCTCCATGTGACCTTTCGGGACGGCACGACAGCCGAGGTGAGTACATAACCATGAACCAGTATCGGATCACCGACGCCGAATATGCTGCGGCGCTTGCCGCCGGCCAGACGGAAGCCGAGACCGAAATTCGGGCTCAAGCTGTCCGTTACGTGCCTGATCGCGATGCCGTCGAGATCGTGACGACGCGAAACGCCGGCTTCCTGATCCCCCGGCAATGGATCAGCGCATTGCAGGACGTGCCGATAGAAGATCTGGCAAAGTTAAAGATTTGGCCTGATGGATCAGCGATCGAACTCGAAGATCAAGACATCCACATCAGTGTGCATGGCTTGATGACCGCGATCCTTCCCGCGATGCTCCCGCCGCGCGCCGTAGCGGCGATTTTTGCCAGCCGCGGGGGCAAAGCGACCTCGGACGCCAAGCGTAGCAGTGCCCAGGTCAATGGCCGGAAGGGGGGACGGCCGCGAAAGGTGCCCGACCCCGCCGCGGCCTGACGATGCGGATTATCCAGCCCGGTGCCATCTGGCGCAGCACCATAGCTGCCGCACAAGCGGGATCCCCAAGCCTTGGCAACAGGAAGAGGCGCGGGGCTAGTCAGCTCTGCTGAGGATC
>DATJNA010000202.1:0-8986 GCA_035508435.1 Acetobacteraceae bacterium | reverse complement strand
CGTCTCTCGCGATCACATCGAATCGCGCCACGCCGCCCGCATTGAACCGCGCGACGCCGCCGCGCCGCTTCACGCCGCCTGTACTGCTCCTGTGGGCAACAGGTCCGACTGATAGCCGCGGCGCTTCATGTGCCCGAGCGTCAGCTCCACCGGCTTGCCCAGCCACAACGCGTAGATCGTGTGATCGTCGACCATGTCGCTGGTCAGCGGATGCACCAGGATGTCCAGGCCCTCGCGGTTCAGCATCAGCCACGGCACCAGGCGCTGGAACTCGTCGGCCTGGAAGATGACATTGAACTGCGAGACCGGGTGCGGCCCGATCGGGTCAACGCTGAAGCGCCCAAGCTCGACGGTGAAATTCGTCCCGATCGCGTCACGCAGGCGTTCGGCGGTCGGTTGGGTGGCGGAATCGAAATAGACGTGGGCGTGATAGCCGGTCACCTCTGGCATGGCTTCCTCCTCCCATTGCTGGCTCGTGATGGCGCCCGATCCTAGCAGAAGCCGCGCCGGTATTCAAAATCGCCAGGCCGGCCGGGTGTCAGTACGGGGCGCGGGCTGCCGGCACTCGGTCCGAGACAACATGCCCCCGGAGCGCTCAACCCCCGGAGCGCTCAACCCTCGGCTCAGTGGACAAGCCGCCGCGACGGCTGCGCCAGACCGGCGCTGCGGTGAATGCGCCGATCGGCGCTGCGGTGAATGCGCTGATCGGCGTTGCGGCGAATCCGGCCGGGCAGTTCTGCGAACCTGCGCTCCCGGTGCCCGCTAAGCCGCCCTGCTGCTGCCGCGCGACCAGCGCCGCTCGATATCATCGAGGCACGCGTGCATTGCGCCCGGCAGCCGGGCCACCACCGCATCCAGCCGCCCGACCATATTGGCCGCGGCATCGTGGTCGTCGCGGGAAGCCGCATCGGCGATTTCCTCCAGCAGCTCGCCCAGCGCCAATGCGCCGCAGGTCTCCGACCGGCCGCTGATCTCCTCGCAGCAGCGCAGGATCGCGCCCACTTCCCAGCCCGGCAGCAGCTCGCCCAGCCGGCAGCAGCGCGCCGAGGCATCGGAGAGGAACTCGGCCACCCCGGCCCGCGCGCGGTTGATGCCGACCACCGCGACCATCTCCTCCATGTAGGCGACCGATACGTCGGCAACATAAGCCGCGCTGTCCGCATAGGCCGCTTTGTCGGTCGGCGCCTCGGTCGGAATCGCGGTGCCGATGGCGTGGTGCAGGGCCGCGGTCAGCCGCTCCAGATTGACCGGCTTTTCCATCACCGCGCTGAGACCCGCCTCGCCGCAGCGCTCGCCGAGCTTGGCCGCCTGCCAGGCGGTCAGGGCAATGATCGGCACCTGCGCCACATGGCCGCCCAGCGCGCGAATCCGCCGCGTGGTCTCGAACCCGTCCAGGCCGGGCATCTGCAGATCCATCAGGATCGCGTCAAAACTGTCGCGGCCGGCGAGCCGCAACGCCTCCTCGCCACTGCCGGCGGTGAACACCGCGAAGCCGCGCCGGGTCAGCGCCGCCACCAGCAAGGTGCGATTGGCCTTGTCGTCCTCGACGAGCAAGACCCGCCCGCCGCTGCCGGCGGAGATATTCGGCGTCAGCATGTCCAGCGAAGGCCGCTGGCTCAGCAACTGCCGCGCCACCGCGGCCACCTGGTGCGGATCGGCGGGCGCCGGCACGATCGCATCCACTTCGGCGTTCTCGGCACCGCCGCCCATCCAGATCAGCGCCGCGCGGCTGCCGAAGGCGGTGCGGCGCAGGCGGATCACGAACACCTCGCCCGGCATCCCGGGCAGGTTGCTTTGCAGCACCACCAGATCGACCGCGCCGCGCTGCGCCTCCAGCCGCTCGGCCAGGGCAAGGCCGAGATAACCGTCCGGCGCGGTCTCCACCAGCAGCCCGAGCTCGGCGAGCTGCCCCGACAGCGCACGACGTACCGGGCCGTCATCGGCCACCACCAGCGCTGTCCGGCCGGCAAAAGGCAACTGGCGCTTCTGTACCGGGACGCGCTCGGCGGGGCATTCGAAGGTGAACTCGCTGCCGACCCCGATCGCGCTTTCCAGCGTGATGCTGCCGTTCATCACCCTCGCGTTGTCACGGCACAGCGCCAGGCCGAGGCCCAGCCCGCCCTGCGTCGCGCCATCCTGCGCCCGGCCCCGACGGAAGCGCTCGAAGATCACCTCGCGCTCCGACGGATCGATCCCGGGACCGGTGTCCGACACCGCGAAGCGCAGCCGTTGGCGGCCATCGACGACCACCGCAGAGGCGCGGATCTCCACCCGGCCGCGCGTGGTATATTTCACCGCGTTGCTGGCGAGATTGAATACCACCTGGCGCAGCCGCGAGGGATCCACCAGCCACTGGCCGCGCAGCAGATCGTCGCAGCGCGTGTGCAGCTCCAGCCCCTTGTCGTGCGCCTGCGGCGCCAGCACATCGACCACCTCCTGCACCAGGGCGCTGACATCGACCGGCTCGCAGAGCAAGGCGCCGCGGCCGCTCTGGTCCTCCGACACCGCGAGCAAGCCGTTCAGCATGCCGAGCAATGCCCCGCAGCTCCCTTGCACCCGTTCCAGCCAGGCCCGCTGGTCTTGCTCCAGCTCGCCGTCGAGCAACAGCTCGCAGGTGCCCATGATGCTGGCCATCGGCGTGCGGATGTCGTGACCGAGCGAGGTCAGCAGGCGATCCTGACTGCGGCGCGCCTCGGCCAGCGCCGCCTCGGCGGCAAGGCGCGCGGACACGGCAGCGGCTTCGCCGGTGACGTCGCGAGCGGTGCAGATGAAGCCGCCGTCGCTCTCCGGCGCGATGGCCAGGCGCCAGGTGCGGTCGTCGATCGCTACCTCAAGATCATCCAGCGGCTGACGGTCACGCAGCGCCGCCCCGAGCGCGGCAGCCTGTTGGGAGTCGTTCGGCAGCGCCAGCACCGCCACCAGCTTCTGACCGACGGCACCGGACAGCGCGGGCGGGAGCGTGCCGTACCTGGCGGTCACCGTGCCGCTGGCGTCCACCCGACACTCCCAGTCCACGCCGAACACGCCACGGCCACCGGTACGGCGCCGGCCCATCGCCGCGCCGCAAAGGCAGACCAGCCAGGCCGCCACCAGGGTGCCGCCGGAGGCGATGATCGGCGCGTCCAGCATGTGGCGCGGCAGCGCGATGCTGGTGGGCAGAGTGGCGGTGACCGCGGCGGCGATGGTGTGCAACGGCGCGGTGCCGACCCAGCTCGTTGGCTGGCCAAACCAGGCCAGCATCGACAGCATCAGGCGCTGGCTGCGGTCGGACCCGCTATCCGCGCCACCCGGCTGGCCCGGCGCCGGAACCGCCAGCACGCCTTCCGGCCCGCCGACCAGCGCCAACGCGACCTGCGACGGCAACCAGTGCGGCGCGAGCAATGCCGCCACCATCTTCCGCGGCAGCACGGCGCCGACAACGCCCACCACGGTGCCGTCAGAATCGGCGACCGCCCGCGTCAGGGCGATGCCGTCGTTGACGCCGAGCCAGGGAGTGGCGAGGTGCTGCGGCTCGAGGGCACCGGCAGGCGTGGTGACCGCGCGGCGGAACCAGGGCTGGTCGCCCACCTGGGCATCCTCGCGCGCGAACGGCGTCGAGGCCGCGAGCAAGTGCCCATCGGCCGCCAGCATGAAGGTGGTTGCAGCAGGCATGAGGGCCTGCAAGCGCAGCAGCCGGTCGGCCATTTGCAACCGGTCGCTGGCCGCGAACTCGGCTGGACGGACCGACTGCACCTGGTCGGCGAAGCGCGCCAGGGTGGCGTCGATGCTCGCGGCGACGCCCTGCGCCGACAGGCTGGCACGTTGGCCGGCATTCTGCCCGGTGTGGGTCAGGTCGGCGCCGACCAGAATGACCCAGCCGCCCAACAACAAGCCGGCGCCGATCGCCAGAGCTGCCAGCACTACGACGCGCGGGAAAACCGCGCGGACGGATGCGGGATGTTTCACATTGACCTGCCCATGGCTCCATGCGCCATGCCTGGCTGCGCCATGGTTACACGCCGACACGCCCGGTTGGTTGATCATAGGTCGAAGTCACGCTCCAGTCACGCTTCGCTTGGCACAGTCGAACCATTCCCGGCCCGCAGGTCCCGATTCCGGCAACGCCAGCACCGGCAGGGCAGGTTCCGCCCCATCGAGCGCCAGCGTGCCGCCACTGAGCAAAATCAACAGTCTGCCCAGGGATTGCTCGTTGCGCGGCAGCAGGAAGACGGCCTGGCCATGATTGGACGCCGCACCGGCAACGGCCCACTGGCCGGCCGGTCCAGCGAAATGCGCCGTCGGCCGCGCCGGCGGCGGCCGCGGCAGCGACAGCTCGAGGCGGACCATGCCCTCGGGGCGGACGACGATCGTCAGGCTGGCCGCGCGCGAGCCGGCGACCGCATTGCACATGCTCTCAGTCGCATGAAACGCCCAGTTGGCGCGCAGCACCGTGGGCGTCGCGGGTGGCGGCGGCGGCGGCGGCAGCGGCACGGCCGCGGCGGGTTGCTGCGGCGGCGGCGGCGGCGACGCGCAACTCGCCAATGCGAGCGCGAGCAAAGGGGCGAGCAAGGCGCGGAGGCGCGGGCATCCGACGCGGCGGTGGCGGGCGAGCATGCGACGATCTGCTTAGCACAGACACCGCCGCAACGGTGCCAACTCCCAACCACCATCACAAATATCCAAATCGCCGCATCACAACAGCGTGATCGCACTCGATCCGCGCCTGCTGCGCCGGGCTCAGGACGCAGCGCCATTGGCCCGGCTGCCCGCTCGCAAAGAACGGGCCGGTGGCCTCGGGCACGCGTTCCCGGAACCCGTGGGTTTGCTCCTGTGTCTGCAACTCGGCGAAGCGGCTGAAGCCAATCGCGCGCGCCAGCCGCTCGGGCGGCGGGTCCTGGCCCAGCCAGCTTATCAGTGGGGCGAACGCCGCGGCCGGGTCGTCGACCATCGACTCATAGCGCAGCACGTGGACGCGCGGATCCGGCCGCGCGGTCCAGGACTGCCCATGCAGCGACCAGGAGCCGAGGCATTCGAGGATCTTGCTGTCGGTGCCGCCGGTCATCGCCTTGGGATCGGCCATGAAGGCGATCGTCTCATCGATCGGGCGACCGCGATGACGGCTGTAGGAGACCGCGACGTCGCGCGGGTCGCGCACGACGACGATGGCGCCGGCGGTCACCGCCGGCGTGATCAGCGGACGGCCTTCGACCAACAGCCTGGCATTGTGCGTCTTGACGAAGACGAGGCTGGGGTCGAGCGCCATCAGGTCGCGATGCACCAGGGGGCGCATGCGCTGTATGTCGGCGAGGCTGAATTGCGATGCGGGGCGCGGATCGTAGCGGGCGTAGCGCTCGGCGTTGACGTCGGAGGCGGTGAGGTCGGTCAGCCGGTTGATGTCGTACGGAGCAGCCGGCTGGCGGATATAGTTGTGCAGGAAAGCGCGGACCCAGGTGTTGCCCGACTTCGGGTAGGACGCGACCCAGACCAGCTTTGCCATGACGAGAAACTCTCCCTGCGCGAGCATATGGCGCAGACGCCGGTTGCTGTCCCGCCCGTGGCAACCGGATCGCGACGGATGCGCCTTCGAATCGGCGGGTCGGCGCGGCGCCGGCTCACCGGGAGACGCCTCCGGCGCGTCCCGGCGCGCGCATCGCTTGGTCAAGCGGCGGTCATCACTTTCCGTTGCGCACGGATCGGCTCGGCGGCCGCTGCGTCCTGGCGACGATGGCCAGCGCCAGGGCTTGCACCAACCGGCCATCCCTGGGACGATTTGTTGCCGGGCGGCTCAAATCGCGGCCGCTGGAGAGCGAGGATGGAAGACACGGCACAACTGCGCGTGGAGTTGCTTGAACGGTTAGTATCGGAACTCCGCCACGACCTGCGCGGCGCCATCAGTCCCGCCGCCCTGATCGCAGACCGGCTGCGCCAGAGCGAAGATCCGTCATTGCAGCGGTCCGGACGCACCATCGGCATCGTCGTGGACAGGGTGCTGGCCATCCTCGATGCGACCTGTGAGGCGGTGCCGCCACGCGCCGGCGGACCATCCGGGCGAGGCGGCGGCTGACAGCGGGCAGTGCCTGGCGGGTCCGCCGGTCGCAGCAGCAGACTCAAAAATCGAATTTCGCCTGGCGCGGGTCGTGAATGGCGCCACGGGCGCGCGTCCGTGATGCGGCCTGTGTGCGCGGATCGGACGGGTGGAAGCCGGCCGTCCACAGCCGCCGGCGCACTTCATAGGCGCGCTGGCGGGCGGCCGCCTCGGCCAGGAAGTTCGCGGTGACGGCGACCCGCCTGGGGTCGTTGCTGTCGGTGGGTTCGGGCATCCGGATCTGCCAGAGCGGTGACGGCGTAGCGTGCCCCCGCCGCGGGCGGCTGGCAATTCCGGCGGGCTTGCGGCGGGCTTTGTGCACGCGGGCGGGACAGTCCGGGGGATTCCGGACCCCGTGCGGCCTTGCCGCGGCGTGCGACCGGAACGCCACCGCCGCAGGTCGTAGCGGTGATCGGCCGCCGTGATGTGGCCAGGGCCGACCGAGCCGGAACGCCACCGCCGCAGGTCGTACCACCGCCGCAGGTCGTACCACCGCCGCAGGTCGTAGCGGTGATCGGCCGGCTCGGTGTCCGGCATTACTCGTCGCGCAACGGCCGCGCGAGCAAGTCCGCGATGGCCTGGCGCAACGTCGTGCGGCCCTCCAGCAGGGCGGCGACAGCGGTGCAGAGCGGCAGATCGACCCCCGCCGCGCGCGCGACCAGGGCCGGGGCGGTGGCGACTCCCTCGGTGACGGCGCTGCGCGCCGCCAGCACGTCGGCCAGTTTTTCCCCCCGCCCCAGCGCCACGCCGAGGCTGTAGTTGCGGCTGGTGGCACCGGTGCAGGTCAGCAGCAGATCGCCCAGGCCGGACAGTCCCATCACGGTCTCGCGCCGTCCGCCGAGCGCCACCGCCAGCCGCGCCAGTTCGGCAAGGCCGCGCGTGACCAGCGCCGCGCGGGCGTTCTCGCCCAGGCCGGCGCCCATCACCGCGCCGGCGGCGACGGCGATCACGTTCTTGGCCGCGCCGCCGACCTGGGCACCGACCGGGTCATCATTGCCATAGAGTCGGAAGGTGGGCGTGGAGAGCGCGGCGATGACAGGCTCACGCAGGGCCGCGTCGGTGGCAGCAACCACCGCGGCGGCCGGCAGACCGGCGGCGATCTCGTGGGCGAAATTGGGGCCGGTGAGCACTGCGGCCTGCGTCCGGGGATGCACCGACTGCGCCACTTCCAATGGCAGCAGGTTGGTGCCGGTTTCGAACCCCTTGGCGCACAGCACCAGCGGCGCGGTGCCCGGCGGCAGCCGCGCCAGAACCGCACGCTGATGCTGCATCGGCACCGCCACCAGCGCCACGCCGGCCACGCGGTCGAGGGCGCCGGTGACGGTGACCTGCGTGGGCAGCCGGACGCCGGGCAGGCGGGGAGACTCGCGACCTGCCGCCAGCTCCGCCGCGCGGGCAGGGTCGCGCGCCCAGAGCAATACATTGGCCCCGGCGCGCGCCGCCTGGATGGCGAGCGCGATGCCCCAGGCGCCGGCGCCCACCACCGAGACGTCACTCATCGGCGATCCGCGTCGCCGCGGCGTAGGCGCCATGCTCGTTACGCCCGAGCCGCTCCAGCAGCGCCTGCAGGATCGGCAGCGCCTCTGGCTCAAAGGGGAACGGCGGATTGACCACCAAGAGGCCGCATCCGTTCAGGCGATCCGGCAGCAGCGGCTCGCGCAGGCACAGCTCCGCGGCGACGATGTCGCGGATGCCGGTCTGCCGCATCGCGGTGTGGAAGCCGCGCACCGGGGCGCGGTGCTTGATCGGATACCAGGCGGCGAGCACGCCGGTGCGGAAGCGGGCATGCGCGGTGGCGAGCCCCGCGGCGAGGTCGCTGAACTCGTCGGCGTGTTCGAACGGCGGATCGATCAGCACCAGGCCGCGATGCTCTTTGGGGGGCAGCAGGCCGGACAGCGCCTCCCACGCGTCGCGCTGGTGCACCGACACCTGTGGATCGCGCGCGAACTGGCGGCGGAGCAAGAACAAGTCGTCAGGGTGCAGCTCGCAGCAGGCGAGGCGGTCTTCGCGGCGCAGCATGGCCCGGATCAACACCGGGGAGCCAGGATACAGGCCCGGCGTGCGAATCAACCCGAGGTATCGGCAGAGCACTGGCGGCGGCATGTCGAGCAAGCGATCGATGCCCCGATGCCACTCGCCGGTACGCTGGGCGGGGCCGGCAGTGAGGTCATAGCGGCCGGCGCCCGCGTGGGTGTCCAGCACGAAAATGGGCGCCGGCTTGCGCTGCAAGGCGTCGATCAGCCACACCAGCAACGCATGCTTCATGCAGTCGGCGAAGCTGCCGGCGTGGAAGGCGTGGCGGTAGTTCATCCTGGGTCCGCGTCCCGGTCGCAGCGACACCAATTCCAGCGGCTGGCTAGACTGCCCCTGGCCGGGGGACAAGTGCGCCATGCGGGCGGCGGGCGACCGCGGCAGCTTTCAGCCCGGTCGCTTGTGGCCTTGCAGCGTGGCGCGACGCCCAGGCAGTTTGCCGCCCGCCACGGCTTGACGGTCGCCGCACCGTGGGCCCGGGACGCTCGCCGCGCCGAGGGGCTGGATTAAAGACGGCCAAACAAACAGGCGGCGGGGAGTGACCCCCGCCGCCCACGAAATTGACCGTAGCTGCGCCGATCAGAAGCGGATCGACATACCCACGGTGGCGACCTGCGCCTGCACCGTGTTGTTGTTCAGGCCGGCCGTGTTGGTCAGGAAGTCGAAGTCGCCCTGGGAGTTCTGGCCCCAGGCATACTCGGCGACCAGCGACACGCCGGGACCCATGCCGTAGACCGCGCCCACGTCGATGCCCTGCGAGACGCGCTGCGTCAGGAAGGGTGCCGTGACGGTGCCCTGGTACTTGTAGTTGAAGTAGTAGGCGCCGATCGTGGCGGGAATGAACGGCATGGTGTATTTCACGCCGGCGGTCCAGGCGACCGCGGTCGTGCC
>DATJNA010000201.1:0-3749 GCA_035508435.1 Acetobacteraceae bacterium | reverse complement strand
CGCGGCGGGCATGCCACTGGCGATTCAGCTCATCGCCCGGCCCGGCGAGGACGCGCTGCTGCTGCGCGTTGCCGCGGCGTTCGAACAAGCGCAGCCTTGGACACAGATTAGGCCTGCCTTGCCGGAATTGTCATAGCGGCGAGGGGTTTCTCCAGCCTCCGCCTGCCACCCCACAATTCCGCCACTACCCCACAATTCCGCCACTACCCCCCAATTCCACCACTACCCCACAATTCCGCCACTACCCCACAAGTCCACCACTATCCCCCGATTCCGGCCTCATGTTACCATTCCATTAGCCTACCATTCCATTGGCATACCATTCGATTGCCATACTATTCCAATATATCACCATTCCGCTACCTAACCATCCCTCACAATTTCACCACCACATCACACACTTGCCACCGCCACATTACAATCTCGGCACCACCCCACCCTTCCTGCCATCACCCACACTTGCCGCTACCACCTCAAAATTCCGTCCATCGCCGTAGCTGCGTGTCACGGTTGGGTGCGTGCGCGCGGCGCATCAGCAGATGCGGTGCTGTTACATCGCCTCCGCTTTGCCCTGCGGAGCTTCGGGCGTATGGTCGAGCGATCGAAGGGTTTGCTACTGCCCGATGGAGCGAGTGACACCCATGGCTCCAGGTGCGAGACGAACGCCTTGCGTCGCCACCGCATTCGCCGCGCCCTGGCTTTGCAGGAGGGGGACCGGCGATGGCCTATACGATCCAGGTGAACGACGTGCAGCGCACCGTCGATGCCGACGGCGACACACCGTTGCTTTGGGTACTGCGCGACGAGCTTGACCTGAAAGGCAGCAAGTTCGGCTGCGGCGCCGGTCTGTGCGGCGCCTGCACCGTGCATCTGAGCGGCAGCGCGACCCGCTCCTGCCTGTTGCCGTTGTCCAGCATCGGCAACACGCCGGTGACGACGATCGAGGCCATGGCACAGCATCCGATCGGCAAGAAGCTGCAAGCGGTCTGGATGGAGCTCGACGTCCCGCAGTGCGGCTATTGCCAGGCCGGCCAGATCATGACCGCGACCGCGCTTTTGGAGAAAACCCCCCATCCGACCGACCGCGACATCGACGCCGCGATGTCGGGCAATGTCTGTCGCTGCTGCACCTACACGCGCATCCGTGCCGCCATCAAGAAGGCGGCGCTGATGCATACCGCGGAGGCAGAGTGATCATGCGCAATCTCGCGACCCAGGCGTGCCTCATCGCTGCCAAACCGGCCAACGCTGCCGCCACGCCATCAACCGCGCCATCGCGCCGCGCGTTCCTGAAGGTAAGCGCGGCGGCCGGCGGCGGCTTGTTGCTGCACGCCATGCTGCCGTCGCTCGCGCGTGCCGCGGTCACCGATCCGCTGTCCGCACCAAGAGCCGGCGCGACACTCAATGCGTTCATTCGCATCGCGCCGAACGGCACGGTGACTATCATGTCGAAGAATCCCGAGATCGGCCAGGGCATCAAGACGATGCTCCCAATGGTGATCGCAGAGGAACTCGACGTCGATTGGAAGCACGTGCGTGTCGAGCAAGCGCCGGTGGACGCTGCGAAGTTCGGGCGCCAGTTCGCCGGCGGCAGCATGGCGACGCCACTGAATTATGAGCCGCTTCGTCGCGTCGGTGCGGCGGG
This sequence comes from Acetobacteraceae bacterium, assembly GCA_035508435.1. Lineage (GTDB taxonomy): Bacteria > Pseudomonadota > Alphaproteobacteria > Acetobacterales > Acetobacteraceae > JASHVB01. The sequence continues at coordinate 2,104 of DATJNA010000201.1, read as the reverse complement.
ACGCCAGATGCTGGTCGAAGCCGCCGCGCAACAATGGCACGTCGCGCCGGCGGAATGCCGGACTGAGGCGGGCATCGTCTTCCACACCGGCAGCAAGCGTTCGCTCGGCTACGGCGCGCTGGCGTCGCGCGCCGCAACCCTGCCGGTGCCGGATCTCGACAGCGTTACGCTGAAGGACCCGAAGGATTTCAAGATCATCGGCCAGCCGATCCCCGGCGTGGACAACGGCAAGATCGTCACCGGACAGAAATTGTTCGGAATCGACATAAATATGCCCGGCATGCTGTATGCCGTGTTCCAGAAATGCCCGGTGTTCGGCGGCAAGGTGGTGCATGCCAACGTCGCCGAGTTGAAGGCGATGTCGGGCGTGCACGATGCTTTCGTCGTCGAGCCCAGCGCGACCTATCGCAACGGCGATGCGCAAGGCGCAGCCGGCGGCGTCGCCATCGTCGCGAAGAGCTGGTGGGCCGCGAGCAAGGCGCGCGGCAAGCTCCAGGTGACATGGGACGAGGGGCCCACCGCTTCGCAGAGCAGTACCGGATTCGCGCAACAGGCGGCACGGCTGTCGCAACAGGCGCCGCAGAGCTGGCTGCGGCGCGACGGTGATGCAACGACTGCGCTGCAAGGCGCGGCGCATGTCGTGGAGGCGGCCTACAGCTACCCGTTCCTGTCGCATATCGATCTGGAACCGCAGAATTGCACCGCGCATGTTCGCGACGGCGAGGCGGAGCTGTGGGCGCCGACGCAGAACCCCGAACCAGGCGCGCAACTCGTGGCGGCCACGCTGGGCATTCCGCGCAATGCCGTCACCGTGCACATGACCCGCGTCGGCGGCGGTTTCGGCCGGCGCCTGCGCAACGATTTCATGGCCGAGGCGGCCTGGATCTCGCAGCAGGTTGGCGCACCGGTGAAGTTGCTCTGGAACCGCCAGGACGACATGCAGCACGACTTCTATCGTCCCGCCGGCTTCCATTTCTTCAAGGGCGGCGTCGACAGTTCCGGCAAGCTGGTCGCCTTGCGCGACCATTTCGTTACGTTCGGCCGGAACGGCAGGATTGCCGACTCCGCACAGATGGACGCCAACGAGTTCCCCGCCTTGCTGGTGCCGAATCTCGAATACGGTCAATCGATGATCGAGCTTGGCGTCCCCACGGGACCGCTGCGTGCGCCGCGGTCCAATGCGCTCGCCTTCGCGTTCCAATCCTTCATCGACGAGCTGGCGCATGAGGCCAACCAGGATCCCGTGGCGTTCCGCCTGGCGCTGCTTGGCGAGCAACGGATGCTGGTGAATTCCAGCGGCAAGCCAAATGCGCTGCGCGATTTCAATACCGGCCGCATGCGCGGGGTGCTGGAGCATGTCGCGACGATGTCCGGCTGGTCGCAGCGTGGCTCGTTGCCTGCGCGCACCGGCAAGGGCGTCGCGTTCTATTTCAGCCACCTCGGCTACTTCGCCGAGGTGGTGCAGGCGAGCGTGGCGCCGTCGGGTGAGGTGAAGCTCGAGCATGTCTGGATCGCCGCCGACGTCGGTAGCAAGATCATCAATCCGAGCGGCGCGATGAATCAGGCACAGGGCGCGGCGCTGGATGGGCTGGGCGCAGCGCTGGGCCAGGCGATCACGATCGATCGCGGCCGCGTGGTGCAGGCGAATTTCGATACGGTGCAGCCGCTGCGCATGATGCAGGCGCCACCGGTGGAGGTGGCGTTCCTCGCCACGCCTCACCAGCCGACCGGTCTCGGGGAACCGGCGCTGCCACCGGTGATCCCGGCGCTGTGCAACGCGATCTTCGCCGCGACCGGCAAACGCATCCGCAGCCTACCGATCGATGCGGCGCTGCTGAAGGCGTAGCCGCTCGGGCCGATGAAGCCGGTCCGCTGTTATTGTGGTCACCGCCGCGGTCATTGCAAGGCGCACAGCGCGGAAGCAATCTCGGTCAGGGGCGCGCACTCCCGACCGAGGTTGCCTCGGCGCTGCACGCCTATCAAGAAACTACCAGTGCAGAGTGTGGCGAGCGGGTCACGCCGCCTCGGCCGCGGGCTGGATCTGCACGTCGAAGCCGAGCTTGTTCAGTTGGGCGACGAGCCTGCGGGCCTTGTGGTCGGCCGA
>DATJNA010000200.1:0-54881 GCA_035508435.1 Acetobacteraceae bacterium | reverse complement strand
GGACCCATCTGCTCCGGGCCATCGCCTCAGCCGACCTTCGCCCACCGTGACACCTCGGGAGCCGCACGCCCACACACGCAGTCCGTCAACACGCCTAGCCAAGCCAGGAAAAATCAGATGAGATTCATTTAGAATTGCTGGACGGCCACCCATCCGCCACACCCGTCCGCTGTCACTCCGCCAATCCCCGCGCCACATCCTCAGCGAGGCTGTCTGCAAGAGCCCCTTCGTGCCCAATCAGGACTGGAACGCCGGATCGGGTTCATCTATAACCCCGCCATGGACGACATTCCGGCTCACACCCCAGCCCCGGCCGGCTGGCTTGAGATCCTTGAGGAAAGCGAGGCCGAGCTTGCCGCCGGTTTGACTGTGTCCGCCGAAACGGTGCATCGGCGCATCCGTGACGCCATCGCCCGGATTGAAGCCAAGAAGCACGCGCAGCAGGTTGCGGACCTTGGTTGAATACCTGCCGGGGGCACTCCGGCAGGTTGACGATCTCTTGCGGCATTACGAGGACCGGCAGCGCGACGGCGCAGCCCGTGCCTTGCTGGCCGCTCTACAGGCGGCTGAGCGGCGGATAGACGAACAGCCCGACGCGGGCTTGCCCGCGCCCCGGCCCTACCCGCACCTTGCCCAACCGGGCCGGTTATGGCTCAAGTCCGGGCGCTACTGGGTTGCCTACAGCACCACGCAGCCGCCGGTGATCGTTGCCGTCTTCTACGAGACCGCCGACATTCCGCGCCGGCTTTAGGTCGTCGCGACTGCTGCCAGCAATTGGGCGTGCGATATTCGGCCTCTCAACACTGTGTTGCACTCCAGCCGAACCGTGTGCGCTTGTGTGCAACACTGTGCGCCTCATTTGCAACTACCCCATTGATATCATTGCTGAACCTCAGCCCTTCTAAGCTGTGGGTCGTAGGTTCGAGTCCTACAGGGCGCGCCAATGTTCGAACGCGCGACCACGGGCGGGCCGCGGTCGTCCTGCGGAGCGGCCGCAGGAGCCGCCGCCGCCCGTCCCAACCGATCCTGATCACAGTCTCCGCCTGTACCCCTGGGACAACCGCTGGCGTTGCCAAAGCCGCCGCGAGCAAGCGACAGCGCCAGGCGTGCCAGCGGCTCTGCGGTCTTCGTCACCTGGCAGCCGTTGCGCGCGCCAATCGCTCCGCCACAATGCTCATGACCTGCGCGCTACAGGCGATGAGCACATGCGGGTCGGCAATCTCGATGCAGTCGTCCGGGCAGGCGGTATCCACGCATGCCGGCCAGTTCACCAGCCCGTCGCGCCGGCTGTACAACGCTGTGCATGGCACCGGCAGAGGCCGAGCCACTTGCTCGGCCAACAACTGCAGATCATGCCCGCGCCAGAGACCCAGGACCGGCTGCAGCGGCAACCAGAAATTCCGTGCCGGCTCGTGAATCGGGCTGCAAACCGTAATTACCTGGCGGACCCGATTCGGCGACCGCACGGCAAGCCAGCGGGCAAACAGGCCGCCCAGGCTGAAGCCAACAATGCTGACGGGCCCCCGGGCGGCGGCAAGCGTGCGAATCCGATCGGCGGCTCCGTCCAGCAGGCGCCTGGTCGGACCGATGTTGATGCCAAGGTCCCACCCATAGGCAGCGTAGCCGAGGCCGCTCAGGAACTCTCGGAGCCGTGCCGTGAAGGGGTCACCGCGCGCAAGGGCGGGCAGGACGAGTACGGCGTGGCTGTCGCCGCGCGGAGCAGTTGCCAGCAGGCGCGCAAAGTCGGGCCTTGGCGCGGGTCGAAGCAGGGCGATGCCTTCGGCCAGGGTCAGGCGAAGGGGAGGACGGCGCGACGTCATTGACCGGGGTCGAGACAATGCAGATGCGGCGTTGGCGTGATGCGCGAAGCCTCTACCACCGTATCGATTGATGCAATGGAATCACGCGGCACATTGCACCGGCGTGAGCGTCCATCCGCGGTTTCATCGCCATCCGCCATCGAGGCAACGGCGGTAGGCAGCGCCCGGGTACCCGTGCAAGATCAGCCGTGCGCAATATCCGCACCGTGGACAACCAAACCAAGGGAGCAGCCAATGGCGAACATACCCGGAGCGGTGACCGACCCCGGTCGCGTCAAGGGCGAGGAAATTCATTTCACCAGCGGCGGCGACAGCATCCCCGGCTATCTCGCACGCCCCAGTCAGCCCGGCAGCCATCCCGGCATTGTCGTGATCCACGAGGCGTTCGGCCTGGTGGAGCATATTCGCGATGTCGCCCGCCGCTTCGCCAACATCGGCTACAACGCGCTGGCCCCCGACCTTTATGCCCGCGCCGGCGGGCCTGCCGATCCCAACGACATCAACACCGTTTTCCCCGTCATGTTCGGCCTGCCCGACCGGCAGGCGGTGCAGGATCTGGCAGCCGCCGCCGCGCATCTGCGCGGCCTTGCCGGCGCCACCGGCAAGATCGGCGCGATCGGCTTTTGCTCCGGCGGACGCCACACACTGTTGTTCGCCTGCAGCAGCGACAAGGTCGATGCGGCAATCGACTGCTGGGGCGGCTTCATCCATCGCGCCACGCCGGACGCCGAGACCACCGCTGCCCGTCCCACCGCAGTGCTGGACCTCGTCAAGAACCTGCACTGTCCGTTGTTCGGCGTATTCGGCGAGGAGGACCAGAACCCGCCGATCGCGCTGGAAGCGGAGTTGAAGCAGCGCGCGGCCGCCGCCGGCAAACGGGTCACCACCAAGATCTACAAGAACGCCGGCCACGCGTTCCTGGCCGACTACCGGCCGAGCTATCGCGAGGCGCCCGCGTTCGAACTATGGAGCGACATCACCCGCTATTTCGGTGAGAATCTGAAATAGCGCTGCCGCAGCGGGGAGCGGTTGCCGTGGGTGGTGCATCCACCACCCTCGCCCTGCCACCACCCACATTGCGGAGACCGAGATGGCGGCATTACGACTGGCAATTCCGGACCTGATCTCGAATTCCTATTTCCCGGCGCTGGCCGCGGCGGAACTCGGCTGCTTCCAGCGCGAGGGCATTGACGTCGCCGCCGAGCTGATCTTCCCGGTCGATCGCGCCTATGCCGCGCTGCGTGACGGCGCGGTGGATTTCGTCGGCGGCGCCGCGCATGGCGCGCTGGCGGCGTTCCCGAATTGGCGCGGTGTTAAATTGCTCGGTGCGCTGGCGCAAGGGATGTACTGGTTCCTGGTGATGCGCGCCGAGCTTGGCATCGCGCGCGGTGATCTCGCGGCGCTGAAGGGGCGGCGTATCGGGGCCGCGCCATGGGTGGACATGGGCCTGCGCCGCTTGCTCTTTGCCGCGGGGTTCGATCCGGTGCGCGACGGCATCACCATCGCACCGGTGCCCGGCGCGGTCGGCACCAGCATCAATTTCGGCCTTACCGCGGCCGAGGCGCTGGCGGCCGGCACGATCGATGGCTTCTGGGCCAATGGCATGGCGACGGAACTGGCGGTGAGGTCGGGCACCGGCAGCATCGTGCTCGATGTTCGCCGCGGCGACGGGCCGCCTGGCTGCTTCGACTACACCATGCCGGTGCTGGCCACGACCGACCGGTTGATCGAGCGCTCGCCCGAGGTCGCTGCCGCGGCGCTGCGCGCGCTGGTGGCGACGCAGCAGGCACTGAAACGGGACGTATCGTTGGCGACCGAGGCCGGGACCAGGCGTTTCCCGCCGCGCGAAGCCGGGCTGATCGCTGGGATCGTGGCGCGCGACCTGCCGTTCTACGACGCGAGCATCAGTGAGGCGTCGTTCGCCGCGATCAACGCGTTCGCGCGTGATGTCGGGGTGCCGGTTGGCGACGTGGCGTACCAGCAAGCGGTGGCGACGCGGTTGGCGCAGACCCACCTGTCATTGCGAGGGACGTAGCGACGCGCCACGACAAAGCCGGCATATGCAGTTCGAATGCCAGGCCGTTTTCATGCACCTTCTCCAGGAACCTGGCACTGACGTTGTTCAAAACCGTGAACGCGCAACGTCTACGTAGTGACTCCCGATGCAAATGAAGCAGAGGAGCTCTCTGGGAGGATAGCCGAAGACATAAAATCGAGCAGGGTGTCTGGCATTCCCGTGTTTTGGGACGTTCTGTCGTGGGCTTTTATGAAGTACACGGAGAATTCCAGACAATCGCTGAATCAGCTATATGACCGATACGGCAATCAAATCTACGGCGGCAAACACTGAGCGGCACTTGATGCAGGCGGTAGATCCGGACGAGCAGAGGGTCATCTGGCGCGCATTCACGTGCCCGTGCCCCCTGATCGGCTACTACGCATGCGTCATCCGGTTCCAGGCATCCAGGGCCGCGATCTTGTACGCCTCCGCCAGCGTCGGATAGTTGAACGTATTCTCAATGAAATAATCCAGCGTGCCCTGCAAATTCAGCACTGCCTGGCCGATATGGACCAGCTCCGTCGCGCCCTCGCCCACGATATGCACGCCCAGCAGCCGCCGCGTATCCAGCGAGAACAGCATTTTCAACAACCCGGTGTTCAGGCCCATGATGTGGCCGCGCGAGGTCTCGCGGAATCGCGCCACCCCGCATTCATACGAAATGTCGCGCTTGCGCACCTCTTGCTCGCTCATCCCCACGGTAGAGATCTCCGGCACCGAGTAGATGCCATACGGAAAGAACTCCGGCGCCGGCGGCATCGGCATATGGAACGCGTGGCATGCCGCGATCCGCCCCTGCTCCATCGAGGTGGACGCGAGGCTGGGAAACCCGATCGCATCGCCGGCGCAGTAGATATGCGGCACCTCAGTCTGGAACGTCTGCGGATCGACCTTCAAACGCCCGCGCGCATCCGCCACCAGCCCGACCGGCCCCAGGTTCAGCGCATCCGTCGCCCCGACCCGGCCGGCGGCATACAGCAACATCTCCGACCGCAACCGGCGCCCATTCTCCAGCACCGTCACCGGCTGGTCTTGCTCGAACTCGATGCGCGCCACTTTGCAGCCGAAGCGCAGCGCCATGCCGCGGTCGCGCAACTGATGGGTGAAGTCCTCGATCAGCTCATCGTCGATGAATTCGAGGAAGCCGGGCCGCGCCTCCACCAGCGCCACGCGGACATCCAGGGCACTGAAGATGGTGGCGTATTCCACGCCGATCACGCCGGCGCCCACCACCGTGAGGCTGCGCGGCAGATGCGGGATCTCCACGATCTCGTCGCTGTCCAGCACGGTTTGGCCGTTGAACGGTACGTCCGCCGGGCGATAGGGGCGGGTGCCGACCGCGATCAGGAAGCGCTCGCCGCCGATCACCCGGACGTCGCCGCTGTCCAGCACCACCTCGATCCGGTGTGGATCCAGGAAGCGTGCGGTGCCGCGCAGGGTGTGCACCGCGTTGCGGGCGAACTGGTGCTCCAGCACGTCCACTTCGTGGTCGAGCGTCATGTGCAGGCGCATCATCAGGTCCTTGGCCTCGATGTCCTGCTTCACTCGATAGGCACGGCCGTAGAAGCCGCGCTCGCGCCAGCCGGTCAGGTTCAGCACGGTCTCGCGCAGGGTTTTGGAGGGGATGGTGCCGGTGTGCACCGACACGCCGCCGACGCGGCGACCCTTCTCCACCACCAGCACCGAGCGCCCGAGCTTGCCGGCCTGGATCGCGGCGCGCCGTCCCGCCGGCCCACTGCCGATCACCACGAAATCGTAGTTGTTCATGCCCCCATGCTAGCCGGGCGGCGGCGGGTTGTGGGAGAAAAAGCAGCGTCTATGATCGCCGGAGAGCCCATCGGAGAGGAGACCGGCCTTGGCGAGCATCCCCAAGACGCTGCAACCGCACATCAACACGGCATTCCCGGATTTTGTCTGCCTGGTCGGCAGCGCGTTGCCGAGCGGCTACGCGCAGATCACGCCGCGCGGCAGCACCATGGTGTACGACGACGAGCACCTGGCGCTGTGGGAGCGGGGCAAGGGCTCCACCACGGGCAACCTGCACGATGGCAGCAAGGTGACGGTGTATTTCCGCAAGCCGCAGTTGCGCGCGGACGGCATCCTGCCGGCGGGCGGCATCGCGCGGTTCTACGGCACCGCCACGATCCACAAGTCCGGGCCGGCGTACGACGAGGTCTGGCGGCGACTGGTGCAGCCGGAGAAGGATCGCGATCCGGAGAAGAAGGGCTTCGCGGTGCTGATCAAGATCGAACGCGCCGAAGACCTGAACGGTGCGCCGCTGACCCTGGAGTGAACGGCCGACGGCCGGACGCCGGGAGTCGCGAGGGTCTGGCGGCCCGCTGACGCGCCAACCACTGGTCCCTGCGGCCGCGCCCCGGCAACCACGGCCGTTGTTGCGGCCTTGCCCTGCCAACCGTGTCCTTGCGGCCTTGCCCGGCCCACCGTGTCCTTGCGGCTGTGCCCTGCCGACCGTGTCCTCGCGGCCGTGCCCTGCCGACAGTGTCGTTGCGGCCGCACCCCGGCAACCATGCCCGCGCCCCGGCAGCCGCATCGGTTTTCTCGCCCCGGCAGTCACGGCCGTTTTTGCCGGCGGTGCCACGGCAACCGCGGCCGCCGCGGGATGCTGACAGCACGCTGTCAGCAGCCCTGTCGTATAGCGGCGGGCAGCGAGGCCGAGGTGGTAGCCGATGCCGGCAACGGCAGGACAGTCCGCATTGAGCGGCGCCGCGCAGCGGCGCGCGACGACGATGCTGTCGGCGTTCGGGCACCAGAACTTTCGGCTGTTCTTCGCCGTCCAGGCCGTTTCCAACATCGGCACCTGGATTCAGATCACGGTGGAAAATTGGCTGGTGCTGGAACTGAGCCATTCCGGACTGGCGCTCGCGGTGACCAACGCGCTGCAGTTCGGCCCCTCGGTGTTGCTGGGCCTCTATGGCGGCGTGATCGCCGAGCGGCATGACCGCCGCCGCATGCTCCTGATCACCCAGACCTGCCTCGGAGTGCTGGCGCTTGTGGTAGGATTGCTGGCCGGCATTGGGATCGTGCGCGTCTGGATCATCTGGCTCGCGGCAGGGTGTCTCGGAGTGACCAAGTGCTTCGACATGCCGGCCCTGCAAGGCTTCGTGAAGGACCTCGTCGGGCCGAGCGACCTCCCGAATGCCGTCGCCTGGACCAACGCCGTCGCGGCCAGCGGGCGCATGCTCGGCCCCGCCTGCGGCGGCGTCATACTGACGGAGTTCGGCGCCGCCCCCGGCTTTCTGATCAATGCGGCGACCTTCGGTCTGGTGGTGCTGGCATTGGGGAGCATGCGGCGCGCCGGCCTGGTCGGCCGTGTGCTGGCGCCGCGCGCGCCAGGCCAGGTGCGACAGGGGCTGGCGTATCTCTGCGGCCAGCCGGTGCTGGCGACGGTATCGGCCGTGATGATCGTGGTCTTCATCGCGGCGTACAATTTCCAGATCAGCCTGGCGCTGATCGCCGCTGACATGCTCGCGGGCGGCGGACAAACCTATGGCAGCCTGATGTCCGCGCTGGGGCTGGGAGCAGCGGTGGGATCGCTGATCTGCGCGCTGGTGCCGCGGACCGGTCCGGCGGCGGTCCTGGCCTATGCGGGTGGCCTCGGGGCCGCACAAATGGCCTTGGCCACGGTGCATGCGCTGATCCCGCTGCTGGCGGCGACATTCGCTTACGGCGTCGGGGCGGGCTTGTTCAGCGTGACGGTGATCAGCGCGTTGCAGGTGCACACCGCGGAAGAGATGCGGGGCCGCGTGATGGCGCTGTACTCCGTCTGCTTCCTGGGAAGCAGCCCGATCGGCGGGCCGTGTTTCGCCGCGCTGTCCGCCTGGATTGGCGTGTCGGGCGCTCTGCGGGTCACCGCATCGGTTTGCATCGCGGCTGCGTTGGTCGGGGCCGCTGCGTGGCGCAGCCTGGACCAGCGACAGCAGGGCGCATCGGCGTTTGAAGCGTGAGCGTTGCGTACGTCGTTCAATCAGCTTCCGTATCCGCCGCCCCCTGGCGTCTCGATCACGAACGCATCGCCCGCTTCCAGTTCCGCGCTGTCGGTGCCGGTGAGGATTTCGTGCCGACCGTTCGCGCGTTCGACCCATTGCCGGCCCACGGTGCCGTCCTCGCCGCCTTCAAGCCCGAACGGCGCCACGTTGCGGCGTGATGCAACGATCACCGCGGTCATCGGTTCCAGGAAGCGGATCCGGCGGATAGCGCCGTCGCCACCATGCCAGTGCCCGCCGCCGCCGGACCCGCGGCGGATTTCGAAACGTTCCAACCGCACCGGGTAGCGCAGTTCCAGCACTTCCGGATCGGTCATCCTGGTGTTGGTCATGTGCGAATGGATTGCCGAGGTGCCGTCGAAGCCCGGGCCGCCGCCGGTGCCGCCGCAGATCGTCTCGTAGTACTGGCGCTGCGCGTCGCCGAAGATGAAATTGTTCATCGTCGCCTGCGAGCAAGCGATGGCGCCCAGCGCGCCGAACAAGGCGTTGCAGGTAGCCTGTGAGACTTCGGTATTGCCCGCCACCACCGCTGCGCCCGGCCGCGGCGACAGGAAGGTTCCCGGCGGGATCACCAGCTTCAGCGGCTTCAGGCAGCCGTCGTTCAGCGGGATGTCGTCGCCGACCAGGCAGCGGAACACATACAGCACGGCGGCGCGCGTCACCGCCGGCGGCGAGTTGAAATTGCCGTCGTGCTGCGGGCCGGTGCCGGTGAAGTCCACCACCGCGCTGCGCGTGGCGCGATCGACGCTGACCGCGACGCAGAGCGGCAGGCCGTTATCCATCATGTAGGTGAAGCTGCCGTTGCCGATGCGGTCGATCACGCGCCGCACAGATTCTTCCGCGTTGTTCATGACGTGGCGCATGTAGGCGCTGACCACCGGCCAGCCATATTGCGCCACGACGCGGCGCAGTTCCTGCACGCCTTTCTCATTGGCGGCGACCTGCGCCTTGATATCGGCGACGTTCACGTCGGGGCTGCGCGCCGGGTATTTTGCCCCGCGCAGCAGGGCGCGGAACTCGGTCTCGCGGAAATGCCCGCCATCCACCAGCAGGAAATCGTCGATGACGACGCCTTCCTCCTCCAATGTGCGCGATCCGGGCGGCGTGGAGCCGGGTGTCGCGCCGCCGATATCGGCGTGATGGCCGCGCGAGCCGACAAAGAACAGGATTTTGGAACCGGCCTGGTCGAACACCGGGGTGATGACCGTCACGTCCGGCAGATGCGTGCCGCCGTTGAACGGATTGTTCAGCGCCACCACATCGCCCGGCTTCAAGGTCCTGGCGCGATGGCGCAGCACAGTGCGCACGCTCTCGCCCATGGCGCCGAGATGCACCGGCACGTGCGGCGCGTTGGCAACGAGATAGCCTTCGGAATCGAAGATGGCGCAGGAGAAGTCCAAGCGCTCCTTGATGTTGACGCTCATCGAGGTGTTCTGCAGCACCGCGCCCGTTTGTTCCGCAACGTTCATGAACAGGTTGTTGAAGAGCTCCAACAGAACCGGGTCCGGCTTGTCACTGCCGGCGGCAACGCGCGTCGCCAGTGGCGACGTGCGACGCAGCAGCATGTGATCGAGCGGTGTGATTTCGGCGGTCCAGCCGGGCTCGACCACGGTGGTGGCGTTGGCCTCGCGCACCAGCGCGGGGCCGGCGATGTGGTCACGGGCACGCAGATCGCTGCGATCGAACACCGGCGCCACATGTTCTGCGTTGGCGGAGACCATGCGCACACTATCGATTGGTTCTGGCGCGCCATGGCCGCGCGCACCGATCTGCGTTTCCTGCACCGCATCGCCGGGCGCGATTGCCTCCACCGCGACCGCTTCCACCACCAGCGCGCGCTCCGGCGTGGCAAAGCCGAAGCGGGCACGGTGCGCGGTGGTGAAATCCTCCACCACCTGAGCGTGGCTGCGCTGCGGCACGATGAGCGCAGCCTCGGTGCCGGCGTAGCGAATATGGAGTGACCGCGAGGTGCTGATGTTGTCGGTCTCGGCACCCTGTGCCGCCAGCGCGACTTCGGCGTCCATCGCGAGCTTGTCGGCGAGGTCCTCCAGGTCGCGCATGGTCTCGGGTTCCAGCGGCAGTTCGACCGCTTGCTCCTTCATCACGGTCTGGTCGGCGAGTCCCATGCCGTAGGCAGACAGCACGCCGGCGAAGGGGTGGATGAACACGGTCTCCATGCCCAGCGCGTCGGCGACGGCGCAGGCGTGCTGTCCGCCGGCCCCGCCGAAGCATTGCAGCGCGAAGCGCGCGGGGTCATGGCCCTTCTGCACCGAGACCTGCTTGATCGCGTTAGCCATGTTGGCGATCGCGACTTGCAGGAACCCCTCCGCCACTTGCTCCGGCGAGCGCTGCGTCCCGGTGGCCTGGGCAATCTCCTCGGCCAGTGCCGCGAATTTTTCACGGACGATGTCGGCATCCAGGGGCTGATTGCCAGCGGGGCCGAAGATTGCCGGGAAATGTTCGGGCTGGATCTTGCCGACGCAGATATTGGCATCCGTCACGGTCAGCGGGCCGCCGCGCCGATAGCAGGCGGGGCCGGGATCGGCGCCGGCGGAGTCGGGACCGACGCGGAAGCGCGCGCCGTCGAATTGCAAAATCGAGCCGCCGCCCGCGGCAACGGTATTGATCGCCATCATCGGCGCGCGCAGCCGCACGCCGGCCACGGCGGTCTCGAATGCGCGTTCGAATTCGCCGTCGTACAGCGCGACGTCGGTGGAGGTGCCACCCATGTCGAAGCCGATGATGCGGTCCAGCCCCGCCATTGCCGCGGTGCGCGCGGCGCCGACGATGCCGCCGGCAGGACCGGACAGGATCGCGTCCTTGCCCTGGAAGCCGTGCGCCTCTGCCAGTCCGCCGTTCGACTGCATGAAATAGAGTCGCGTGCCGGCGAGCTCGCTTTCCACCTGCGCCACGTAGCGGCGCAGGATCGGCGAAAGATACGCGTCCACTACCGTGGTGTCGCCGCGCGGCACCAGTCGCAGCAGCGGGCTGACCTGATGGCTGGCGGAGACCTGCGTGAATCCTACCGTCCGCGCGATCGCCGCCAGCCGTTGCTCTTGCTCGGGGAATTTCCATGCGTGCATCAGCACAATGGCGCAGGCACGGATGCCCTTGGCGTGCGCGGTCGCAAGCTCATGCCGTGCGGCGGTTTCATCGAGTGGTTCGATCAGTTCGCCATCGACGCCGATCCGGCCGTCGATCTCGATGACGGTTTCGTAGAGCATGCTGGGCAGCGTGATGGCGAGGTCGAACAAGCGCGGGCGCGCCTGGTTGCCAATGCGCAATGCGTCGGCGAAGCCGCGGTTCGCCACCAGCAGGGTGCGTTCGCCTTTGCGTTCGAGCAAGGCGTTGGTGGCGACGGTGGTGCCCATTTTGACCGCGGCGATGCGGCCGGGCGGGACCGGCTGGTCGAGCGGAATTGCCAGCAGCGTCTTGATGCCGGCGATGGCGGCGTCGCGGTAGCGGCCGGGGTTTTCCGACAGCAGCTTGTGGGTGATCAGCCCGCCGTCGGGGTCGCGCGCGACGATATCGGTGAAGGTGCCGCCGCGGTCGATCCAGAACTGCCATTGTCGCTGGGTCATGCGGCGGGGTGTGGCAGTGGGGCCGCGGGGGCGCAAGGGGTTCGGGATTCCCGGTCGGGGTTGCTCGCCGCGGCTCGCGGGTCTGATGCGATTGCGATCCCCGCCAGCCGGGTGCGAAGTTCGAAACCGCCGTTTGCCCGCATTAACTGGTTAGTGCATCGGTGCGTTAACTAACTGGTGAGTACAGTCCGCGGCCGACGCCGTCCCCGCCCCGCCGCGCCCGCCGCGCCCGGCCGATTCTCGGTCTCACACTGTCAGCCGGTGTTGTCCTCAAGTGCCTCGGTCGCCGCGGCCAGGCGATGCGCAAGCGCCGGTGACATCCGGGCCGCCAGATTCGCCTGCGCTGCTCGCCAGGCCGGCAGCGCCGCCTCCAGCCGCCGCAAGCCGGTTTCCGTCAGCCAGACCGTGCGCCGGCGCAGGTCGGTCTCCACCGCCGCGATCTCCACCAGACCGGCGGCCTGCAGCGTGCGCAGGTTGCGCGACAGCGTGGACTGGTCCAGTCCGGCGCGCTGCGCCAAGGCGCCCAGCGTATCGTCGGCCGCCACAGCGATCTGAGCCAGCAGGCCAAGCTGCGTCACACCCAGAGGCGACCCCGCCATCTCGCGATCAAGAAACTGCGTGATCCGCCGCGCCGCCATCCGACTGCTCCAGACGGCGCAGTTGTCCACGACGGCGCGCAGATCGGCACGCAAGGTTTTTTTCGGTTGTCGCGGGCGGTTCATGGCTCTATGCAGATACGATATTTGCATCTACAAGGAAAGTGCCTCGAATGACCGCCACCGCCTCTCGCATGGCCGCTGTGGCATACGGCGTGCCCCGCCCGGCCGACATCGCCGGCATGACCGGCCGGGCAATCCTGCAGGCGATCATCGACGGAGCGCTGCCGCAGCCGCCGATCGCCGACTCGCTGAGCTTCCTGCTGACGGAGGTCCGCGAGGGGTTCGCGGCATTCACGGGGAACCCGGGGCCGCATCTGCTGAACCCGATGGGAAATGTGCACGGCGGCTGGGCGCTGACGCTGATTGACAGCGCCGGTGGTTGCGCCGCCCTGTCGCTGTTGCCGCCGGGGGTGAGCTACGCCACGGTGGAAACCAAGGTGAATTTCAGCCGCCCCATCACCGCCGATACCGGCCCGGTCCGTGCCGAGGCACACGTGGTCGGCCACGGCCGCCAGATCATCTCGGCGGAGGCCAGGGTGCTGCGCGCCGATGGCAAGGTACTGGCGCACGGCACGTCAACATTGCTGGTGTCCGGCGGCGCTCGATGACGTTGCCGCACGTCAAGCGCGTCTCCGACTCGCCCGCCGGCGAAGACGGCATGCGGATCCCGGTCGACCGGCTATGGCCACGCGGCGTCGCCAAGGACACGGCACGCATCGATCTGTGGTTGAAAGACCTGGCGCCAAGCCATGCGTTGCGCAAGCGCTTCCATGGTCACCCCGACGCATGGAACGCATTCCAGACCGCCTATGCCGCGGAACTTGCCGAACCCCAGGCGCAGGCCGCTGTGCGGACGTTGGACGGGCATATGCGGCGCGGTCAGGTCACCTTGCTCTACGCGGCTCGGGATCAGGAACGCAACAACGCCGTTGCGCTGCGCGCATGGTTGGCGGACACCCCCGGTGCGGCAGCCAATCGGTCGGCCGGTTGACGCCGTAGCGGTCCTCCATCCGGGTCACCTCACCGAGCCGCCTGCGGCGCGGCACGCCGCCACCCTGTCCGCCCGCCATCCCGCGCACTTGCTGCCCCGCTCGCCTGCGGCGCCGGACAACTGTCGCTCCACACGTGACAGCGCGCGCAAGCGTGTCATGCTCGGCCGTGACCGATGGTGCGCCATGGTGCAGGAGCACTGTAAGCTGTCGCCGCGATGGAGGGCTCTGCCATGTCAAATGCAGCGCAACGTGTCTGCCGATGACCCGCGCTAACGAACTGCGCGCCGCGCGCGAGGAACTGGAACGGCGCCTCGAGGAACGCCAGCGCGAGCTTGGCCCCGACGATCCCGCGCTCGCCGACGATCTGCGCGCGCTGGGGCGCCTGGCGCACGACCTCGGCGATTTCAACGACGCCGCGGCATTGCTCGAACGCGCGCGCGTGCTGCACAGCGCCGGGTTCGGGGAAAACCATTGGGAGGTGGCGACCGACCTCAATCACCTCGGCCTGGTGCTGCACGACGCCGGCGACGTCGAGGTCGCGCACGCCGTGTTCGAACGCGCGCTGGCATTGGACGAGCAAGCGTTGGGAACGGACCATCCCAATGTCGGACGCGACGCCAACAATTTGGCGGGTGTGCTGCGCGACCTGGGCGATGCAGCCGGCGCAAAAATGGCGCTGGAATACGCGGTTGGCATCTACGTCCGTGCGCTCGGCGAGGACCACCCGACGACCCGTGCCGTGGCGGCAAATCTGTCCGCGATGCGGTAGTGCCGTCCGGCCGCGGCGCGGAGCTCGCGCCCGCCGGCGATCGCACCCGCGCAGGGATCGCACCCGCGGATGGATTGCACCCGCGCAGGGGTCGCACCCACGGATGGATCGCGCCCGCGCGGAATCGCTCCCACGGATGGATCGCGCCCGCGCAGGGATCGCTCCCACGGATGGATCGCGCCCGCCTGCGATCGCTCCCGCCGGCGATTGCCTATCGCGCACGCGCTTGAATACACTCCCCGACGCAGATCCGAACGTCCGGGCAGGTGCACCCATGGCCGATCGCTTCAAGCTGGCCCGACCGCTGCCGGGCGCCAGGTTCGGTGGCCGTCTCGCTCTCCGTGGCGATGGAGGCGACGCAGACGCGCTGATCGCGGCCGCGGAAGCCGCGCCCGGGGTCCTCACGAAAGCCCTCGCCGAGAGCCGAGGCTTGCTGCTGATCCCCGGCATGGACGCGATCATCGACACGCCGGACCTGCTGGTGCGCCTCAGCCGCTTGTTCGGCGCCGAGGTGGAGGACTACCGCCACACCCTGACGCCGCGGCACATGGTCCATGCGATGGTGCCGGAGATCTTCGTGGTGTCGAACATGCCGCCGGCGAACCGGCCGCCACCCCGTCGCCCCGACCCACCGCTGACCACCACCGGCAAGCTGCCGGTGCAGTTCCCGCATCGCCGCGGCTGGCACACCGATCAGAGCTATCGCCGCCCGCCGCCGGACATCTCATTGTTCCTGGCCGTGATCCCCGCGCCGCAAGGCCAGGCGCAGACGATTTTCGCCGACTGCACCGCCGCCTACGAGGAGTTGGCTCCCGAGCTGAAGGCGCGCGCCGATACGCTGGACGGCATCCATGTCAGCCTCAGCGCCGGCCGCGGCCGCAACGACGTGCTGGAAGGCAAGGTGCCGCGGCCGCTCGGCCCGCACGAGCAATCGCAGCGCCAGCCGCTGGTGCGCGAGCATCCGGTGACCGGGGAACGCGCGCTCTATATGTGCGAATACGGCCAGATGGACTGGGTGCAAGGCCCGATCGCGGGGCTGGAACCCGGCCCGCATGGTGAGGGCGCCAAATTGCTCGAAGCGTTGATGCACCACGCGACGCAGCGGCGCTTTGTCTATGTGCACGAGTGGGCCCGCGGCGACCTGCTGGTGTGGGACAACCGCTGCCTGGTCCATGCCGCGACGTGGTTCGACAGCGACAACATACCGCGGTTGATGTGGCGCACGACCGTCAGCGGCAACCCCGGCGGACGCTACCAGGGCGAGAAAAAGAGCTGGCTTCCGGAGCAACGGGCGGCGGAATAGGCGCCGCCCAGCGGCATAGGCGGCGTCCAAGAGGCGCGGCACGCCAAGGGGCGCGGGAACCCAAGGGGCGCGGGGAACCCGAGGGGCGCGGGGAGCCCGAGGGGCGCCTGAACACAAGGGAGGCGAGGACCTACGGGGCGCGGGAACGCCACCCAGCCGCCGCGCCCTCGTGCGCACCGGCCGCTCCGTTCAGATTGTCGCGATCTGGCCGCTGCCCACCGCCGCGAGAAACGTTGCGATACCGGCGACTTCCACCCCGGGCAACAGTCGCGTGGCATCCAACCCTTCGGCGCGCAGTCCCGCTTCGCAGGCGATCAGCCGCACGCCGAGTTCCTGCGAGGCCTCGCGCAACTCCGCCAGCCCGGCGACGCCGGCCGCCCGCACTTGCTCATCGCGAGACGCATCGGTCAGCCCGGACCAGTCGGAGAACAAGGCATTGCAGCCGGCATTGGTGGCGAACAGGACCACGCGGCGGCCCAGTGCCGCGGCGCCGCATGCCAGCACGAATGCGTAATGCGCGCGGTCATGCGCGCCGGACAGCAGCAGGACGCCCAACGGGTCAGATTGCACAGGCCTGCCCCGGACTACGATCCGGGGTCTGCCCCGGACCATGATCCGGGGCCTGCGCCGGACCGCGATCCATGCCCTGCCCCGCGCTGCCATGCGAGGCAGTGGCCCCGGCGCCCGCATGCGCCGACAAATCGCGGATCGTTGCCTGTGGCCCGCACAGCGCGCAGTCGGGATCGCGCGGCAGCTTCACCATGCGAAAGCGCGTCGCCAGCGCGTCCCAGACCAGCAAGCGGCCGGACAGCGAATCGCCGATGCCCATGATCTCCTTCAGCACCTCGGTCGCCTGCAACGTGCCGATCACGCCGGTGACGGCACCCAGCACGCCAGCCTCGCTGCACGACGGCACCAGCCCGGGTGGCGGCGGCTCCGGATAGAGACAGCGGTAGCACGGGCCGCCTTCGTGCGGCTTGAACACCGATAATTGTCCGTCGAACCGCAGTACTGCTCCCGAGACCAGCGTGCGGCGCGCCAGGACGCAGGCGTCGGCGACCAGGAAGCGCGTGTCGAAATTGTCGGTGCCGTCGCAGACGATGTCGTAGCGCTCGATCAGTTCCAGCGCATTGGCCGCGGTCAGCCGCATCTGGTGCGCCGCGACCGTGACGGCGGGATTGATCGCGTGCGCCGCCCCGGCGGCGGAGCTCACCTTCGGCATGCCGAGGCTGCCGACGGTATGGGCGATCTGCCGCTGGAGGTTGGAGAGCTCTACCACGTCGTCGTCGACAATGCCGATGGTGCCGATGCCGGCGGCGGCCAGGTAGAGCATCAGCGGCGAGCCCAATCCGCCGGCACCCACCAGCAGCACGCGCGCCGCCTTCAGCTTCGCCTGCCCGGTGCCACCCACTTCCCGCAGGAGGATATGGCGGGAGTAGCGGCGGATTTCGTCTTCGGTGAAGTCAAGGTCCATGGCGGCAGAATATGGTGTATGCTCCGCCGCGGCAAAGTGGCCAGGCCGGCGCGCGGTTGCATAGCGTGTCGCAGCCTGGCGAACGCGCGCGGCACGGTGGGCTCGCGAACGCTCGCCGCGCCGCCGGCCCGGGATAATGCAAATTGTTACTCATGCGGTGCAGACACACGCGTTGAGCGGCTTGCATCGGCGCTGCTGCCGGGCAATCGGTCGGTTGCAAGAGATCCACGGTATTTGCAGCGATGTTCATGGAAATGATCTGCCGCTCACAGCGCCAACATTGGAAATACCACACGTCCGTTGCGCTGCGGTATTTGCTGTCGTTCGCGCGCGTGGCGGTTTGCGGCGTCACCGCGGCCTTCCCCCGACCGGCCGGCGGCGCCATGATGGTGGCGAGGCACCCGCACCCGCGTCCAGGGGACAACAATCATGGCCGATGGCGGCATTATCGATACCAGAACAGCGCGGATTTCCGTTGAGGAAGCGCTGGCGCTGCACGCGGCCGGGCGCCCGGGCAAGCTGGAAACGCGCATCACCAAACCGTTGACCACCGCGCGGGACCTGTCGCTCGCCTATTCTCCCGGTGTGGCGGAGCCCTGCCTTCACATCGCCCGCGATCCCGCGCTGGCGTACGATTATACCACCAAGGGCAACATGATCGCGGTGGTATCGAACGGCACCGCGGTGCTTGGCCTGGGCAACCTCGGCGCGATCGCCGCCAAGCCGGTGATGGAAGGCAAGGTCGCCTTGTTCAAGCGCTTTGCCGACATCGATGGGATCGATCTGGAAATAAACTCGCAGGACGTGGACGAGATCGTCGGCGCGGTCCGCTTCCTGGCGGGATTCGGCGGCATCAACCTGGAAGACATCAAGGCGCCCGAATGTTTCGTGGTGGAACAAAGATTGCGGGAGCTGATGGACATACCGGTGTTCCATGACGACCAGCACGGCACCGCCATTGTCGCCGCGGCAGGCCTGATCAATGCCTGCCACCTCACGGGACGGGAGCTGCGCGACACCAGACTGGTGGTGAACGGCGCCGGCGCCGCCGGCATCGCCTGCGTCGAATTGCTGAAGGCGATGGGTATGCGGCCGGAGCATGTCGTGCTGTGCGACACCAAGGGCGTGGTCTACCAGGGCCGCACCGACGGCATGAACCAGTGGAAATCCGCCCATGCCGCCGCCACCAAGGCGCGCACGCTGACGCAGGCGTTGGAAGGAGCCGACGTGTTCTTCGGCCTCTCGGTCAAGGGCGCGGTGACGCAGGAGATGGTCCGCGCCATGGCGGACCGGCCGATCATCTTCGCCATGGCCAATCCGGATCCGGAAATCACCCCGGAAGAAGCGCGCGAGGCCAGCCCGCACGCGATCATCGCCACCGGCCGCAGCGACTATCCCAACCAGGTCAACAATGTCCTCGGCTTTCCCTACATCTTCCGCGGCGCGCTGGACGTGCGGGCCTCCACCATCAACGACGCGATGAAGATCGCCGCCGCGGAGGCACTGGCCAACCTCGCGCGCGAGGACGTGCCCGACGAGGTCCATAGCGCCTCAGCCGGCCGGCGCCTGACATTCGGCCCGGAATACATCATTCCGAATGCGTTCGATCCGCGATTGATCTCCTGGGTGCCGCCTGCCGTGGCGCGCGCGGCGATGGAGTCGGGCGTCGCCCGCAAGCCGCTGATGGACCTGCGCCGCTATGCCCGTGAGCTGTCCGGCCGGCTGGATCCGACCGCCGGTGCGCTGGATGCGATCATGGAGACCGTGCGCACCAATCCGAAGCGCGTCGTGTTCGCCGAGGGCGAGGAAGAGAAGACCGTGCGCGCGGCCGTCGCGTTTCGCAATGCGGGCTACGGCCGGCCGGTTCTGATCGGACGGGAAGATCGAGTGAAGGCGACCATGGCCAGCCTCGGCCTCGGCATCGTCGATGGCATCGAAATTCACAACGCCCGGCTGTCCAGTGCCAATCCAAAATATGTCGATCACCTGTACGGACGGTTGCAGCGCAAGGGCTATCTGCAACGCGATTGCCAGCGCATGGTAAACCAGGACCGTAACGTGTTCGCCGCCTGCATGGTGGCAACCGGCGACGCCGACGCGATGGTGACCGGCCTGACCCGCTCGGCGTCCGACAGCCTGGATGGCGTCCGCCTCGTGATCAGCCCGACCGAAGGCACGATCCCGTTCGGCATCACGCTATTGCTCGGCCATCGCGGCCGCACGATCTTCGTCGCCGACACGCTGGTGCATTTCCGCCCCAATGCCGAGGAACTGGTCGACATCGTGATCGGCGCGGCGCAGGCCGCGCGCCACCTCGGTCACGAGCCGCGGGTCGCGCTGCTGTCGCACTCGGTGTTCGGCGATCCGGTGAATGACCGCGCCATTCCGATGCGCGACGCGGTGACATTGCTTGACCAGCGCAAGGTGGATTTTGAATATGATGGAGAAATGAGTCCCGACGCCGCCCTGGAGCCCTCGATTCGTGCGCTGTACCCGTTCTGCCGCCTCACCGGGGATGCGAATGTGCTGGTCATGCCGGGCTTGCATTCGGCCCTGATCACGTCGCAACTGGTGCATCGGCTGGGCGGCGGCACCACCATCGGTCCGCTGCTGATCGGCATGGACCGGCCGGTGCAGGTGGTGCCGATGGACGCCTCGGTGAGCCAGATGGTGGATGTGGCCTGCCTCGCGGCCTACCAGGCCATCGCGCGGTAAGGCCCGGTCGAGGCGAGGCGCTGCCGCGAATGAGCCTGACCGCGCGCCTCGTGCCGGGCGGAGTACCGCACGAACCGCCGGTTGGCGGGCGTGCGCGGCCGTGGCTCATCCTCGCCGCCCTGACAGTGGGACGCGTCGCCTTCGGCTATCAATTGCAGACCGTCGCGACGCTGGAGCAAACGCTCACCGCATTGTTCCACCTCACCTACACCGAGTACGGCGTATTGCTCGGCGCCTACCTGTCGCTCGGCGTGTTCGCCGCGCTGCCGCTGGGCGTTCTGGGCCACTGGCTCGGCGACCGACTGGTCATCGCGGTGGGCTTCGTGTTGATGATCGTTGGCCCGTGCGTCTCCGCCTGGAGCGGCACCGCGGAGAGCATCATCGTCGGGCGCATGATCGCCGGCGTTGGCGGCGTCGGCATGCTGGTGCTGCAAGGCAAGGTCATCGCCGACTGGTTCAGCGGCGCACGCTTCATGATCGCCGTCAGCATCGCGGTCTGCGGCTATCCGGTCGGTGTGGACCTGGTGCAACTGCTGCTGACGCATTGGCCGGCGACGCTCGGCTGGCGTGCCGGATTGCTTACCGGTTGCGTTTTGCCGGTGGTGTCGCTGTTGCTGTTTCTGGCCAGCTTCCGCGCCTCCCCCCACGCCCCAGAGCAATCGCAGGCTTTCTCCTTGCCGAACCCGCGCGAGTGCCTGCTGCTGGTGATCGCCGGAATGATCTGGACGGCGTACACCTCGGGCTTGCAGGGATATTTGTTCTATGTGTCGCCGACGCTTGCGGCGCACGGTGGCAGCGCGGCGCTGATCGCGCTGGTGGTCACCGCGGCAACCTGGGGCCAGGTTCCCGCGACCCTGTTCGGCGGCGGCCTGGCCGGCCGGTTCGGCCCATTGCTGGTGCTGGTGGTGGGGACGCTCGGGCTGGCCATCGGCACCGCCGGGACGGCACTGGCGGGCGCGCCGCTGCTATGGGGTATCCTGGTGGGCATCGTGGGGTCAATTCAGCCTGGCGTCATCATCGCGGTGGGCACCATGTCCGCGCGCCAGGCGCACCGCGCGGTCGGCATGGGGATCTTCTATTCGCTGTACTATCTGGGGGGTGCGGTGGCGCCGGCGCTGTGCGGCCATGCGGCGGACCTGTACGGCGGACCATCGGGCGGGCTGCTGGCCGCCGCGGCAATCGCCGCGCTCTCGATTCCGCTCTACCTCCTGCACTACCGGCTCTCGCGGCTGCAGCCCCTGCCCTCGCCGGTCGCAGGGGATTGACGCCGGTCCGAGGCGATTGACCCGGTCGCACAGGATCAACCCGGCCGCACAGGATTGACCCGGCCGCAGAGGATGAACACGACCGCAGAGGATGAACACGACCGCAGCCCACCGCCACGTAATGGATCGGATGCGCCGCGCCAAACACTTGAACAGAGGCGAGGTTTTGCCCATGTGGGAGGTGTCCGGGATGCCCTGTCGGGGTTCCGGGCGCTGCCACCGGGCCGGCCCAGCGGGCGGCCCAGACTGTGAACCTTGCTCATGCAGGAGGTTTTGTCATGACCAGCTATGACTTTGCACCATTGTTCCGTACCGCCATCGGTTTCGACCGCCTGGCCCGACTCATGGACACCGCCGTTTCGACCGCCGAGGCGCCCAGCTATCCGCCCTACAACATCGAGAAGACCGGTGACGACACCTACCGCCTGACCATGGCGGTGGCCGGCTTCCGCCCTGAGGACCTCGACCTGACCGTGAAGGAGAACACCCTGGTGATCTCCGGCCGCGTCGCGACCGAGGGCAACAAGGGTGAATTGCTGTATCGCGGCATCGCCGGCCGTGCCTTCGAGCGCCGGTTCGTGCTCGCCGACCACATCGTGGTGGAGGGCGCCGACCTCGTGAACGGCTTGCTCCATGTCGGCCTGAAGCGCGTGGTGCCGGAGGCACTGAAGCCCCGCAAGATCGCCATCGGCGGCGCTGCCCCGGCGGCGATCGCGAATGACGCCGTGCTTGGCGGGACCGCCAAGGCGGCATGATCGGCGCGGACTGCGACGGACAAAAGGGGGCCGGTTTTCCGGCCCCTTTCGTTGGTGCAACTCTGATCTGGCTGCGTCACGTCCACCCGACCGGCCGCCTGTCCTCTATCGCCCTCACGCCTGATCGGGCTCGGCCTCGCGGTTCGCTCGCGCCTCTGACCCGCGTTCCGAATGGCGTCGATAGGCAGCGGCAAACTCGCGGTCGGGGCCGTCGATGTGGCGGAACAACCATTCATGCAGATAGCGCAGGATCGAGCTTGGGCTGATGCCCTCGCCCTCCAGAACCATGCCGTCGACGTCGGCGAGCAAGCGTTGGTGCAATCCGCGATGCGCCGCGGCGTCGGCATAGTTGCTCTCCACCATCAGGCGTTCCTCGTCGGCGAAATGCCGAGCGGCGGCGCGGACGAACTCGCGAAACCTGGGTCTCGGATCGAGGCCATTGTACAGCGCCTCGCCAAGTGCGCCCAGCAGCTCCGCCAGACCGCGGTGCTGCGCGTCCATCTCGGGCACGCCGACGTCGTGCACCGCGCTCCAGGGTCGCTGCGCCGGTGCGGGCGCTGCGTCGAGACGTTGGCTGGCCCAGGCATAACTGCCGCCGCCGGCGCGCTTCGCCGTGTAGAGGGCGGTGTCTGCCGCGACCAATAATTGCTCCACCGTGCGGCCGTGATCGGGGAAGCAGGCGAGGCCAGCACTGGCAGCGACGCTCACAACGTGACCGCCGGCGAGGATCGGCCGGCGAATCGCGGCCAGCACCCGCTCGGTGACCGCGACCGCGTCGGTCGGCCGCTGCAGGTGGTCGAGCAATACGGCGAACTCATCGCCGCCGAGCCGCGCGATCGTCTCCGTTGCCCGCAGACCGACCTGCAGACGGAGAGCCACGTGCTGCAGCACAACGTCGCCCGCGGCGTGGCCGTAACGATCGTTCACCGGCTTGAAGCCATCCAGATCCAGCGCGATGACGGCGAATCCGGTACTGCTCTTTTGCCGCGCGCCAAGCACCGCGAGGCGCAACCGGTCGTAGAGCAGGGCACGGTTGGCGAGACCGGTCAGCGGATCGGAGAAAGCCAGCAGACCCAGCCTTGCGGCGGCGCGCGAGCGGTCGGTCACATCCTGGGCAACAATGGCGCACAGGCCTTGGCCGCCAGAGAGCAAACAAGCGCGCAGCTCGATCTCGGCCACACTGACATCGCCGCGGGACAATTCGGCGATGCAGGCTGCCGGCCCGCTCGCCGCATCTTGCAGCAGGTCGGTGATGCGGCCCTTGTGGATGGGGGCGATGAGGGCAGCGAGCGGCGTGCCACACAGGTTGTCCGCCTGGCCGACCAGACGGCCGAACGCAGCATTGGCGAAGATCAGCGTCTCACCCCGGACGAAAGCGAGCGACAGCAGCTCACTGTGGAGCAATAGCGGCGCGAGGGCCGGGACGTTGGCGAGTGGCGCGAGCGCAGGTGCATCGGCGAGTGGCTTCAGCGCGGGCATTTCAGTGACCCGCGCGAGCGCGGGTGCATCGGCGAGTGGCGTCAGCGCGAGCATTTCGGTGGCCGCTGCGACAACGGGTGCATTGGCGGGCGGCGCAAGCGCCGCAAGGGGGACGGGCGACATGCCGCGAATGTGCCGCGACAAGTTTGCCGGTCGGTTAACGCGCGGCCTCTGTCGCCAATGCGTCAGCCCGGAGCAACTCCTCGTAGACGTCGAGCGTCGCCTCCTGCATCGCGCGAACCGTGTAGCCGCGCTGCACCGCGGCGCGCGCGCGTTGCCCCAGTGCCTGACGCTCCGCCACGGGCAATGCCAGCGCATGCTCTATGGCCGCGGCGAGTGCGGCGGGATCGCCAGGCGGCACGCGCCAGCCGGTTTCGCCCTCGCGCACTGTCTCCACCGGCCCGCCGAGATCGGCGGCGATCAACGGACGCCCCATCGCCTGCGCTTCGATCACCACGCGGCCGAACGCCTCCGGGCGGGTCGAGGCATGCACCACGACGTCGGACAACATGAGCGCCGCCGGCATGTCATCGCAGTTGCCTACGAGGCGCACGCGCTCCGCGATCCCCAATTGCTCCGCCTGGCGCACCAGTCGGGCGCTGTAATGCCGCCGGCCCTGGTCGTCGCCGACCAGCACGCAGCACACATCGTGCCGCGCCACACGCGCGATGGCCGAAAGCAGGACGGACTGGCCCTTCCAGGAGGTGAGCCGGCCGGGGAGCACGACCGTCGGCACGCCATCCGGCAGCCGCCACGCCGCCGCCAAGCGCGCCAGCCGGTCCGGCACCACGCTCGCCGGGTCGAATGCCGCGGGATCGACGCCGCGCGGGATGACGCGGAGTCGGGTTGCAGGCAGCCGGTGGCGTTCCACGACCAGGTCAGCGACATAGCGGCTGGCGGCGATCACGATCTCACCGCCCGCCATCACCGCGTTGTAGTGGCGTTTGAAAGGAAGATCCTCGTTGTAGACCCCGTGATAGGTGGTGACGAAACGCGCGCCGGTCCGCCGCGCGGCGAGCCATGCGGACCAGGCGGGCGCACGCGATCGGGCATGCACGAGGCCGATATGCTCGGCGCGAATCAGTGCTGCCAGCCGCGCCGCGTTGCGCCAGATGGCAAACGGCGCCTTGCGGTCGAGCGGCAGTGTGATGTGACGCCCGCCCGCCCGCTCCACCGCCTTCACCAGCGGACCGCCGGCGCTGGCCACCAGGGCGATGCCCTCGGCTTCCGTCACCGCCTGGGCAATCTCGATGGCGCTCCGCTCCACACCGCCGGTGACCAGAGAGGGCAGCACCTGAAGAATGACGGGCTTGTCCGAATCGGTCGCCATGGCGGAGGCACTATCATGCCGGGGCGGGGGATTGCCCATCCCGGGTTCATGCATCAACGGGTGCGTCGACGGGTTGGCCCCGCGCGCGCACGCTGGCATGCTAGGCGCAATGACATCGAGGAGAGAGTAAGATGGCCGAGGCGGGATGGGTGCGCGTGGCGGCAAAAGCGGACGTGGCGGAGAACACCGCGATCTCCGTCCGAGTGGGTGACAAGGACATCGCGCTGTATCACCTGCGGGGCGGTGAGTTCCGCGCCACCGACAATGTCTGCACCCATGAATACGCGCAGTTGCACGAAGGCTGGTTGGAGGATGGCTGCATCGAGTGCCCGCTGCACGCCGCCCGTTTCGACATCCGCACCGGCAAGGCGCTGTGCGCGCCGGCGGACGTGGATCTGGCGGTGTTCGAGGTGAAGGCGGAGGGTGACGACCTGCTGGTCAAGGTGTAGTCGGAGGGCGCTTCGTTCGCGCGCCGGGGGCTGTCGCGCCGGGGGCTTGGCGGGGGCGGGCGGTTTTGCCACCCTCCCGCCATGGCCCAGGATCCAGACATCGTCGCTCTTGCACGCATGCTCGGCGAGGCGCGCCGCATCGTGTGTTTCACCGGCGCCGGCATCAGCACCGAATCGGGTATCCCGGATTTCCGCAGCCCCGGCGGCATCTGGACCAAGCAGGTGCCGATCGACTTCTCCGACTTCATGCGCTCGGAGAAGGCGCGGCGCGAGACCTGGCAGCGGCGTTTCGACATGGAACCTATCCTGCGGGCGGCCCAGCCCAATCGCGGCCATCGCGCGGTGGCGCAACTGGTCGCGGACGGCAAGGCGTCGTCCGTCGTCACGCAGAACATCGACAACCTGCATCAGGCGTCCGGCGTGCCCCCGGCGCAGGTGATCGAGCTGCACGGCAACACCACCTTCGCCACCTGCCTGAGCTGCAACCAGCGATACGAAATCGACGACCTGCGCGTCGATTTCGAGCGCGACAACGTCGTGCCGCATTGCGCCTGTGGCGGCTATGTGAAATCGGCGACGATCTCCTTCGGCCAGTCGATGCCCGTGCACGCGATGCAGCGCGCCGAGGCCGAGACTCTCGCTTGCGATTTGTTCGTGGTGATCGGTTCGTCGCTCGTGGTGTATCCGGCCGCCGGCTTTCCGGAGCTGGCGAAACGCGCCGGCGCACGGCTGGTGATCATAAACCGCGATCCCACCGGCCTGGATGGGTTCGCCGACCTGGTGCTGAACCGCGCCATAGGCGAGACGCTGGGCGAGGCGATCGGGGTGGCATAGCTCGCTCTGGCGTCATTGCGAGGACAGCGAGCGAAGCGTAGCGGGACGAAGCAACGCGTTCGAGAGACGCGCCGCCTGGCGGCGGTCACGGACGCCAGCCGCAGCGGGCGAGCGCGGCGTGCATATGCGGCGGCGGCGCGGCGACCGCATTGAGCGGCGGGTCGAGTTCCAGCGCGATCGCGCGCGACAGCAGATGCAGCCGGCCGGCCCCGCCGCCATAGACCGGATCGCCCAGCACCGGGCAGCCGAGCGCAGCGCAGTGCACCCGCACCTGATGAGTGCGGCCGGTGCGAGGGAAAAATTCCAGCCAGGCGATGTCGCCGTCGGCGCCACGCAGCCGCCACTCGGTCACCGCGCGCTGGCCCGCGGGATCGATCGCCATGCGCCAGCCATTACGCATGTTCCGCCGCAGCAGCGGGGCATCGATCGTGCCGGCAGCGGCCGAGGGCACGCCGCGCACGACGGCCCAATAGGTCTTGCACGCCCGGCCGGCCGCGAATTCCGCCTGCGCCGCGATCAGCGCCGCATGGCGCAGGGCGATGAGCAAGCAGCCGGCGGTGTCGGCATCGAGACGATGCACCAGCCACGGCCCGTCCCTGCGGCGTGAAAGCTGGGAAAATAAAGCTTCGACGCTTGGGCCGCCGCTCGGTCCCGGATGCACCGGCAAGCCCGGCGGCTTGTCCAGCACGACAAAGCGCCGGTCCTGGAACAGAAGGGCGGGAGGCATCGATGGAAGAAGTCATTCGGCGGCGAGGACTGCAAGCTTCCGACCGGGTCGGCTTCGGGTTCAAATGGGATGGGCTGCAACGGTCTACCCGTGCGACCCCAGGATCGGAAGTTTCGAGCAATGCCGATGACGCAAGCCGCACCCAACCCCGAACGTTGGCGCCATCTCGCATGAACAACGTCTTGCCGGCTCTTTGCGAGCTTCCCACCACCATGGCACGCTGCCCCGGATGCGCATCCACATCCAGAACCCCGCCGACGATCCCTTGTTCCGCTTCTCGCGCGCCATGTGGGACGCAGCGGTCGCGCGTGCACCCGATATCGGGCTTGGCCATACCGTGACCATCGGCGACAGCGACGCCGACTTCGCCGCTGCCATGCGCGACGCCGAGGCACTGGTCTGCGACGTCAGCGTCGTGCGTGCCTGCTTCCCCTGCCCCGCGCCGCACTTGAGACTCCTGCTCATCACCAACGCCGGCCTCGACGGGCTGGCGCCGTTCGACTGGCTGCCGCCCGGCGTGGCGCTGCTGAACAATCGCGGCACACACGCGGTGAAGTCGGGCGAGTTCGGCATCATGGCCGTGCTGATGCTGGCCCATCGCGTGCCGGAGATGGTGACGCACCAGCGCGCCGGACGCTGGCAGAAGCTGTGGGGCACAGTGCTGGCGGGCAAGCGGCTGACGGTGGTGGGGCTTGGCACCCTGGGCGGTGCCACCGCATCCCACGCGGCCCGGTTCGGCATGCAGGTGACCGGCGTGCGGGCCCATCCGGCGCCGCATCCCGATTGCGCCGAGGTGGTCGGCACCGGCCGGCTGGACGCGGTGCTGCCGCGCAGCGACTACCTGGTGCTTGCCTGCCCCATCACCGAGGCGACGCGCGGGCTGATGGACCGGCGGCGGCTCAAACTGCTGCCGCGCGGCGCCGGGCTGGTGAATGTCGGGCGCGGCGCGCTGCTGGACCAGGAGGCGTTGTGCGACCTGCTGGACTCCGGGCACCTCTCGGGCGCGGTGCTGGACGTGTTCACACCCGAGCCGATCCCGTCCGGCCACCGGCTCTGGACCACGCCAAACCTCGTGATCAGCCCGCATACCTCGGCCGACGATCCGGACACCTACAATCCGCGCAGCCTGGACATCTTCCTCGACAACCTCCGGGCATGGCGCGACGGCAAACCCCTGCCCAACTTGTTCGACATCGAGCGCGGCTACTGACGGAGGCACCGACATGCGCGTCTGGACATTGCCGAAACCCGCCGGCATCGACACCCTGGTGGTGCAACAGCAATCGCAACCGCGACCGGGGCCGGGTCAGGTGCTGGTGCGCATGCGCGCGGCGTCGCTGAATTATCGCGACCTGATGGTGGTGAGCGGCCGCTACGCGCGCGGCGCTCCGCTGCCCGACCTGGTGCCGCTGTCGGACGGCGCCGGCGAAGTGGCAGAGATCGGCGCCGGCGTCACGCGCGTGAAGCCGGGCGACCGCGTCGCCGCGATCTTCATGCAGACCTGGATCGGCGGCGACATCGAGCCGGATCATGTGGCGAGCTCGCTCGGCGGTGCCATTCATGGCGTGCTGGCGGAATACGCGGTGTTTTCCCAGGACGGGGTGGTGAAGCTGCCGGAGCATTTGTCGTTCGAGGAGGGTGCGACCCTGCCCTGCGCCGCGGTGACGGCGTGGAATGCGCTCTATGGCGGCCGGCCGCTACGCGTGGGGGAGAGCGTGCTGGTGCTGGGCACCGGCGGCGTCTCGATCTTCGCATTGCAGATCGCGCGCGCGGCGGGCGCGCGGGTGATCGCAACCTCCTCGGGTGACGGCAAGCTGACGCAGGCAAGGACCCTGGGGGCGACGGACGGTGTGAACTACCGCGAGCATCCCGAATGGCAGGAGGAAGTGCTGAAGCTGACCGCCGGCCGCGGCGTGGACCACGTGATCGAAGTGGGCGGCGCGGGCACGCTGCCGCGCTCGATCGCTGCGGCACGGCAGGGCGGGCAGGTGCACCAGATCGGCGTGCTGACCGGTGGCGGCATGATCGATCCCAGCATCTCGATGCGCAAAGGCCTGATCCTGCGCGGCATCTATGTCGGCTCGCGGCAGATGTTCGAGGCGATGAACCGCGCGTTCGAACTGCATCGGATCGTGCCGGTGATCGACCGCGTCTTTGGATTTGAGGAAGCGATGGATGCATACCGGCATCTGGAAAGCCAGAAGCATGTCGGGAAGGTGGTGATCCGGATCGGTTGAAGGCGCTGGCGGCGATGATGGCTGCCAGACCTGCGGTGTTCCTCGCCGTCGAACGGCTCGGAGGCAGGCCCGCTCGCGGTGAAAAGGCATGGAAGCAGGCGTGCGATCGAACGGCATGGAAGCAGGCGTGCCGTCGAACGGCATGGAAGCAGGCTCGCGGTGGAATGGCATCGAAGAAGGCTCGCGGTGCAACGGTTCGCAAGCGGGGCGGATAGTCATCAGGTCGGTCGCAGCCGGGCTGGCGCCTGGCTTCAGCAGCCCGCGGAGGCGGCAATTTGCGCGTGATCGACCGCCCATTTGATCAGGGCGGCAGTGCTGGTGATCCGCAGCTTGGCCTTGATCTGTGCCGTCATATGAGCGGATGTCCGATAACTGACGTTCAGCTCGCCGGCAATTTCGCTCAGCGTCTTGCCAAGCCCGAGCAAGCGCAGCACCTGACGTTCACGGGCCGACAGGCTCCGCAGCGGATCGGCGTCGCGTCCCGCGGTCATCAGCGCGAGCTGTTCCGCCATGGCGGGCGTCAGGAACACGCCACCCGCGGCAACCTTATCGATTGCCTGCAATAGCGCATCGGGATCGTCATTTTTGGTTATGTATCCCCTGGCGCCGGCGTCCAGCGCACGCGCCGCGAAGGTCGGGTCCTCATACATGCTGAATACGATGATCTTTCGCTCGGGTTTCTCCGCTATCATCGTCGCGAGCAAACCGAGGCCGCTGCCATCGCGCAGCCTCAGGTCCAGGACAATGATTTCGGGCAGAAACGCGCGAGCAATGCTCAAGCCCTCCGTTGCCGTGGCGGCTTCCGCGGTCTCGATGCCTCCCTTCATGTTCAGCAAGCGGCAGCAGGCCGTCCGTACGATCGGATGGTCGTCAATCAGCAGCACCCGCATACGCCGCCTCCGTGGCTCGTCGCTCTTGTTGTGGAATTGTAATTTCAACCATGACGCCCGGCGATGTATCGCTGACAGTCATCGAGCCGCCGAGCCGGCGAACCCGCTCCATCATGCCGAGCAACCCAAAGCCATAGCGCAAGGACTGCGGCAGGCCGCTGCCATTGTCCTGCACCGCCAGCAGCAGTGCGCCGGACCGGAAGCGCGTGAGGCGCACGTCGATGGTCGATGCCTGTGCGTGCCGCACGGCGTTTGTTATCCCCTCCTGGGCGGCGCGATATAGCGTCAGGCCCACGGTTTCCGGCGCATCATCGCAGTCGGATGCCACGTTCAGGGACCAGGCCAGGTGCGGGCACCGATCCTGCCAGGACGCGACCAGTTGCCGCAGCGCCTGGTCCAGCCCCATATGTTCCAACACCAGCGGCCGCAACCGTTCCAGCATCCGGTAGTTGACCCGCTGGATGCCGTCGGTCAGTTCGGCGATGGACCGTGCGCGCGCACAGGTTTCCGCGTCGCCTGCCGCGGCCTTCATGATGCACGCGACCTCGGCCCGGATGGCGAACAGGGCGGGGCCGAACTCGTCATGGAGTTCCGCGGCCAATTCCTTGCGCTCCGTGTCCTGGATCGAGAACAGTCGGTCGATGAGAAGACAATTGTCCGAGGTCACCCTTTGCAAGGACGCGGCGAGCAAATTGAACTGCCGCCCGACGCGCGCCAGTTCGATCACGGGGATTGCCGCGATCGGCCGGTAATCGGCATGTTCCAGGCGGTTGAAGCCCTCCGACAGCAACTGCAGCGGACGCAGTGACGACCGTACCGTCGTCAGCAGGCCGCCGATGGTGAGCAAGCACATGCCGATGAACACGCCGGAAAACAGTTCAACCTCGCCGACGATCTCGGCAATTTCGTCCGCCGGGTTAGACGCGACGGTCAGACTGCCGACCGTCTCTCCCCGCACGATGACCGGAAATTCCTGCCTGATCGGAGGCGGCACCAGCAGCGGCGCGAGGAAACCCTGATGCGAATGCACCGTTGCGGCTATCCGTCGTTGCGATTTCGCCGACGCGCCCGTTGCCAGAGATTCGAGGCTGAACTCGACATGCCGGACCCGCGGCAAATCGTGCGCAAGGGCGTCCAGCGCGGCTGCCCCGCTACCGGCGTCGCTCACGTTGCGCAGGGCGAAGGATGCGACGTCCTGGCCCAGTTGTACGCCCGACATGACTTCCGCTGCGACACGGTGTTTTGCGTGCAACAGGATGACGCCGATCGTACCGAGGAGTCCGAACGCCAGCAGTGCCGTAGGGATCAGTACCAGCCGGCCATGCAGGGATCGCGGCCAGCACCACGAATTGAATTTTGGCGACTCGGCGAATGCCTCTGTCCGTGCGGCGTCCATTATTGATCACCTCGACAGGCGTTTGGCCTCTCTCTTTCAAGCAAGTGCCCGTCGGCGAGGAAATATCCGTCAGCAGGGAAGTACCCGCCATGGCCAGGCCATGACGGGAAGGCCATGCAGGAGCGGATCGCCGGTCTCACCGCTGCTCTGCGCAAGCTGTTCAAGCGCATTTCACTTTGTGCGCAGGGGATTTCACTTTTTGCAATAGACGGCATGCCGATCCTGCCTGTTACATGCGGGCCAGCGCGCGGCAACAAAGCCGGCGCGGGCGTACTGTCATCGCCGACCGGACAGCCGCTGGGTATCGACCGGCGAAATGGCCGGGCTGGGAGTAAGGGATGAAGCGTGCGGCAATTTTCGGCCTGTTGTCATTCTGCCTGTCGCACGCGGTCGTGGCGCAGGTCGATCCGCCAGCGACGCCGCCCGCGGCGGCACCGGCAGACACGGCACCGCTCGAGGCGCTTCCGCCGGTGGACATCATTGGATCGACCCCATTGCTCGGCTCGGGCGTGGATCGTAACAAGGTATCGTCGGAAACCCAGGTCCTGAAGAGCCAGGACGTGAGGTTGGAGGGACCGCCAAGCTATCTGACATCATTGCAGGATCAGGCCCAGGGTGTTCAACTCAACAGCGCTGCCGGCAGTCCGTTCCAGCCCAATCTGTTCTATCACGGCTTTGAGGCCGCGCCGCTGCAAGGAACGCCGCAGGGACTGGCGGTCTATCTGAACGGCATTCGCTTCAACTCGCCGTTCGGCGATACGGTGAACTTCGATCTGATACCGGACATCGCGATCGACAGCATGAACCTGGAGGGAGCCAATCCGGTGTTCGGCCTGAACGCACTCGGCGGTGCGCTGGCGATCCAGATGAAGAACGGCTTCACCTATCAGGGCGGCGAGATCGATGGCTTTGGCGGCTCATTCGGGCAGATGGCAGGCGACTTCCAGTACGGCAAGCGGGCCGGTGATACCGCCATCTATGTCGCCGCGTCCGGTCTGAAGGAGAATGGATGGCGCGATTTCCAATCGTCGGCCCTCAAGCAATTCTACGGCGACGTCGGTTGGCGCGGCAGCCGGGCCGAAGTTCACCTCAATATCGACCTGGCGCAGACCACGCTCCAGGCGCCTGGCACCACGCCGGTGGAGTGGCTGGCGGTCGATCCGCGTGCGCAATTCACCGGGCCGAGCCCGGTCAATAATACCTATGCGCTGATCAGCCTGAACGGCAACATGCAGATCAACGATGCGACCTCCGTCCAGGCGGCGGCGTATTACAACTATTTCCTGCAGCGCGTGGGCAACGGCAACAACGCCGATTTCGGAGCGTGCAGTACTCCGACAGGCTTCCTGTGTGAACTGGGCACCGACGTGCCGGCGACCGATCGCAACGGCAATGCGATCCCGGATTACCTGAACGGCGGTCCCTATGCCGACTGGGACAACGAAACAACCAACACCAACGGCTATGGCGTTTCGGCCCAGATCACCCGCCAGGACGAGATCCTCGGCCATCACAACCGCTTCGTGGCCGGCGCAAGCTTCGATGGGTCCAGCACATTGTTCGGCGCCACCACAGGCATTGGCGGACTGGATCCGGTGACTCTCAACTTCGTCGGACCGCCGGGTCTGCCGCAAGGATTCACCGTGGACCAGGCAGACGGCACCGACGAGCCGGTGAGCGTGGCCGTCACCACCGCCTATTACGGCGTCTACCTCGCCGACATGTTCGATATCACGCCGCGGCTCACCGCGAACATTTCAGGCCGGTTCAACGCAGAGCAAATCGATCTCAACGATTTGCTCGGGACAGGACTGTCCGGCAATCACAGCTACACGCACTTCAACCCCGGCATTGGGCTCACCTACCGGGTGATGCCTGCCCTCACCGCCTACGCGTCCTATTCGGAGTCCAATCGTGCACCGACGCCGGCGGAACTGAGTTGTGCCAGCCCCACGAGTCCGTGCAGTCTCGCGAACTTTTTCACCGGCGACCCCAACCTGCAGCAGGTTGTCGCGCACACGATCGAGGCGGGCTTCCGCGGCACCGTAAGGCCGTTCCGGGACGCCAGGCTGGACTGGAATGTCGGGTTCTTCCATACCAACCTCGATGATGACATCGAATTCGTGCAGAGCACGATCCTCGGTCGCGGGTTCTTTCAGAATGTCGGCGCAACCCGCCGTCAGGGCGTCGATGCAGGATTTCACGTCAGCGGCCGTCGCTGGAAGGCCTGGGCAGGATATACCTACACCAGTGCGACGTTCCAGAGCCTCTTTGTCGAGTCGAGCCCGCAGAATCCGGCCGCCGACGCAAGCGGCAACATTCAGGTGCGGCCGGGAGATGGCATTCCGGGCATTCCGGCCCATTTGCTCAAGCTCGGCTTCGAATACAAGGTAACGCAGGCCTGGACCGTCGGCGCTACCGGCGTGGCAGCGAGCAATCAATACTTGTTCGGCGACGAGGCGAACCTGACCAAGCCACTGCCCGGCTACTTCGTGCTGAATTTGAATACCAGCTATCAGCTAACGCCCAACGTGCAGGTCTTTGGCCTGGTGCAGAACGTGCTCGATACGAAATACTATCTTTATGGCACATTCTCGCCGACCTCCTCCGTCGCATTTTTGCAGGCTCCCGGCACCAGCAACCCGCGCAGCTATAATATCGCCGCGCCGGTCGCGGGTTTCGCGGGCGTCCGTGTGACTTTTTGAAGCGGGCTCGGCATAAGCTGCATGATCCTCTCACGCGCTTCCGCCCTGCGAACCGGCTTCCCGCAGCCCCAGCCGTTCCAGCCGCGGCAATACCTCCTGCACGAAGAACGGAATTTCCTTCAGATAATCGACGAACGCCACGGTGCATCCGGCCAGGCCCGCCGCGCTCATCGCCGCCATTTCCGCCGCCACGTCGTCCGGTGAACCAACGAACGGATACGCCCCCGGATAGCCGCCGTCGTAGCGCTTGTCTCCACGCCGCGTGAACCGGTTCTCCAGCGGCCGGGCCATCCGCCCTGCCCCATCCGCTACCGTGGTGCCGCGGTTGGCCCGGTAGTACGCCTGTCCATCCACGTCAGCCATTTGCTCGGCGAAATATTCGAAATACTCCTCCGCCTCGCGCCGTGTCGCGCGGCAGACCACATGCCCCATGGTGAACACCGGGATCGAGCGCCCGTGCCGGGCAGCATGTTCCGCCACATTCGCCAGCAAACCAGGCACCTGATCCAGTTCCGTCACGTTCAAGAACAATGCGTCCGCGGCGCGGGCTGCGAAATCCCGGCCGCGCGGGGAAAATCCGGCCGACATCACCACCGGCCAGGGCCGCTGCAGCGATAGCGGATCCGTCTGCAGGCGCCTCAAGTTGAGGAAACGGCCGTCCCAGTCAAACTCCGGCCCACCTCGCAGCAGGCGCGACCACACTTCAAACCACTCCAGGCCATGATCGTAACGCGAGTCCTGGTCGATGGTGACGCCGTGCAGGTCGAATTCCGCCTGGTTCCAGCCGCAGACAATGTTGAGCCCGGCACGGCCATGGCTGATGTGATCGATCGTGGCGATCGCCTTGGCGCCGAAGGCAGGCGTGACCAGAGGCACATGCACGGTGGAGAAGATCGCGATCCGCCGGGTCACCGCCGCCAGCGCCGCACCGTGAGTCAGCGTTTCGAACGAGCGGCCATAGATGTTCGCCTTGCCCTGGTAACCGCGCCATTTCGCTACCGGCAGGATGAATTCGATCCCCGCATCATCGGCAATCCTGCTCATCGCAACGATGTCGTCCCAATCGGCGCGCCAGCGCTCCGGCGCGAGACTCATGGTCAGTCCGCCATCGCAATTCGCCGAGAATATCCCGAGCCTGAACCGGTTCGGGCCGAAAACCGGATGACGGTCGCGCGGGTTCATCCGCTCAGACTACCGCTCGAAGGCGCCAGACGCGAGGAGCGAGACGCGAGGAGCCAGCCCACCGACAGGACCGAGCCCCACCCACCGGAGCGAGCCCACCGACAGCAACGAGCCCACCGTTACAGCGCAGGCCTCACACTTCCACGCGTCGCTTCGCCAGTTCCGGATCGTTCAGGCGCAACCCCAGCCCGGGCCCATCCGGCAAATGGAACAATCCCTCCATCGGACGCGGCGGGTTTTCGAACACCGCGTGCGTGCGGTTGGAGGGATCGTTCCATTCCGCCGGCTTGGTCGCGTGCAATTGCGCGGCCAGCACATGCAGATTGGCGGCGTGGCCGATCGTCGGCTGCGTCTGATGCGGCACCAGCTCGACACCATGCGCATGTGCCAGCGCAGCGCAGCGCAGCAGTCCGGTAATGCCGCCCATCTTCACAATATCGGGCTGCACCATGCGCACGCCGGCATCGATCAGGTCGGCCAGCGCCGGCAGCGTATAGGTTTGCTCGCCGGCCGAGACGGTGATGTCCAGCGCACGCGCCACCTCGCCCATCGCCTTGACATGGTAGTGCTGCACCGGCTCCTCGAACCACCAGTAGCCCAGCTCTTCCAACGCGCGGCCGACGCGGATGGCGCCGCCGATCGTGTAGCCGTTATTGGCATCGAACGCCAACGGGAACGCCTCGCCCACCAGCTTGCGCACGGCGCGCGCCTTGGCGATGTCGCCCGGGATGTCGGCATCGAGATCGGTGCGGTCATTATCAAAGCGGATCTTGATCGCCGCGGGCCGGTCCCGCAGCCGCGTCTCAACCATCCGCAGCACGTCGTCCAGGCTGCGCTCGCCGTTGCCGCCGATCGAGGCATAGAACGGCAGCGCCGTCCGCCACGCCCCGCCGATCAATTGGTAGATCGGCAGGTTGGTCGCCTTGCCCTTCAAATCCCATAACCCGATGTCCAGCGCGGCAAGTGCGCCGGTCAACGCGCCCTCCGGCCCCAGCTTCACCAGCCGGTGCAACAGGCGATCCTGCAGCACCGCATGGTCCAGCGGGTCCTGGCCGACCACCGCCGGTGCGACGTGGTGCTTCAGGATCGCCAGCGAGGCGAGACCGCCCTGCATCGGCGATGCCTCACCGATTCCGGTCAGGCCACCATCGGTGTGCACCAGCACAAAGGCGCTGTGCTGCGACGGCTTATCGCCCGCTGACCATCGGACCTGGAAAGCCTCGATGCGGGTGATTTTCATGTCGTCTCCTTCCAGGACAGATGGCGGATCGACGCCTGCCAACCGATCGTCCCAAGGGTCTGTCGCCTGGCGAAACCGACTGATCTCGGCGGGAAGTTCCGACGCCAGTTGCAACGCCTTCCACGGCCGCTGCCGGAAACTAGCGAGTCCCGGAGCGGCGGGCCATATCCCCGCCTCAATGACCCTCCAACCACCCCAGTTCTGCCACCGCATCGCAGCGACCGACGGCGCCGCCCGGGCCGGCGTGCTGACCACCGCGCATGGCCCGGTGGACACCCCCGTCTTCATGCCGGTCGGCACCGCCGGCACGGTGAAGGCCATGACCGCCGATGCCGTCCGTGCCACCGGCGCGCGGCTGGTGCTGGGCAACACCTACCACCTCATGCTGCGCCCCGGCGCCGAGCAAGTCGCCCGGTTCGGCGGCCTGCACCGGTTCATGGACTGGCCAGGACCGATCCTGACCGATTCCGGCGGCTTCCAGGTCATGTCGCTGGCCAAGCTGCGCAAGCTCGATGCGGACGGCGTCACGTTCCAGTCGCATCTCGACGGCGCCACCCACCGCCTGACGCCTGCCCGCGCCATGCAGATCCAGCACCTGCTGGATGCCACCATCACCATGGCACTGGACGAGTGCACGGCCTTCCCCGCGACCGAAGCGGAGGCGCGTGCCTCGATGGAACTCACCAACCGCTGGGCGGCGCTGTCATACGAGGCCTTCGTCCCCCGTCCCGGCTACGGATTGTTCGGCATCGTGCAGGGCAGCGTTTATCCCGAGCTGCGTGCCGCTGCCGTGGCTGCGCTGACCCGGCTCGGCTTCGACGGCTATGCCATAGGCGGGCTGGCCATCGGCGAGGGCCAAGCCACCACCTTCGCCGTCCTGGACGTCACGATGCCGCTGCTGCCGGCGGACCGGCCGCGCTACCTGATGGGGGTCGGCACGCCGGATGACCTGATCGGCGCCGTCGCACGCGGGGTGGACATGTTCGATTGCGTGATGCCAACCCGCGCCGGGCGCACCGCCCGCGCCTACACCTCGGGCGGGACGTTCAACCTGCGCAATGCCCGCTTCGCCGACGATCCCCGCCCGCTGGACCCGCTCTGCGCCTGCCCCGCCTGCAAGCGCCACCCGCGCGGCTACCTCCACCATTTGTTCAAGGCGGAGGAAATGCTCGGCCCCATGCTGCTTACCTGGCACAATCTGGCCTACTACCAGGACCTGATGCGACGGCTGCGCGCCGCGATCATCGAGGGCCGGTTCGCGGCCCATGCCGCCGCCATACGCGCCGGCTGGACGGCGCAGGAGGATGCATGACGGACGAAGACTACAGCGGACTGACGCAGCTTGGCCGGCCGACCCGCATCCCCGCCTCGCCGGCGGAGGCGACGCTGGAGCGCGTGCCCAATCCGTCGCCGGGTCGCAATTACGTCGTGCGCTTCACCTGTCCGGAGTTCACCTGCCTCTGCCCGCTGACCGGCCAGCCGGATTTCGCCCACATCGTCATCGACTACCTGCCGGCGGACTGGATCGTCGAAAGCAAGTCGCTCAAATACTTTCTGAACTCGTTTCGCAATCACGGCGCATTCCACGAGGCGACCACGATGCAGATCGCGCAACGCCTGATCGACGCGCTGGCACCGGTGTGGCTGCGCATTGGCGGCTATTGGTATCCGCGCGGCGGCATGCCGATCGACGTGTTCTGGCAGTCCGGCGCGCCGCCGGATGGGCTATGGTTGCCGCCGCAGGACGTGGCGCCGTACCGGGGACGCGGCTAGCGGTGCCGTAGCGGAGGAGGGTGATCCGATGCAGAAGCGACTGACCCGCGAAGAGTACCTACGCTGGGTCGAGAACGAGCCGAAGCGCTACGAGCGCATCGCCGGCGAGCCGGTGGCGATGGCGCCCGAGCGCGTCCAGCACGTCAGAGTGAAAAGTAGCAGCTGGGCGGCATTGAATCGCGCCATCCGGCAGGCGGGGCTGGACTGCGAAGCCTTGGCCGACGGTATCACCATCGAAGTCAACGACGACACCGATTACGAACCGGATGCCGTGGTGAACTGTGGCCCCAAGATGGGGCCGGACGATACTGTCGCGACCAACCCGGTTATCGTCGTGGAAGTCCTGTCCCACTCGACACAGTCGATCGATACCAGCGACAAGCTTGCCGATTATTTCCGTGTGCCGTCGATCCGGCACTATCTGGTTCTGCGTGCGCGCAGGCCGGAGGTCATCCACCACCGCGGCGCCGGCGATGACATCGTCTCGCGCGTGATCAACATTGGCCTGTTGCACCTGGACCCGCCCGGCATCTCGATCGACGTGGGCGAGGTCTACGCCGAGGCTGGATAGCGGCGCGTGGCCGATCAGTGATTGCTGATGCGTCCACAGGATATGATGCCGTACTGCGCACGAGGATGACTGCATGTCAGGTGCCACAGATCGCGACCTGATCGCAGCGGCGTTTGGCCCGCAGGCACCGCTCGCCGAGCAAATCCTTGCCGCAATGGCGCCGCTGCCCCAGGACGGCGCCCACGACCTGGCACACCTGATCCGGGTCTGGCGCAACGCCGAAATCATCGCGCGCGAGGAAGACGCGTGTGAGATGCGCGTGCTTCTGGCGGCGGTGCTGCTGCATGATTGCGTGCCCATCGAGAAGAACGCACCGCAGCGTGCCCAGGCGTCGCGGCTGTCCGCCACGCGCGGGTGCGAGATTGCGGCGGCGCTGGGCTGGGATGCGGCGCATATCGCAGCCCTCAGCCACGCGATCGAGGCGCACAGCTTCACCTCCGGTCTGCGACCGGCGTCGCCGGAGGCGCGTATCTTGCACGATGCCGACAAGCTCGACGCGATCGGCGCCATCGGCATCGCGCGCTGTTTCTATGTGGCCGGCCGGATCGGCTCGGCGCTGTACGACCCCGCGGGCGCCGCCGCCGGCCAGCGTACTCCGAACGATCGGCTTTATGCGCTAGATCATTTTCTAATCAAACTGTTCCTGGTTGCGGATGCATTCCTCACCGAGGCCGGCCGGCGCATGGCCAGGGAACGCGCCGAACTCATGCGGCTCTTCTTTGCGCGCTTCTGTGCTGAAGCGGGCGTTTGAATCCGCTGGCGCAGCAATATGACGCAACCCAAGGCACATAATGGCGAATCGGCCGGCAATCCGGAGCGCTCGACCGATTGTCGCCGGTTGATCCGCAACCGTGCGCTGTCGCTCGGCTTCGATGCCGTGGGCTTCTGCCGTGCCGAGCTTGGTCCCGAGGCACGCGAGCGGCTGGCGGCGTTCCTCGCCGCGGGGCAGCACGGCGACATGGGCTGGCTCGCGGCTCGGGCAGAGCAACGCAGCCACCCCCGCGCGCTGTGGGCCGAGGCACGCAGCGTGATCTCGCTCGGGCTGTCCTATGCGCCGGATGGCGACCCGCTGGCGACACTGGAGCAAACGGATCGGGGCACGATCTCGGTCTACGCCCGCAACCGCGACTACCACGACGTGGTCAAGGGCATGCTGAAGCACCTGGCGCAGTTCGTCGCCTCGCGCTTCGGGCCGGGCGTGAAGGTGTTCGTCGATACCGCGCCGGTGATGGAGAAGCCGCTGGCCGCGCGCGCCGGCATCGGCTGGCAGGGCAAGCACTCCAACCTCGTCTCCCGCACACACGGCTCCTGGTTGTTCCTGGGGGAACTCTATACCACGCTGGAAATACCGCCCGACGCGCCGCACGCCGATCGCTGCGGCTCCTGCACGCGCTGTCTGTCGGTCTGCCCGACCGACGCCTTCCCGGCGCCCTATCGGCTGGATGCGACACGCTGCATCTCCTACCTGACGATCGAGCATGCGGGGCCGATCCCGCTGGAACTGCGCCCGCTGATGGGAAACCGGATCTATGGCTGCGACGACTGCCTGGCTGTGTGTCCCTGGAACCGCTTCGCCCGGCCTACGCCGCATCCGAAGCTGCGGGCGCGCGAAGACCTGACCGCGCCGCGCCTCGCGGAACTGGCGACGCTGGATGATGCCGGATTCCGCCGGATGTTCGCCGGCTCGCCGATCAAGCGCATCGGGCGCGGGCGATTCGTGCGCAACGTGCTGATCGCGATCGGCAACTCCGGGGACCCCTCCCTCGCCGATATCGCCATGCCGTTGCTCGAGGACGCGGATCCGGTGATTGCCGAAGCCGCCGCCTGGGCCTGCGAGCGCCTGCGGCGTTACCGCGGCGCCTGACGCATTGCCAAGCCCTGCGGCAGTGCCGCGGCACCTGACGCATTGCCAAGCCATCGCCGACGTCCGCCTTAACCGCATCCTAACCCGGCGATGCGATACTGGCGTTGCGCAGTTCGCAAGGGAGATGACCATGCGCAATCAAGCAGCGCCGGCCAGGGCAGTGTCGTGCCGGGCCACCGGCTACCCCGCGCCCTCGGACCGGCATCCGATATACCTGTACGGTGCGTTTGCACCCGGTTCGCTGCCGGTCCGCCCGACCGCGTTGGCAGAGCAAGCGATGCTGTGGAAGCGGGAAAACGGTGCCGCTCGGCCCGTCCACCCCCA
Organism: Acetobacteraceae bacterium; assembly: GCA_035508435.1. GTDB lineage: Bacteria > Pseudomonadota > Alphaproteobacteria > Acetobacterales > Acetobacteraceae > JASHVB01. Next base: position 14,484 of record DATJNA010000200.1, on the reverse strand, counting down.
CCAACATGCGGACGTCTGCGCCAGTGACGGCCACCGGTTCATGTTCGGTTCGGAGGCAGAACAAGGCACCCTGGTGCCACCAGAAGAGCCGGTTTTCTTCTTCTGGGATGTCGGCGCGGCCTGATGGCCGCCATACCAGCGGCTTGACCGCCGCCTTGTCGCCGGAGATCGGCGCACACCGCCAGGCGTACGCGCGGCCGGATCGCCGCCGCCGGAGGCAGCGCATCAGCCTTCCGTTCAGCTCACCTTGCCGTCGCCGTCCAGCGGACGAACCTGGCCATTCAGCTTGTTGTTGATCAGCTCCGCCGGCCTGGCCGTCACGTTGCGGACAAATATCGTGGGCTGGGCGTTGTCGTTGGTGAACGTGTTGTCCTCAATGACGATGCTGTCGGTCGGCTGCGTCACGCTGCCCTCGCCAATCGAGATGGCAACGCTGTGATTGCCGGATTTCGGTCCCTTCTCCAGCTTGTTGCCCCGCACCAGCAGCGATCCGCCGTGCGGCACGTCGATCAGATAACTCGAAGTTCCACCCGGCCCATCCTCGATGTCGCAGTCGATCACCGCGGTGGCCAGCGCCTGGGACTTGATGCTGTGGCCCTGTTGCGTGTCGAAGAAGCGCGTATGCTCCACCTTCAGTGCGTGGATGAACCCGGCGTAGATGCCGTGCGCACAGGCCTGCGCGCACAGGCCGTTATGCACGAACTCGCTGTTGACGATGGTGATGTCGGCCTTCGGGTTGGACGTGGTGAGGATGCCGTCCTGGTTGTTGAGGAATTTCACACCCTCGATGGTGAGATTGCCGCCTTGCGCACGGATCCCCGCGCCGTTTTCGTCCGGCACGCGCGCACGCTGCAGCGTCAGGTTGCGAAGGGTGATGTTGTTGCCGTTGGTGATCAGGATCGCCTTGCCCATGCAGGTGGTTTCCGTCATCACCGCGCCGGGCCCGGCGCCCTGGATCGTCAGGTTGTTCTGCCGGACCACAGCGCAGTCGTAGTACCGGCCGGGTGCGATATCGATCGTGTCGCCGTCCCTTGCCTCGGCAATCGCCTGGCTCGGTTTCGCGAACGGCTGGCCCGGTCCAACCTGCAATATTGCCGACCGCGCCGGGCCGGCTGCCAGCACAGCCAGCACCGCCAGGGTAATCGCCGACCGCAAGCCCATGTCGTGACCCCTACCTCTGGCCCGGCGCCCGACCATATCAGGCGCAAACGCGGTGATCCGCGTCTTTACCGGGCGCAGACGCGGTGATCCGCCTCTTTCACCTGGCCGGGAGCTTATTGCATGGGCGAGACACGGACGGAAACCGACAGCCTTGGCAGCATCGAGATCGATGCCGCCCGTTACTGGGGCCCGCAGACCGAGCGTGCCCGCCGACTGTTCCGTATTGGAACCGAAAAGTTCCCGCCCGCCCTGATCCACGCGGTCGGTTTGCAGAAGCAGGCCGCCGCCGAGGCCAACCTCCGGCTCGGCGAACTGCCGGCCGAGATCGCGGAACCGGTCATCGCCGCCGCACGGGAGATCGCAGCGGGGCAACGCGACGACGAATTCCCACTGCCCGTCTGGCAGACCGGCTCCGGCACCCAGACCAACATGAATGCCAATGAGGTGATCGCCAACCGTGCCAATGAGCTGCTTGGCAAGCCGCGCGGCTCGCGCGCGCCCGTGCACCCGAACGACCATGTCAATCGCGGCCAGTCCTCCAACGACAGCTTCCCCACCGTCATGCACATCGCCGCGGTGCAGGCGGTGCATCGGCTGATCGCCGCCCTCGGGACGCTGCACCGCTCGCTGGCGGCGCGCGCGGCGCAGTGGAACGACATCGTCAAGGTCGGCCGCACCCACATGATGGACGCTGTGCCGGTCACGCTGGGCCAGGAATTCGCCGCCTGGGGACGGCAGGTGGAGCTCGGCATCGCCCGACTGCACGACGCGCTGCCTCGATTGCTGTCCCTGCCGCAGGGCGGTACCGCGGTCGGCACCGGCCTGAACTGTCACCGCGACTTCGACCGCGTGTTCTGTGAGCAAATCACCGCCCTGACCGGCCACGCCTTCACCCCCAACCCCAACAAGTTCGAGGGCATGGGTGCGCACGACGCCCTGGTGGAGCTGTCCGGCGTGCTGAACGTGATCGCCGTGTCCTGCACCAAGCTCGGCAACGACATCCGATTGCTCGGGTCCGGCCCACGCGCCGGGCTCGCCGAGCTGGTGGTGCCGGCGGACGGGCTCTCCAGCTCCATCATGCCGGGCAAGACCAACCCGACCCAGTGCGAGGCGCTGACCATGGTCGCCGCCCAGGTGATGGGCAATCACGTCGCCGTGAGCGTGGCGGCGGCGCAGAGCTTCCTGGAGCTGAACGTGTTCAAACCGGTGATCATCTACAACGTGTTGCAATCCGGCCGGTTACTGGCCGACGCGGCGGAAAGCTTTGCCGCCAACATGGTCGACAGGCTGGAGCCGAACCACGAACACATTGCCGAGAACCTGACGAAGTCGCTCATGCTCGTTACCGCATTGAATCCGCGGATTGGCTATGACAAGGCGGTGAAGATCGGCAAGACCGCGCTGGCGGAGAACATCACGCTGAAGGACGCGGCAGCGAAGCTCGGCTTCGTGCGGCCGGAGGATTTCGACCGCTGGGTGGTGCCGTCGGACATGATCTCACCGGGCGCAACATTAGACGGAGGCGGCGGCTGAGCGGGCTGGTGAAGCGCAGTTTCTCCCTGGCCGGTCATCGCACCAGCGTGGCGCTGGAAGAGGCGTTCTGGACCGCGTTGGTCGGCATCGCCGCGGCGCGCGGCCAGACCCTGTCGGCGCTGGTCGCCGCCACCGACGCCGCCCGCACACCAGGCCAGCCACTGGCGTCCGCCCTGCGCCTGTTGGCCCTGCGGGAATCCTCCGGCGGTTAACCTTTGATTCAAGAATGCCGCCGTATTCTGGCGTCGCGGCCAGGACGGCCGCACGAAGGAGAAGACCTCCATGGACCAGCGCCTCGTCGCTGCTGACTTGCGCCGGCAATCCGACAGTTCGCTGGTCCTGTCGGATCGGTTGATCGCGCTTGCCCGGGACGCCGACCGTGCCGGCTTCACCGGCACGGCCGAGCGTCTGGTCTCACTCGCCCACGCCTTGCTCGATCAGCGAGCCGCACACCGCCGCTGAACGCCGCGCCGTTGAGCCCTGCGCCGCGCACACGCCTGGTCAGCCGGATTCGGGCGCAAGGTCGAGGATGCCCAAGGTGCGCAGCACCGGCAGGCGTTGGTTGAGGAAGCGCTCCACCAGATCGGTTGCGACAGTGCGTATTTCGGCGGGGTCGCTCACCGGCTGGCCATCGCGCTGCACCTTGCGGCCGCTGCGTTCCAGCCCGGACAGCAGCGATCGCGTCAGGTTCGGCAGGTCGGTTGGCAGGCCCGCGATGACGTCGCCGACGATCAGGGTTTCCAGCACATCCGCCGGCAAGGCAGAGCCAATCAGCGGGGCGGCGAGCAGCGCCAGTTCGCCACCTCGGGCATTTTCCAGGGCAATCGTGCGATTCAACCGCTGCGTTGCCTGGCGTGCCGCTGCGGTCACGCCGCCGCGCAGCACCGGACGGGCAAAACCACCGCCGATCATCAGGGCGATCGCCTGCAGCAACTCGCCGAGCGGGCGGCTGGCGAAGGTCGGCAGCTCCCGCGCGCGGTGCACCGACAGTATTCCTTCCGCCTGCAAATCGAACAGGGGGCGGTAGATTTCGGGACGGCCGGTCACCTTGCCCACCGGGGTATCGAAGGTGATCGGGTCGGGGATCGTGATCCCCATCGAGGCGATCGAGAGCTCATCCAGCAGTGCCGTTTGCTCCGGGGCCCCGAGTGGCGCGAGCCCGCGGCGGTAGATATCGCGCCGGAAGGACTGCGACGATGCGAAGTCGCGCAAGGTCTCGTGCATGACCTGGTCGTGCGCCTCGGACAGCAATGGCAGCATGCCCTCGGGCACGGCCAGCGCGTCGACGTTCTCGCTGAGCGTGGCGCTGCCGACGTAGTTGCAGCGCGTTTCCCGCATCGCCTCGGCCATGTCGGCGAACATCAGCGGGCGCCACTCGCGGTTGAAGTACTCATGGGCGATGTAGCGCGGGTCTTGCCGGCGCATGTCCTCCAGGCGGGCCTCGACCCGCGGGTTGGCCTGAAAGAACAGGGCCCCGGCCTGACGCATGCGGCCGATGAAGTCGAGGACGCCGGTAACAGCGAGGTCGCTGCGCGCGGGATTGGCTTCCGCCAGCATCCACATCAGTTGGCGGAGCGGCGAGATACCGGACCAGCCGGTGGTGACGTTGTAGCTCAGATACACCAACCCGCCGGGCTTCAGGCGCTGGCGGATGAAGTCCAGCATCAGCCGGCGATTGTCGTCCGTGATCCAGCTCGCCACGCCATGGGCCACCATGAAGTCGAATTGCGGCAGCGCGGCCTCGGCACGCGCCGCGAGATCGGCGAAGGAGGCCTCGACGAAATGCGCATTGCCGAGCCCGGCCGCTGACGCGACGCGGGTGGCCCATTCGACATGGGCGGGGTTGAAGTCGAAGCCCCAGACCTCGGCCTGCGGATGGGTCGCGGCAACGATCAGGGTGGTGACCCCATAGCCGCAGCCGAGATCGGCGTAGCGGAACGGGCGCGACAGATCGGGCGGGCGCTGGCCGAGCAACAGGCAGGTTGTGGCCAGCCAGACCGGCGTGGTTTCGCGATAGAAATTGGTCGTGTACGCCACGTCGGTGACGTAGCCCTGGTCCCAGGCGGCCATGGTTCCCCCGCGCTCGTCGCTGATCTGGCGGCCACTATCGGGATGGGCAGGCTCCGGCGCAATGCGTGCGGCGCGGTTGCCCTGGCCGGTGTCACGCATTGGCGGCCAGCCGCGAGCGGCGGCACCGGCCCACTGTGCGGCGCGTCAGGCGCCGAGGGCCGCGCCCGGCGGAATGCCGGCCGGTTGCGCGCCGCGTCACCCACCGGGGGCAGCGCTCGGCGGAGCGTTGGCCGGTTGCGCGGCGTCACGCCGCCGCGGCGCGCCCTGCGGAGTGGCGGCCGGCTGCGCGCCGGGTCAGGCGCCGGCGGCGGCGCCCTGCGGAGCGCCTGCTTGCTCCGTCGAACCAGCCGCGTGCCAGCCCAGTGCGGCGCGGATGAAACCGTGAGCGTAGGCGAAGCGCCAGCGGGCACCGATCAGGCGGGTGGACTCGCGGGGCAGCAGCGCCGCTGGCGCGCACAGCAAGGCGACAGCGAGCCGGCGCGGCAGTTCCCGCCAGACATCCCACGGCCGATGCAGCAGGCGGCGGGTCAGCACGGTGGAGGCGCCCTGCCAGTAGAGCCGGGACAGCAGCCAGCCGGGCGTCAATCGCGCCGCCTGAATCTGATGGTGCACGACGATGCGGGAGTCGTAGCGCACGGGCTGGCCGGACTGCTTCAGGCGCCGGGCGAGCTGAACATCCTCATCCGACAGCAGGCTGTCGCCGACGCGGCCGTAATCATCGGGAAACCCGCCGACCGCGAGCAATGATGGCACACTCACCACCATGTTGACGGTGTAGGGGGCGAGATCCGCGGGCAGGGCAGGATCGCCATATTCCCCCTGCCCTTCCGCCTCGATGATCGACAGCACGCCACGCAGGCGTGGCGGCCACCATTCCGGCAGCGGCGCCTCCCAGAGCGGCAGCGCACGGCCTCCCAACACGGCGGGTCGCGGCATGGTTTCGGCGAGAGCGGCGAGGATGCGCGCGATCCAGTCGGGTGCGGCGATCGCATCGTCGTCGATATAGGCAATGTAGGGGGAGTGGCAGGCGCGGGCACCAGCATTGCGGGCACGCGAGACGCCCGGCTGGTCGATCCGGATCAGGGCGGCGTTTGCGGTCGCGGCAAGACGTGCGAGGGCGGCGGGAGCGGCACCGGTTGAGCCGCTATCGACGAGGAGGATGGAAAATTGGTCCGCCGGGACGGTTTGGCGCGCGAGGCCGGCGAGGCAATCGCGCACATAGTCCGGCCGGTTGTGGGTGCAGATGCAGACCGTGACCTCCATGCCTGGGGCATAGCGGCAGCGGGTTGAGGAAGGGTTAAGGAAGCTCTGAACAAGTCCCGGCCGGCCGAAGATACATCAGCTTTTCCAATGGCCGGGCCGGCCGCTGGGGACTGATTCGGACCTTCCTCAAGGTTGGCTCGTATCCGGGAGGCTCAGAACGCCGCTGCTTCCAATGCCAGGGTGGAGGCGGCGCCCACCACGATCTCGTCACGGTAGGTGCTTGTCTCTGGCACCACGTGTTCGGCAAAGAACCGCGCCGTGGCAATTTTCGCCCGCAGGAATGCGGCATTGTTCGCGCCGGCGTCCGATTGCCGGCGGGCGATCCTCGCTGCGCGGGCCATCAGCCATCCGCCGACGATCGTCCCGGTGAGCTTCAGGTAAGGCAGTGCGCCGGCTGCGGCTTCGCGGTGGTGATGGTCATAATGGGCCAACATCCAGGACGTGGCCGCTTCGAATGCGGCAAGCCCGCTCGCCATCGCGGTGCGAACGGCGGCGAGGTCGGGGTCGTTGGCGGCGGCCAGAGCGTGCAGCTCGGTATTGATGTCATCGACCAGCTCAGCCACGCTGGCCCCCTTGTTGCGGGCGACCTTGCGGCCGATCAGATCGTTCGCCTGGATGCCGGTGGTGCCTTCATAGATCGTGGTGATCCGTGCATCGCGCAGATACTGTGCCGCGCCGGTCTCTTCCACGTAGCCGATGCCGCCATGCACCTGGATGCCGGTGGAGGTGATCAGGATGGCATTCTCGGTGCACCACCCCTTGACGACTGGCGTGAGCAACTCGACCCGCCCGTGATTGCGCGCGCGCTGATGCGGATCCGGATGGTGCTGGGCGCGATCCATGCAGGCGGCGGTGTAATAGGCCAGCGCCCGCATCGCCTCGGTGCGCGCCCGCATGTCCATCAGCATGCGCCGGACGTCGGGGTGATGAATGATCGGTGCGCTTGCGTCGCTACCGATCGGCGCGCCCTGTATCCTCTCGCGCGCGTAGGCCACCGCCTTCTGGTATGCCGCTTCGGCGACGGCGACGCCTTCCAGACCCACGTTCAGCCGCGCGTGGTTCATCATGGTGAACATGTATTCGAGGCCGTGGTGCGGCTGACCGACGAGGTAGGCGATGGCGCCCGCCTTGTCGCCATACGACATCACCGCCGTGGGCGAGCCATGGATGCCGAGCTTATGCTCGATCGAAGCGCAGACCAGATCGTTGCGCGCACCGAGACTGCCATCGGCGTTGACCAGGAATTTGGGCGCCACGAACAATGAGATGCCCCGTGTTCCCGGTGGCGCGCCCGGCAGTCTCGCGAGCACGAGATGGATGATGTTTGCGGCGACGTCATGCTCGCCCCAGGTTATGAAGGTTTTTGATCCGAACAAGCGATAGTGGTCGCCATCGGGCTCGGCGCGGGTCCGCACGGCGGATAGATCGGACCCCGCCTGGGGTTCGGTCATGTCCATGGTCCCGGTCCATTCCCCGGCCACCATCCGGGGCAGAAACCGCTGCCTGATGTCCTCGGATGCATGTTGTTGCAACGCGTGCACCGCGCCGATGGTGAGCATCTGGCAGAGCGAGAAGGCGAGGTTCGCCGATTTCCACATCTCGGCGACGGCGCTCGATACCACCGCCGGCAGGCCCTGGCCGCCGATCTCGGTACTGGCGGGCATGCCGTGCCAGCCGGCCTCGATGAATTGCCGGTAGGCCTGCGCGAAGCCGTCCGCCGTGATCACCCTGCCGGCGGCCCAATGGCAGCCCTGCCGGTCGCCGACAGCGTTCAGCGGCGCCAGTACCTCGGCGGCGAAGCGGCCGGCTTCATCAAGAATGGCACTCACCAGTTCGGGCTCCGCATCTTGCAGGCCCGGCAGCGCAACAAGCTCCGGCAGACCGGCGAGATGGTTCAGCGCAAACCGCATATCGTCCAGCGGCGCGGCGTAGGTCATGACGCACTCTCCGTGATGTCCTTCGCTGCCTCCCGCAGCATGAGATTATCAATCTTGCCGGTGGCCGACCTGGCGATTGGTCCGAATACCGCGAATTTGGGAACTTTGCGGTCCGTCAAATACTCGCCGCAGCAGGCACGGATCTCAGTTGCCGTTGCGCTGAGGTTTGGCTTGCGTTCAACCAGGGCGCACGGCGCTTCGCCGCATTTCTCCTCCGGCCTGGCAATGGGCGCCGGATGCACCGCAGCGGCCCGCGGGAGAATGCTCGGGGGAGAGCGCGGAACATCATTCGCATGGCGCCGGTCGGGACTGTCCCGAAATGCGCCAGCGTGCAGCGCGACGATTCCTCGCAGTGCAATCATAATATTGCGTTAACCATCAATGATGGCCTCGCGGCGGCGCCATCGACGCGCGTGCGACGTTCTGTACTGATCTGGTAGAAATCGCGCTGCGTCATTGATCCACGTCAAGCGCCGACACTGTTATGTCCACAGCGCCATGCGTGACATGCGAATGTATCGCTCACAATTGGCCAGCCGCGGATGTTTGTGATCCACGGACAAGGTTGTGAGTTTGAGCCACGCCATCGCGTTAGAAAAGGACTTACACGCGTCCGACGCTGGAGTAGGTGAAGCCGGCCTGCCGCATCGCCACCGGATCGTAGATGTTGCGCAGGTCCACCAGCACGCGCCCACGCATGGCATCCCGCAGCCGCACCGGCGAGAGGGCGCGGAACTGGTTCCATTCGGTGATCACCACCAGCGCGTCGGCGCCCGCGGCGGCGTCCAGCGCGTCGCGGCAGTACTCCACCGCCGCCGGCAATACGGCGCGTGCCTGCTGCATCCCTTCCGGGTCGAAGGCGCGTACCGTCGCGCCATCCCCCGCCAGGCGCGCGATGATCGAAATCGCCGGCGAATCGCGCATGTCGTCGGTCTCCGGCTTGAAGGTCAGGCCCAGCACGCCGATCGTCTTGCCCCGCACCGAGCCGCCACACGCATCGATCACCCGCCGCGCCATGCTGGACTTGCGCGCATCGTTGACCGCGACCGTCGCCTCCACCAGCCGCGACGGCGCGCCGTAATCCAGTGCGGTGCGCATCAGGGCCAACGTGTCCTTGGGGAAGCAGGAGCCGCCATAGCCCGGCCCAGGATGCAGGAACTTCCGCCCGATCCGCCCATCCAGCCCGATGCCGCGCGCCACGTCGTGGACGTCGGCACCGACCTTCTCGCACAGATCCGCCATCTCGTTGATGAAGGTCACCTTCATCGCCAGGAAGGCATTGCCGGCGTATTTGGTCAGCTCCGCCGTCTCGATGCCGGTGAAGACGATCGGCGTCTCGATCAGGTAGAGCGGCCGGTAGAGCTGGCGCAGCACCTCCCGCGCCCGGTCGGACTCGGCGCCGATCACCACCCGGTCGGGGCGCATGAAATCGGCAATCGCGCTGCCCTCGCGCAGGAACTCGGGGTTGGAGGCGACGTCGAATTCCAGGTCCGGGCGGACGCCGCGCACGATCTCGGCGATGCGCCGGCTGGTGCCGACGGGCACGGTGGACTTGGTGACGATCACCGCATAGCCGGTCAGGGCCTTCGCCACTTGCTCGGCGGCGGCATAGACGTAGGTGAGGTCGGCGTGGCCGTCGCCGCGACGGGTGGGGGTGCCGACGGCGATGAACACGGCGTCGGCGCCGTGCACCGCCGCGGCGAGGTCACCGGTGAAGGCGAGCCGCCCGGCGGCGACATTTTCCGCCACCAGTTTGTCCAGGCCAGGCTCGTAGATCGGGATCCGACCGTCCCGCAGCGCGGCGAGCTTGCTCGCGTCCAGCTCCATGACGGTGATGTCGGTGCCGAACTCGGCGAAGCAGGCAGCGGAGACGAGGCCGACATAGCCGCCGCCGATCATCGCAATACGCACGTGAGCAGGCTCCTGACTGGTGTGGCGGGGACAAAGCACGGATACGGAAACGACGGGAAGCCGATATTGCCCACGGCGCGCGGGCCGGCGGGGAAGCGCCGGCAAACCCGCAGCGGGATACCGGGCTTCTACCAGATCATTCCTGCGATTGGGTTAATTTACGCCGCCGTGCGGCGCAGCCGGTGCAGCGTGACCTCCGGCGGGCAGTTCAGCCGCACATCGACCAGCGACGTGCCGCTGCCGGTCGAGGTGTATCCCACCATCCCGTGGTAGCGCCAGGCGCCGCGGGCATAACGGCGGGCATGACGGGCATAGGTCTTCAGCGGCATGCCGTTCGGCAGGCAGATCTGCCCGCCATGCGTATGGCCGCACAGCATCAGGTCGAAGCCGGCATGGGCGGCGTGGCGGTACGGCTCCGGCGTATGGGACAGCAGGACGGAGACCGCATCGTCCGGCAATTGCTCCGCCGCGCGATGGAAATTGTCGAGGCGGTAGAAATGCGCGTCCTCGATGCCGGCCAGGTAGATTGCCTCACCGCCGCGTTCGATCGCGGTCCATTCGTTCAGCAGCAGGCGGTAGCCGAGCGCCTCCATGCCGGGCACCAGCCGCAGCGTGTCGTGATTGCCCAGCACGGCATAGGGCGTGCCCTTCAGGTGCGGACGCAGCGCCGCCATGCCGGCCATCGTTGCATCCCAGGGGCCGTAGGTGCGCGCGCGATAGTCGCCGGTGAGCACGCACAGATCGTAGTCCAGGTGGCGCACCGCCTCGATCAGCACGTGGGGAAAATCCGGCGCCGCGTCGATATGCAGATCGGAGAGGTGCAGCACGGTGAAGCCATCGAACGCCGGCGGCAGTTGCGGCAGCACCACGTCGTGCCAGCGCAGCGCGATGCGCCGCGCGTTGCGGCGGGCGTGGCCGAGCAAGCCGGTCAGGCGCAGGCTGGCGCGCACCAGGCCGTGCAGCGAGTGCCAGTTGTCGATGTGGATGAAATGGGTGCGGTGGCGCAGCACGCGCGCCTCGAAATCTTGCTCCAGGCCGAGGCGCTGGCGCAGATGCAGCCGCCCGATGCGCGCGGCCAAGGCTTCGAGGGCGTTGTCCTCGCCGTCCCACATGGACGGGTTCAGTGCAGCAGGCCGCGCAGCGCGAGGTTGCGCATCAACGCTCCTGCCCCGAACGTGAAGGCCTCGCATTGGTCGGTCGGGCGCATGCGGTTCACCAGGCGGCCAAGCTGTGGCGCGGAGATGGTGACGATATCGCCGGTCTTGTGGGTGAAGCCCTCGCCGGGCGCGTCGCGGTCCTGCCCTGGCGCGAACATGGTGCCCAAGAACAGTACGGCGCCGTCCGGGTAGCCGTGGTGGCGGTTCACCATCTGCGCCACCAGGTCCGCGGGGTCGCGGCTGATCAGCGCGATGGAGGAGCTGCCTTCCAGCACGAACCCGTCCTCCCCCGCGACGCGCAGCGTGACGGTGGTGCGGCGGATGTCGTCGAGCGTGAAGCCGGCGTCGAACAAGCGCAGGAACGGGCCGATGGCGCAGGACGCGGTGTTGTCCTTCGCCTTGGACAACAGCAATGCGGAGCGGCCCTCGACGTCGCGCAGGTTGACGTCGTTGCCGAGCGTGGCTCCGACGATGCGTCCGGTGGCGGTGACGGCGAGCACCACCTCCGGCTCGGGATTGTTCCAGGCGGAGGCAGGATGGATGCCGGCGTCGGTCGCGGTGCCGACCGCGGCCATCGGCTGGCACTTGGTGAAGATCTCGGCGTCCGGGCCGATGCCGACTTCCAGGTACTGGCTCCAGGCACCTTGCGCGATCAGCACCTGCTTCAATTGCGCGGCTTGCTCCGAGCCCGGCTTCAGGCGCGCGAGGTCGTCACCGACGAGGCGCTGCACTTCGGCGCGGATGGCGGCGGCGGCATGCAGGTCGCCGCGGGCACGCTCCTCGATGACGCGTTCCAGCATCGAAATGGCAAAGGTGACCCCGGCGGCCTTCACCGCCTGCAGATCGATCGGCGCGAGCAAATGCGGCGCGGCTGGGTTGCGGATTTCCGGTGGGGTGTTGGCGATGATGTCATCGAGGCCGGCGAGGCGTTCGCCCGGCGTGGCGTTCAGCGCGGCGGCGGGATCGGGTGATTCACAGAGATCGCGCATGGTGGGGAATGCGCGGGAGACATCCCAGACGACGTTGTCCCGGATCGCCACCACCGCCGGGCCGTGTGCGTCGGGACGCCAGAGCCGGCCGGCCAACGTGGCCCGGGCGGCATCTTCCGGCAGCGCCGGACGCGCCGCTTCGCTGAGCTGGGACATGGCGGTTCCTGCTGCTGCCGAGGGGAAAGTAGCGCCGGAGCAAAACCGCACAAGGGCAGCGGGCGACAGGGCAGCGGGCGACAGGGCAGCGGGCGGCTGATGCGATCATTGCGAGATCAGAAGGGCAGCGGCAATCCGGATCGCGCACCGCTGGCCCGGATGCTCGCCGACCGAGGTTGCCGCGGCCGCTTGGGCCTCGCGTCGACAAGGGTTGACCGACCGAGGTTGCCGTCGACATTGCCAATGAGCAATGATATCGGTGAACAGGCGCAACGACCGGCGGTAACGGGGTGCCGCCACGAAATTGACAGCAGTGAAATCCCGCCGCCGCGCCTGAACGGTTCGTCCGACGCCAGGCGATCTTAGTTCGCTGCCGAGTATGTCATTTTCGTCACGTTGGTTGATTAGGAAAAATCCGACCCTTTTTTGCCATACTGACTGACTATCCAAACTCCCAGCGAGTGATGCATAGACCGCCGGTGCCCGCCGCTGCGGCGGGCACTGTTTTGTGTAACGACCAGCCTGCCGAGACCTGCCTGTGTCATGAACCATCTGCTCACCTTTCCCCACATTCGGCATCGCACCGTTGGAGAAGGCCTGATCTCACGCCAGAAATGGCAATGGGCCGTGCTTGGCGTCGTGCTGATCGGCGCCACCATGTCGGCACTCGACATCAGCATCGTCAACATCGCCCTGCCAACCATCCGGGCCGAATTTGGCGTGCACCTGTCGCTGATCGAATGGGTGTCGATCGCGTATATGATCGTGCTGGCGATCTCGTTGCCCATCGTGGGCCGCCTCGCCGACATCTACGGCCGCAGCCTGTTGTACAACATCGGGTTCGGGATCTTCGTGCTCGGCTCGGCGTTGTGCGGGCTGGCCCCCAACGCGGTGTTCCTGATCGTCGCGCGCGCCTTGCAGGCAATCGGCGCCGGTTTGCTGCAAGCCAATTCCGTGGCGCTGATTACGCAGGTGTTCCGCAGCCGTGAACTGGGCCGCGCGCTGGGCGTCCAGGCCGCGACGCAGGCGACGGCGATGGCGCTGGGACCGTTCGTCGGCGCCGTGCTGGTCGCCTGGGTCGGTTGGCGAGCGATCTTCTATGTCAATGTCCCGATCGGCATCGTCGGCGGCATCGCTGCCCATTTCGTTCTGCCTCGGTATCATCCCAGCTCGCGGCGCGCCAAGATCGATTATCCCGGCATCTTCCTTTTCACCGCTGCGTTGATGGGCCTGGCACTCGGTGTGAACCATGCCGAGACGAACGGCTGGGATTCGCTCGCGGTGCTGACCGAGATGGTGGTTGGCATCACCTGCCTGGCGGCCTTCGTGTTCGCAGAGCAATGGACCAAAAGCCCCACGATCGATCTCGGGTTGTTCCGCCATTACCGGCTGATCGCCGGCAACGTGACCGCGTTCCTCGCCTACTACGCGTTGTTCGCGGTGTTGTTCCTGCTGCCGTTCTACTTCGAGCAAGTGCTGGGCTACAGCACGCTGCTGTCCGGCGTGCTGCTGATGCCGGTGCCGGCCTCGATGGCCGTGCTGGCGCCGTTCGCCGGCACCGCCTGCGATCGCTTCGGCGCACGCAACCTGACCCTCGCCGGCTCCTTCATGCTCGTGCTCGGAACATGCATGCTGATGTTCACCTCGGCGGTGCGGCACCCGGCGCTGCTGGTCTTTGCCATGGCAATCCTCGGCGCCGGGCTGGGCATTTTCACCCCGGCCAACAACCGCGCCACCATGGCGGCGACGCCGCGCGACAAACTGGGCGTGATGGGCGGCTTGCTGAACATGATGCGCTCGCTGGGCCTGATCTTCGGTATCGACATCTCCGGCATGCTGTTCATCATGCTGGCACAGGCCGAGGCCGGCGCGGTCAGCACGCACCACAATGCCAGCCGGGCACTCGCCATTCTCAGCAAGCCCGCATTCCTGGATGGTCTGCACGGCGTGATGCTGTCGCTGGTGTTAGTCGGGCTGCTGTCGGCGTTGTTCTCCTGGTTTCGCCGGGAAGAGGATACCAACCGGCCGGCGCCGGTGCATCACGAGCCGATAGAGCTGATGTGATTTTGTCGGCGAGTTCCAGCCGGCGACGGCCGTCTGCGCAGGCGCAGCCAGACCATTGAGACGCGGCGGCGGCGCGTGCCCGCGCAACGCTGATGCGCAGCGTTGATGACGGCACAACCCCGGCAGGTTCAATCCCGGCTCGCAACTACTTTCCGGCGCTGTGGCCTGGGCTTTCCGCACCGGTTGCCCGACAATGTGGGCGGAACAGCGACAGGAGGAACCGCCATGCCGATCATCGACGTC
>DATJNA010000199.1:0-4512 GCA_035508435.1 Acetobacteraceae bacterium | reverse complement strand
GGCCGTTGCCGTCGGCGTCCGCTGGTGTGCGGCCGACGGGGACCGGCAGGCGCACCGGGGGCACGCGGCGCAAAGCGGGACCGGAGCCACGCGCAGCGAGCGAGCATGGCGAGGACCCACCCGTTGTCCCGGTGCGGCGGCAGGTCCAGGCCGCAGCTACACCAGAGGAGCGCCGCCGACGGCACGAACAGCCTTGCATCTTCTCTGCCCCCGGCAGGCGCGTGCCGGCGCGCTGCGGGCCACCCCGCCCTCATCTGCCCGGTCAGATACTGGCGTGGCGGTCCGCCCGATAATGCCGGTCGGCCGGGAGCAGTGGCAGTGTGACTTTCTGATGCTGGCCGGTGCACTCGGGCGCGGGTATGCTACGCCTGGGTACGGTCATTTCGTATGTTCAATTCCATCAAAATCTCACACTTATGGCGCTTCAAGCCAAGTTTGGATGCGAACACCCGCTCCGTGATCGATTCCGCAACTAAATCTGTTGCGGAGGTCTGTCGCCTTTTCCATTGCGCCAATTCGATGTGGGCACGCCATTTATTCCCGGCGACCCGACATGCGATCCAGGGTCCGCCAGATTCAGTTCGTTCGCCAAGCGGTGGGTTGAGGCTTCGCGTGTCGGAAGATTTCCAATCGTTCCGCCCTGGCTGTGGCCGTCAGCTTTGCCAGGATGCTTGGTTGCGCGGCAAGTCACCAAGCGGGTCGATGTGCCCGACAATCGGTGTGCCAGCTTCACTCCACCGCCACAGCACGAGGTTGGTCCTGAGCGCCTGTACCGAGGGGACACGCAGACCGTGCCATCCACGCGCCGCAGCAGCAGCGACGAAGTCCCAGCAGGGAGGTCGGCGGTGCTCGACATCCCGCATGACCATACGCCGAACGCCCACAGGCGCGCGAGCGTGTCGGATGACACTTCATGCGGATGGTCATCGTGTCCGACCGGGGTCGCCGAAGACCAGGTCGGATCGGCGTTGTGACACCGCGTCGGCAAAGTTCAGTGCCACGCGCCGACCGCGCGCCAGCATGTCCGGCGCACCTGTCTGCATGAGCGCCCGTGCAAACAGGAGGGAAATCTCTCTCCGCTCCGCATCCATCGCCGCCAGCATGGCCATGATGTCCGTGGGCGTCGCGGTTGGCGGCGGTGCTTCCGACGGCGGCGTTGTTTCTCTCGCCCGCCGGCGCGCTTGCGCGAAGCGGCGCACTGCCAGTGCATCATCCTGTGTGGGCACCTCGACCTCGACCCGGATGAGAGCGGCCCGCGCGCGGTGTTGCCGGACGCGGCGCGTCGTTGCATTGTTGCCAGGAGGAGCGGGCGCCATCCATGGAGTGTTTCCGGAAACGACGGCTAGCGTCAATGTTTCCGGAAACGATCGTATCCTGACATCATCTCTATGCGGAGGATAGTTAGGTCACGTGCAGTCAAACGCGGACGGCGAGGATGTCGCTCGTTCAGATCACTCGCACTACTGGGCCGGCGGCAATTGACCGTACCGTTTTCATCGGTCGGTGGGCGGGGCGGCTCGACGCGCCGTTCCGAGTTGATCGAGAATTTCCTCTACCGCGGCAACAAGTGCCGAACGGTCATGCTTGGCGAATGACGGCAGGCTGATAGTAATCCCCCCTCCCCTGCCGGGCTTCTGAGCCTTGGCAACGATGGCACCATCCGACGCCCTCACGACGTGTTCCGAGCCTTGCGCGTTGCCACGCCCCCGTCGCGTTGTACGCGTCGCGCCCAAGAGTCGTTGCACCACAGCAGCCGGTGGTATCGCAGGTTCGCTCCGGGATCGCAGGTCGGTTTGCTCTCCGCGAAGCCGCCTTGCCTCATCCAAGAGCTTTTCGCCCTGAACGGGATTGCGAAGAACGGGCGCTAGGACCGCCCCGTGGCTGATGCCGATTACGTGCGGTGAGCCGAACGCGGCGACTACGTCGGCTGGTAATCGTGCGAGGTCCAAGTAACGGCTGAGCCAGCTCTTGGTCACCTCCAGACGTTCAGCCATCCGCTGCTGACTTCCGCCATAATACCGATCAACGGCCCGCGCATAGTCGCAAGCGCGTTCAAAGTCTGACAGATCGCGACGGCTTCGGTTTTCCAGATCGGCGACCCTGAACGCCTCCTCATCCGTGAGCTCTCGAGGCTCGATCAGTAATCTGAATTCCGGGTAGCTGTGGCCACGCAGCCACGCAACGGTCCAATGGCGGCGGGCACCGCAGATCACTTCGTAGTCATGGTCGGGGTCTCCGGCCACCCGACGGACGATTGCCGGCACTTCCTGGCGGCCCTGGGCCTTGAAGCTTTCGATCAGATCGGCGCAGGTTTCAGCGTCAAGAGCTGTGTAATCTCGGTTGTGTCCTTCCCAAATGCGACATCGGGCAGGGTCGACAAGTTCGTGGACGCGCGTGATGGATCGGCCGGCGGCGAGTTCTGCCAGACGATTCTCGCGCTCTCCGAGGATGCCCGTGCGGGGCGGGAGCCGTGCTCCTGTCGTTGGTGCAGGGCCTGTTCCCGCCAAGCCCTGCGCAAATCCTTTGTTGCCTTGCGCCATTAAGCAAACCCTTTGTTATCAGTCTCTTACAATCCAGTTGCAGGCCTGCAACCTAGCTGTCACAGGACTCCCTCCGAGCGAAGACGTTCGGTCTGGCTTGGCCAAGTGAGTCGGATTTGCATCTCGACCTCGGCATTCACACCGTTGAGGTAGGTTAGGCATCGTTGATAGGTTTCCCTGGACGTGACCGGCGCATCCAGTTCGTAAACCGACATCAGGCGCGCGGACGCATTATCGATTTCAGCGCTATCCTTGAGCACTGTCCGCAATAGGATATCGCCGAACAGATTGCGCATCAGCCCGAGCAGCTCGCGCTGCATCGACTTCTGCTCATCCGCCCTCGTCAGGATCAATCGCATCCAGCGCAACTCGATCGGCAGTTGCCGTTCCTCAAGGGTCAGCATGGTTTCGTAAAGCATGGCCAGAAACGAAGTGGTTGACGTGAAGTCGATAACCGTCGGCGGGACGGGTACCAGCAATGCGTTGGCCGCCCGCATCACAGAGAGAGAGATCGTGCCAAGCGCAGGCGGCGGATCAAGAATGATGACGTCGAAATGGTCCCTGATCGAGGCGATGCCGTCGGCAAGTCGATTCAGCAGGTTGGGCTCCGACCTGGCGACTCGCGCCGCCAGCTCATACTCGGATGAGTAGAGCTTTAAGTTGGCTGGGATCAGATAAAGTCCGTCCCAATGCGTCTCGCGCACAGCATAGCCAAGGCTGCTGGTTTCGGCGTTCCGGAAGAAAGGATACAGCGTCTGGTCTTCGGAAATATCGAGATCCGGGACATAGCCAAACATCGCCGTGCTTGATCCCTGGCTGTCGCAGTCGATCAGACAGACGCGATACCCCCGAATTGCCAGGTACTGGGCCAGATGGATCGACACCGTCGACTTTCCGACACCTCCCTTGAAATTTTGCACGGCAATCACCGCCAATGGGTCGTCAGCGGTCCGCCAGGGGCGGGTGCCGAACACCGCCCGCATCTGGTTGACTTCGGCTAGGGTGTATCCGACGCGCCGGCCCGACGCGGTTCGCGCGACGGCGGGCAAGCGCCCGTCTTTCTCGGCTTCCCGTATTGCCGCGCTGGTGCGGCCGACCAGTTCCGCGACGCGGGTGATCGGAAAACGTGGCGGCTGTCGCTCTGGCGACTCACCCGACGCACCGCGGGTACGGATCGACTCGAGGACGTTCAAGGATCGGGCATAAAGATCGGCGATCGACTCGGTTGTCGCTGAGCGATCCATAGTTCCTCCGCAAGGACGGGCGTGTCGAAAGTCAGGCGCAGCTTGGCCGGGCGCGCGCCACAATCTTGCCGGTGATGTTGGCGCTCTCAGCCGCGCGCCTGAGGGCGAGATCGAGGCGCGTATTGATCCAGTGGGCGGTGAACCGCGTGTTGGTCCACAACACCCACTCGCCGTCGCAGAATTCGGCGCTAACTTCCTTGAGCCAGGCACGCGCTTCGGCCGGCCCTAAACCCTCATGCAGCGCTTGCAGCAGTCGCTTGGCGGGTGCTTCGCCGCCGGTAGGTTCGGGTACCGCCTCGGCCTGCTCTGGCGTACCTTTTTCATCGGTGACCAGGGTCAGCCGCGCGCCCTGTACCAGCTTTTGCTGCAACGGGGCCGGTGATGCATGCAGACGCACAAGAGTGGTATCGAACTCGGCACGAGCCTCGGGATAGACGGCCGAGACGTGACCATCCCACGCGTCGCGCACCGTCTGGCGAAACTTGCGGATGTTCTTTCCGTCATTGCCGAAGTGCACCGCGAGCTGTTGCCAACTAATGGTTGTCGACCGCTTCGGGTTGATACGAGGCAAGCGATATGCGAGCCATGTGTAGAGGTCCAGCGCCGTGGCCGAATCTCGCAAGGCGCGTATGGCATTCTCGTTCAATGGCACGGCATGTTCGCGCAGATGGTCGTAGAAGCCTTCGGTCATGTAGATTTCTCGCGTGAAACCGCCGTTTCTGCCTTCG
>DATJNA010000198.1:0-3804 GCA_035508435.1 Acetobacteraceae bacterium | reverse complement strand
CGACCCATGTGGAGAACGTTGCACGGAAGCCGTGCGGAACGGCCTCGCGGCCATCAGGATCGCGCCAGGACGGTGGGGCATCTTCCGGACGATCCGCGTTCATCCGCCGCATGACAGCCGACAGCGCCATGTCGCTCAGTGGAGTAGTTCGCCTGGCACTTGGGAAGATCAATGCATCGCGGAGGAGCGGCACCAACTTCGGCAGCTCAGCGACCGTCACCGGAACGCCGTTCGCTTCGGAGCAGGCCCGCGCGAGGGTTTGCAGTGCGGCGTCGGACAGCGGCACCCGATGGGGCAGCACGGCGGCCGCCTTCTTACCCTTCATCGCCTCGCCAGGAATTGTCAGGGTTGGCGTGCCGTCGAAGGAGAGCCAGGACCAGCGCGCCTGCCGGACCTCGCCGCTGCGGAGCGCGGTCAGCACAGCCAGCCTCACTGCGAGGGAGCCGAGGCCGGCCAACTCATCCAGGCCGCGCATGAACGCAGGCACCCGGGCCCATGGCAACGAGGGCTGCCTTCGGCCACCAGCCAGGGCCGGAAGGCCAGCGTGGCGCAGCATGCGAGCGTCGGCAGGGTTGTCGTTCGCCCTCCAGCCGTGGGCGGCGGCGTAGCGGAGGACGGCCCCGATCCGGCGCAAAACCTTGCGAGCCGTCGCGGGTCGGGAGGACCAGACCTCATCGATTGCCCGCCGCACGGCAGCTCGGTCGATGTCGGCGACAGGCGTGTCCCCGAGCTTGGGGAAAACCCAACGATCCAGGGACGCGGTCCAGAGTAAGCGTCGTGGCGGCGACATCTGGCGGAGGCGTCCCGGTTGTGATCCGGATGCCGTATGGATGCGATCACGCCAGAGCTGGGGCCCGAAGATGGAAGCGCTCATACGAGTGGTCGTATGAGCGCTCGCAACCCTCGGGTGGAGGTTCTGGTGCGGGCCGAGCGGCGTCGTTCGTGGCCGCTGGAGCGGAAGCGCGCGATTGTGGCGGAAAGCCTGGGATCCGGGCTGACCCCAGCGGAGGTAGCGCGCAAGCATGGCATCGGCACGGGACAGCTCTACACCTGGCGGCGGCAGATGGTGAGCTTGCAAGGCGCCGTATCGAGAGACGCGGCGCCACGTTTCGCAGCGGTGGAACTGGCTGCAGCCGTGCCGGCCGTCCCGCCAATGCCGCCGGTCGTGGACGGGCCACCTGCCCCGGGCCGCCCCGATGGACTGATCGAAATCCTGCTGCCTGGCGGCGTGTCGCTGCGTGTTGATGCGCGGGTCGACGGTCGGGCGCTGCAGCGGGTGCTGCGGGCGTTGGAGGGGCGTTGATCGCGTTGGCGCCGGGCGTTCGCGTCTATCTTGCCTGCGGCGTGACGGATATGCGCAAGGGTATGACCGGGCTTGCCATGCTGGTGCAGCAAAGTCTGGCCGCCGATCCGTTCGACGGTGCGGTCTACGCGTTCCGCGGGCGCCGCGCCGGGCTGATGAAGCTGGTCTGGCATGACGGGATCGGTCTGTGCATGCTGACCAAGCGGCTCGAGCGCGGTCAGTTCACCTGGCCATCCGCGACCGCAACTGGCAAGATCGCACTGTCGCCGGCGCAACTGGCGGCTCTGCTGGACGGCTGCGAATGGCGGGCGCCGGTACCACTGCACAGGCCGGCACTGGCCGGATGATTGCGGCCCGTTCGCAACAAGTTCTGGCAGCGACGCGGCGGGATCGTGCATTGTTGCGCCGTGCAGATCGATCCCGCCGCATTGCCGGACGAGCCCGCGATCCTGCAGGGCATGCTGCGCGAGCTGCATGCCGAGAACGATAAGCTGCGCCTGCTGATCCAGCGCCTCACGCGTCACCAGTTCGGTCGGCGGTCCGAACAGCTGAGCGCCGAACAGTTGCAGTTCGGTCTTGAGGATCAGGAGCAAACGGTTGCCGCGCATCAGGCGGCGCAGGAAGCGGCCGAAGCCGCCGCCGGGCGGAAGCCCAAGGGTGCGGGCGTCGCCCGCAATCACGGTGCGCTGCCGTCGCATCTGCCGCGCTACGAGGAGGTGATCGAGGTCGAGCACGAGGCGTGCCCTTGCTGTGGTGGCGCGATGCATTGCATCGGCGAGCTGCGCACCGAGCAGCTCGACATCTCCCCGGCGCAGCTGCGCGTGCGGGTGACCCGCCGGCCGCGTTATGCCTGCCGCACCTGCGATCAGGCCGTCGTGGTGGCACCGGCGCCGGCGCGGCCGATCGACGGCGGCATGCCGACCGAAGCGCTGATCGTGCATGTGGTCGTCAGCAAATTCTGCGATTCCCTCCCGCTCTACCGGCAGTCGCAGATGCTGGCACGGCAGGGCGTCATGCTGGATCGCTCGACGCTGAGCAACTGGGTGGGGAGTGCCTGCTGGTGGCTGACGCCACTCTACGAGCTGATGGTCGCGACCGTGCTGTCGGCGCCGAAGATCTTTGCCGATGACACGACGCTCCCGGTGCTTGATCCAGGCCGCGGACGGACCAAAACGGGCCGCCTTTGGTGCTATGCGGTGGACGATCGGCCCTGGTGCGGGCCGACCAACCCGGCCGCGGCCTACATCTATACCGAGGACCGCAAGAACGCGCGGCCGGCCGAGCACCTCGCAGGCTTCGGTGGCGTGCTGCAGGTGGACGGGTATGGCGGCTTCAAGCGTCTCGCCGGGGACCGGGTGGACCAGTCGATCCGCCTGGCGTTCTGCTGGGCCCATATGCGGCGAGAGTTCTTCCAGTTCCATGCTTCGACGAAGTCGCCGCTCGCCGCCGAAGTGCTGAAACGGGTGGGCGCCCTCTACGCGATCGAGGCTGAGATCCGCGGTCGATCTGCCGAGCAGCGACGCCAAGTCCGCGACCAGCGAAGTCGACCGATCGTCGAAGCTCTGCACGAGTGGCTTCAGGTCCATCTTGAACGGGTATCCGGAGTGTCCGATCTTGCCAAGGCGATGCGCTACGCGCTGCGCCACTGGCCTGGCCTGACCGCCTTTCTCGACGATGGCCGGATCGAGATGGACACGAATACGGTCGAGCGTGCCATCAGACCGCACACTTTGACGCGCAAGAATGCGCTATTTGCCGGTTCCGATGGCGGGGCGCGTCATTGGGCCATCGCGATGACGCTGATCCAGACGGCGAAGCTGAACGGGGTGAACCCGACGGCGTGGCTCACCGACGTGCTCGAGCGCGTAGTCTCGGGACGAACCAAGGCCCATGAGCTGCACACGCTTCTCCCGTGGACCTGGACTGCGTCACGAAAGTCGTCCACCAGCCCCCTGGCAGCGTAGGCCCCGCCCGGTCGCCGGATCCGATGCGCGCCAAAATGCAAGGGTGTCGCCGCCGCGTCGCTTACGGTCCAGATCAGGGCAGTGCGCTTGTTCTTCCAGCCCGGCGTCTCGGCCTTGATGCAGGCCTCGGCAACGGAGCGAAAGGTTCGGGCGTCCGCCTCTGCGCTGGCCTTGCGCTCGGCCTCGCGTTCGCGTGCCTGGCGTTCCCGCTCGGCAATGGGGTCGACGCCGTTGCCGGCCTGCTTGCGGGCTGCTGTGGCCTTGTCACGTGCCTCGCGAAGGCTTACGCCCGGATAGCCGCCGAGGCCCATATCCCGGCGCTTGCCGGCGACCGTGAGGCGGACGATCCAGATCTTCGCGCCCTTAGGCTTAACGAGCAGGAGGAGGCCGCCGCCATCCGAAAGGCGATAGGCCGTTCCACGCGGCTTGGCTGCGTCGATCGTCCGGACATCAAGGTTCCCGCTGCGGGCCATCGGGTTCCCACATTAGTTCCCACACAGTGACCGCGCAATGTCAAAACGAGTCAGGGTGGTGCAG
>DATJNA010000197.1:0-154233 GCA_035508435.1 Acetobacteraceae bacterium | reverse complement strand
CGCTCGAGCGAAACCCCACAGGCGCGGGCCGAAACCGTGCGGCAGTCGCTGCTGGTGGACCCGCCCGCCGGCGGCAAGGCGTTCGTCGACTTCCAGCACGATGTCACCGCCGCCGACGTGGCGCTGGCGGCCCGCGAGGGGTTCCGCTCGGTTGAACTGCTGAAGCGCTACACCACGCTCGGCATGGCGACGGACCAGGGCAAGACAGCCAGTGTCAACGCACTTGCCATCATGGCCGCGCTCACCGGTGCCTCCGTCGTGGAAACCGGCACCACGGTGTATCGGCCGCCGTACGTACCTGTGTCGATTGGCGCGCTGGCCGGCCTGCACCGAGGCCGCGAGTTCCGCCCCCGCCGCCAGACCCCCGCCCAGGCCTGGGCCGAGCAAGCCGGCGCCGTCTTCACCGAGGTCGGCCTATGGCTGCGGGCGCAGTATTTTCCCCGCCCCGGCGATACGGGCTGGCTGGACGCCGCGACGAGGGAGGCGTTGGCCGTGCGCCAGGCGGTTGGCGTCTGCGACGTCTCCACGCTTGGCAAGATCGAAGTGTTTGGCGCGGATGCCGGGGTGCTGCTGGACCGGATCTACACCAACACGATGTCGTCCCTGCCGGTTGGGCGCGCCCGCTACGGGCTGATGCTGCGGGAGGACGGGTTTGTCATGGACGACGGCACGGTGGCCCGCCTCGCCGCCGACCATTTCGTGCTGACCACCACGACGGGAAACGCCGCCGGGGTGTTGCAGCACATGGAATACTGCCGCCAGGTGCTGTGGCCCAGGCTGGATGCCGAGCTGTTGGATGTTGCCGACCAATGGGCGCAGTTCGCCATCGCCGGCCCGCGGTCGCGGGCGGTCGTGCAGGCCATCGCCGCGGCGGGGCAGGATGTTTCCAACACTGCCTTTCCGCATCTCGCCGCCGGCCCCATCCGGCTGGCATCCGGCGTGGCGGGCCGTCTGTTCCGCGTCTCCTATTCCGGCGAGCTGGCGTTCGAGTTGGCGGTGCCGGCACGCGAGGCGGAGTCCACCCTGCGCGCCATCCTCGCTGCCGGCGCCTCGCACGGCATCCTGCCGTACGGGACCGAAGCCCTTGCAATGCTGCGTGTGGAGAAGGGCCATGTCGGCGGCGGCGAGCTCAACGGCCAGACCACGGCGCGCGACCTCGGGCTGGAACGCATGCTGTCGCGGAACAAGGACTTCATCGGCCGCGCGCTGGCGCAGCGTCCTGGTCTGATTGCACCCGATCGGCCATCGCTGGTGGGCGTGCGTCCGGTGGACCCCGCCGCGCGCTTCTCCGGCGGCGCACATTTCCTCGAGATCGGCGCCGCGACGGAAGCCGGAAACGATCGTGGCTGGATCAGCTCGGCGGTGTTCTCGCCGACGCTCGGACATCAGATCGGCCTTGGGTTCCTGGCCGGCGGACAGGAGAGCAATCTCGGCCGCCGGGTGCGGGCCTTCGATCCGGTGCGCAATGCCGACATCGAGGTGGAGGTGGGGCCGCCGTGCTTCGTCGATCCGCAAGGAGACCGCTTGCGTGCCTGATCCAAGCCCTCACGCGCTGACCGTCACCGCGAGCCTGGACGTCATGCTCGCGGTGGTGCTGGTGCGGCGCGGCAAGGCGGCCGAGGTATCGCGCATCATGCACGCGCGGTGTGGTTTCGAGCTGCCATCGCCGGGCCGGTTGAACGCGACCGGCAATGAGGCGCTGCTGTGGAGCGGACCGGATCGATATCTTTCCGTGCGCGAGGATGGCGCGCCGGACCTTGCAGGGGAGATGGCGGCGTCATTGGACGGACTGGCTTATGTCGCCGAAGCCACGTCGTCGCGCTCGGTGCTGGGAGTCTCCGGCCATGCAGCGGCCGAGTGGCTGAACCGGCTGGTGCCGATCGATTTGCACCCGCGTGCTTTCACGGTAGGCAGCGTTGCGCTGACAGTCGCTGCGCATGTTCCAATTCAGATCTGGCGGCCGGATGAAACCTGGTTCCGCCTTGCCTGCCCGGGCAGTTTTGCCGCCAGCTTCGAGGCAGCCATCAACACTGCGTGACGGGGCAGGATGCCTCATCCGCACCCGACAGGGGAACGAAGCATTCGTCCCTGACTGAGAGTTCGCTTCTGCATTACCGGCAAGGCAGCTCCGCCGTGGTTGGCGGGGGTTCTCCGCCCTTCCGACCATAAGAATGCGACGGTCGGCCGTTTTGCCTGTGGCGGCGTAGCAAAGCCGCGGCCTTGGAATATCAGCGCGGAGATCGAAGGAGGTCTGCATACTACCCGCCAAAATGCACGTGCAGCAGCTCCCCCAGTACCGGCTGTAGCAGGTAGGCAACCACCATCAGCAGCGCCGTCACCACCAGCCACACGCCGGAGAGCCGCGCCTTCAGGGTCATCAGGTCCTGCAACGGCATTTGCATCCTCTGGAAATTCTGCAGTGCGTCGTTGGACGCGGCGCGCAACGCGTCGAAGTCGTGCGTCAGGTCGGACAGCAGGTGGCGCAACTGGGCGATGTTCTCGCGGACCGCACTCAGTGCCTCGATGCTGGTTGCCGCCTGTGCCTCCACCGCGGTCAGCCGATCGGCCAGGCGCAGCAGGATCGCCTCGCCGAGGCCGGGGGAGGAAGAGGGGGAGGGAGAGGGATCGGTCACCGCCAGGTCCCCCTCGGATCATGCCGACCCGCCAGTTCGAATGCCGCCGCAATACCCAGCCCGGTCAACGCGACCGGCGTGATCAGATGGGGAAAGTCGATCACCCGCGACAGTCCCACGATCAGCCAGAACACCACGGACATGAACAGGCCCGATTCGCGAAAACCATCCGAGAAGGCTTGCCAGCGCGGGTAGAGCCGGCAGGTCAGCCCGATCAGCTTCAGCAGCGCGGCAATGCCGCCAAAGATCGCCCACACTTGCTCGTGGCCACGCAGGCCGATGTTGAATGAGATCAACGCGTTGGCGTTGGCGAATTGGTTCGGCCAGAGCCACATCTGCAAAGAGCACCAACCGGAGCAAAAGGCCAGGAACGCCTCGGGCTGGCGAGGATCGAACAGGTCCAGCCAGGATGGCATGATCACGCGAGGCGATGGGCGCGCGAATTGAGCCACCCGGTCAGCCGCTCCCGGCGGAATCGGCGGGATGTTGTCGGGCTGGTCGGCCAGGTCAGGATCGCGGCGGTCGGAGACGACCGGAATGGGGGGTTGGTTCGTTGTCAAGGCAGGTTGCTCCATGATGATTGCCCGGGCGGGCAATGCTTACTACCATAAGTGTGTCACTATTACAAACAATCTAACGCACGACGGCCGCCGTCATGGCCGCTGAACAATTCGCGAGCCGACAGCGCCGCGCTGGTGTGGCGCGGCGGTGGGCGGCTGCCATTTGTGGTGGCCGCCGCCGTCGAATTGCTTGACTTCGTCCTGCCTTCCAGAGGAAAGCCGGGTCCTGCCGCCGCGATCTCGCCCCTGGCCCCGGATCGCCGGGTCCGGCACCGCGGCATTTTCCGGGACTGTTGATGCCCCCTCGCTCGCCGCCATCGGACCGCGCCAAACTCGACGAGCTTGAGCAAGTCCTGACCGGCTTCTTTGACGCCGAGTGGTACCTGGAGCGCTACCCGGACGTCGCGAGCTGCGGCCTGGAGCCGGTTGCACATTTCCTGCACTGGGGCGCGGCGGAGGGGCGCGACCCGAACCGCTGGTTCGACAGCCGGCGCTACGTGCAGCGTTACCCGGATGTTGCCGCCACCGGCATGCCGCCGCTGCTGCACTACATGATCACCGGCGCGGCCGAACTGCGCAATCCGCATCCCCGGTTCGATGCCGCCTGGTATGCCGACCAGCATCCCGAGGGCGCCCGCAATCCGCTGCTGCACCACCTCTTGTTCGGGCAGGCGCGCGGCTGGGCCACCGAGCCGCCGATCGACATCGGCGACTATCTTCCCTCTACCGCCACTCCCTGTGTCTGCCCCGCCGATCTGCCGGTGGACGTGATTGTCCCGGTCTATCGCGGCCTCGCCGAGACGCGTCGCTGCGTGGAAAGCGTGCTGGCCGACCCTGACCGTCCGGCTGGCAGGGTGATCGTGGTGGACGACCGATCACCCGAGGCAGAGCTGTCTGCCTGGCTCGACACCGTGGCCGTTGCGGGTCGGATTACGCTGCTGCGCAACCGCCGCAATTTGGGCTTCGTCGGCTCGGTGAACCGCGGCATCGAAGCCGCCGGGCACCACGACGTGGCGCTGCTGAACAATGACACCGAGGTGCCGGCAGGGTGGCTGCGGCGGCTGGCGGCCCAGGCCTATGCGGCGCCGCGCATCGCGTCGGTGTCGCCGTTTTCCAACAACGCCACGATCTGCGGCTATCCCCGCGATGAGGGCGGACCGCTGCCGCTCGGGCTGGACCTCGCCGCGATCGACGCGGCCTGCCGCACGGTGAATGCCGGCCGCAGCGTTGCGGTTCCCACCACGGTCGGCTCCTGCATGTATATCCGCCGCGCCGCACTGGACGCCGTCGGCGCGTTCGATGCCGAGGCCTTCGGCCGCGGTTACGGCGAGGAGAACGATTTCTGCATGCGCGCCGGCCGCCACGGCTGGTCGCATCGGCTGGCCTGCGACACCTTCGTGTTCCACGAGGGCGCGGTCAGCTTTCGCGGCGACAAGGACAGGCGAGCGGCTGCCGCGATGGAGACGCTCGCCCGGCGCTATCCCGACTACGCCCGCGTCATCGACCGCCACGTCAAGAACGATGCCGTGGCGCCGTTCCGCTTTGCCGTCACGGCCGCCTTGTTCCGTCAGATCGGCAAACCCGTGGTGCTGATGCTGTCGCACCAGCTTGGCGGCGGCGTGCAGCGGCACATCGACATGCTGGTCAGTCGCCTGGACGGTCGTGCCAACGTCCTGCTGTTGCAGGATTCGACGCGAGGGGCGGCACTGTCGGTGCCGGCGTTGCATTCCGAGGCGCTGCTGACCCTGCCGGCCGAGCGGCTCGACGATTTCGTCGCAGTGCTTTGCTCCGCCGCGGTCGGGCGGGCGCATGTGCACCACCTGATTGGCCTGGACCTCGACGCCCGTGCGTTGATCCATCGGCTGGACGTGCCGTTCGATGTGACCGTGCACGACTATTTCGCGATCTGCCCGCAGGTGAACCTGCTGCCGTTCCCGGCGTCACAATATTGCCGCGAGCCGGGGCCGGCGGGGTGCAACGCCTGCATCGCCGACCGGCCCTCGCACGGAGCGAAGGACATCCTGTCCTGGCGCCGCCGCTTTGCCTGGTTGTTGCTGGAGGCCGAGCGGGTGATCTGCCCCAGCGAGGACGCGCGCGCGCGGCTGGCCCGCCATGGGCTGGCGGATCGCGCCATCGTGGTGCCGCACGAGCCGGTTGCCGCGGGTCCCTGGACGGTGAGCCCGCCACCGCTGAAGGGTCGCAAGATGCGCGTGGCCATCCTCGGCGTGCTGGCGGACCAAAAGGGCGCGCAGAGCGTCATCGCCGTGGCAGAGGCCGCGGACCCGGCAACCCTGGAGCTGCACCTGATCGGTGATTTCGAAGGCGATCCGCCTGCCGGCATCGACCGGCGCATAGCGGTCGGGGGCCGCTATTCCGACGGCGAGTTGCCGGACCTGCTGGCACGGGTCAAGCCGCACGCCGTCTGGTTCCCGGCGCAATGGCCGGAGACCTACAGCTATACTCTGAGCGCAGCGCTCGACGCCGGCCTGCCGGTGGTGGCGTCGCGTATCGGGGCGTTTGTGGAGCGGCTGCAAGGCCGGCCGCTGACCTGGCTGGTGGAGCCGCACGCCTCGGCCGAGGCGTGGCTGCGCTGCTTCGAGCAAGTGCGCCAGACGCTGGCCGCGCCGCGTCCTGCCGCGGTGGTGCCGCGTCAGGCAGTGGGTGACTTCTATGGTTCCGACTATCTCGCGGCGCCGCGCGATGCCGCGCCGCCTGGGCGGAAAAGCCCGGCGGGGGGCGGACTGATCGACCTGCACCGGCGCGGACGCACCAGTATCGTCCTGGTGCCGGAGCGCCTGGACAACGGCGAGTTCAGCCCCTGTGCCTATATCCGTCTGCTGCAACCGCTCGACCATCCGGCAATCGGCGGCGACTTCGACATCGTGCTGGCCGATCCGGACGAGGCGCTGTGCTACGCCGCGGACATCGTCGCGACGCAGCGCTATGCCTTGTCCGACCTCGCGGCCGCCGACCGGCTGGTGGCGCATTGCCGCCGCACGGGAGCGGCGCTCGCCTACGACCTCGACGACCACTTGCTCCAGATCCCGCGTGACCACCCGGATGCCGCGGTCCTGCGGCCGAAAACGAAGGTCGTGCAGCGGTTGCTCCGCGACGCGGATGCGGTGTTTGTCTCGACCGCGGCGCTGGCCGAGAGCCTGAAGCCGGCACGAGCGGACGCCGTGGTGGTGCCGAACGCGCTGGACGAGCGGATCTGGGCGACGCTGCCTGCGGGCGTGCGGCCGGGGCGGCGCGCCCGCGGCGGGCCGGTGCGGCTGCTGTGCATGGGCACCGCGACCCACGGCGCCGATTTCGCCATGATCGAGCAAGCACTCGCGCGGCTGCATGCGACGTTCGAACATCGGGTGATGATCGACGTGCTGGGCGTCATCGCGCGCACCGACCTGCCGCACTGGGTGCACCGGCCGGCGATGCCGCCCGCTACCACCGCGACCTATCCTGGCTTCGTCAACTGGATCACGCAGCAGGAAGGTTGGGACATCGGCCTGGCGCCGTTGGCTGACAGCGCGTTCAACCGCTGCAAGTCGGCGATCAAGACGCTGGACTACGCGGCGCTGGGACTGGCGGTCGTGGCGTCCGATGTCGGGCCGTATCATTGCTCGCTGGCGGATGGTCCGGGGGGGATGCTGGTGGCGAACAAGCCGGAGGCCTGGTTCGCGGCACTGAGCCGGCTGGTGCGCGATGGCGAGTTGCGGCGTGGCCTGGCGGCCGGTGCCGCGGTGGCGTTTGCCGAGGGCGGCACGCTGGCCGGCCAGGCGGAAGCTCGGCGGGCGGCGTGGCTGGCGCTGGGGCGTGGGGCGGCTCGCGACGAGCGGGCAGCTTGAGAAGAGTCCGCTTCGCGGCTCGAGAAGAGCCTCCTTGGCGGCTGGAGAAAAACCTCCTCGGCGGCCGGAGGAAACCGCCCTCGGCGGCTTCAGGACAGCTCGCTTGATGGCAACGCTGACGAGGCCGTCGGTCGGGGCACTTTGCTGAGCTTCGCGCGGCCGCTATCTCCGTGGTCAGGAGAAGCGATCATGAACGCCAGCGCACGTCGCGTCTGGGGGATGCTGTATCGGCATCTCTCGCTGTATCGCAATTCCTGGCCGAGATTGCTGGAACTGGCGTACTGGCCGGTGTTGCAGATGTGCATCTGGGGCTTCACCGCCCGTTTCCTGATGGCACGCATGGGCAATGCCGCAACGCTTGCGGCCGCCACATTGCTTGGCGGTGTGTTGCTGTGGGAAGTGGCGCTGCGGTCGCAAATGGGATTCGCAATCGGCTTCCTGGAGGAAATGTGGTCGCGCAATCTCGGGCACGTCTTCGTCAGCCCGCTGCGGCCTTGGGAACTGGTAAGCGCGCTGATCGGCATGTCGATCATCCGCATGCTTTCCGGTGTGCTGCCGGCGATCCTGCTCGCCTGGGCGCTCTACGCTTACAACCTGTTCTCGCTCGGCCCGGTGCTGGTGTTGTTCTTCGCCAACCTGATGATCATGGGCTGGTGGGTGGCGCTGTGCGTCGTGTCCCTGATCCTGCGGCATGGCGCGGGGGCAGAGGCGCTGGCCTGGTCGGTATTGTTCGGGCTGACGCCGTTCTCCGCGGTGTTCTATCCGGTGGCGGTGCTGCCTTGGTACTTGCATCCGGTGGCGTGGGCGATCCCGGCGTCTCACGTATTCGAAGGCATGCGCGGCATCGTGCTGTACGGCGTGGTGCGGTGGGACCATTTGGCGGCGGCGTTCGTGCTGAACGCGGTCTGGCTGGTGGCCGCCGGCGTACTGTTCGCGCGCCAGTTCCACCAGGCACGTGTGCGCGGCGCTCTACTGAGCATCGGAGAGTGACGCGGCCCGCTGTCATTGCGAGGAGTTCGGGTGGTCGCTGCATCCGCAGCAAGCCGCGATGTCGGCTCAACCGGCCTCGGCACCAGCATCAAGAGAGTTGGCCGACACCTGTCACCGCCACAGCCGCGCGCTGGCCAGCCGCGCGCCATCGCGCATCGCCTCGAACTTCGCCCAGATCACGCTGGGATGCACTTCCGTGCGGTAGGTCGCCTGCGACGAAAATCCGCAGTCGGCGCCGGCGATGACATGCTCCCGCCCCACCAGATTGGCATAGCGGATCAGCCGTTCGGCGATCAGTTCCGGATGCTCCACGATATTGCTGGCGTGTGTGATGACACCGGGGATCAGCGCGGTGTCCGCAGGCGGCTTCACCGTCTCCCATAGATGGTATTCATGCTCGTGCCGCGCGTTCGCCGCCTCGAAACTATAGGCGCCGGCTGCGACCTTCAGCATGTAGCCGACCACGTCGGCGAGTGCCGCCTCGTGGATGCGCGGGCCCTCGTTGATGCCGTAGCAGGTATGGAACCGCACTTTCTCGCGCGGGATACCACGCAGGCTGGCATTCACCGCCTCGACATAGATCTCCGCCAGTCGAGCGCGCTGCGCCGCCTCAAGCCCCGGATCACCCCACAGGTCGGTCAGGAACGGATCGTCGATTTGCAGGATGAAGCCGGCATCGACGATCGCCTGGTATTCGACGCGCAACGCCGCGCCGACCGCGTGCAGGTATTCCTCCTCGGTCTGGTAGTACTCGTTGCTGCCGACGCCACTCGGCGCCACCGCCGGCATGAACACGTCATGATGCGGCACCGCCGCTGCCGCCGCGCGCAGGTTGTCGATGTCGCGTTGCAGCGCGGCCTCGCCGCGATAACGCACCGGCCCGGTGCAGGCGATCGGCACCACCGGAGCGATGGCGCCGCCGATCATCGCCTCCTTGAAATACTGAGCGTAATATTCCGGGAACGCCTCGGTCTCGGCGCGGAACATCGAGCGGCGCTGCTGCGGCCGCGGCTCGAAGCCCGCCAGCCGCTCGTTCACATAGCTGAAGAAGCCCGGCTTCGATTGCTCGCCGTCGGTGACGATGTCGATGCCGGCCGCAGCCTGGCGGCGCACGCAATCCGCCACCGCGTCGCGCACGCGGGCCTGGTAGGCGGCCTCGTCACCCGGCTGCCCGGCCAGCCGCGCCTTCATCATGTCGAGCAAATCCGCCGGGCGCGGCAGGCTGCCGATATGCGTCGTGAGGATGCGGTTTGTGCTGTGCTGCGGGCTCATCGGTCGGTCCTCCCTGTCAGTGCATGCGGCACCGCGATTGCAGCAGCCGGCGCGCGTCGTCCGGCCGGTCCACCTGCAGATAAGCCTGCAGCAGCGTGAACCGCACCAGATCGAGCTGCGCGTGGCTGCCGCCGATGCGTTCCAACTCATCGGCGATCGGTTCCATCGCCTCGATCGCGGCGTGGTAGTCGCGGCGCTCGAACGCGGCGAAGGCGCGCGATACGGCCGGGACGCAGGGGCCGGATGGGTAGCGGCCCTGCCGCGCCAACGCTTCGATCTGCTGTGTGCGTTCTGTCAGGGCCGCGTCATCGCCCGCCACGGCATGCGCGAGCGCGACATGGGTGTCGGAGAAGGCCGCGCCGGGACGCGGAAATGCCGCCGTGGCGAAGCCGTGCATCTCACGCCACGCGGCACCGTCGCGCGGGTGGCCGGCGAGTTCCCAGCGCCAAAGGAACGAGACCGCATCGTTCAGTTTACCGCGTGGCGGCCCGCTATGGACCTGAGGCGCGAAGGCTGCGTGGTGGAGGCGCGATGCGGCCGCCGCGTCGCCGGCTGCCAGATGCGCGAGCGCAAGATGCCAACTCAGGTGGCTGTAGAGCGGGGCATTGCGTGGATAGGTGGTGAGCCAGGAGGCGAGGAATTCGCGGGCGGCGGCCGGATCGCCTTGCTCATAGGACAGATGCGCCCGGGCGTGCGCCGCCCAGGGGTTGGCGAGGTTCCGCGCCAGCGCGTGCTCGATTTTGGGCTGCGCCGCTGCGTGCTGGCCGTTCTCGGACAACGCCATGCCGTGATGGGCGATGAACCATGCGTCATCGCCGTAGTCGGCTGCGAGGCGGTCGAGCAAGGCGAGCAATCTGCGCTTCTGGCCGGCGCGGCCAGAGCTGCCGATCAGGCCGTTGGTAAAGGCGGTGGTGCCCAGCACGAGGGCATCGCGCGGCCATGCGGTCAGATGGACGGGCAGGGCGGTCAGGGCGGATTCCGTGTCACCCGCAATGAGCAAGCCAAAGTAAGCAATGTGGCTGGCTTCGCGGGGGGAAGGGTTGGCGGCGAGACACGCGGCTTTGGCGATGGAGGCGCGGGCGGCCGCGGCGTCGCCACGTTCTAGCTGGGCATGCGCTTTGGCGGCGTGGGCCAGGGCGAAGGCGGGATCGGCCGCGATGGCTCGGTCGAACGCCTCGATGGCGCCGGGGTACATGGTGAGCTTCGCCTCGCAGCCCTGAACGTAGGCGTCCCGCGCAGTGGCAGAGGCGGTGGACAGAGGCAGGCCGTAGTGGTCCGTCAGCATGGTTTGCAGCCTTTGGGCTGAGGTTGCCGGGGACGATACGAGCGCGGCAGGCGTGCCCGGAAGGGGCGTATTGCCGCCGGGCAGAATAGGCGCGGCCTGCCGGCTGGGGCAGGTTGTCCGGGCGACGCGCGGCGTAGCGCGGGTCGGCGCGATCTGGCCTATCATCCATCGCGTATTCGGCGGGGGAGGCAGCGCCATGAAGATCACCGACATCATCGCCCACCCGCTGTCCGTCGCGTTGGCGCAGCCGCGGTGGACTGCGCACGAACTCATGGATCGCGCCCAGCTCGTTCTGGTCGAGGTACGTACCGATGCCGGACTGGTCGGATTCGGCGAGATTTCCGGCGGGCCGCAGACCGCGATCTGCGAGTTGGTGAAGGTGTTTGCCGGCGTGGTGCAGGGCATGGACCCGCTCGGCCACACCGAAGTGTGGGAAAAACTGTTCTCGCTGACCTCGCCGCGGCCAGGCGGTCTGGGCGGGTGGGACGGCATGCCGGCGCCATTGCCGCGCAACCAGCGGCCGCAGATCATGGCGGCGATCGGCGGGATCGACATCGCGCTGTGGGACATCAAGGGCAAGGCGGCTGACTTGCCGGTGTTCCGCTTGCTCGGCGGCACGCGAACCGCGGTGTTCACCTATGCGACCGGCGGCTACTACCTGGAAGGCGAACCACTGGAGGCTGCCGCCGAGGAACTGGCCGGGTTCGTGGCTGCCGGATATCGCGCGGTGAAACTGAAATGCGGCGCCCTGTCGCTGCGCGATGAAGTGGCGCGGATTCGCGCGGTACGCGAGGCGATCGGCCCCGACATAGTGTTCATGCTGGACATGAACGCACCCTATGACGTCGCGGGCTGCACCAGGTTCGCGCACGCGGTCGCACCATACAATATTTTCTGGCTGGAGGAGCCGCTGCATTGGTACTTGCAGCCGGCGGATTTCGCGCGGCTGGCCGCGGCGTCGCCGATCCCCCTGGCGCACGGCGAGCGCGAGTGGCACCGCTATACCGTGCGCGATTTCATCGACAGCGGCGCGATACGGTACGTGCAGTTCGATTCGACACGGCATGCCGGGTTCACCGAGTCGCTGCGCATCGCGCACTACGCCGCGATGAAGGGGGTGTCGATCGCGCCGCATTCGGTGGGGTATTTGCACGGGCACCTGGTTTCGGCATTCGGCGATGCAGCGTTCGGGGCGGAATCGCATGGCGATCCGGGACGGCATCCGATCCATCACGCGATCTATCACGGCGGGGCCGAGGTGCGGGACGGGCTGCTGTATTTGTCGGAGACGCCGGGATTCGGGTCAGAGATCGATTGGGCGGCGGTGGAGAAGTTCCGAGGATGAAATGACCACGCCGTGCCGGGATCGACACGGAAACTTGGCCCAATGGGGCCGAGTTGGTGACACTCGACCGGCAACTGGCTGCGCCACACGCAGTATCCCGGCGATAGTGCAAGAACGCCGTAGGTAACGAAAAAGCTTCCAACACCTGCAAGTGCTGCCGTTCCGGCCATTCGCTCATCGGACGCCCGCCGCGATGCAGGGCGGGGTTCCGCGCGACGACAATCGCAAGCAAGCTGCCCTTGAGCAATCGCTGCCCCGCGCAGGAGGGTCCATGCCGCCGGTCCTATCCATTGCCGCCGTTACCAAAACCTACAAGTCCGGTCAGCTCGCCCTGCATCCGATCGATCTTGCGGTTGAGAAAGGCGAAATATTCGCATTGCTTGGCCCCAACGGGGCCGGCAAGACGACGCTGATCAGCATCATATGCGGCCTGGTCTCGATGAGCTCGGGACGGGTTCTGGTGAATGGTCATGATATCATGCGGGATTATCGCGCCGCACGCGCAATGATCGGCCTGGTGCCGCAGGAGATCGCGCTCGACATCTTCGCGACTGTGGAGGACACGGTGCGCTTCAGCCGCGGCTTGTTCGGCAAGCGCGCCGACCCTGGTCACATCGAGCAAGTGCTGCGCGATCTCTCACTGTGGGATAAGCGTGGCGCGCGCGTCATGGAGCTGTCGGGCGGCATGAAGCGCCGCGTGATGATCGCCAAGGCGCTGAGCCACGAGCCGGACATATTGTTCCTCGACGAGCCGACCGCCGGTGTCGATGTCAGCCTGCGTCGCGACATGTGGGACCTGGTGCGCCGGCTGCGCGATCGCGGCGTCACCATCATCCTCACCACGCACTACATCGAGGAGGCCGAGGAAATGGCCGACCGCGTCGGTGTGATCGACCACGGCCGGCTGATACTGGTCGAGGCGACCGCCGCGCTGATGCGCAAGCTTGGCAGACGGCGGCTGAGTATCACGATGCAGCATCGGATCGCCACGATCCCGGACCGGCTCGCCGGCTGGCCGCTGCGCCTGGAGGCCGATGGCGAATGCCTGATCTACGAATTCGACGCCAACGCGCCGGATACCGGCATCCCCCGGCTGCTGCGCGAACTCGATGCCGTCGGAATCGACTATAAGGATCTCGAGACCAGCCGAAGTTCGCTGGAGGACATCTTTGTGGGTCTGGTGGAGGGCCGGGCGTGAGCACACTCAACCCGCGCGGAATGTGGGCGATCTATCGCACCGAGATGGCGCGCACCCGACGCACGATCTGGCAGAGCGTGGTGACTCCGGTGATCACCACCGTGCTCTACTTCATCGTGTTCGGCGGCGCGATCGGATCGCGCATGCGGCAGGTGGGCGGCGTCGGCTACGGCGCGTTCATCGTGCCAGGGCTGATCATGCTGACGCTGCTGACGCAGGGTATTTCGAATGCCTCGGTCGCGATCTACTTTCCGAAATTCACTCGCACGATCTTTGAGCTGTTGTCCGCGCCGGTGTCCAGCATCGAGGCGGTGTTCGCCTATGTCGGAGCAGCGGCGACGAAGTCCGTCATGATCGGCCTGATCATCCTGCTCACCGCGACATTGTTCGTGCCGGTGCGGATCATGCATCCCGGCTGGATGGTCGCCTTTCTGTTGCTGACCGCGGTGAGCTTCGGCTTGTTCGGTTTCATCATCGGGATCTGGGCAGAGAATTTCGAACAATTGGCAATCATTCCGTCGCTTGTTGTCACGCCGCTGACGTTCCTGGGCGGGGCGTTCTACTCGATCGACATGCTGCCGCAGCCGTGGCGGACGATCAGCTTGTTCAACCCGGTGGTCTATCTGGTGAGCGGCTTCCGCTGGAGCTTTTACGGCGTGGGAGATGTCGGCGTTGCCACCAGCCTCGCTTTCGTTGTCGCGTTCATGGTGCTGTGCCTGACATTGCTGTGGTGGATATTCCGCACCGGGTATCGGCTGAAGCCGTGAACACAGGTTGCCGGCGCGGTCCGCGCGTTTGGCGTCAGCACGTCCATCGGCAGGCGGTTGGCGCAAAATCCAACCGCGCGATGGCTATCATCAGCAGGCGGCTGGCGCAAAATCCACCCGCGCGATGGCAATGCCGCTTTCGCCGCCGACCGCATACAGCAGATACGTCACGCCCGCTTCCTCATATACCGCCGGGTCACGGAGCTGATTCACCACGCCGTAGGCCGTGCTGCGGATCGAGGGGACGTTGGGTGCGTCGGCGCCTTCCCAAGGATGGTCCGGCCGCATCACCTCCACCGCGGGCTCATCGCGCCAACCGCGCCAGTCGCCGTCCAACGCGATGCGACTCAGCAGAATGCGTTCCGGCGCGTCGCCAACCTGGGTCCAGAACACAAACAACGCAGCGCCGCGCTGCAACAGGGCGGCGTGGCGCATGTTGGGATTGAACAATGTCGGTCCTGTGTCGAAACCGCTTAACCCATCGGCGGAGCGCGACAGGACGCCCGGCATGGTCAGCGCGTAGGTCATGCCGTCGTGACGGAAGATGCGCATATAGGATCGCCCGAGCACCTCGGCTCGCGCCGTGAAGTCGATGCCGTTGCGCGAGATTGCCACCCGCGACACTTGCTCGCCGACACCCTCCAGGCCGTGGAAATACATGACGATCCGCCGTTGCTCCGCATCGACGTGCAGGTCCGGCGAGGCGATGTGCGGCGTGGTGATTTCCGACAGCACGTCATGCGAGATCACCACGCCGCGCGCACGATACCGTGCCTCGAACCGCGCCAGCACGTCGGGGGACACCGCCGGCGGCGCGGTCAGGAAGCCGGATTGCGCCAGATGCAGGCTGCCGGGCGGATGCACACGCCAGGGCCCGGTCAGGCGATCCGCATAGGCCAGCCGGATGTAGCTGCCCTTGTGGTCGGCAAAGTACAGGTAGTAGGCGCCGAGGCGATCCTCGATCCAGTCCGGCACGCGGATCAGCGACGGCCCCTGAATGTTGGTGCCAATGCTCGGATGCAGATCTGGTCCGATGATCGGGCCGTCCGCCAATCTTGTCACGCGGAGGTTCATCTCATTGCTCCTGGTCGGACGTCGTCCGAGCTTGCGGAATTACGCCGACGCCGCAACATCATTGGCGAGACGAGCGTGTCACTCAAGGCGCTCCTCCGCCGGCGGTTTGTATCGCCCGCCGATGAACGGCCGGCTCACCCCATGCCGCGGCAATTCCCATACCCCAGCATACCCGGCTGCGTCGTAGCACGGAACGGTTCGCCGGGCGGCGTTTACCGAACGTTGAGGATGGCGTGCGCAATGTTCCCGCATGCAGCAGAGCGGCGGGGTACTGTTCTCCTGGGATCCCGGCAAGGAGCGCCGGAACGCGCGGAAGCACGGCCTCGGCTTCTCGTTTGCCGCGGCGATCTTTGCCGATCCGTTGGCGGTTACACTGCCCGATCGCGTTGTGGACGGCGAGGAGAGGTGGCATACCATTGGCGCAGTCGCTGCCGGGTCCATCTTCCGGGTGCTGCTGGTCGTGCATACCTATCCAGATCCCGATGATGAAAGCTGGATCAGGGTCACCAGCTTACGGGAGGCTGATCCCAGAGAGCGAAGGCGCTATGAAGGGCAGGACTTCTGACCGCTCCGATCTGTCATATCCGCTGACCGAGGCGCAGGTGGAGCAATTGCGCCGCCTGGAAGGGCGGCGGCCCGACACCGCTGATATTCCGCCGGCCCCGGCAGCGAACTGGAAAGACGCTGTTCGTGGCAAGCATTTTGCCGCGATGCAGGGGGCGGTTTTGGTACGGCTTGATCCAGACGTGCTGGGCTGGGTGTGCCGCAATGGGCCGGACTACAGCGCCGAGATCAACCGCATCCTGCGCGAGCGGATGCTGAGCGAGAAGTGAGCGCGTGCCGCGGATGGCTCGACTGCGGGCCTGTGGTGGAGCGGCAAACCGGCGGACTGGTGTGCGTGGAGCATTTGCAATTCTGCCATGTTCATGGGCTGGCCGCGGTCATTGGATGATCCTGAATTGTGGCCCAGCGGTACGGAGTCCGTTGAGGAACCCGATCACCTTGGTGTCGATCGATTGCGTTTGATCGAGATAGGCACGCGAAAACGAGTATCCGGCAATAATATCCTGTCCAATCAGGACGGTTCGCTCGCAAGAAGGAAACGGCACAGAGACCGGGCCGGTAGCCGGCTTACATGAGACGAAGTCGCTCGGATTTTCCAGCGTACCCCTGAAGAACTCGTCGAATCCGGGCTTTATGAAGAGCTTGTATCCATAGGGACCATTCTGTATCTGTGCATGGTCTGAGTAATGATTGAGAATTTGCACGAGCTGCGTACTCGTTAGCCGATATCCTTCATAGGAAATCGAAATAAGGATCTGATGATGCCATCCCATGTTAAATTCCGCCACATTGGCGGCCGTCATTGGCTCAAAGTTTGGCAAAAGCGACAAAAGACTGAAGTCGACGGCGTCTGGACCTCGGCCTTCATGCCGCAGGGGACTGAAAAAGCAACGCGTTGGGATTTCCATCGTTACCGCTCCCATGTGGGCGGTGACGTCGCCCGGGAGTGAACTTGGCGTCGCTGTTGCTGAGGGGGGAGGATTTGCCGCCAACGAGCCTGCGATTGGCTCGGCAACTGCCCGAGCGAACGACAGTGCAACAAGTAATGAGCCCACCCGCAGAAGACTTCATGTCATCGT
This sequence comes from Acetobacteraceae bacterium, assembly GCA_035508435.1. GTDB lineage: Bacteria > Pseudomonadota > Alphaproteobacteria > Acetobacterales > Acetobacteraceae > JASHVB01. The sequence continues at coordinate 137,624 of DATJNA010000197.1, read as the reverse complement.
GCCTTTGTGGTGAAGTTGCTCTCGAACTTGTTGCGACCTTGAGGGCATGCTGCCCTCACCCCTCCGGCGGCTGGTACCGACCGCCGATGAACGGCTGGCTGACCCCGTGGCGCGGCAATTCCCAAACCCCCGCGCCTCCCGGGTTGAGATCGGCGCCGATATTGGCGTCGATCAGGTACGGCCGCCCGGTGGCGATCGCCGCCTTGATCGCATCCCCCAGATCGCCGGCGCGATCGATGCGCACGCCCTCGATGCCGCAGGACCGCGCGAGGGCGGAAAAATCCGGATTGTACGGCTCTCCCGTGTCGGGACGGCGGAAGTCGGTCGCCAATTCGCGCCCGCCGAGATAGCCGCGCTGCAAGCCGCGGATCGAGGCATAGGAGTAATCGTTCCACACCACCCACACCGCCGGGATGTTGTATTCCACGGCGGTGCCCAGCACGTTGGCGTGCATGAAGAACGCGCCATCGCCGCACACCGAAACGCACGGCCGGTCGGGGGCGGCGAGCTTCGCGCCGAGCACGCCGGCGACGCCAAACCCCATCGGCCCGAACCCCATGCAGCCGATCAGCGAATCCGGCCGCCGCGGTTTGCAGAACTGCAGCAGCCAGTTGTGGTGAACACCGATATCGCTGACCAGGATTCCTTCCGCTGGCAGCGCGCCATTGATCTCGTGCGCGGCGCGTTGCGGATTGATCGGCGTCGCGTCATCGGTGTAGCCGGGCGCGACGGCGGCCTCCCATTCGCGCCGCCAGGTTTCTATCTGCGCCAGCCAGGCGGTGCGGGCCGGCGTGGTGCGCGGCGCCTTGCGGGTTTCGATCTCGGCCAGCAACTGGCGCAGGAAGGTGCACACGTCCGCCATCAGCCCTAACGCGACCGGATAGTTGCGGCCGATCTCGTCCGGATCGATATCGACGTGGATCAGTTGGGTCGGCGGAATGGTGAACGAATAGCCCGGAAGCCAGGACGACGAGGTGCGATCGTCGAACCGTACCCCCAGCGCCAGCAGCACGTCTGCCTGCCGCATGGCGCCGTTGGCATGATAGAGGCCGCCGCGCGACACCAGTCCCAGCGACAGCGGATGGTGGCAATCGATCGCACCCAGGCCGCTGGCCGAGGCGCCGACGGGAATCTGCAAACGTTCGGCAAGGGCCAGCAGTTCCGCCGCAGCGCCGCCATAGCGCACGCCCTGCCCGACCAGGATCGCCGGGCGCTCGGCATGGATCAGCATGTCGGCGGCCTTGGCGACGCCTTCCGGATCGGCGCCGCAGCGGCAGGAGATGTTGGCGCTCCAGTCGCGCGGGTCGGGTGTGTCGCCGGCGTCTTCCTTAAAAATGTCGAACGGCACGTCGAGCACGACCGGGCCGGGCCGGCCGGTCACCATCGTCTTCCAGGCCTGACGCACCATCAGCGGCACTTGCTCGCCGCGCGTCGGCTGGAACACGTGCTTGCACATGGTGCGGACCGTGGAGGGGAAGTCGGCCTGGTACTGGCGATACAGCTCCTGGAACGCGCCGCGGCCGAATTGCGTGGTCGGAATGTTGCCGGTGACGGCCAGGAACGGCACCGAATCGAGATACGCGTTGGCAATCGCAATGGGCAGATTGGTCGATCCGGGGCCGCACGAAGTGAAGGTCGCCGTCGGCTGGCCGCTGACGCGGTAGTAGACGTCCGCCATGAACCCGGACACCGTCTCGTGCCGCGACGAAATCGTCTTGATCTCGCCGGACCGTTCGTAGAGGGCGTCGATGAAGCCGATATTGCCGTGGCCGCACAGGCCGAACGCATACGGCACCTTCTCGCGAACCAGATAATCGACGATCACCTGCCCGCCGTTCAGCGCCTGGTTGGTTCTTGCCATGATCGTCCCCGCTGCAATGCCGCCCTGCGGGGACGATGCATACGCTGACGCCGCGGATGGTCAACCGGGCTCGAGTTGGGGCGAATTCAAGCCGACCGGATTGGATGACAGCTCCGCTTCATATCCCCGTGCGATCGCGCTGGCGGTATGCAGTTGACCATTCGTTAACGGGTGCTACCTCTACCTTCCGCCCGGACCACTTCCGGAGGATCGCTCATGAGTGACCTACCCGACGCCAGCCGCGTCCCGCTGATGCCCGCGGAGAAGGCGCAGGACATCGCACACGGCCTGAAATGGCTAGCGCAGTCCTGCGCCGAGGTCGGCATGGTGCGCGGGGCCACCAGGGCGGAGCGCGACAGCCAATGGTGGCTCAATTACTCAGTCTCGCTGGCGCACGGCCCGCCGGAGGATCGCGCCTGAAAGGAACATGCGCATGGCCGGCCATCTCCGGCCATGACACATGGGCCCTGCCTATTCCGCCGCCGCCCGCATACCCTCCGCCGCGCTCCCCACCCGCGCCATCATCGCCGCGGCGTTGCGCCGCAGGATCGCCTCCCGCTCGTCCTCGCTGATGCGCGCGTCCGCCAATGCCTTGTGGGTCCAGTCGACCCCGAACGCCGTGCCGTCGGTCCCGCACACGATATGTTCGGCGCCGTACAGCGCCACCGCCGCCTCGATCGCGCGCGGCCCGAACGAGTTGCAATCGACGAACACGCCCGCGCGCCGGAACCGCGCCGACGGCAGCTCCTCCTCCGGCGTATCCAGCAGACAGCGGTGGTCCATCCGCTCGATCTCGAACGGGATGTTGCCGCCGAGATTGTGCACCACCACCCTCACGTCGGGATATGCCGCGAGCAAGTCGCTCAGGCACAGCGTCACCATCACCGAGGACAGGCTCGCCTGCATGTCCAGCGTGCCGTTGCGCCGGCGCGCGTTGTCCACCTCGCCGCCGACCTTGGGGAACGCATCGCCTGGCCGCGGGCCGTGGTGGATCAACAGCATCGCCTGGTGGCGGTTGGCGACTTCCAGCAGCGGGCGCGCCGCCTCGGCGTCGGCGCGCGTCAGGAAGAAATTGCCCGGCAGTTGCGCGCCCAGGACGCCGGGCAGGCGCAGCGCACGGTCCAATTCCGCGGCTGCGGCGTCCAGATCCACCAGCGGCAGAGCAGCGAAGGCGGCGAAGCGGCCGGGATGCGCCGCGCAGATCGCCGAGAACGCATCGTTGACGCGCGCGCACAGCGGCCCCGAGACCTCCAGCGGCTGCGATTCGATCCAGCAGAAGTTGCCGAGCACTGACAGCACACTGGTCTCGACCCCCTGGCGGTCCATGCGCTCGAGATGGGCCTCGACATCATCGAACGCTTGCTCCAGTGGGATATCGCCCATCCGTGAGGTCAGCACCTCGATGCCATCCGCTGTGCGGACGATGCGTGGTTCGCGGGTGCGGGCGCGCAGGGCGTCGGCAACTTCGGCTGGCCGCCAATGGGTATGAACGTCGATCATGGCCTTGTCGTCCTCCTGGGATTTGGTGCCAGCTTAATCTTGCGGCGCCACACCGCAATGGCCGCTCAACCGGCGCGAAGCGGGCCGCCGAGGCCCGCGGCTGGCCGTTGTTCCGCGGATGTCATTGCCGAACCGAGACCTTGAGGTCCCGCTATGGCCGCTCCCAGGCTCGCGAGCCCGCAGCCATGATCGGCGAGCCATACCTGCCCGGGCCGACCGGTCGCGTGTCGGCCGGCCGGAGCGGATCAAGGGCGTCGGCGGCGCGATGGCCCCCGCCCTCGACAGGACTCTCGCTCACCTGGCCGCGTGCAGCTTGTCGAGTTCGCGCAGGATGGCCTCGCCCATGACGCTGGTGCCCACCTTCGCGGTGCCCTTCGACATGATGTCCCCGGTACGCAACCCGCTGGCCAGCACCTTGGTGCAGGCTTGCTCGATCATCGCCGCTTCGTCGTGCATGTCGAACGAGAAGCGCAGCAGCATCGCGAAGCTGAGAATCTGTGCCAGCGGATTGGCGATGCCCTTGCCGGCGATGTCCGGCGCGCTGCCGTGGATCGGCTCATAGAGGGCATGCCGCTTGCCGCCGGGCTGCACCGCGCCGAGGGTGGCCGACGGCAGCATCCCCAGGCTGCCGGTCAGCATCGATGCCAGGTCCGACAGCAGGTCGCCGAAGATGTTGGAGGTGACGATCACGTCGAACTGCTTCGGCATGCGCACGAGCTGCATGGCGCAGTTGTCGGCATACATGTGGGACAGCGCGACATCCGGGAATTCGCGTTGATGCAGTGCGGTAACGGTCTGCCGCCAGAACAATCCGGATTGCATCACATTGGCTTTTTCCACGCTGGTGACGCGGTTCTGTCGCGTGCGCGCCAGTTCGAACGCGACGCGGGCAACGCGCTCGATCTCGCCGGTGGTGTAGCTTTCGGTATCGAAGCCGCGCTTCTCGCCGGAGGGCAGCGTCTCGATGCCGCGCGGCTCGCCGAAATAGATGCCACCGGTGCTTTCGCGCACGATCATCAGGTCGAGGCCGCGCACGATGTCGGGCTTCAGGGTGGAGGCATCGACCAGCGGGTCCAGCACCACGGCGGGGCGCAGGTTGGCGAACAAGTCGAGTTCCTTGCGCAGGCGCAGGATGGCGAGTTCGGGGCGGAGGTCGAAGCCGAGACCGTCCCATTTCGGCCCACCGACGGAGCCGAACAAGATGGCATCGGCTTCCTTGGCCTTTGCCATGGTGGCGTCGTCGATCGGCGTGCCACGGGCGTCGATTGCCGCGCCGCCGACGAGGTCTTCTGCCGCATCGAATGTGGCGATGTTGCGCCGCCCCATCCAGTCGATGAGGCGGCGGACCTCGCGCATCACCTCGGGGCCAACGCCGTCACCGGGCAGGATCAGCAGCTTCTTGTTGGCCGGCATGGATGGAGTCCTTGCTGACAGTGTCATTGCGAGAAGTGTCTCGTGTCACTGCGATGCGCGAAGCGAGGAAGCAATCCCGGTCGTACCGCCCCCTTGTTATGACCGAGTTTGCTGCGTCGCTGCGCTCCTCGCAATGACGGGCTTGGGTGGATCACGCCGCGTCCGTTGCCGGAATCCACGGCTGGCTCTGCTTGCGCGTCGCTTCGTAGCCATCGATCGCCGCGGCATGTTGCAGTGTCTGGCCAATATCGTCCAATCCGTTCAGCAGCAGGTGCTTGCGGAACGGGTCGATATCGAAGTGGATCTCTTCCCCGCTCGGCCGCACCACCACCTGGCGCCGCAGATCGACGGTGATGCGGGCATTGCCGCCGAGGCGTGCATCCTGGATGAGCTGGTCGCATACCGCGCGCGGCAGCCGCACGGGGAGCACGCCGTTTTTGAAGCTGTTGTTGAAGAAGATGTCGGCGAAGTCCGGCGCGATGATGCAGCGGATGCCGAAATCCAGCAGCGCCCAGGGGGCATGCTCACGCGAGCTGCCGCAGCCGAAATTCTCGTGCGCGATGATGATCTGCGCTTTGCGGTATGGCTCCTGGTTCAGCACGAAGTCCGGGCGTTCGTTGCCGTCCTTGTCATAGCGGAGCGAATCGAACAAATGCACGCCGAGGCCGGAGCGCTTGATGGTCTTGAGGAAGCGCGCGGGAATCACCTTGTCGGTGTCGATGTTCTGCATCGGCATCGGCGCGGCGATGGCGGTCAGGGTGGTAAACGGTTCCATGACGGCGTCCTTTTTCTCGTCATGGCCGGGCTCGATCCGGCCATCTTCAAATGGAGATCGGCAGGCCTGCCGATTGGCGCCCGCGCGTTGCTGGGTAGCCGGCCGGGTCAAGCCCGGCCATGACGGTCGTGCGAGTCACCCCAACTGCCTCACATCGGCGAGCCGCCCGGTCACCGCCGCCGCGGCGGCCATCGCGGGGGAAACCAGGTGCGTGCGGCCGCCCGGCCCCTGCCGGCCTTCGAAATTGCGGTTCGAGGTGGACGCGCAGCGCTGCCCCGGCGTCAGCTTGTCCGGGTTCATCCCCAGGCACATCGAGCAACACGGGTCGCGCCATTCGAATCCGGCCTCCAGCAGGATGCGGTCCAACCCTTCTTGCTCGGCCTGAAGCTTCACCAGGCCGGACCCGGGCACCACCAGCGCCTGCACGCCGTCGGCCACCTTGCGGCCCTTGGCGACGGCGGCGGCGGCGCGGATGTCCTCGATGCGGCCGTTGGTGCAGGAGCCGATGAACACCACGTCCACCGGCACATCTTGCAGGTTCTGGCCTGGCGTCAGCGCCATGTATTCCAGCATGCGCTGCATCTGCGTGCGCAGGCCTTCATCCGCCACCGTCGCGGGATCCGGCACCACGCCGGTCACCGGCACCACCGCGCCGGGCGTGGTGCCCCACGTCACCATCGGCGCGATCTCGCCGGTGGTGAGGGTCACCGACTTGTCGTAGCCGGCGCCCGGATCGGCAGGCAGCGTTCGCCAATACGCCACCGCCTGCTCCCAGGCCTCGCCCTTCGGTGCGAACTCGCGGCCCTTGGTGTAGGCGAACGTCGTTTCGTCAGGCGCGATGAGGCCGGCACGCGCGCCCGCCTCGATCGACATGTTGGAGATCGTCAGTCGCCCGGCGACATCGAGCGCACGGATCGTATCGCCGGTGTATTCGATCACGTGCCCGGTCCCGCCGGCGGTGGTGATCTTGCCAATGATCGCCAGCACGATGTCCTTGGCAGAGCATCCGAACCCGAGCGTGCCGGCGACCTCGATGCGCATGTTCTTCGCCGGCGCCTGGAGCAAGGTCTGCGTTGCCAGCACATGCTCTACCTCGGAGGTGCCGATGCCGAACGCGAGCGCGCCGAGTGCGCCATGGGTGGAGGTATGGCTGTCGCCGCAGACGATTGTCATGCCCGGCAGCGAAATCCCCAGTTCCGGGCCGATGATGTGGACGATGCCCTGGCGCTTATCCAGGATTGGAATGTAGGGTACGCCGAACTCGACGACGTTCTTCTCCAGTGTCTCCACCTGGATGCGGCTGTCGGTTTCCTTGATGTCGCGCGGCACGCGGGAGCCGACGGTGGGGATGTTGTGGTCGGCGACGGCGATGGTGCAGTCAGGGCGGCGCACCTTGCGGCCGGCAGAGCGGAGACCCTCGAAGGCCTGCGGGCTGGTGACCTCGTGCACCAGGTGGCGGTCGATATAGAGGATGCAGGTGCCGTCTGGGAGTTTTTCCACGACATGGCTGTCCCAGATCTTGTCGAACAGCGTGCGTGGCCTGGATGCAGACATTGCTCCCCTCGTTTCCCGCGTCGCGGCATGGCCGGCCCGCGCGAGATTGCGCGGGGAGGCTGGTTTGGCCGAAGCGGGGCCTGGGCGCAAGCGGGGCAGGCGTCGGCCGCATGCGCCATCCGCGGTCATCGGCCGCCCGCGTCATCCGCGGTGACCTGCCGTGGCATTGTTCCGCTGCCGCCTGGGCTCGGCAACCGGTTAACTGGCCAGTGGTCTTGTACCGGCGCGTTGCGCCAATGTGGCGGATCGGCTGGACAATGGAGGAGTGCCACCATGCAGATCGCCATCGTCGGCGCCGGCAATGTCGGCAAGGCATTGGCTACCGGATGGATCGCCGCGGGGCATCAGGTCACGTTCGGCGTGCGCGACCCGCAATCGCCGCCGCAGGAGGGACCGTCCGGCGCCGGTTACGCGAGCGTCGCGGATGCCGCCAAAGCTGCGGCAGTGGTGGTGCTGGCCACACCGTGGCCGGCGGTGCCGGATGCGCTCGCCGTCGCGGGCGACCTGGGCGGCAAGGTGCTGATCGACTGCACCAACCCGTTGCGGGTCGATGCCGCCGGCATCGCGCTGGACGTCGGCTTCACCACCTCGGGCGGCGAGCAAGTGGCGACGCTGGCGAAAGGCGCGTCGGTGTTCAAGACGCTGAACCAGACCGGCTTCGACAACATGCAGCACGCCAATGGTTACACGTCGCTGCCGGCTGCCATGTTCGTTGCCGGAGACGACGAGGCAAAGAAGCCTGTGGTGCTGTCGCTGGTCTCGGATCTCGGCTTTCAGGCGATCGATGCCGGGCCTCTGGCGATCGCGCGGTTGCTGGAACCGATGGCGATGCTCTGGATCCACATGGCGTTGCGGCGCGGCATGCCGCCGAGCCGTGCCTTCGCGATGACAGACCGGGTCTGACGGCGCACGATCCGGATGGTCCGCCGTCGCGCTGTCGCGCAGTTTGCGAACAGCCAGTGTGGAGGACAGCCGTGGCGAAATCCTATTACAGCGTCGTGCTCGATACGACGGCCGATAGCGTGTGGGCCAGCATTCGCTCGTTTGGGGATTATGCATGGTCCGGGGTGGACGCCGCGGTCGCGCTGGAATCCGGGGCAGTTGGTGACCAGGTCGGGGCCGTGCGCCACATCCAAGGCGGCGGTCGGGACATGCGTCAACGGCTGCTGGCGTTGAGCGATGTCGAGCGCTGCTGCACCTATGAATTCGTCGGGCCGGTGCCGTACCCGGTGCGCAACTATCAGGCGACGATCAGGGTCGCGCCGGTGGTGGAGTGTGACCGCGCGTTCGTCGAATGGTGGGCGACGTTCGATTGCGATGCGGCAGAGCAAGAGCACTGGACCGAGTATTTCGCAAAGCGCGGATTTGCGGTTTGGCTGGCCTCGCTGCGTACTGTCGTGGCGGCATGATCCTGGCGTGAACGCTTCACCCAGTGCGGCGGCACCGGGCATCACCGCGCCGATATGATCTTGCCACCCGACCGGCGCTGCCAGAAGGGTTTGACACAGGCACGGGGCGACCTTTGGCATCGGCGCGGCCGGACGCCATCGCTGCGCGTTCCGTCCATGCTCGTGCCGCTCCCCGCTTCTCCGGACCTGAATGTGGCGATCAGCGATGTGGCGATCAGCGATGTGGCGATCAGCGATGCCCGGCAGGATGCTGCCGTTATCCGGTTGGCGTCCGTCCACTCATCGACACGCTCGATGCTCAACGCCTCTGCTATCGTTACTTTGTCGGTGGCTGAACCGGTGGCGCGGTCTGTCGCCCCGCCCGCGCCAGCCGGATCAGTTCTCGCCGCACGTCGCCTGGATCCACGGTCGCCGCCGACCACGCCACGCGCAGCACCCGCTCCGCGAGCGCCAGGTCGCAGCCATCGACATCCACCGCGACCAGCCGCCATGCCCCTGGAGCGCCGGTGATAGCGGCCATGGCATCGGGATGATCCGCATTGCAGTGGGCGATGATGTCCGCCTCCGCCGCGGCGATCGCGGCGACCGCCGCTGCATCCGGCGTCAGGTCGCTCAGGCGCAGCCGCGCCGCACGGGCGAAGCCGCCGACGAACAACCCGTTGATCGGCCGGATCCGCCACAGGTTGAAATCGCCAAACCCGGCATACAGGGCAGCGTAGGGATGCGCCGTCAGGTAACGCGCCTTCAGTGCGGCATCAGCGACAACTTCCGCCAGCCCGGTCAGCGTGACCCGAGGCGCGGTCTGCGGGTTGGCGCCTTCGGCAGCACCCGACACCAGCACGGAGCATCGCGGGTCAGTTCGCAAATGCCGCGTATGCTCGGACAGATCGGACAGGAGCAGCAGCACCGCGAGGTCGGGCGCGGTGGCGGGCGTGACCAGGGAAGCGAACGGCTGCCCCTGTATCGACGTCGCCAGCGTGGCGACCCGGGCAGCGCGCAGCAGCTTGCGAGCGGCCCAGGCCGGGGCATCGTCCTGCCCGTCGGGCAAGGCTGGTTCATGCATGACATCGCCTCTTTGCCGGAAGCAACACACCCATCGCCTGCGCGGAGGCGATGGCGGGAGGACCGTGCGCGATCCCCAATACTCGCTTTACCCGCGATGAACGCCGTCCGGGGCGCCGGGGCACGTGGTCAGAGCGGATTAGGGCCGACGACTTCCCAGCGGTGGCGCTCGAACAATCGGGCGTGCTCCTCGGCATCCGCCGGCCGGCGCTCGGCCAGCGCCTCGATCAGGCCGCCGGCGGTCGCGGGGGTATAGAGGAACAGCGCGCGGGCGGTCACGGCGCCGGTGTTCTTCCAGGCGTGCGGAATCTCGCGCGGCATGAAGGCGCAGGTGCCCGGGCCGCCCGCGGCGATTTCATCGCCGATCATGAATGTCAGCTCGCCTTCCAGCACCCATGCGACTTCGTCGCTGTCGTGGTGGAGGTGACGGAGGCTGGCGGTGCCGGGCGGCAGGGTTTCCTCGAACATCATGATGCCGCCGTTGGTTTCGCCGCTCAGCAGTTTCATGGCGAAGTGGCGGCCGGGGGTTGGTGAGGCGAAGTGCTTGCCGCCGCCTGGCGGGACGACAAAGCCGTTGGTCACGGGCATGTCTGTTCTCTCCCATTGGCAGCGGCGAGGCTACGCCCGCGCGGTGATGTCCACCAGCATTGCTCGGACGACGGGCTCACGGCGCGGTCCATCCAATGGAACGAGCGGCCCGTCACGACCAACCGGAACCGGCCCAGCGCCGGCGATCAATCCGCCGACCCGCCCGCGACCAGTCGGACATTGGCAAGCCCGTCGGAGTACTGCGCGGCGGCGGCGGGCATTTCCGGTGCCGGGTCCATCGCCACGATCTCGCCTGCCAGCGGGGCAAAGGCTCGCGCCAGCACGCCCGGGCCGCAGCCCAGGTTCAGCACGGTGTGGCATCGCGCCAGCCCGGTGGGCGTTGCAACGCGGCGGATCAACAAATCGGCATAGGGGGGCGACCCGCCGGGCAATGCGCCGCGGCCCCGCGGAACTGGCGGGATGACTGGCGATCGTCGGGGAGCGTCGCCATCTTTCGTTCACCTCACGTCCGCAATGCGCCACAATCCGATGCCATCGTATCGGACAAACCCACTCGGACCATCGGCCCATGACCCTCGCTCCGAAGGACCAACCCATGAAGCAGACCATCGCCCTGGTCGACGACGACCGGAACATCCTCACCAGCGTGCAGATGACGCTGGAGCAGGAGGGCTTCCAGGTGCGCACCTACACGGATGGCGAAAGTGCACTGCAAGGGATCAATTCCCGCCCGGTGGACCTCGCCGTGCTGGACATCAAGATGCCGCGCATGGACGGCATGGAACTGTTGCAAAAGCTGCGCCAGCGCAGTTCGATGCCGGTGATCTTCCTGACCTCGAAGGACGAGGAGGTGGACGAGCTGATGGGGCTCCGTCTTGGCGCCGACGACTACATCACCAAGCCGTTCTCCCAGCGCCTGCTGATCGAGCGCATCCGCGCCTTGCTCCGCCGCAATGAGGCGAGCCGCGCGGAAGGCTCCGGCGCCGCGCCCGGCGGGGTGATGAGCCGCGGCGACCTGACGCTCGACGAGACCAAGCACCAGTGCATCTGGAAGGGCCAGGACATCCAGCTCACCGTCACCGAATTTCTGCTGGTGAAGGCGCTGTGCGCGCGGCCCGGCATGGTAAAGAGTCGCGACCAGCTGATCGACGCGGCCTATGGTGAGAACATCTACGTGGACGACCGCACGATCGACAGCCACGTGAAGCGCATCCGCAAGAAGTTCCGCACGGTGGACGACAATTTCAACCAGGTGGAAACGCTGTATGGCATCGGCTATCGCTACAAGGAGCACTGAGTGCCCGACGGCTCGGCAGTTGGCGGGATAACCAAGCCCAAGGTGACACCGCCGCGGCGCTTCCGGCGCCGCTTTGTGTCGCCGCTGCTGCGCCGCATCCTGCTGGTCAATGCGCTGCCGCTGGCATTGCTTGCCGCTGCCCTGCTGTATCTGAGCCAGTATCAGAACGGGCTGCTGGAAGCCGAGGTGACGGCGCTGCGCGAGCAAGCGCGCGTGTTCGCGGGTGCGCTGGGGGAGAGTGCGGTCAGCCTGAACACGCCCAAGGACCCCAAGCTGATCCCCGATATCGCGCGTCCGTTGCTGTATCGGCTGACCGATCCCACCCCGGATGCCGATGCCAAGCTGTATGCGCCGGATGGCACGATCATCGTTGATTCGCGTGTGCGCGAGGAACCGGGCGGCGCGGTGAAGACCGAGCCGTTGCCGCCGCCCGTGGCGTACGGGCCGATCGTCGGCACCATCGGCTGGCTGTATGACGAGGCGCTGTCGTTGCTGCCGCATCAGCGCCACGAGCCGCTGATGTACACCACGCCGGGCGCCGGTCTGGAGTGGCAGCCGGACGTGAAGGACGAGCTGCGCCTGAACAGTTCCGGCCAGAGCAATCAGATGCCGCCGTATATCAGGCGGACCAAGGATGGGCGACTGCTGGTGACGGTGGCCGAGCCGGTAGAGCATGACAGCCATACCGTGGGGATTGTGCTGCTGACGCGCGAGGCGCGCGAGGTGGATGCCAGTGTGTTCGCCGTGCGGATCTCGATCCTGGAGTTGTTCGGACTGGCGCTGGCGCTGACCGTGCTGCTGTCGTGGTACATGTCGCGCACGATCGCGCGGCCGATCCTGCGGCTGGCCGAGGCGGCGCGGGAGATGCGGGAAGGGCAGGGACGGTCGGGCAGCGTGCCGCCGTCGCTGTTGGTGCGGCGCGACGAAGTCGGCGCGCTGGCATCGGCGCTGTCGGATTCGGCCGAGGCGCTATGGGCGCGGATGGACGCAATCGAGCGTTTCGCCGCCGACGTGGCGCATGAGATCAAGAACCCGCTGTCCTCGATTCGCAGCGCGATCGAGACGCTGCGCCGCATCGACGATCCGGCGCGGCAACGGCAATTGCTGGCGATCATGGCGCAGGACGTGATCCGGCTGGACCGGCTGATCAGCGACGTGAGCGACGCCTCGCGGCTGGATGCGGAGCTGTCGCGCATTGCCGCCGAACGGATCGATGTGGTGCCGCTGCTGCGGGCGCTGGTGGAGCTCGATGAGGCGACGCGCGATACCGACAACGACCCGCGGCTGGTGGTGGAAGCGCCGGCCTCACTGATGGCGTGGGCCGTCGAGGACCGGCTGGTGCAGGTGCTGCGCAACATGATCGCCAACGCGCAATCGTTCAGCCCGCCGCGCGGGCGCATCTGGCTGCGGGCACGCGAGGCGGACGGGCAGGTGGAGCTGTCGGTGGAGGACGAGGGCCCGGGCATTCCGGAGGCAAACCTGGACCACGTGTTCGACCGCTTCTATTCCGAGCGCCCGAAGACCGAGCGGTTCGGCCAGCATTCCGGACTGGGACTGGCGATCAGCCGGCAGATCGTGGAAGCACTGCATGGCTGGATTGGTGCGGAGAACCGCAAGGACAGTGTGGGCGAGGTGATGGGCGCGCGGTTCGTGGTGCGGCTGCCGAAGGCGTGATGAATGATCGCAGACCCGCGTCATCGCACAGATCCGCGTCATTGCGAGGATCGCGGGTGAAGCGCGGCGAGACGAAATGATCTCGTTCGAGTGCGGCGAGTCATAGAACCTGAGTGCCGCCCCGTCCGACCTGGTTCAACATTCCTGCCAGTTCGGGTCTGCTGCTACCGAGGCAAAGAAAACGGCGACTCCTCCATGAGAAGGCTCAGCGGCATTTTCTCTCCGGAATGCTCTTCTCGCCGCATATCACGTGTCGATAGTTCAACAAGACATGGTTGACAGTCGCCGAGATTGCCGATCAATCGCTGCTGTGGCGAAGTCCCTATGCCGATACCTTCTATAGTGGCGTCGGTTACTCCGCCGCTTCGGCCTCCTCCGACTCATCCGCCGACGACGCCAGCATCAGGTTCGCCACCACGCCGGATTGCTCGCGGATCTTCGCCTCGATCTTGTCCGCCATCTCCTTGTGGTCGCGCAGGAACTGCTTGGCGTTCTCGCGCCCCTGGCCGATGCGCTGGCTGTCATAGCTGAACCAGGCGCCCGACTTCTCCACCACGCCGGCCTTCACGCCGAGGTCGATCAGCTCGCCCATCTTGCTGATGCCCTCGCCGTACATGATGTCGAATTCGACCTGGCGGAACGGCGGCGCCAGCTTGTTCTTCACCACCTTGACGCGGGTCTGGTTGCCCACCACCTCGTCGCGTTCCTTGATCTGGCCGATGCGCCGGATCTCCATGCGCAGCGAGGCGTAGAATTTCAGCGCGTTGCCACCGGTGGTGGTTTCCGGGTTGCCGAACATCACGCCGATCTTCATGCGAATCTGGTTGAGGAAGATCAGCATCGTGTTGCTGCGCGACACGGTGCTGGTGAGCTTGCGCAGCGCCTGGCTCATCAGCCGCGCATGCAGGCCCATGTGGCTGTCGCCCATCTCGCCTTCCAGCTCGGCCCGCGGCACCAGCGCGGCGACGCTGTCGATCACCACCACGTCGACCGCGCCCGAGCGCACCAGCGTGTCGCAGATTTCCAGCGCTTGCTCGCCCGCATCGGGCTGGCTGATCAGCAGGTTGTCGACATCGACGCCCAGCTTGCGCGCATAGGTCGGGTCCAGCGCATGCTCGGCATCGATGAACGCGCAGGTGCCGCCGCGCTTCTGCGCCTCGGCAATGGCGTGCAGCGCCAGCGTGGTCTTGCCGGAGCTTTCCGGGCCGTAGATCTCCACAATGCGCCCGCGCGGCAGACCGCCGATGCCGAGCGCCAAATCCAGCCCAAGCGAGCCGGATGGAATCACCTCGATTTGCTCATCGGTGCCGCGGGCGCCCATGCGCATGATGGAGCCCTTGCCGAACGCACGCTCGATCTGGGCCACCGCGGCTTCGAGTGCCTTGTTCTTTTCCATGGTGCGACCTGCTTCCTCAGCCTTGACGACCTGCAACCGAGAGGCGGATTTACCGCCATTAGACTCGCGCATAGATTGCATCCGAGCGTCCCCTTCACGCAAGCGAGAACAAATCCCCAACCGATTCGAAAGCTATTGTTAAGACTATGTTCATCCTATGTTCGCTAACCGCCCGGAATGCAAGAACCAAATGCGAACAACGCGTTGCCGCGTGCCGCCGGGCACACCCGTCATACGATCGCCCAGCGGGGCCGAGTCGGCATAGCCCAGGCCCGCAAGCGCGGGCCGCTTGCCGGCAATGCTAAGCGAACGCGCGTTGGTAGGCATTCAGCGCGGGTGCGCCGCCGAGATGAACGTAGAGAACCTTCGCGCCTCGGGGAATCTCACCGCTGCTGGCCATGGCGATCAGGGCGGCCATGGATTTTCCCTCGTAGACCGGATCGGTCAGCATCGCCTCCAGCGTCGCGGCCTTGCGGATTGCCGCAATCGTCGCCTCGTCCGGCAGCCCGTAATCGGGGCCGGCGAAGCGCGAATCGATCTCGATCTCCGCGTCGCGAATGTCGCGGCTGAGCCCGATCAGCGCCGCGGTCGCCCGCGCGATCTTGGTGACCGCGGCGCGCGTCATCGCCGCATTGGCGGCGGTGTCGATGCCGATCAGCCGACGCCGGCGTGGCTGGGTGCCGAACCCCACCACCATGCCGGCCTGGGTGGAGCCGGTGCAGGTCGCCGTCACCACGGTATCGAAGAAGATGCCTTGTGTGGCTTCCTGCGCGGCCAGCTCGTCGGCGAACTGGGCATAGCCGAGGCCGCCGAGCGGATGGTCGGAGGCGCCCGCGGGGATGGCATAGGGCTTGCCGCCGTCCCGGCGCACCGTCTCGAGCGCGTGTTCCCAGGTCTGCTTCACCGCGGTGGAATAGCCTTCGCCTTCCAGCACCGTCTCGGCCCCCATCAGGCGCGAGAGCAGGATATTGCCGACCTTGTCGTAGAGAGGGTCGTCCCAGCGGGTCCATTCCTCCTGCACCAGGCGGCATTTCATTCCCAGCACCGCCGCGACCGCGGCAACCTGGCGGGTGTGGTTGGATTGGATGTTGCCGATCGAGACCAGCGTATCGCAGCCCTGCGCCACCGCGTCGGCCGCCAGCCATTCCAGCTTGCGGATCTTGTTGCCGCCGAAGGCGAGGCCGGATGCCATGTCGTCGCGCTTGGCCCACAGCTCGATGCCGAGCTCTGCCGAGAGCCGCGGCAGGGGATGGATCGGCGAGGGCCAGAAGCCCAGCAGCCGGCGAGGAAACTTGCGATCGAGATCAAGGGCCATCGGGCGCTCCGGACAGGGGGGACGCGGGCCGATTCATGTCGTTGGCACCCAGGCGTGCGTGGTTTGTCCGGCTGCTGGTGGTGGCCGGCGAGGTGGATGACTGCCCGCGCATCCGGGTCCGTGACCCGCCGGCCTTCAACCGGCTGCATGGCGAACCAATCGTTGGCTGGCCGGACGCGCGCCAGGTGCACACGTGCTTTGTGATGAACGAGATCAAGACTGTTGACTTGCTTCGTGATGCACGAGATCAGGCCGCACGGCTCGCGGCGCAGGTGTAGCAGGCCGTTGTGCCGGTGCGCCGGCTGGGTGTGCCCGCTGCCCCAGCCGCCACACATAGGCGATGATCTCCGCCACCGCCTGATAATGCTCGGCGGGAATTTCGGTGTCCAGTTCCACGCGATACAGCGCCTGGGCGAGCGGCGGATTGGCCACCAGCGGCACCTTGTTGGCCTCCGCCACTTCGCGGATCCGCGCCGCGAGCGAATCGACACCTTTCGCGACCACGCGCGGCGCGGCGTTGCGGGCCCGGTCATAGGCGAGAGCGACGGCGTAGTGGGTGGGATTGGTCACCACCACGGTGGCCCTCGGCACCGCGGCCAGCATACGTTTGCGCGCACGATGTGTGCGGATCTGCTTGATCCGCGCCTTGATCTTCGGGTCGCCCTCGGTCTCCCGCTGCTCCTCGCGAATGTCCTGCTTGCTCATGCGCAGTTGCTGCGCGTGGCGCAGGCGCACCCAGAACAGGTCGATCGCGGCAATCGCGGCTTGCAAGGCCAGCACGACGAACAGCATGTGGAGCGTGGGCGCCAGTGTGCGGGTCAGCAGGACCGCCGGGGTCCAGCGGGGCGATTGCAGCAGGGCGGGGATGTCGCTGTGCAGCACGCGCCAGAAGATGAAGCCCAGCAAGGCGACCTTGGCGATCGATTTCAGCGCCTCCATCAGATGGTCGCGCGAGAACATGCGGCGGAGGCCGGCGGCCGGGCTGATGCGGCTGAGATCGGGCTGCAGCGTGCTGCTGTGGAGCAGGAAGCCGGTCTGCAGCATGGCCGCCGCGATGCCCGCGGCGAGGGTTGCCAGGATGACGGGTGCCGCGCCGTGCCAGGCGGCGATCCAGGCGAGACGCAGTCCTTCGGGGCCGGCCAGGGACTCGGCATCGGCATAGGCCAGGAAGGCAGCAAGCTGCGCGGTCAGGTCATGGCCGGTGATGCCCGCGGTCCAGGACAGGACCAGGGTCACTGCGGCCAGGCCAGCGAACAGTTGGACCTCGCGGGATACCGCGATGCGGCCTTCCTCTCGGGCGCGTTGCAGCCGGCGTGGTGTCGCGGCTTCGGTGCGATCTTGTTGTGCGGTCTGATCGGCCATCAGAGACCGGGCAATGCGGCCAGCCCATCGCGCGCGGCGTCCTGCCAGGCGGCCAGGATGGCGGCAAAGACGCTGGCCAGCAGCAGCAGGCCGCCGACGATCTGTCCGGGCAGGCTGACGAAATAAACCTGCAGCCGCGGCACCATGCGCGCGATGAGGCCGATCGCGACGTGCCAGACGATGGAGGCCAGCACAACGGGTGACGCCAGCCGCAGGCCGAGCGCGAAGCATTGGGCAGCCGCGGTCACGGCGGTGGCTGTGCTGTCGGCGGCCGGCAGCAGCGTGCCGGGCGGGATCAAGCGGTAGCTGCCGGCGAGGGCTTGCAGGGGCAAGGTGTAGAGGCCGGAGACCAGGATGATCAGCGGTCCTGCGACGTCGAACAATGACGCCATTGCGGTGCTTTGCGCGCCGAGCTCGGGGTCCGGTTGCAGCACCGTGGCGAGACCCAGCAGGTAGGCGATGAACTGGCCGGTAATCGAGAGCGCGATGCACAGCAAACGCGCCAGCCAGCCGAGCCAGAGGCCGGTGACCACCTCGGCTGCGACCATGCCCGCGGCGGCGAGGTCTGCCTGGGGTGCGGGCGGTGGGGATGGGAAGATGACCGGCAGCAGCAGGGCGGCGACGCTGAGTGCGAGGCCGGCACGGATCATGGCGGGGGCGGAGGCCTCGCCGAGGCCGGGGAGCAAGGCCATGGCGGCGCCGAACCGGGCCAGCACCAGCATGAAGGCGAAGCCCCAGGCGGGGAGGGCGGCCAGCAGGGCGGCGGGATCGGGGGTCATGAGCCGCCGACCGCAACCATGCGATCGAACACCACAAGCGTGAAGTTCGACAGCGTGGCGAACATGAAGGGGCCGAGCAATACCAGGACCAATCCGATCGCCAGCAGTTTGGGGATGAAGGAGAGGGTGGCTTCGTTGATTTGGGTGACGGCCTGGATCAGGGCGACAAGCAAGCCTGACACCAGGCCGGCGATCAGGATGGGACCGCCGATTTTCAGAGTGACGAGCATGCCGCCGCGGATGATTGCGGCGATGTCGGCAGCATTCATGGGGCGGGAGCGGGAGGGGAGGTGGGTGGGGAGGAGACAAGACACTCCCTCTCCCCCCATCCTTGGTCCAGTTCGGGGCCCAAGCCCCGCCGGGGAGGGGGAGTGTTCGAACCTCTCATATCGGCATCTTCATAATGTCTTGATAGGCCTGCACCACGCGGTCGCGGATTGCGGTGGCGGTCTGAAGCGCGAGCTCGGCGCGCGAGAGGGCGGTGACCACGTCTGTCAGGTTGCCGCCGCCGGCGATCGCCTGCATGGCCTCGCCTTCCGCGGCATGTCCGGTCTCGATCGCGCCATCCAGCGCGTTCTGCAGCACGGCACCGAAGCCGCCGCCGGCGGCACCGCCGGCGTCTCCGCGGTCCACCCGTGCATAGGCGTCCGCCGCGTCGGACGGCGTGATCCGGATCATCGGGATGTTGCCGATCGCGGGATCGCTCATTTCAGCATCTCGATCGTGCGGTCCAGCATGCTGCGGGTGGCCTGCAGCACCGAGAGGTTGGCGCTGTAGGATCGCTCCGCCTCACGCATGTCCATGACTTCGATGAAGCTGTTGACGTTCGGCAACTTCACGTAGCCGTTGGCGTTCGCTGCCGGATTGGCGGGATCATAGCGCAGCGTTTGCTCCGACTTGTCCTGGCCGATCTGCTTCACCTGCACCGCGGCCTCGCCGGTGGCGGCATCGACGCGGTTTTCGAAGGTGATGGTCTTGCGGCGATAGGCGTCGGCGCCGGGAGAGGAGCCGGTGGTGTCCTGGTTGGCCAGGTTCTCGGCAATCACGCGCAGCCGCATGGTCTGGGCATCCATGCCGGCGGCGGAAATGTTCAGCGCTTTGTTGAGGTCCATGACCACCTCACGACGAAGACGCGTGGCCGAGCGCCTCGCTGAACATGGTCAGGTATTTCTTGTAGATGGCGGTGACCAGGGACTGGGTGGTCTGGGTGTCCGCCACCTTGGTCAGCTCGGCATCGAGCGCGACGCCATTGCCGTCAGGACCATGTGCATTGGCTTCGGTGATTGCCTGGAGCGCACCGCCGCCGGGCGCGGGCAGGTCGTTCGGCTGGGTGCGGGCGAGCGTCACTCGGGCGACGGTATCGAGCGTGCTGGCGAAGGATGGCAGGTCGCTGGGCTGGAAATTGGGTGTGGAGGCGTTGGCGATATTCTGGGCGAGCACGGCCTGGCGCTGGTCGGCCCAGGCGAGCCGATGCTCCGCGAGCGCGAACAAACCGATCTGGGTCGGGTCCATGCCGGCACCATACGCCGGCTGGATGAACGGACGGTTAATGACTCACGAGCCGGACCGGTCCGCGGATCGCAAGCTCTGCGACGGGGCCGGAGCGATAGCTCGCCACGGGTGCCAGGGTGGTCTCGTCCCGTCGTGTTCGCGCGCCGCCGCGGACGGTCGAGCCCGTGTTGATGCGCGCGAAGAAGGCGGTATCGCCGTGCGCCCGCAGCAGCACCGCCGTATCGAATGCCAGCACGCGCGGCGGCGTGATGCCGGGCGCGGCGCGGCTGCGGGAGCGTAGTCGTTGGCAGGCACGAATGAACGCGTCGCGCCGGCGCTGCTCGGTCCAGAAGAACACATGGGCGTTGATCAGGTTGCGCCAGGCTGCCGGCTGCCCGGCATAGGCACCGGCCAGGGTCGGGGTCAGCCATCGGTCCGGCATGAGCTGCTGGCGCAGGACCGCGATGGCGCCGGCGAACGCGAGGCGCTGGAAATCGTCCCGATTGCCTGCCTCGGCGGCGCGCCCGGCCAGACTCAGCAACCGGTTCGTCGGCAGCAGGCCGGTGGTCGGGAGCCACGGACCGGCGCCCTCGGCCTCGATGACGTGCCAGACCATGGGAAAGCGCGCGATCAAGCGCGCGGCACCGTCGGTCATGCCATGCCGAGCACGTCCATCATCGCATAGAGGCCCGGCGGCTTCCCCACCACCCAGAGCGCGGCATCGACCGCGCCGGTCGCGTAGGCGCGGCGATCGAACGCACGGTGCGTCAGCACGATTTGCTCGGTGGCGGCGGCGAAGATCAGCGTATGCTCGCCCACCACCTGGCCACCGCGCAACGCGGCAAAGCCGATTGCACCGGTCGGGCGGGCACCCGTGTGGCCGTGACGGCCGCTCTGCATGACATCCTCCAGCCTGACCCCGCGTCCCTTGGCCACGGCGCGGCCCATGCCGACCGCGGTGCCCGAGGGCGCATCGACCTTCTGGCGATGGTGCATCTCCATGATCTCGGCGTCGTAGGTCGCGGCCGGCAGCGCCGCACCCATGCGTTCCGCCAGCGCCAGCACAAGATTGACGCCGGGGGAGAAATTGGCCGCGTAGACGACCGGGATGCGCCTCGCCGCATCGGCGACCGCGGCCTCGTCCGCGGCCGAGAGGCCGGAGGTGCCCAGCACCCAGGGTTTGCCGGCAGCGGCCATCGCGGTGGCATGGGCCCGGGCGGCGGCGGCGTTGGTGAAGTCCACGACCACGTCGGATGCCGCGGCGAGGGCGGCGATGTCCGGGCATGGCTTCACGCCTTCGGGCACGGGCCGCTCTGAACCCGGACGGCCGATGCCACCGGCAAGGACTGCCTTGGCGGCATGGACCTCCTGGACCAGCAGTTGCCCCATCCGTCCGGTCACGCCGGCGATGCCGATGCGAATGGTCATGTTCCGTCCCCTCCAAGCCCATGTGTCGTTGCGAGCACCTGTGTGATTGCGAGGTCCCTATGGGGCCTCGCAATGACAGGGTGCCGAGTGTGCCACGCACTCCCGATGCCGGGACTTGGGGAACCTCTGATTAAGTCCCAGCGAGCCGAAAATTTCCGAGTCATGGCAAGGGGTTAGGTTCGCCGGACCGGACTTATTCAGAGGTTCCTCAGACCGCCAGATAGCCGCCATCCACGTAGAGCTCGGCGCCGGTGATGTAGGACGCCTCGTCGGAGGCCAAGAACAGTACAGCATTGGCGACTTCGTCCACTTCGCCGGCGCGGCGCAGCGGCACGCCTTGCAGCATTTTCGCCCGCACCGCCGGATCGGCGGTCGCGCCGGATGTGCGCATCGGCGGCATCAGCCCGGGATGCACCGAATTGGCGCGGATGCCGTCCTTGCCGAACTGTACTGCGGTCGACTTGGTCAGCGTCCGCACCGCGCCTTTCGAGGCGTTGTAGCCCATATGCGTCATGGTCTGGCCGGTGTTGCCGGAAATCGATGAGAGATTGACGATCGCGCCGCAGCCGGTCTTCCGCATTTCCAGCACGGCGTATTTGGTGCCCAGGAACACGCCGCGCGAATTCACCGCCATCAGCCTGTCCCAGGCGTCGGTGTCCAGCATGTCGGAGACCGCGCTGCCGCTGATGCCGGCATTGTTCACCAGGATATCGAGCCGCCCATAGTTCGCGACCGTGGCGGCAACCACGCGCTGCCAATCCGCCTCGTCGGTGACGTTCAAATGCATGAACTCGGCGGCGCCGTTGCTGCGCGTGATGTCGGCGGCGACCTGGCGGCCTTCGTCGTCGAGCATGTCGGCGATCACCACCTTGGCGCCCTCCCTGGCGAAGCGTCGCGCCGTCGCCGCCCCCATGCCGGAGGCCGCGCCACTGACGATGGCCACCTTGTCCTGCAATCGCATGGTTTCCTCCTGCTGGCTGGCTGTGGCGTGCCAACCTGCCACGGGCGGGCGCGGCTTGGCTATCCGCGCCGATCGGGGCAGCATGCGGCGATATTGTTCGGAGCACCCGCCCATGGCCCATCGCGGCTTGAAATTCGGCATCTTCCTCGCGCCGTTCCATCGTGTCGGCGAAAACCCCACGCTGGCGATCGCGCGCGACGTGGAGCTGCTGGAGTGGCTCGATTGGCTCGGCTACGACGAGGCCTGGATCGGCGAGCATCATTCCGCCGGCTGGGAGTTGATTGCCTTGCCGGAACTGGTGATCGCGGCGGCGGCGGAGCGGACCAGGCACATCCGTCTGGGCACCGGCGTCACCAGCCTGCCGTATCATCATCCGCTGATGGTGGCGCAACGTTTTGTCCAGCTAGACCACATGACGCGCGGGCGCGCGATGATGGGCTGCGGGCCGGGGGCGCTGACATCCGACGCCTATATGCTCGGCATCGAGCCCAGCACGCAGCGTCCGCGCATGCTGGAGGCGATGGACGCCATCATGCGGCTGCTGAAATGCGAAGAGCCGGTGACGATGAAGACCGACTGGTTCGAAATGCGTGACGCACGGCTGCATCTGCGCCCGTATACCGATCCGCATTTCGAGATCGCGGTGGCCAGCACGATCACGCCGTTCGGCATGATCGCCGCGGGGACGCATGGCGTCGGCGTGCTGTCGATCGGCGCCGGTCTGCCGGGCGGGCCGGAGGCTTTGGCCACGCAATGGAAGATCGCGGAGGATGCCGCCGCGAAGCACGGCAAGACGGTGGATCGCAAGAACTGGCGCGTCGTCGTCAACGCCCATGTCGCCGAGGATGACGAGCAAGCGCTGGCCGAGGTGAAAAAGGGCGAGCGGGTCGAGACGATGACGTATTTCGAGGACACGCTCGGCCGTCCGCCCGGCCGTGCCGACGACCCGCTGCGCGATGGCGTGAAGATGGGCAGCACGCTGGTCGGCTCGCCGGAGACCGTCATCAAGGGTATCAATCGTTTGCTCGATTATAGCCACGGCGGATTCGGCGGCATTCTGTTCCGGGCGCATGAATGGGCGAACCGCGAGCAAACGCTGCGCAGCTACGAATTGTTCGCGCGGTATGTGATGCCGGTGTTCCAGGGATCGCTCGATACGATCATCGGCTCGAACACCTGGGCGCGCGAGAACCGCAAGCAGGTGTTCGGTGCCACGCCGGAGGCGGTGAAGCGCGCCTTCACCGATTTCGGCCACGCGGTGCCGGAGGAATATCGCTCGCGCACGATCGGCGCGCGGGACGTGTGACGGGCGCGGAAGCCTGCACAGCGCGCGCCCGTCGTCTTTCACAGATTACACAGAGCAAGGCACGGATCATTATTTTTCTCATACGACAGACCAATTGCATTTCTGTGCCTTGCTTTGTGTGACCTGCATTGCCGACCTGCGAAATCGTGGCGGCCGCCAAGGATTTTTACCGTCCTTGGGACGGTCCCGCAGTTGCCGACGGCACCGACGCATCCGCGTGCATCCGCGTGCATCTGCGGCAAACCTGCTTTGTGCTGCCCGCGGCACGAACGTCCAGGAATACTTCGAACAGCGCGCGGGGCTCGCGGCGAAGCATGCTTTGCCGCGGATGCACGCGGATGTCTCATGCCGACCCGATCGGTTGCGGCTCCCCCACGCTCTCGACGACCGGTCGGCCTGGCTGTCGTGTCCGGTCAGGTTGCGGCCAAAGGCCGCGCCATAAACGCTGTGGTGAATGCGGACGGCGCCGGTTGCGTCTGCCTGATCCCTGGCGTCAGAACACTTCACCCACCGCATGAGAGAGGGCTGGTGCGCTGGCGGCGATCGCATCGCCCGTGCTGGGTCCGTCGCCCGCCATGAACGGGCTGACCCACGCACCTGCTTCCGCCAGCAACACCAGCGCCGCGGCAATGTCCCACAGGTTGATGTGCAGCTCGAGATATGCGTCGGTGCGGCCGGCCGCGACATCGGCCAGGCCCAGCGCACCCGAGCCGCCGAGCCGCAATACCGTGCCGCGGGCCAACAGCCGCTCACACAGCGCGAGGAACGCCTGGTTCGGCCGCCGGTGCGACCATCCGACTTCGATCACCGCGCGGTCCATCGCCGCGGTCTCCGACGCATGGATCGGCGCGCCGTTCAGCCTCGCGCCGCCGCCTTGCCGGGCAACGTAGGTCTCGCCCAAGGCGGGCGCGACAATGACGCCAATGAGCGGCGTGCGATCCTCCAGGCAGGCGAGCGACACGCAATAACGCGGCAGGCCGCGCATGTAATTCGCCGTGCCGTCGATCGGATCGACCACCCAGCGCAGGCTGCCGCCGCGGGCGATGCCGCCTTCCTCGCCCTGGAAGCCGTCCGCCGGAAATGCCGCCGCCAGGCGTTCGGACAGGAAACGTTCCACCGCGACGTCGGCTTCCGTCACCCAGTCCTGCGGTCCCTTCAGGGACGGCGCAATGCCGGCGCGCATGCGCATGGCCAGCGCACCGGCTTCGCTCGCCAGGGCCAACGCGGTCGCCGATCGCTCCTCCAGTGCCCGCATCGTCATCCCCCATGCAGGAAGCCACGCAGAAGTGGCGTCGGTGCAACGGGACCACAAGGCGCCACTATTGCGCGAGTCATTGCCGATACCGATCGCCCACGCCTTGTCTGCGCCATCGATTTGCAAGCCATTTGCAACAATCGTAACGCATTTGAGGTGACATGACAGAATGATGACAGATACTGGAAAAATATCGCGACTCCACGCCGGAATTTTCGATCTTCTTGCTTGCGTGTGAGGCGTGGTTGCGGTGTGATCCAGCGTATTTCCATCAGGCCGAAGCGCCCATGCCGCTGGAGCACCTCCTGCCGGACGCCGTCCTGCCCATCGCCGAACGACGCCAGGCCGGCCAGGCTCTGCGCAAGGCCGTGCCGCGCAGCTTGCACGCGTCCTGGAAGGCGCCGATCAATCGCCGTGATCCGGTGCAGACGCTGATCAACACCGATCGCCACCGCCTCTCGCATCTGCTGCCGATCCGCTATGGCCGGATGCGCGCCTCGCCGTTCGCCTTCATGCGTGGCGCCGCGGCGATCATGGCCGCCGATCTCGCCGAGACACCGACCAGCGGATTGTGGGCGCAATCCTGCGGCGACTGCCATCTGGCGAATTTTGGCATCTTTGCCTCGCCCGAAGGCGCGCCGGTGTTCGACGTCAACGATTTCGACGAGACACTGCCGGCGCCGTTCGAATGGGACCTGAAGCGGCTGGCGAGCAGCTTTGCCGTGGAAGCGCTGGGACGCGGGGAGCAAGAGAAGGCCGCCCGGCATCTCGCCCGGACCGTGGCGCTGTCCTATCGCGCGCACATGGCGGAAATCGTCAAGCTGGATCCGCTGGGCGGCTGGCGCATGCGCATCGATGCCATGCAGGTGTTGAGCGGCATCGAGGATGTGCGACTGCGCGAACGCGCGCTGAAGCGCCTGCAAACGGCAACCGAGGCGTCCAACAAAGGCTATCCCAAGCTGATCGAGCGCGACAGGGGCACCTGGCGCATCCGCGCCCGCCCGCCATCGCTGATGCCGTTGACCGGGCAGGTGGACGATACGCACGAGCGGGCGGCACGCGCGGCGTTCGAATCCTACAAGCTGAGCCTGCCGGAAGAACGGCGGATATTGGTGGACCGCTACAAATTGGCCGACGTGGCGTTCAAGGTGGTCGGCGTCGGCAGCGTCGGAACGTTCTGCGCCGTCGCGCTGCTGGTCACAGCGGATGACGGGCTGCTGCTGTTGCAACTGAAGGAGGCATCGGCCTCGGCGCTGGCGCCCTATGCCGGACCGAGCCTCTATGCCAACCAAGGCCAGCGCGTCGTGGTCGGTCAGCGGCTGATGCAGACCACGCCTGACATTTTCCTCGGCTGGACGGCGGATCGCGGCGACGACCAGCATTGCTACGTCAGGCAATTTAAGGATTCGCGCCTGGCGCTGGTGGGCAGCGAGGCGGCGGAGCAAGCCTCGCCGCATCAGGCGGTGCTGTGCGGCGCGACGCTGGCGCGGGCGCATGCCCGCTCGGGCGATGCGGCGCGCATTGCCGGCTATATGGGCTCGGGCGGCGTGTTCGACGCCGCCATCGCCGATTTCGCCATCGCCTACGCCGCCCAGGTGGAGCGCGACTGGCGCTTGTTCCTGGAGGCGATCAAGGCCGGCGTGATCGAGGCCAGGCCCGGGTAGCTTGCGCCGTGTTTTGCCGCTAAGCTCTCGGCCACGAAGCCCAATAACGCAGGGAGCCAGTCCATGACCGCGCAGACCAAAGGCCGCATCCGCCACGTCGCGCTGAGCGTCGCGGATCCGTGGGAGACCGCCGAATTCTACAAGCAGGCGGTGGGACTGCAGGAAGTCACCGAGCTCGACGGCCCGCTGGCCGAGGGCGTGTTCCTGACCGACGGCATGGTCAATCTCGCCATCCTGCACTTCAAGAGTGACGAAGCAGCACAAGGCACCGGCAAGGATTTCGTCGGCATCCATCATATCGGCTTCTGGGTCGATGACGTGGTGGAGCAAGGCAAGATCGCGCGCAATGCCGGCGCGACCTGGATCATGGGCGATCCGAACAATCCCAACGGTTACGAAGTGAAGCACACCGACCTGTCGGGCATCATCTTCGACATCGCCGCGCATGGCTGGGCCGGATCGCAGAAGAATCCGGGCGAGGCGGACAACATCGTGCATCCCAACCCGCAGCGCCGGCTGGCCAAGTTCGATGAGCGCCGGGCCCGCGCCGAGGCGAAGATCGCCGCCATGCGGGCAACGGAGACGGCTGCCGCGGCGGAGTAGCGGGCGCAACGGCGCCCCGCTTGCCTGCGCTGCGGCACTGCCTTGCGCAGGAGCGTTGCCCTGTGCCGTAGGGCCGGGCAGCCCTGTTGCGGTGGCGCCGCTTGCCTGGATTCGCCCCTGTATTCGCCACGGGGCGTTGCGGCGCCGCTTGCATGCATCGGCCGCGAGGCGGGCGCAGGCACGGCGGGCGCAGGCACGGCGGGCGGGCGCAGGCACGGCGGGCGCGCGCAAGGCAGACTGGACCGGCACGGCTTGAGCATTGAATGACGCAGCTTGCAGGACAGATCGCTCTGGTAACGGGTGGCTCGCGCGGCATCGGCCGTGCGACCGCGCTGGCCTTCGCGGCCGAGGGTGCCGACATCGCCTTCTGCCATCTCGATGACGCCGTGAAGGCCGAGGCGACCGCGGCGGAGATCAGGGCGCTCGGCCGCCGCGCGATACACCGCTCGCTGGACGTGGCCGATATCGCGGCCGCGCGTAGCTTCGCCGCCGAATCCGCCGCCGCCTTCGGCCCGATCGACCTCCTGTTCAACAACGCCGGCATCAACATCCGCAAGAAATTCGAAGACTATTCCGAGGCCGAGTTCGACCGCATCGTAGCCGTGCACCTGAAGGGCACGTTCTTCATGGCCCAGGCGGTCTATCCCGCCATGCTGGCACGCGGCCGCGGCTGCATCATCAACGTCGCCTCGCAGCGCGGATTGAAGGGCGCGGTGAACGCCTCGGTCTATTCCGCGGCGAAAGCGGCGATCATCGGCTTCACCCGCGCGCTCGCCTGGGAAGCGGCACCGCGCGGCGTGCGCGTCAATGCCATTGCGCCGGGACCGATCGACACCGACCTGACCGCGACCATGGACCCCGCCGATCGCCGGGCGTTCATCGACGCGCTCCCGGTCCACCGCTTCGGCCGCGCCGAGGAGATCGCCGCCACCGCTCTATTGCTCGCCGGACCGCAGGGCGGCTTCTATGTCGGTGCCTGTCTGTCGCCGAACGGCGGCGACGTGATGTACTGAAGCGGCGGTCGCTGCGGCACGAGGTGAAGCGACGCCGCCCTCCCGCCAAGGGAGGGGAAGAGAATTTGCCGCTCACCTGCCGGGTGCCACGACGCGGACATCGCCCGGATTCACCGTGCCACGACGCTGACATCGCCTGGATTCACCAGATCCGGCGCGGTCCAGCCATCGAGATCGTACTCCGCCATGCAGGTGCCGACGAAATCCTTCCATCGCTCGGCATCGCCAGAAGCCAGCGCGCCGAACAATGCGTAGCGGCGGATTTCCTCGTGGCTGCCGGCGTAGTTGATTTCGTACAGCTCGTGCCGCGCGCCGAACTCGGTGCCGATGCTGTCCCACAACAGCTTCATCAGCTTGACCCGCTGCTCGGCCGAGGCACCGCCGGAGCCGCGCACGTAGGTGTCCAGATACTGGCGGATCTCCGGCGCCTTGAAGTCGGCGGCATGCGAGTTCAGGTAGATCAGGCCGCTCGCCACGGTCTTTTCGATAATGTTCTTGATCTGCGCATAGGCCTCGGGCGCCAGCACGGTGTACGCCATCGCTGCCTTTCCCCCCGGCAGGATGTAGCCGTTCGTCCAGGGATCCGGCGACGACGCCATCGAATCCGACAGACTCCAGATCATGTTCCGCCAGGCGATCACCTCGCCGATATTTGCCTCGACGCCGCGAAAACCCCGCGTCCCCGTCAGTTCGGTGGCGCGCAGCAGCAGGCCGGCAATGAAGTCCAGCTTGACGCCCAGCCGGGTCGCACCCTGCATGAAGGCGCGCGGCACGAAACCGGTGCGCGGAAAGAAATTGTTGGCCTTGTCGATGTCGCCATAAACGAACACGTCCTCCCACGGCACGAACACGTCATCCATGACGAAGATCGCGTCATTCTCATCCAGTCTGCTCGACAGCGGATAGTCGAACGGACTGCCCAGCACCGCGGCGCGTTGCTCGTTCGACACCCGGCCGATCAGTTTGACCCCGCGCGCGTTGGTCGGGATCATGAACACCAGCGCAAAGCGTTTGTCGCGCACCGGGATCAGCCCATGATGCGCCACGAAGGTATAGTGCGTCAGGGCCGAGCCGGTCGCGACCACCTTGGCGCCGCTGACATGGAGCCCGGCATCGGTCTCCCGGGTGACATGGGCGCAGATATCCGCGGCACCACCCGGTGCCCCGGGTTCGAGATCGCGGTCCACCGGCGGGTGGATGATCGCGTGATTGATGAACGGCACGCGCTCCTGGCTCAAACGGTACCAACGGCGAGCGTTCTCCTGATAAGGCGCATAGAACTCGGCGTTGGCACCGAGCGTGCCGAGGAACGCCGCCTTGTAGTCCGGCGAACGGCCGAGCCACCCATAGGTCAACCGCGACCACGCCGCGATCGCGTCACGGGCGGCAACTTGCTCCTCGACCGTCTTCGAGGCGATGAAATAACGATGGGTGAAGCCACCCCATTCGGTGGGGCAGGTCAGCACGCCGCGTCCATCGCGGTGGTCCGCGTGCAGCGCGTCATACAGGCGCGCGATCATCCGCGCAGTGTTGCGGAACGCCGGATGGTCCGAGATCTTGCCGACGCGCTCGCCGTAGATCCAGACCTCACGTCCATCATCCAGGCTGTCGAGATACTCCTGGCCGGTGAATGGCAATGTCGTCGCCATGTTCTCCCCCCTTGCGGATATTTGGACAATGGGAATTTCGGCGATTGGCAAAGCGGCAGACGCATAGTTTTGAGATTGATCATCGCGTCGCGTTCGCGGCGTGTCCGGCTGCCGGCGGACCACACCGGGGCACGCGAGATCATACGCGGTGCCGAGTCGAGCGCAACAAGACAGTGTCTGCCATATTGCCGAATTTTTAGCCCAGCCGGTCGCGCCTTGGATTGTGCCCTGCGGTGCGGGTGATTTAAGCACCCGGTATGGCAGGAGCCTCACAAGACCGGAAAGCCTCGCGCGCGTGGCTGCGTGGCGAGCAACGCGCTGGGACAAAGGCGGCTCGGCCGGTGCTGCTGCTGTCACTGTCTGGCACGCTGCTGGCAATCGGCCAGGCCTGGTGCGCCGCCTTCCTGCTGGCCGACGCCATGACCCATCAGGCTGCCGCCGGCCCCCGACCCATTCCCCTGCTGATCGGGTTTGCCGTCGCCGCGCTGCTGCGTGCCGGCCTGGCATACGCAACGGAGTTGGCGGCGTTCAACGCAGGCGCGGCTTCGCGTCGCCGTCTGCGCACCGATGCGCTGACCCGCCTGCTGCATGCCGGCCCGGCGCCGCTGCGCGGGCGGCATTCGGCGGACCTCGCCGGGATCGTCGTGGACCGGGTGGAGGCACTGCACGGGCTCTACGCAAGTTGGATTCCGGCGTCCAGCTTCGCCGTCGCCGGCCCGATTCTGGTGCTGCTGGCGGCGCTGTGGGCGAGCCCCTTCGCCGCGCTGGTGCTGCTGCTGGCGGGGCTGCTGGTGCCGATCGGCATGGCGCTGGCGGGCATCGGTGCCGCCGCCGCGAGCCGCGGCCAGTTCCTGGCGCTGACCCGGCTCCAGGCGCGCTTCGTGGACCGGGTGCGCGGCATTGCCACCATCGTCTTGCTGGGTCGTGCCGAGTCCGAGGCGCAGGCCCTGGCCGCCGCGGCCGCCGAACTCAGCGCGCGCACCATGCGGGTCCTGCGCGTGGCGTTCCTGTCCTCCGCCACGCTGGACCTCGCCGCGGCGGCGGCGCTGGTGGTGCTGGCGATCCGCTACGGCCTGGCGTTGGTCGACCACCGCCTGGCGCAGCCGGGCCTCGCCATCTTCTGCCTGCTGCTGGTGCCGGAGTTCTTCGCGCCGCTGCGCACCTTCGCCGCCGCCTATCAGGATCGGCTGCATGCGACCGGTGCGGCGGAGGCGCTGATCGCGCTGCCTCCGGCCGTGTCGCCGCCGCCGCCGCGCGAGGTCCGCACCGTCGCCGCCCAGGGTGTGACCGTGGCCTTCGACAATGTCCGCCTGACCTGGGATCCGGCGCGCGGCCCGGCGCTCGACGGCCTGTCGTTCCGCATCCCCGCCGGCGAGACCCTGGTACTGGCCGGCCCGTCCGGCGCGGGCAAGTCCTCCTGCATCGAGATCTTGCTCGGCTTCATCCGCCCCGATAGCGGCCGCGTGACCATCAATAGCGCCGACATCACCGATCTGGTGCCGCAGGCCCTGTCGCGTCTCACCGCCTGGATCGGCCAGCGCCCGACGCTGTTTTCCGGCACCATCCGCGACAACATCCGCTTCGGCCGCCCGGAGGCGACCGACGATGAGGTAGAGGAAGCCGCCCGCGCCGCCCGCATTGCCGATTTCGCCGCCGCCCTGC
This sequence comes from Acetobacteraceae bacterium, assembly GCA_035508435.1. Taxonomy (GTDB): domain Bacteria; phylum Pseudomonadota; class Alphaproteobacteria; order Acetobacterales; family Acetobacteraceae; genus JASHVB01. The sequence continues at coordinate 106,646 of DATJNA010000197.1, read as the reverse complement.
CGCGCGGGCTGGATACGATCGTCGGCGAGGGCGGCTACGGCCTGTCCGGCGGCCAGGCACAGCGTGTGGCGATCGCCCGGGCGTTCCTGAAGAACGCACCCTTGCTGTTGCTGGACGAACCCACGGCGCACCTCGACCCGGCAACCGAGGCCGAGGTGCTCGAAAGCCTGCGCCGCCTCGCGCTCGGGCGGACCGTGCTGCTGGCGAGCCACTCGGCTGCCGCGCACGGGTTCGGCGGCCGGCGACTGGATATCCGGGCAGGCCAGGTGGTCGCGACGCGAGGCGCCGCGTAACCAACCAGGCTGTTCCGCCGTTTGGGCGGAGTGACGAAACCAACCGCTCGAAGGCGTCGAACCGAGGACGAGTGGGCCGTTGCGTCGCCGGCTTTGTCGGGATCACCAGGCTGGTCGAGATCGCCAGTTTGGTCGGGGCCACCGGTGGTCGGGATCACCAGGTTGGCCGGGATCACCAGGTTGGCCGGGATCACCAGGTTGGTCGGGATCACCGGTGGTCGGGATCACCGGTTTGGTCGGGATCACCGGTTGGTCGAACCGGGCTCTCACCCTGCGGTGCGCGGATCCTCGACATCAACCCGCAGATGCTCTGTCGGCTGTGGTGTCGCGGTCATGACACATACGCCATCCGGCGCTTCGAACTGGTGCCAGGCGTTCTGTGGCACCACCGCGATCATGCCGGCGGTGAGCGCCAACGACTGCCGACCCTCCGCGGTGATCACGTGCAGCGTGGTCGCGCCATCGACGATCTGCACGATCTCGTCGCCCTGCGGATGGCGTTCCCAGGCACTGGTGCCGGCGAACTTGGCCGAGAACAACGCACCGTCGCGATACGGGGCGAGGCGGGCGGAGGCACCTTCGCGGTCGGCGTCGGAGGAGGTGGGCGTGCGGTCCTGCAACATTTTCAGCCTGGCGAATTCGGCCTTGAGATCGATCACGGTGACCATGGGCGCCTCCCTATGGCAGTGCCGGGCTCGTGCCGGCGGACGACGCGGTCTCGCGCTCCGTGTGCGCATCGTCAAGCGGTGTCGGGCCGCGGCAGGTGTGACACCTGGCGGCAGATGGCTCTGCGGTGACCGACTCCGACAACGCTGCTCCCGGCAGCGTTCCCTCAACTCGCTATACCACCCGCTCCACGATCAGCTTCTTGATCTCTGCGATCGCCTTCGCCGGATTGAGATTCTTCGGGCAGGTGTCGGTGCAGTTCATGATGGTGTGGCAGCGGTAGAGCTTGAACGGATCCTCCAGCTCGTCCAGCCGCTCGCCGGTATGCTCGTCACGCGAATCGGCGATCCAGCGATACGCCTGCAGCAGGATCGCCGGCCCCAGGTAGCGGTCGCCGTTCCACCAATAGCTGGGGCAGCTCGTAGAGCAACAGAAGCACAGGATGCACTCCCACAGGCCGTCGAGCTTCGCGCGCTCCTCGCGGCTTTGCAGGCGCTCGCCGTCGGGCGGTGGTGGCGATTCGGTCTTCAGCCACGGTTCGATGCTCTGGTATTGCGCGTAGACCAGCGACAGGTCGGGCACCAGGTCCTTCACGACAGCCATGTGCGGCAGCGGGTTGATGCGTACTGCGCCTTTCACTTCCTCGATTGGCTTCAGACAGGCCAGTGTGTTGTTGCCGTCGATGTTCATGGCGCAGGAGCCGCAGATGCCCTCGCGGCAGGAACGGCGGAAGGTCAGCGTCGGATCGACCTCGTTCTTGATCTTGATCAGCGCGTCCAGCACCATCGGGCCGCAGGCGTCGAGATCGACCTCGTAGGTGTCCATGCGCGGATTCTGCCCGTCGTCGGGGTTCCAGCGATAGATGTGGAACTCGCGCACGCGCTTCGCACCGGCGGGTGCCGTCCAGGTCTTGCCCCGGTGAATGCGGCTGTTGCGGGGGAGGGCGAATTCAACCATCGTGCTCCTTTCGTGTCATCGCGAGACGCGCAGCGACGGAGCAATCTCGTGGGAGCCGCGGCACAGTGCGTCAATCCGAACGAGATTGCTTCGTCGCTACGCTCCTCGCAATGACACTTAATAGACCCGCTTCTTCGGCGGAATGACGGAAACCTCATTGGTGAGCGTCTGCATCTTCACCGGCCGATAGCCCAGCGTCACCCGCCCATGGTCGTCGCACCAGGCCAGCGTGTGCTTCATCCACTCGTGGTCGTCGCGCTCCGGGTAGTCGTCGTGCGCATGCGCGCCGCGGCTTTCATGACGGGCGTCCGCGCCCACCATGGTCGTCATCGCATTGCCCATCAGATTGTGCAGTTCCAGCGCTTCCACCAGGTCGGAGTTCCAGATCAGGCTGCGGTCGGACACCGACATGTCCGACAGGCCTTCCCAGACCTGTCGCATCTTGGAGACGCCCTCACCCAGCGTCCTGCTGTTGCGGAACACCGCGGCGTGCTGCTGCATGGTACGCTGCATCTCCAGCCGCAGGTCGGCCACGCGGGTGCCGCCCTTGGCATGGCGCGCGCGATCGAAGCGGTCCAGCGAATACTCGCCCGCCTTCGGCGGCAACGGCGCCTGGCCCGCGCCGGGCTTCACCGTCTCCGCCGCGTGCTGCGCCGCGGCGCGGCCGAACACCACCAGATCGAGCAAGGAGTTCGTCCCCAGCCGGTTGGCGCCGTGCACCGACACGCAGGCTGCCTCGCCCACCGCCATCAGCCCATGCGCCACCGCATCAGGATTGTTCGCGGTCGGATGCAGCACCTCGGTGCGGTAGTTGGTCGGGATGCCGCCCATGTTGTAGTGCACGGTCGGCAGCACCGGGATCGGCTGCTTCGTCACGTCGACGCCGGCGAACACACGCGCGGTCTCGGAAATGCCGGGCAGGCGCTCATGCAGAATGTCGGCACCCAGATGCTCCAGGTGCAGCATGATGTGGTCCTTGTCGGGACCACAGCCGCGGCCTTCGGCGATCTCGATCGTCATCGAGCGTGACACCACGTCGCGGCTCGCCAGGTCCTTCGCGCTTGGGGCGTAGCGCTCCATGAAGCGCTCGCCTTCGCTGTTGGTCATGTAGCCGCCTTCGCCGCGCGCGCCTTCGGTGATCAGGCAGCCGGCGGGGAAGATGCCGGTGGGATGGAACTGGACGAACTCCATGTCCTGGCAGGGCAGGCCGGCGCGCAGGATCATGCCGTTGCCGTCGCCGGTGCAGGTGTGCGCCGAGGTGCAGGAAAGGTATGTGCGCCCGTAACCGCCGGTCGCCAGCACCACCATCTGCGCGCGGAAGCGGTGGATGGAGCCATCGTCGAGGCACCACGCGGTGACGCCGCGGCAGACGCCCTCCTGGTCCATGATCAGGTCGAGCGCGAAGTATTCGATGAAGAACTCGACGTCGTGGCGCAGGCTCTGCTGATACAGCGTATGCAGGATGGCGTGGCCGGTGCGGTCGGCGGCGGCGCAGGCACGATCCGCCGGCGGGCCCTCACCGAACCTGGTCATGTGGCCACCGAACGGGCGCTGGTAGATCTTGCCCTCTTCCGTGCGGCTGAACGGCACGCCGAAATGCTCGAGTTCGTAGACCGCCGGGATCGCCTCGCGGCACATGTATTCGATGCAGTCCTGGTCGCCCAGCCAGTCCGACCCCTTCACCGTGTCGTACATGTGCCAGCGCCAGTCGTCGTCACCCATGTTGCCGAGTGCGGCGCCGATGCCGCCTTGCGCCGCCACGGTGTGGCTGCGGGTCGGGAACACTTTGGTGATGCAGGCGGTCTTCAGCCCCGCCGCGCCCATGCCGAAGGTCGAGCGCAGGCCGGAACCGCCGGCTCCCACCACCACCACGTCATAGGTGTGATCGACGATGTTGTAGGCGCGTGACGACGGCAGTGTGATGGCGTTCATCGGACCCTCTCAGAAGCCCAGGCGCAGCACGGAAACGATGCAGGCCAGCGCGAGCACGATCGCCGCTGCCTTCACCAGCAGCAGCGAAGTCAGCCGCACCGCAGGCTGATGCACGTAGTCCTCGATCACCACCTGCACGCCGAGTTGCATATGATGGAATGTGGCGATGACCAGTGCGATCATCAGCACCACCGGCACCGGGCCGGACAGCCATGCGACGACGTCATGGCGCGAGGCGCCAATCAGCCGCACCATGCCGCAGACGAACCACAGACTGAGCGGCACCAGCGCGATCGAGGTCAGCGTCTGCGCCCACCAATGCCTGGCTCCCTGATGGGCGGCGCCGAGGCCGCGCGCCCGCCCGAGCGGCGAGCGCAGCACGTCAACACGCACGCTATTTTCCGGCTTCGCCATGTCCGTTCTCACCACGCCACGAAGCCGATGATCAGGGTCAGCACCGTCAGGCCCGCCGTGCCGGCGAGCACCGCCCAGTTGGTGAGGCGGTACTCCGGTTTGTCGAAGCCGTACAGCGCGTTCCAGGCCAGGTGGCGGATGCCGGCGCAGAGGTGAAAGAACAGGGCGAGGGTCCAGCCGCACAGCATCAGGACGCCGAGCCAGGAGGCAAGGAACCACTGCACCGTGGCGAAGGCGCGGTCGGATGTCGCGGCCGCGACCAGGTACCAGGTCATCAGCAGGGTGCCGACCGCCAGGGCGCAGCCGGTCACGCGGTGCAGGATGGAGGTCGCCATGGCGACGGGCCAACGGTAGACCTGCAAATGGGGAGATAAAGGGCGGCCGACCAGCTTGCCTTCAGTGTTGCGCGCCACCATCAGCGCGTCGCGTGCGTCTCTCACGAGTGCTCCCACCTGCCGCCGGGGCCTGTAGCGGCACCGGGCCGTTGCGGTTCCTTACGCGCGCGAAGGGGCATGGTCAACGCGAGCCGCGGCCGTGGGTCGCGCATGACTCTTATGCAGGGCGGGCGCGTGCCGGCGCGAAGACCCGGGCCACCGCCCGTCTTCGGACACCAGGCAGCGTCCCTCGCCTCGGTCAACCGCTCGCCCTCAGAGCGGCGGTCGGTCGGGTGGCGGACGTTATGACCTTGTCGCCGGCTCGGCGGGCGGCACCCGTCCGGCGATCATCAGCCGGTTCCACAGATTGATCATGCCGATCGCCGTCGTCAGATGGGCGATTTCGGCCGGCGTGAACAGCGCGGCCAGCGCTGCGTATTCGGCATCCGGCGCACCGCGTGCCGCGACCAGCGTCAGGCACTCCGTCCACGCCAGTGCCGCTTGCTCGCGCGGCATATAGAGCCCTGCTTCCCGCCACGCGTTCAGCAGGTACAGCCGTTGCTCCGTCTCGCCGTGCCGGCGCGCGTCTCGGCTGTGCATGTTGAGGCAGGACGCGCAACCGTTGATCTGCGAGGCGCGCAGCTTCACCAGATGCAGCAGTGATTGCTCCAGGCCGCAATGAGCCAGGTAGCGCTCGACGCCGACCAGCGCGGCATAGGCGTCGGGGGCAAGCTGCAGCGGGTTCGGTCGCGAGCCGTGCATGTCATACTCCTTAAGCTTGGCGTGAAGCTTGGCGTGCCGCGTTGGCGGGACAGGGTGGGAGGAGGCGGAGCCACCGTCGAACGCTCCCGTTGTCCCGACGGCAAATTTGGTCGGCTGATGGCCTAGGCGTGATGGCCAGGAATCGGCATATGGACTGGGCCATGACTGCGCCCATCATGCTGGACCGCACCGAGTCCGGACCGCTGCACTTGCAGATCGCCAACCGCCTGCGTGCCGCCATCACGGCTGGTGTGCTGGCGCCTGGGGCGCGGCTGCCCTCGGCGCGCTCGCTCGCCGGGCAGCTTGGCGTCGCCCGCGGCACTGCCGATGCGGGTTATGCGGTGCTGATCGGCGAGGGGGTGCTGGTGCCGCGTGGTTCGGCCGGCACCATCGTCTCACCGGTGCTGGCGGCCCGCGTCGCCTCGCCGGCGCAGCGCCGCATGCCGTTCGCGCGCCAGGCCGCGGGTTCGCCCGCCCCGCCACTGCCGTTCCGCATGGGCGTGCCCGCGCTCGATGTGTTTCCGCGCAAGCTCTGGACCGGCCTGACGGTGCGCGAGGCGCGTGCCGTCGGCGCGGACGCGCTGGCCTATCCCGACCCAGCCGGCCATCGCCCGCTGCGCGAGGCAATCGCCGCCTATCTCGGCGTCGCCCGAGGCATCCTGTGCGCGCCGGAGCAAGTGGTCGTGACCGCCGGGTTCCAGGGCGCGCTGACGCTGGCGATGCGCGTGTTGTTGCGGCCTGGCGACGCGGTATGGGTGGAGGATCCCGGCTACCAGTACACCCGCCTTGCGCTCGAGGCGGCCGGCGTGGTGCTGGTGCCGGTGCGGGTGGACGGCGAGGGCATGCGCGTGGCTGCGGCGACCAAGGGCGCGCCGCGCGCCCGGTTGGCTGTGGTGACGCCGACGCATCAATGCCCACTCGGCGTCGCGCTGAGCTTGCCGCGGCGGCTGGCGCTGCTGGGCTGGGCCGCGGACGCAGGCGGCTGGGTGCTGGAGGACGATTACGACAGCGAGTTCCGCTACACCGGCCATCCCCTGCCGGCGCTGAAGAGCCTCGATCGTGGCGGCCGCGTGCTTTATGCCGGCACATTCAGCAAGGTACTGTTTCCCGCCCTGCGGCTGGGCTACCTGGTGGTGCCGGACGAACTGGCTGAGGCGTTCGGGCGCGCTGCCCGCCTCGGTTCGCAGGGGTTGCCGGCGCTGGAGCAATGCGTGGTGGCGCGGTTCATGGCGGAGGGGCATTTCGCCCGCCACCTCAGGCGCATGCGCGCGCTCTATGCCGCGCGGCGGCAGGCACTGGCCACGGCGCTGAGCGCGGCGTTCGGCAACCGTGCCACCCTCGAGTTGGCGGCGGGTGGCATGCACTTGTTGGCGCGCTTCCCGGGCGCGGCGGATGACGGCACGCTGGCGCGGCGTGCGCTGGCGGCGGGGCTCGGGCCGGCCGCGCTTTCGAGCCTCGCGGTGGCGCACGACTGCGGGCAAGGTCTGTTGCTCGGTTTCACCAATGTGGCGGAATCGGAAGCGGACGGCTTGGCGAAACGCCTCGCCACGGCGCTTGCCGGCTGATCGATGCAGGCAAAGGTGCCGGCAGATCGATGCAGGCAAAGGTGCCTGCAGATCGATGCAGGCAAAGGCCCCCTCCCTGGTCGGCTTGAGCCGCGAGACGGGCGCAAGATTGCGGGGAGGGGGCCGACCGCTGTCCGTCAGGCCCAGTGGCCGTCGAGCCAGACCCAGCCTCCGCTCGGCTGCTGTGACCAGCGTCCGGGGACCCAGGTCGTCTCGCCCGGCGGCGCCTGGACGTATTGGCCGCCCATCCAGCGCCAGGACTGTCCCGGTTCACCGGTATACTCCCAGTGCCCGGGCTGCCAGACCGATGGCGGTCCCCCCGGAGGCGGTGGCGGCACCAACTCGGCGTGCGGTGGTGGCGGCGGCATGGGTGCCGCCGCCGGCGCTGCCTCCACCGTTGGCGGAGGCTGCACGATCACCGCGGTGTTCTGCGGCGGCGGCGGTCCGCCGCACGCCGCCAGAACCAGCAGTCCTGGCAATCCAAGCCAGGCGTGATTCAGCCGAATCATCGCATGCTCCTTGCTCAGCTACGCCAATGACCATCGACCCAGACGTAGCCGCCACTGGCTTCCTGCGCCCAATGGCCGGGCTCCCACACCGCCGTCGGCTGCGGACGCTGCACGTAGTGGCCCTCGTGCCAGACCCAGGTGGTGCCGTCCCAGCCCCAGTGGCCCTCTTCCCAGGTCACCGTGGTCGAGGGCGGCGGTGGAACGCTTTCCTCCCGAGGCGGTGGCGGCGCGTTCGGAGCGATGACCACGGTCGAGGTCTGTGCCGAGGCGGGAAGCACAGCGCCGCCAACAGCCAGCCCAAACAGCGCAGGCACGGAAAGTCGTATCAAGTTTCGGATAGACATGATCGAGTCTCCCTTCGTGTCGATCGGCAAGAACAGCCAAGACATGACAAACCTGTGATTTGGTTCGACAGGACAACAGGGTTCCGCTGAATTGGGGCGAGACTGCGTGCTATCCAGCAATCGATGCTTCACAACGCATTGATACAGTGGTCCGGGCTTTCAGGACTGTATCGTCAGTTTTACTTGACTCAGTCAAGTTTTCCGTGCGATCGTCGCCGCATGACCGACACCTGCGCTATCCTGCCGGCGGAGCAACGGATCGCCGCGGTCCGCCGCTTCAACCGCTTCTACACAGGCATTATCGGGGTCCTGCAGGAAGGCCTGGTGCGGACCGATTTCTCCTTGACCGAGGCTCGGGTGCTGTACGAGCTGGCCAACCGCGAGGGCGTCACCGCCACCACGCTCGGCCGCGAGCTTGGCCTGGATGGCGGCTATCTCAGCCGAATCCTGCAACACTTTGCGCAAGACGGCCTGCTGGCGCGGGCGGTGTCGGATGCGGACCGGCGGCAGAGCGTGCTGTCGCTGACCGAAGCGGGACGCGCCGCCTTCGCGCCGCTCGATCTGCGTGCGCGCGAGGAAGTGGCCGCGATGCTCCGGCGCCTGCCGGAACCGGCGCAGGAGACCGTGGTGGCAGCGATGGGGCGGATCGAGCGCTTGCTCGGCGGCGTCCGCCCGGCCCCCTATCGGCTGCGCGATCCCCTGCCGGGCGACATCGGCTGGGTGGTATCGCGCCACGGTGCGCTCTACGCCGAGGAGTATCGGTTCGATGCCAGATTCGAGGCGCTGGTGGCGCAGGTCGCCGGCGCCTTTCTCGCCAGCCACGATCCGGCACGCGAGCGCTGCTGGATCGCCGAGCAAGACGGGGCGCCGGTGGGCTCGGTGTTCCTGGTGCGCGCCGACGATGCGCTGGCGAAATTGCGTCTGTTGGTGGTCGAGCCAGGTGCGCGCGGCCTGGGGCTCGGCAAGCGCCTGGTGGCGGAGTGCATCGGCTTCGCCCGTGGCGCCGGCTATCGGCGGGTCACATTGTGGACCAACGATGTACTCGTGGCGGCGCGCGGCATCTATCAGGCCGCTGGGTTCCGGCTGGTGAAAAGCGAGCAACACAGCATGTTCGGTCCGACGATGATGGGCGAGGATTGGGATCTGGCGCTGGAATAGCGGTTCGCCGGTGCGGTCCGACCTGCTCTTCACTGTCATCGCGAGCGAGGCGAAGCAATCTGAACTGTCATCGCGAGCGAAGCGGAGCGACCTGAACCGTCATTGCGAGCGAAGCGGAGCAATCTGAACTGTCATCGCGAGTGAAGCGAAGCATCCGGGTCGGGTGAGGTGGCGGCACCGACCCGGATTGCTTCGCTTCATTCGTAATGGCACTCAGTCGCAATGACACATGAGAGCAATGACACGTGATGGCAACGACACGCGATGGCAATGAAACTTAGCAACAACGAGACTAAATCAAACGATCCTAACTCGCAATGAAATCTCGCCGCAATGACGCCTCGCCGCAATGACGCCTCGCCGCTGGGAACGAGGCGTGGCAGCGACCGGCCTGGCTGCCAGCTCAGGGAGCCAGCAGGAGTACCACCGGCTGGCTGGGAACCAGGCGGCAGCCAGGTGCATTCGTCGAATTCTGCAGCGACATCGAAGTAAGCCGGGTCGCCGGCATTCCGCCATACAGCACGGTGAATGCACCGGTCAGGTGGCGTGACGGCCCCATCACCATACCCGACGCGACCCCCAACCCGACGCCGGCATTGTCGCCGTTGGTCAGCGGCGTGGTGGTGCCGAGGTTATGCACTGGCATGGCCATGATCAGAATGTTGTCCACATTCGGAATCGCCGTCGGTCCCATGGCAATGTTCGGGTAGGGGATCGGCACCACGACCGGACCCGCGGGGGTCAGGCAGACGTCCGGGAACGCCATGTCCATGCCCATCATCTGTGTGTTCGCAAACATGACCGACCGTCTCCTCCGCGCGGCTTCAACCCATGTGAATTTGTGCCGCGTCCATGCGCACCACTGTGTCGGCGGTAACCAAGGCGACCTCGGCCTGAAGCTGCAGCGTGCCCTCGGCGCGATGATCGATGTCGCCGGCGCGCATCTGATCGCTCGCCTCGATGAACCGGCTGCTGCGCTTGGCCCGTGTCAGTACATGCTCGGCGAAGGTCTCGATGACTTCGCCGATGCTGCGCATCGTGGTGACGTAGCAGTTGATTCGCCGGCCGACCTGGGTGAGCTCATCGAGCACGAAGCGGGCGACGCCGGCGTGCAGGTTGATCTCCGGCGCTGCGACCCGTGCCCGGCTGCCAGCGCCGATGTCCACCGCCCCGGCAGCGGTCAGTGAAACGTCGCCGCGCGCAGAGACAATTTCGAGATTGGCCTCGGCCCACAGTCGCAGCGGCATATCGGAGTGCCGGTCGAGCACTGCGGTGATCCAGATAACGCCATCGGCCGTACTCGTCAGCACGCGATCCCCAGGTTCGGGCCGAATCAGGCAGCCGATCGCGATCCGCGCGGCATGCTCGATGCCGTTGCGCGTGACAAACGCGTCGCGTCCGTCGAGCGCGACCACCACGGCCGAGGCGGCGTCGGCGTGCCACGTCGCCACGTCGGTCGCCACGTCGCAGGTATCGCCCACCCGGGACATCGTCTCGGCCCGCGCACCGCGTACCGCACCAACCGGAACGGCTGTCATCGCATCTCTCCCCACCGATCGCACTGTAACGCAGTTTGCTTCGCCTCCGCCAATGGTTCCGCGGCCACCCGTGTGCCCGTTGCAACCACGGTTCGGCGGAGATGCGGTCCTGGTCCGGGGCGGCGCGCCGTGCGACGGAACGTCTGCCTTCTGCGGGCCGATCAGCATCTCCTCGTCCGGACGGAGCGACGTATCGATGGCAGGCAACCGTGCCGCGCGCGGTGAGGCTGGTGCCTGCCGGGTTTGCGCGGCGCTGGTTTGCCGTTGCACTCCGGCGATCTGAACGCTGGCTCCCGGTTACGTCGGGCGGGTCGCTTCTCCGACTGCCTCAAGCGCCGACGCGCGATCCTGGTAGATCCGGAAATTGTCGCAAAGCCCGCTCACGTCAAACAGGTCGCGGATCAGTTCATTCAAGCCGCACAAGGCGAGTTGGATTGAATCTCGTTCGGCGCGGCGCTTGATGGTGATCAGTGCGCGAAAGCCTGCGCTCGTGGTGTACTCCACGCGCTGCAGGTCGATCAGAATAGTATGGACGCCGGTATCGCAGAGGGCGCCTGCCTTCTCTGCCAGGATGGGCGCAGAGGCGTTGTCCAGTTTGCCGGCGAGCGATATTATCACCGTCTGGCCGTCGCGAACTTCGGCGATCTCCATCGTTCTCTCCCTCGCCCCTAGCAGGACGATGCGAACTTGCGAAGCGTCAGATGATTGCGTTCTCCAACCCGTTCGAACGCCACTTCGTCCATGAGGCGGTGAACAAACAGGATGCCGAGCCCACCCATCTCATCCATCGTGTCATCCGCGGGAGGCACCGACCGGGGTTGTGTCGGGTCGAACGGGACACCGTCATCGAGGAACTCCAGCGTGGCCGCCGCCGCATCGACGTTCAGCCGCACCTCGATCTTGTGCGGATCCGGGTCCGCGTACGCATGGCTGAGGATATTGTTGAGCACTTCCTCCAGTGCCACCTGAAGCGCCGCGACCATGCGTGGCGGCGTTCCCGCCTCGCCCAGTCGTTCGTCCAGCCACTCGGCAGCGCGGCCAAGTTCGAGCGGCTCGTTATCCAGCGTGAGTGTCCCGGCGACTGGCATGCCAACGTCCGACCTTCGATCAGGCGGCCACGATCCTGGCAGATTGCCCGCCGCCAGGAAAGCCGAATTATTGCAAGACACGATGTTGCAGCCGCGTTTGTTTGATCAACGGCCGCCGTCGTGCGAATTAGAACGGGTCTTCTGAAGATCGATCGGGTGACCGCAGCCGACCGAAGGCCTCCTTCAGTCCGCTTCTCTTCTCCGGACCCGGCCAATCGTGGAACCGCGCCATGCTGACCTCGGATCGGTCATCGCCGCCGAACCGGATTGGCCGCTTGCGGTCGAGGTCGCTGACCACGATGCGACAGGTATGGCGTTTGGGATTGATATCCCGTCGACGCCGATCGCCCGCGGTCCCGGCGTTCCGGCCGCGCGAGCTGCGCCCGCACCGACTGCATCTCCAATCTCTTGACCCTGTCCCGGCCGCACTGCAATTCCTTGGCTGCATCACGGATCGAGGGCTGGCCGCAGCGGCCTCCGACGTAACCGGCAAATCGTTTGCTGAAGCGTGGGTTGTCCGCCGGGAAGTCCAGCCGCTCGCGCTTCACAGTGCCGCAGGCCGGGCACCATTGGCGCCGCGCGCGGCCTGATCCTGCCTGCCGATCGATGCGACAACCGCACGCGCGGGTTCCCCATCGGCTGGTCGGATTGGCTGCCGATTCGCTTGGTGCCGCGCACCGATGCCGACCTGCAACCGCTGCTGTTTTGTCTACGTGGCGTTGGCAAGCGGGTCGATGTCCACCGCAGGCCTTGGTCCGGATCCCTTCGACCGCGCGACCTCGTCCCGGTGCCGCGGCCGCGTTGGCGTCAGCCTGAGGCGCGATCGCCCGCGTGACCGGACGGCCAACCCCGCCGGCTCGACCTGGCGAGGTGCCACGCCAGCACCGGCGGCGGCCGGAGTGCCGGTCTGCGATGCCGCGGTGATCGTCGGCGAATCGGAAGCGCCCCGACGTTATGCGCCGGCTTGCGCCGACGACGGCCCGCATCCCAAACGACCACGCGACCGCGCTGGCCACGCCGATGGCGCGGGCCTTGCTCGACCGCATGCCGGCACAGCGGTAAGTCAGCCGCGCGCTCCGCAAGCGTCGGCACATCGGATAATGACGCTGGGTTGTTTCGAAAATAACGCTTCGGTCAATGGCCAGTCGGGTGTTCGTATCGGGCTGGTCTTTTCTCTATCGTGCTGGTCGAGTTGCCGTATATTGATTGTACAGTGCGCCACGTCGAAGGTTTTGGCGCCGACCGTCAGGACACCCCCATGCAGAGCGGCCACATCGATTCCACCGACCACTATGCCATCGTCGGCTGGGCGGCCGATCCGGACTACCCCGATTCCCGGGTGCATCTACGCATCATGGTGAACGGGATGGAGCATGGCCGTGTCATCGCCGAGCGGCCGCGGCCGGACCTGAAACAGGCCGGCACCTATGGCGACGGCGCGCACGGTTTCGCCTATGTCTTCGATCCGCCGCTGTCGCCGCTGCACGGCTACGATGTCGTGGTGCGCTATATCGACCCGCCGGCCGATGTAGCCAATGGCCGCCTCCGCATCGAAGCGGTCCGGCCGCAGGACGTCATGCTGCGTCCGCTGCTGGTCACCGCGACCGGCCGCTCCGGCACCACACTGCTGATGAAGCGACTGGGCTATGCGCCGGAGATCGTGCTGGCCGATATTTTCCCGTTCGAGATGAAATTGCTCACCTATTACGGCTGCGCGCTGGAAATCCTGACCACGGCCAGCAGTCCGGCGAATCCGTTTGCGCTGGACCGGCTTACCGAGGATCGTTACCACCTCGGCCTCAACCCGTTTCACCATCCTCAATTTGAGGCGGTGTATCCCAACGCGGCCATGCTGCACCGCTTCTTCGGCCCGCGCACGGCGGCGCGGCTGCATCCGGCCTTTCGCACCATCGTCGACGATTTTTACCGCGACATGCAGACGCATTTCCGCAAGCCCCAGGCGCGGTTCTTCGCGGAAAAATGCGACGTGTTCACCCCGGCCAGGCATTTCGCCCGGCTGGCGTTCGAGGGCGTGAAGGAACTGCTGCTGGTGCGCGATCCGCGGGACATCTATTGCTCACGCCGGTCGTTCTGGTCGGATTCGGGGGAAAATTCGATGCAGAACCTGAAGACCGTGCAGGCTACCGTGCTGCCGCTGCTTGCGGCGGAACGCGACCGCCTGCTGGTTGTGCGATACGAGGACCTGATACTGCAACCGACCGAGACGCTGGCGAGCATTGTCGAGTATCTCGGGCTCAGCCACCCGATCAAACCGCGCCCTGACGGCGAACGGGAGATTTTCGCCGCGCACGGCACCAGCAAGGATCCGGCAGCCTCGATCGGCCGATGGAAGCATGAACTGGATGCCGAGGATCGGACAGCGTTGCTGAAGTCCTTCAAGCCCTTCCTCGAGGCCTTCCACTACGAAACCGCCGGCGACTGACGCCGCATCGGATCGGGCGGCAACGTCCGCCGCTAGACATCATAGCCGAACATCTCCAGGTACGGCGTGAATTCGGCCATGCAGAGTTTCACCTCCTCGGCCGAAAGTTCGCGCTTCCAGCGACCGATCGAGGCCTGCGGAGACTTGCTCGTGGCATGCTCCTTGAACAGCGCCTGTTCCGATGTGGCATCGGATGCGGCGAAGTCGCGGATGCCGACAAAGGCCGCGACGCGGCGCAAGTGATCGGTTTCCTGCGCCACCATATCCTCATAGCGCAGGAACAACACGTCGTCGCGTTCCTCCCGCCGCACGGTCATGAGTGTGTCGCAGGCAAGCCGCAGCAGACGAATTGCTTCGGCGGTGGATTGCGACCAGAACGAGCGATAGGAGCACATCGTGTCGCGTGCGTCCCGTACCAGCACGATCTCGCGCACGTCGGAGAACAGGCTGCGGGCGAACCAGCGAGCGAGGCTGGCAAGCTGGCACTTCTCCGCAAAGAACATCGGCATGACCTTGCCCTGGTCTGCAGCTACGGCTTCATAGAACTCGGTGACGATGCGACGGAATGCCGCCGCCATCTCGCGCGGCACCACGGTTTCGTAGAACGTCTCGAACCGTCCCTGATCCTTGAATGCCTTGCCGAAGGAAGCGACGTTATACGGATTGGCACCCAGAAAGCGGTGGTTGTCGACGAACGTCTCCGGCTTGCCGGACCGGTCGTGATCACCGGGCGAGGTCAGGATGCGGAATGCGTGGCTGTAGTATTTCAACAGCTCGGTCTCGAACGGGTACAGATCGGCGACGCTCACGGCGGGGTGTGCGGCCAGTCGCTTCATCAGGATTGTGCTGCCGCCACGGCCCGGTGCGGTCACCAGGATCGGTTGCAGCAGCCGCTGGCGGTCCAGCGCGACGGCAGGCAGGGTCCGCTCGCCGTTCGGCACAACCTGGTCGGTGCCGCCGTAGCGCACCACCACGCGGTGCTCGCGCAGCAGCGGCAGCGGCGGATTGAATTCGAACACAAAGGCATGGTGGCCGAAGCCGAGCTCGCGTTGCAGATCCTCCCGCAGCACATCGGCACGCGGCGCGGCATACTGGATGCCATTGACGATGACATCGACGTTGATCGGCCGCCTGAGGTCGGCATCGTCCAGCGCCCAACCGCTGAGACGTGTTGGGCCGATGAGGTCAACGTAGCCGCGGAGCATTCGTCTCTCTCCTGGCGACCGATCCCAAAGTTAGCGACCAAGTCCAGGCAGGTAAACAAAAAAAGGCAGCCGCAACGTGGGATTGTCCCAGGCAGCCCGAACAAACATCATCGCCGGTCAATTATGACACGGACGTTGCGGCCGTGCCGTCTAGTCCCTTAGCAGGCCATGGGCAAGCAGGAAGAAGTAACGAGGCTGACCGACCCGATCGAAGGTTCGGGCAGATGCGCGGGCCGGGTCGTTCAGCCGGCGACCAGGTCCTCCGGCGCGGGGCGGGCGGTGGCCAACCGCCAATGGTGCCACAGCGGGCGTGCGGCGAGCGCCCGGGCCGGGCGTGATGGCGGTTGCGTTGCAGTCCTGCCCGACGCTGTCTTTGGTCTTGGGCAGCGACGGCGGCGGTATCCGCGGCGCGTGGCCAGGCGTTCTCTATATCCACGTAGGGAACACGGACGAGACCTATCAACATATCCACGTCGGAAATACGGACGGGACCTATCAACGAGCCTGCGATGAAGGCGCTCTTGTGATCGAGAAACCTGCGGATACGCGCTACGGCAAACCTGTCACATACTCTTTGGTTGCGGCAGCCCGACCGAGGAAACCCAGCCGGGATTGACTTGCAGGTCGAAAGATCGCGGGGTGTCGTGCCGGGGCGACCTGTTCACGTCCCCGCCGTTCTCCTGCGTCCTGCGACATGACCATGGGCCACCGGCGATCGTCTGGATGGAGCGCACGACAGGACATGCTCAAATCACACCAAGCGGGACGGACATGGGTCGATGCACTGGTCGAGCGTCAGAGGCCTTCGGGGCGATGACGAAGCTTCGCCTCGTGGCAGGCGGGACGAGCCTTATGCTACTCAATATTCGGGACGCCCTGGCCGCGGGGGCGGCCTGATAACCGGCGTGACCGGGGACAAGACGGGAGGAATCCTTCAACATGACCACCGATGCTCGAGACCCGAACGAGGCGCAACGATATTATTGGAACAATGTGGCCGGGCCGCGCTGGGTCGCCAGCCCTGGGTTTCGCGAGCGGCGCAACCAGGAAAGCCTTGCGCTGCTGCTGGCTTGTTTGCGGCTCGCCGGCGGCGAGAACGTGCTTGAAATCGGCTGCGGCACCGGTGCGGTAACCATTCCTCTCGCCAAGGCGGTCGGCGAGTATGGCCGCGTTGTCGCGGTAGATATTTCCCAGCCGATGCTCGACGCGGCCCGCCGGCGCGTGGCCGACTCAGGGATGCGTAATGTCACGCTGTTGCCAGGAGATGCACAGGTGTTGGCGTTCGAGCGTGCCGCGTTCGATATTGCGACGTCACGGATGGGCGTGATGTTCTTCTCCGACCCGGTGGCGGCCTTTCGCAACATAGGCAGTTCGCTCAAGCCAGATGGTCGCCTCGTGTTTGCCTGTTGGGCGACGCTCGCGGAGAACCCGCATTGGCTGATCTCCTACGACATCGCGCTGCGTCATTTGGGGCCACCGGCGCCGTCGACCGGGTACGTGCCCGGCCCGCTCACCTTGGGGGATCCGGGCCGCATCCGCGAGGTTCTGGCCGCCGCCGGGTTCGCCGACATCGAGATTGAACGCGCGCACCCGACCATCATCGGCGGCAGCCCCGAAGAAGAAGCGCGTCAAGCGCTGATGATGGGACCGACCGCCAGGCTGATCGAAGAAAAGCAGCCGGCCGACGCCACCCGCCAGGTGATCGCCGAGGAGATCGCAGCGGCATTCGCCGCCGAGGCGAGGTCTGGCCCGCTCCGAATGCGCGCGACCATTCTTCTGGTCACCGCGCGTCACCCGCGCACTTGAGCCTCGCGATCCACGCTACACGATGACTGCCAACCGAAAGGAAACACGATGCACGTGCGTTTCGGCGTCTCGGTATCGAGCGGGACGGCATTTCCCCATCGGCGGGACATCGACAGGTTTGCGGAGCTGATCCGGATCATTGACGGATCCGGGGTGGAGCTGATCGGCACGAACGACACCAGCTTCATCAGCGGCGACGCCTATGTGCGCGCGACGCTTATTGCGCGCACCGCGAAGAACGCACTTGTCGGCATTCATCCGACCAATCCGCTCACTCGCGAGCCACAGACCATGGCGGCTTTCATCGCCTCGATCGATGCGTTGACCGAAGGCCGTGCCTTCCTGGATATCGGCAGCGGCGACAGCGCGGTCTACAACATCGGCCTGGCGCCGGCGAGCCGAGCCAGGATCGAGGACTACGTCACCTGTATCCGCGACCTGATGGCGGGCGGCGACGGCACCTACGACGGCCGGCCGCACCGCGTCCGTTGGCACGATCAGGTGGTGCGCAGCCGCGTCCCGATCACCTTGTGCGCGGAAGGGCCCAAGACGTTGCATCTCGGTGGACGGGTCTTCGATGGTGTGATCGCCGGTACCGGTCTGTTGCCGGAAGTGATTTCCGATACCGTCGAGCGGGTCGCGGCGGGTGCGCGCGCCGCCGGTCGCGAACCATCCGAAATCGAGGTCTGGTTCACGACCCGTTCATCGCTCGACGCCGACAGGGACAGGGCGATTGAGCGAATCCACGCCTCCGTGTCGTCGATCCTCAACCACTCGATGCGCTTCGGTCTCGAGGGCAAGAATGTGCCGGGCCAGCTCAGGGCCAAGATCGCAGAGTATGTCGAGGGGTATGAGCTGTACGACCATGTGCTCCAGGCCGGGCGCAACTCGAAGCGAATGGCCGAGCTGGGACTGACCGAATATGGATTGGAGCGGTTTGCCTTGGCCGGGAACGTCAAGGATTGGATCGAGCGCATCGGCGATCTTGCCGAAGCGGGAGCCTCACGCCTGTGGCTGAGCACTGAATCCGGCGATCTCGACCGCCAGATCCACTATATGAAAGTGTTCACCGAAACGATCATGCCGCATTTCCGCTAGCTTGTGTCCGACTTGAGTCGCGCGCGGGGCGGTTCGCGACCGCTCCCGCCCCGGAGCAGTACCGGGCTCAGCGTCAGGTGGCGCGATCAGCGTATCGCGCCGGTCATCTTGCCGTCGACGCTGGGGCGGCTGGAAATCCAGGATCCGAGGCATCCTTGCGGCGGGTTCTCGCTTGCGCCGCTGGCAGGCAGGCTGCCTGGCTGCTTGCTTGACGCGCGGCGAGGTGTGGCCACTACTCACGGACGTCACTTGCTGCGCGGAGGGACCTGACCGTGGAATTTGGCGCTTCCATCTTCTTCACCGACTATTCGATCACCCCGACCGATCTCGCCGTCGCGCTCGAAGAGCGCGGTTTCGATTCCGTCTGGGCGGCAGAGCATTCGCATATCCCCGTGCCCCGGCGCACGCCACCGCCGGGTGGCGGCGAGCTGGCGAAGCGGTACTACGATGTGATGGATCCATTCGTGACCCTGACCGCGGCGGCGATGGCGACCAAGGCGCTCAAGGTGGGAACCGGGGTCTGCCTCGTCATCCAACGCGATACGATCCAGACGGCGAAGCTGGTCGCCTCGATCGATCAGGTGAGCAGGGGGCGGTTTCTGTTCGGCATTGGCGGCGGCTGGAACGCAGAGGAGATCGAGAGCCACGGCACCGTTTTCGCCACGCGCATGAAGAAGATGCGTGAGCAAATCGAAGCAATGAAGGCGATCTGGACCGAGGATACTGCCGAATATGATGGTGAGGTCGTCAAGGTCCCAAGGATGCAAACCTGGCCCAAGCCGGTGCAAAAGCCGCACCCTCCGGTGCTGCTGGGCGGGGCGTTTCCATGGGCGGCGCGGCGGGCGATCAGGTATGGCGATGGCTGGTATCCGAATGCGAGCAGCGGCAATCCCGATGACTACGTGCCGCGCTTCCGGCAGATGGCGTCCGAGGCCGGACGCGATCCGGCGTCATTATCGCTGACGATTGGTGGCGTGGCGGACGATCCGAAGCAACTCGAGCGGTTCCGCACGCTCGGCGCCGCCCGGGTCAACGTCAGTCTGCCGCCTGAGGGCAGGGACCAGGTTCTGCCCATCCTCGATCGTTGGGCGAAGCTGATTGCCCAGACGCGCGGTTGATTGGCCCGGAGCCACCCGGTCCCTACGCGGAGCGAAACCGACCGGCGCGTAAGATGACCGCAGGCGATGCAGTCGGCGACCGACGTCGCGCCTCGCGGTGGATGCTGCTGCAGCGGCGTTGGTCAGGCCCGTGCCGGAATGGATGCAGGTCCAGGGATCAAGTCCACCGGCTTGTCGTTGATGGCAAAGTGCAGGGCTGCTGCGACCAGCCCGGCGATTGCCGTTGCGCTCCACACGATGGAGTAGGAGCCGGTCAGGTCGAACAAATAGCCGCCTAGCCAAGCGCCAAGGAACGATCCAACCTGGTGGTTCAGGAAGCACACACCGAACAGCGTGCCGAGATGGCGTGTGCCAAAGACCTTGGCCACCAGTCCGCTGGTCAACGGCACAGTACCGAGCCAGGCAAGTCCCATGACGATGGCGAAGACGATCACCGACGTCTGGCTTTTTGCGCTCAGAAAGAATGCGGCAATGGCGGCACTTCTGACCAGGTACAACCACCCGAGCAGATGCTGCTGACGAAAGCGGCCGCCGAGCCAGCCGAAGCCCCAGCATCCAACCATGTTGAACAAACCGATCAGCGCCAGTGCCGTCGCGCCCAAGCCGATGGGCATGTGGCAGAGCTGCAAATAGTTCGGGAGGTGCGTCGAGATGAACGCCAACTGGAACCCGCAGGTGAAGAACCCAATCGTCAGCAGGCAAAATCCGCGGTGGTTCAATGCCTGGGCAGCAGCCGTTGCCATCGGCACGGACACCAGCTCTCGGTCTGCCGGGTTGCGGGCACCACCGCGGTCGAGCAATATCCCGAGCGGCGCGACCGCCAGCATGCAGCCCGCCAGGACCATGAACGACATCGCGGTTCCCGATCGATCGGAAATGCCTTGTGCCAATGGCACAAGCACGACCTGACCGAATGAACCGGCAGCGCTGACCAGCCCCATGGCCATGCTGCGCTTCTCCGGCGATGCAGCGCGTCCGATGGCAGGCATGATCACACCGAACGCCGTGCAACTGACGCCGATGCCAACCAGCACCCCGATGCCCAACACCATCATGGCGGCAGAGGATGACAGGCCGGCAACGGCCAGACCGGTTGCGAATACGACGGCGCCAAATGCAACGACCGGTGCCGCGCCGTAGCGATCCGCGGCCGCGCCGGCAAAGGGCTGTGCAAACCCCCACACCAAGTTGTGCAGGGCGATGGCAAAGGCGATCAAGGTTACCGGCAGGCCATGGTCGTATGAGAACGGACCAATGAAGAGCCCAAACGTCTGCCGGACGCCCAATGAGCCGGTCATGATGACAGCGCCCGCGGTCATGGCCAACAGAGTGTAATTTGCGGTCCGGCCCAGGTGTGCACTGGCGATTGACGACACGGTTTCCACTCCTCGTGATGATCTACCTGACAGCCGTATGCGTCGCTGGTGCGGTGGAGAAGAACCGCGCCATAATTTACCGACGATGAGGCGGCTCGGTGACATCCGGAAGAAAAGGCATCCTGAAGCGGAGCTTCAAACGATGAATATGCCACGCGTGCATGAGTAATAAGAATGCGATACCGAGCGGCAACCTGGCTCCATTATCACACATGGAGGCTCGATCAGTCTCCAGCCTGTTCTGCATTATCGTCGTTGTTCCTGTCCGGTTAGCGCAGGCTGCCAACCCCTGACGATCGCGCGCCGACTGCGGCGGGGTCCGCCTGCGCCGACCGGATCGGGACAATCGTCATTGTCGCCGTCCGGTCAGCGCTGGCAGGGAGCCACGGCATCCCACGCCGGCTCAGGCGTCGCCGCGCGAGGCCAACGACAGTGCATCGTCCAGGCGGTCGTTCCCCCAGAAAATTTCTGAACCGACAAAGAATGTGGGAGCCCCGAATATGCCGCGTTGCCGCGCTTCGTCCGTTTGCTGCCGCAGTTGGCTTTTCACTGGTTCAGACTGCGCCGCCTGGCGCAGCAACTCGGCAGCCGGCAGCCCGAGGTCGGTCAGGATGGACGCCATGGCATCCGGTCGGTTGATGTCCTGATCGTGCACGAAGCTGAGTTCCATGACCCGGCGGCAGAAGCTGCCGATCCAAGGCTGATCGACTCCCAGCAAGGCGATACGCAACGGCAGCACCCCAGGCCGCGGGAATGCCGTGGGCTGCGTCCATCGCAAACCATATTTCCGGCACTGGCGAGCCATGTCTCGCCACACGTAGGCGCCTTTGTCTTTCTGTAGCACAAACGGTGAGTTCTCCATGCCGAGAGCTCTGAATATCGGCCCCAACAGGAACGGCTGCCAGATCACCGCTACGCCGTGCTGGCGTGCTTCGTGCTCGATTCGCATGACGCTGAGATAACTATAAGTGCTGGCGAATTCGGACCAGAATTCGATTATGGGCGACCGATCGGAAGCGCCTGCTGGCTCAGCCATGGTTGTATTGCCTCAATGCGGGGAATTCGCCAAAGACCCAACGCTTCAGTCGTAGGCGACAAGGCAGCGGATCTCGATACTCCGCCTGAGTGGGGCATTGGCGGGAATGCAAGGGAGATCGAAGGCAGAATGCGGTGTAAAGCGGGCGACACCGCTCACCCGCGAGTCATATTGCTTGAACACCAAAGCCTCGTGGCGGTCCATCTCGGAGAAATACATCCATCGATGCTCGCGCGAGTGATGGACAAGGTACATTTCACCAGTGCGTCCGTTGTAACGCAGATCAGTGGCGGCCAGGTCGGTGACCGAGACAGTTCGCGCGCTGCACAGGGCAAGCGGCGTATCGACGATCTTTCCGCCGATCGACCGCCAGATATTGACGATGGCAAACCGCCTGTGCACCGGCGCAATCCTGTTGTCCGTGAGCAAAGCGGTCAGCCGTCTCGGTCCCGAAGCTTCGGTGTAGTCGATGTGAACACGTCCGACCGCGCCCAGGGCACTGCTTTCGCCATTGCGTCCAAAATTCAGACCCGGCCGCCCCGGCTCCCGCTGCCGAACCGCGTGGTCGAAAACAACGGCGCGCATGGCGCCTGTGACATGCTTCGCCAGTTCCTCCGCCTCGCGATAGTAGCGAGTTTGGATTGCTCCGACATCCTGAAAGTCGCTGACCGAGGTGGGAGCATCCCACAGCTCAAATCCTTCTCCGTCGATCGAAGCAGCGGCGGGCGTGGTGCGCGCATCCAGGATTTCAGCCAGTTCCACCTGGTACCGGGAATTTTGCCACGACACACCCGGCGGCGACTGGTACATGTATTGAAACGGGCGCTCGGACGATGGCAACAAGTAACTCAGGCCCGCCGCCACGCCAGCAACGCGCGGCGCGCTTCGGCAGAATGGGCGCGCCTGACAATCGACTGGTTGCTCCAGGTCCGGTCGGCTTGCCGCCAACGCCGATCCTTCGTTGTCCATGGTATCTCCTGTCGCTCGCTCCGATCTGAGCGCTTCACCGGACCAACGGGACGCAGGGCCCGGGCAAAGCCACGCTTCAGGCGCCAGCAGGTAGGCTCGGCCGACACCGCCACGCAAACCAGGAAAACTCATTCTTCGGATGAGCCACCGGAATGCGGCCGGCATGCCGCCGGCGTGCAGGCGAGCCAAGGCAATGCCGGCCCGAGTGTTCGCATTCCGCGCATTCATACTTGACAGACCGTAATGTCGCTTGAGCGAATGCGGGCGGCATATCAGATTGGCAATTCATCGCGCCGCCGCTGTCAGGCAGGCGGGCCTGGGAACGAAGCCGCATGGACCGCTACAAGGTGCTCGCTGCCGGCGCATGCGGTCTGGCTTTAGCGGTCCGAATGGCGCGGTTCGCCTGCGCGCCGCTGCCGCCGGTGGCACTGCAGCCTGGCGAAGCATACGCAGGGCGAGCAAGGCAGAACGGGGATCTTTGCCAATCGGTCATCTACGCTATGGTCAAAAGACGAACGCGGCGCTACAGCAAGAGATTGAACCCCGTGTTGATCGCCACCATCCGCGCCGGGTCGCACATCGGCAGATTTGAGTTTGCAGGATGCCCGGATCCATCGCACGCCTGATGTCACTGGACTTGCTCCGCGGCTTTGTCGCCGTCGGCCGGCGCATGAGCATTACCTTGGCCGCCGAAGATCTTTGTATCACGCAATCCGCGGCAAGCCGGCAAATTCGGACGCTCGAAGACATGTTGGGCGTAAAGCTGCTGATCCGGGGGCATCGCTCCATCGCGTTCACCGCGGAGGGGGACCGCCTGTTCAGAACGGCCAATGCCGCCATCCAGCAATTGCAGGATGCGATCGGCAGCGTCCGCGTCAGCAACGTCCGTCAGCCGGTTACGATCACCTGCACGATCGGTGTTGCCGGACTGTGGCTGTTGCCGCGGCTACGCGACTTCCAGTGCGAGCATCCCGGCATCGACGTACGCATATCAGCCACCGATCGGGTGGAGGACCTGCGCGGCGACGGTATCGACCTCGCCATCCGCTACTGCAGTCAGACCACGGCCTCGGAAGGTGCAGAGCGGCTGTTTGGCGAATCAGTGGCGCCAGTCGTTCACCCCGGTCTTGGTCTTGCCACACTGGATTCGCCACAGGCACTCGCGCCGCACTGCTTGCTCGAGTTCGACGGACCGAACTTCCCCTGGCTGCAATGGCATGAATGGCTGACGAGCCAGGGCTGGGGCTCGGTCAAATCGAAGAGCACCCTGCGATTCAACCAGTACGACCAGGTCATTTCCGCGGCACTGGCCGGCCAGGGGATCGCGTTGGGACGCCTCGAATTGCTCGGCCCGATGTTGCGCGAAAAGCGGCTTCAGGTGCTGGCGGGGCCGAAGGCAGGTCCAACCACAACCTACGGCTACTGGCTGATCAGTGCCAGGCCCAAGCCACGCCCCGATGTAGCGACAATAGCTCGTTGGATTCGCTGCCAGGCAGCGGCGAGCTGTGCGGCGCCATGATGCGCGATGCCGGGTTTGCCCCGAACTTTTTCGCCGCCCTCACGGCAGCGGGAATGCCGGTGGTGCCGACGGAGTTTTCCGTCGTGCCTCACCACCAGGTGGTTCCGGCCTTCGTGCTGCAACAGATCGACCGCTTCATTCGCGTCTTCGACCGCGTTACCACGAGCGAGGCGTGGCGACGTGTGGTGCAGCCCGACGCACCGTCCATTGCTCGGCGACATAGGCCCGAATGCTGCTTTTTCAGTTGCTGGGACTTCCATCTGCCACCGCAAGGCGATTGCCAGCTTATCGAATTCAACGACAACGGCTCCGGCATCCTGTTCGCGGCAATCATCAACGCCGTATATCATGAGATGGCGAAGCCGGCCGCGTCGCAGGGCATTGCGGCGCCGCCATCTCTGTCATTGTTCCGGCAGCACGTCGCCGCCTTTGTCGATCAGGAGGCTCGCGCATTTTTCGGCACCTGGTCTGCCGGCATGCTGCTGATATTGGACGACCGCGAGTCGTTGCAGCAGGGCAAATTTCGCCATGAGTTTCAGATGCTGCGCGACATGTTTCACGCCGCAGGCTGGGAGACGGGTATCGGCTGCCCCGCCGATCTGTCCTGGAACGGCGGGCAACTGTTGTTCGACCGGCGTCCCGTCGCGTTCGTCGTAAACAGGTCAACGGATTTCCTTTGGGACTCGCATGAGTTCGCGGCGCTGCGCGAGGCGTATGCGGCGAGTGCTGTGTATGTTGCGCCTAATCCATTCACTTACACGACCCGCAGCGACAAGCGCCTGCTGGAGTATTTGTCGCTCCCGGATTGGGATGCCGCGCTGGAAATTCACCCTGAGGAACGCCGAATTCTAACAGCTCACGTGCCGGAATCGTACGTCGTGCGGCCGGACAACGTCGATATGCTGGCGAGCCGGAAGCAGGACTTCGTGTTCAAACCGCTGCATGGATTCGCCGGCCGCGGATTGCTGGGAAGCGGCGAGGTCGGGCAAGCGCGTCTGCGTCGTTTGACGCGACAGCACGAGGGTTACCTCGCGCAGCGGCGTGTGGCGAAGGCTGCGTTGCCGGTCGACGGCGCAAGCGTGTGGACAGATCTGCGAATCTGGGCCTACCGCGGCGAGATCTTTGGTCTTTCCGGCCGCGCCTCCCGGCGTGAGGACCGGTTGGATCTGACACCGCCCGGCGGTTGGCTGCCAACCTACGCCGGGACCTGATCACGATCGAACCGCTCACGATAGAAGCGGGGAGATAGTCGCGGCCGCAAGTTCGCCTCAGCGCTCCAACTATAATCCGACGTACTGTGCTTGTCCGTGGCCGAGCAGGCTCAGCGCGCCCTGCCACAGGGTGCGGACGATGTCGGCGGCGGGCTCGGCGCGTGCAAGCATGGCTGATTGCCCAGCCCAGGCTTGCATGCGATCGATGTCACCGGCCTTGTTGGCAGCGTCGCGCATGGCTTGCGTCAATCCGCGTTGCACCGGAAAGGCAGCCGGCGCCGGCGCTTCCGGGGCGGCTGCTGCCTGGACGTACTGTGTCGCGACGCTGCGTCCCGCGCGGCCACTGAAGGCGCGACTGATGACGGTAGCCTCGGGCGGCGTGCGCGCCAGAGCCGCTGACCACGCCGGGTGCAGCCTTGCCTCAGGGCAACGCAGAAAGCCGGTGCCGATCTGGGCGGCGCTTGCGCCGAGCACCAAGGCGGCGGCGACCCCGCGCGCATCGGCGATGCCGCCTGTCGCAACCACCGGCACACGGACGGCATCGGCGACTGCCGGCACCAGGGCAGCGAGCCCCACCATCGCTGCCTCGGCCTGGGCTGCATCGAAGCATCCGCGATGGCCGCCCGCTTCCGCACCTTGCGCGACAACCACGTCGGCACCCGCGTCCACGGCGGCACGCGCCTCGGCAACCGTCGAAATGTTTGCCCACCAGGCGATGCCGCGTTGCTTCAGGCGACGGACGAAATCGGGCGGGTATAGTCCCATCACCGACGAAACGATCGCGGGAGCCACCTGAAGCAGGGCTTCGCATTGGGCGGTGAAATCCGGTGGCACGGCATCACCCGCGCCAGCCGGAACCTCGGGTCCCCAGTTTGCCAGGAATGCGCACACCGCCGCCTCCTGCGCGCGATCGCGTCGCGGCGGCGGGTCAGGCACCCACAGGTTGAGCTGGAATGGTCCATTGCTGGCGGCCCGGAACTCCGAGCTCCAGGCCTGGATCGCCTCAGGGTGCATCAGCAAAGCGCCGCACGCGCCCAGTCCGCCAGCATTTGCGACGGCCACGGATAACGACGGCGCAGAGGCTCCGCCCATCGGCGCAAGCAGGATCGGGACACGCAGGCCGAAACGCTGACAGAACGCCTCGGCACGAGCCAGGGGAGAGTGTGGGTCTGACATGACACCAATACACCCAGCCACTCTCTGTAACGCAAACGAAGAATTATGATCGGTCCCATCGCCTATGGCGATGACATCACGCCGCACCGCGCTTTCCGTCGCGGTCGCCGCGATGGGCTCCTGCGCCAAAGCCCTGTCGCATAGCCATGGGTTGGCACGGGGCCGTCCGTCTCGGAAGCTGCTGGACGCGCCCAGGGTATCGTGCCACAAAACGTCGCGATTGAGATTGGAACGTTGTCTCATCGCTCTGCCCTGGAATGATAGACATAAGTGAGGCGCTCTACGGATAACATGCGGGGACCCAGAGCAATCCGCGCCTGGCGTTCCGGACGTGGGGAGGACCGGCAGTGCTTGCTCCGAAGGTCGCGATACCACAGACGAAGGCAGCCGAAAGTTCGACCAGCAGACAAGCGGCCCAGCACGCGACCCTTGTCGGACATCGACGCGGACAAGGTTCAGCCCACCAGCCGATGTTTCCGCGACGCGCGATCGGAAATCAGCCGACACTGCAATTGGCGCGGCTTGCGTCGCGGGCCGAGAAAGAGGTCGCCCGAGAGGCACCGCACGGTCTGTCGTGGGACTTCGGCAAGATCCCCGCCTTTCCATCTGAACCGGCAAACCGGGTTCGAACTCTATCCACTGCCAGCGCGCAATCAGGGTCTACGCAACCGAAGCTCGCGACTGGAGCGGTTAAGGGCTCGCCGGAGCGCGAGACGGGCGCCGTCGCTGATCAGGTAACGCGGATGTCCGAACTTTTCGTTGCCCCTGCTCGGGACCAGCGCAGCCGGAAATGCGCAGCCTGTGAGGACGAAGAACGCCGGCAATTCCAGACCGAGCCGGCCCCAAAGCCTATCACCGTCGGCCACGATTTCAGCCGCGTGCGCGTTCATGACGACAGCGGCGCCGGCGCCTCGACTCATGTGGTCAACGGATTCGCCCACAATGTGGGCTGGGACATTGTATTCGGCCGCGGCCACGATGCACCGGATGGCGGTTCCGACCGGTACGTGCTTCCACCCACGGTGCAACACTCCGGCGGCGCCGCGCCGCGTGTTCGGAGGCAGGACGATGCGGGCGCTCCCGGCGGCGCCCCGGCGTCGAGCCCCGCGACACCCATCATGGGTACTGCTCTTGCATCACAGTTGCGATCAGTATCGCTGACGAAAGCCAGTTCGCCGCAAGTCGTCCGGCAGGCCGGGGCGCCTGGAACGATTGACGTCACGCAAACGGACTTTCTCACGTTCAATGCCGTCGCACATTTCGCACCGGGCGCCTATCTTTCCGGATGGACGTTCGGCTTCTTCCAACTCGAGCGTCCGTTCGAAGACTATCAGGTCACGCTGCACGAAGCGGGAGCGACCGGGCCGGACCGGGATCTCAATCTTTATTTGAACGACTCGATCCGCTCACAGTTGCCTTTGCTCGATCACTCGGCCGGCTCCCTGTTCTTTCAACCGACGGGTCTTCCGGCCACAGCGAAGGCGGATCCAACGACCGGAGAAGTCAAGCTCACCTACAAGGATTGGCCGACGACGCCGTTCACCACGTCCATCGAGAAGCCTCCCGGGACATTTTACACGGTGTCGGGCGTCTCGGCCCGATCGTTCTTCTTCACCGCCTTCGGCGCCAACGACGGGAGCAGTACCATCCTTTTGGCCACATTCTTCTGGGACACAGGGGGATGCGACCAGGTCACGCCGCCCGACATCGCCACCACCAAACGGATCGGCACAGTCAACGTCGCTCCGGTTCGCCTTTGCAGTGCGGGAAGCTGTGATGCTGCCGAAGGAGCGGCGCTGTTCGGTAGCCTGCCGAGCAAGACAGCGACCGGGGTCGCGGCCGCGGAAATCCTCGGAAAGTTCCAGGACCCGGGCAACTACCAGGGTCCGGCAACCTATCAGCTCCCCTGCGCCGGCCCGAAACGCGCTGCCGCCGGCAAGTGAAACAGAGCTGCCCAGCCCAAGAAACGGCGTCGTCCTGGCAGGGGTAGGTTCGAACTACGTGTAAAACGTGGTCACACGAGCGATCTGCGTGCGATGGCTCTTAGTGATCGAAGCCGAACAAACTCTGCGCGTTATGATGCAGGATCTTGTCGGTGACTTCCCTCGGCAGGCCGAGCCGCTCGATATAGGCGAAGGTCTCCCGGTAGACCTCCCAATCCTGCAACACCGGATAGTCGCTGCCGGTCACGATGTGATCCGCCCCGAACGCCTCGAGGGCGCATAGGAACGCCGGCTTCGAGCAATAGCACACGGTGTCGTAGTAGAATCTCCGGGCGGTGACGCTCGGCGCCTCGGCGAGGTTGGGATGGCCTGACGGGCCCTGCCCCTGTTTGTCGAGACGGTTCATCAGCATCGGGATCGGGCCGCCGAGATGGGGCACGATGAATTTGATGCGCGGGTAACGGTAGGGGATCTGCTTGGCGATCATATGGAGCACGAAAGTCGCGTCCTCAAGCGAGGTGCCGACCGACGCGCGATAGTTGTAATCGATGATCAAGGGAGAGCAGATGGCGCTGCCGGCCGGGTGCACGAACAGTACCGCGGCGCGGCGGTTCATCTCGGCGTAGAGCGGCTCGAACTCGGTCTCGGCGATCGAGCGGCCGAGGCATACGATGTTCATGTTCACGCCGACGCAGCCGAGCTCGTCAAAGCCGCGCTCCATCTCCTTCAGCGACGCGTCGATATGCGGCAACGGCAGCATCACATAGGAGCTGATCCGGTCGGGGTAGCGATGCGCGAACTCGGCGTATGCGTCGTTCAGCATCTTGACCGCGGTGACGCACTCCGCCTCATCCGGCAGATAGGGTGGGTGATTCGGTGACAATACCTGCCGTCCGACGCCGGCGTCTTCCATCAGCCGGAAACGGGCCTCGATGTCCTCCTGCGTATCCGAGAACGGGTGTCGCGCCAGCCCGCGCTTTACCGCCAGATGCGTCGGCGAGGCAAAGCGGTCGCCCATGAACTCGCTGAAATTCTTCGGCGTGTAGTGCGCATGCACATCGCAGATCATCACAAACTCCTGTTAATCACACGGCTTCGACGCGATCGGATGGATCACGTAGTCGAGGACTTGCTCCGGCACCTCGTCAACCGTCGCTGCGAGGGCGGTTGTTGGCGCCGAGCAGCCGTGCTGCGCGGTTCGGCGCCGCAGATGCGGGGTCAAGGGGATCGTGCTCCAGTCCTCCGACATGGCCCGAGCATGGTGCTCGGGTGTGTTCACTACCGCGGCGACGATCAGGATGGTAGAGCGTCTCCGCGGTTCTCACAATCGGGGCGTCACCGGGGAAAGCCTCAGCCGGGTAAGAGTGCATGGTGAAAAACGCGAAGATGGCCTGGAATCGGACGGGCAGGGCCTGACGAGGCGCTGACCCGTTTGATTGCGGCACGCGGCGGATCTCGCTCAACGTTGTGGACGCCGACCTATCAAAAAACGCGCGCGGCATCCACGACGCCAATCGCGTCACCGATATGAAGATATTGGTGCAACGGATTATTGACCGTGATGTGTGCGTTGCCGCATGTTATAATATGGATGCACTGGGGATACTCGTTGATAACGCTCTGAATGGGTGTGGCGATGAATCTGTGCGCGGTCGTACGCAGTTCCATGATGGCATCGTAATACGTTTTCAACCGCGTCCTGTATTCCCCGCTGGTCTCGGCTTTGGCAGGCTGTTGCTTTGCTATGACAGCAACAATATATTCGGCCAATCCGTTCAACAGGGGCAATACGTCCGTGAGCTCGGCAGGACTCCCCACCGAGGCGACAAGCTGGTGCGCTAATTGCGCAAAATGGCTGAATTCCGAAAATGTCTGTAATAGGGCGCGGTCTATCTGATTGTTCGCGAGTGCAGGGCCGATGCCGTAATACAACTGGCCGCATCTTGCCAGCGGCGCAAAGATCGGCAATTCCCAACCGAAAATCCGGTTCTGCTGATACAGCGGCTGGAGGAATGCAGGCACATTGCCGGCCGCGACATCGTTCTGCAACCGCTCGACATGGGCGCAGAGCTGCCCGTTCTGCATCGCAGTTTCAAAATACTGTTTCATAACCGCGCATTTTCCGCTCCACTGGAACGGTGGCTCCTGATGCCCGTCGCCGGTCATGAAAAACCTGGGAATGAGACCCGGTTTGCCGAATATTCCGTTGGCGATCTTCTCGTCGCTCAGGACATTCAGCGAACCATCGCCCAACTGGTTCCACGGCATGGACAAGCCCCCTTGGAACGGCGCTTCCGGATGCCCAGCCGGTTCGGCACCCTGGGTGAACGATAACCGCGGGCGAGCGCGCGCGGCAAGATCGACCGCAGCAGATCGACCGCACCGGCGCCGCACGGAAATCCTCGCAATCCGCGAGAGGCTCTCCGCTCGGGCATCGATGCCGCAGTTCCCGCCGGCATCGAGACTCGCGCCTCCTGTCGCCAGCCGCCTCCATCGATCGCGCCGCCAACCCTCGCGGTCGCGGGCGAACATCACGGGCCTGCAACGCCGATCGAGCTGCCCCGACCAAGCTGACCCGACCGGCGCCCCCGCCTATTCCGCGGCGGCCGCCTGGCCGAAATGCGGGTAGTTGGTGTCGTCCACGAACGCCTCGTCGCCCTCGGTCGGCAGGCGTTCGGCGAAATCGATCGCGCCCTGGATGTTCTCGCCCCAGACCTCCCGGGGCAATTCGTACAGCACCTCGACGCCATAGCCATTCGGGTCGGTGATGTAGAGGCTGTGCGTCATGCCATGGTTAATGCGGGCACGGAACGGGACGCCCTTCTCCCGCAACCACGCGAGCCGTTTCAGCCAGGCCTCGCGGTTCGGCATTGCGATCGCGATATGGTTGATCGCCACCGGCGTGCCGAACATTTTCCAGTCCTCGGCCGGCTTCGGCAGGTTCGGGTTCTCGGCCAGGGCGATGTCGTGGTGGTTCATCCGGCCGTCGTGATTGCCGCTGTAGAACCGCATCGGATTGCGCTTTGACCGCGCGACCTCGCGAAAGCCCAGGACTTCCGTCCAGAACCTGTGTGACTCCTCGATGTCACGAACGTTGATGACGAGATGGTTGATACCAACGGGCATCTCGGCCTCGGTCGGCGCACTGGAGATGGGCGCATCCACCATTTTGATTCTCCGATCCCTGATGTCATTAGGGCAGCAACACTACGCGTTGGAACCGGCTACGTCCAGGTTTGCACACCACTGCCGGAGATGCGCACCACCCTGGGACGACAGACAGCTCAATTCGAGCCTACGCCGCGGCCACCCGCACGGCCTCCGTCGGTCCCTTCATGTACCGAACACTGACGGGCTGGTTTGTCTCGAATGGGCTCTTGAGGTCAAACTCTTTTGCCATCTCGCGCACTGCCGGAAAGACTTCCTGGCCGAGGAGGCGGATGCAGGTCTTGGCATCGTCGTGTGAGACGGTACCGTCGTTGCCCCAGAAGGCGAAGATACCCGGACGGGTTTCCTCCAGCAGGATGCGCAGCTTGGCGATCACCTGCTTCGGCGTGCCGGCAATGATCATCATCTCCTTAAGCTGGCCTTCCAGGTTCGGGCGCGCGCGTGGGCTGGCCGATCGGCCGACGGAGGATTCGACGAAGCCGCGGCGGTTCTCCGGGCTGTAATAACCGGCGGGCGTGCTCCACACCGGATGGGCGAGACCGGTGAACTCGCCCTGCATCCACAGGAACTGGCGGGCATTTTCCAGCGCCTTTTCCTCGGTTTCGGCGACATGGACCTGCTTCAGCAGTCCGTGATATTCCGGGCCGCCGGCGAAGCCCGCCTTGGCCGCTTCGTCATCGTAGAGTTTCCAGATTTGCCGGGTCCTCTCTACCGGCGTATTGAGCGCGATATAGGGATAGCCGTGCTGCGCGGCCCAAACGATCGTCTCTTTGCTGATGACACCGGGGATCCAGATACGCGGATGAGGCTTTTGCATCGGCACGGCCCAGGGGTTCACCACGCGATGCTGATAGTGCGTACCCTCCCAGCGGAATGGACCATGCTCGGTCCAGATCTTTATGATCAGGTCGTGCGCTTCCTCGAACCGCTCGCGGTTGAACGCCGGGTTGACGCCATTGGCCAACTGTTCCTGGCCGCCGCCGCGCACAAAGCCCGACACCAGCCGGCCCTTCGAGATCATGTCAATCATCGCCAGCTCTTCGGCGAGTTGCACCGGATTGTCGGACAAGGGCAATGGGTTGCCCAAGATCACGATTTTTACCTGCTTCGTGACGGCGGCAAGGATTGACGCAAATATGTTGGTCCGTGCTTGCATGCAGAATGGCGCATTGTGATGCTCATTTAGCATAATGCCGTCGAAGCCGAGCTCGTCGACCATCATGTAGTGTTCAAGATACTCGTTATAGATTCGACTGCCGGCAGCCGGATCGAAGAATCTGTTAGAGAACATCAGGGCTGTGGCGCCGAATTTCAAACCCTCTTCCGCAAAGTAGGCCGACATCGGTTGTTCGGTGAAGTACATCAAGTGCATGGTCGTCTCCCTTTCTGGTGTTGTGATGCATCTTGGTTGGTAGTGGGCCACCGTTGTGGCTGCAAATGACAAGAGGCAAGCATCAGGGGCTTGGCCTGGATAGTCACGGTTGACGCGCGTAACCGGAATTTCGCCCGGTTGTCACCTCGCTCGTACCGGTAGTCGCCCCCGCCAATGATGATGGACATGTCGGGCCTCCCGAGCTTCATGCGGCACTGCGAAGAAGGACGCCAAGCTGCCGCCCGATGGTCCTACAAGGCGGGTAATTGAGCAAGAGCGCGGCAGCGAACTGTCGGCATCACCCAAGTCGGGGTGGCACACCGATTTGTGGCCGCCTGGATCACGCCATGCAGTTCGCGGAGCGTGAGGCTCGCCGGTACCAGGACACGCCGCCATCGGAACAGATCAGGCCGCCATCGAATGCGGCAGTGACTTTGTTCTGACCGATGCCTGGCAGCGCGAATGGCGGCAGCGTATCGTCGTCGGTGGTGGGCATGGCAGATTTTGTCCGGATGCCTGGCTTGGCCAGCGCGCCCTTTGTCGGGTCTATCATCGCCGCGACGAGGCAAGGGATGCATAGGCCCGGCGCAGGCTGCCCTGGCCTGCGCATGCGACAGGAGCATTGACGATGTCCGGCGCGATCCACGTGTTCACCGCCCGCCGCGTGCTGACCATGAACCCTGCGTTGCCGGATGCGACCCATGTTGCGGTGCGCGATGGCCGCATCCTCGCCGTGGGCGGCGCGGCCGAAATGGCCGATCTCGGCCCGGTCGCGCTGGATGACCGCTTTGCCGCGAAGGTCATCATGCCGGGCCTGGTGGAAGGCCACAGCCACCTGCATGCCGGCGCTGCCTGGCGCGACCCGTATCTGGGCTTCTTCGACCGCACCGACCCGGGCGGGAAGCGCTGGTCGGGACTGAAGGATATCGACACCGTCGTCGCGCGGCTGCAGCAGGCCGCGGCAGCGAAGCCGACCGGTTCGCTCACCGCGTGGGGGTTCGACCCGATCTATTTTGGCGGCCGGCGCATGGACAGCCGCGACCTCGACCGCGTTGCCACCGATCGCCCGGTGGTCGTCACCCACGCCTCCGGCCACATCATGAATTTGAACAGTACCGCGATGGCGATCGCGGGGTTCGATCGGGTGAACGATCTGGACGGGCTGGTACGCGACGACGCCGGGCAACCGACCGGCGAGGTGCAGGGACCCGAGCTGATGGGCCGTGTCCGGCGCGTGGTGACGCCGGACACGCTGTCGCGCGCGCTGGACGCCGACTCATTGCACAGCTTCGGCAAACTGGCCTGCCAGGTCGGCGTGACCACCGCGACCGACCTGGTCAGCGACATGTCGGACGACACGGTCGCCATCTATCGTGCCGCCACCGCCGACCCGGCGTTTCCCGTGCGGCTGGTTCCGGCGTTGTCCACGCGCTACTTCAATCCCGCGGACGGTGTTGCCCGGCTGAACGTGCTGCGCCCGACCAGCACCGACAAGCTGCATTTCAAGTTGGTGAAGCTCCATGTTGACGGCTCGATCCAGGGCTTCACCGCGCGGCTGCGCTGGCCCGGCTACCATAACGGCGCGCCGAACGGCCTGTGGTACATCGCCCCGTCCGAACTCGCCGGCATGCTGGAAGCCTGGCACCGGGCCGGCGCGGTCATCCACATGCACACCAACGGCGACCAGGCGACCGAGGCCGCCGTCGAGGCGCTGGAGCGCGTCATCACCGCTCACCCGCGTCCCGACCACCGCCACACGCTGCAACATTGCCAGATGCCGGACCCGGCGCTGTTCCGCCGCATCAAGGCGCTGGGCCTGTGCTGCAACCTGTTCGCCAACCACATCTACTACTGGGGCGAGGAACATGTGGCGCAGACCATGGGCCTGTCGCGTGCGCAGCGGATGGACGCCTGCGGCACGGCGCTGCGCCTGGGCATCCCGCTCGCGATCCATTCCGACGCACCGATCACGCCGCTGGCGCCACTGTTCACCGCCTGGTGCGCGGCGATGCGCCTGACCGCCAAGGGCCGCGTGCTGGGCGAAGGCGAGCGCATCAGCGTGCCCGACGCACTGCGCGCCATCACCCTGGGCGCGGCCTATACCCTCAAGCTGGACCACCTGATCGGCAGCATCGAGGTCGGCAAGTTGGCGGATTTCGCCGTGCTGGACGATGATCCGCTGGCGATCGAGCCGGTGCGGCTGAAGGATGTCGGTGTGCATGCCACGGTGCTGGGCGGCAGCGTGTTTCCCGCTTCGCCGCCCGCATGAGCATCCCGGTCACTGTGCTGGGGGGCTTTCTCGGTGCCGGCAAGACCACGGCGCTGAACGCGCTGCTGTCGCGCGCAGAGCAACGCGTTGGCGTGCTGGTGAACGACTTCGGCGTGGTCAATATCGACGCGGCGCTGATTGCCGCGCGCCAGTCCGGCATGGTCGCGCTCAGCAACGGCTGCGTCTGCTGCGCGCTGGGCCCCGACCTGGGCGAGGGCATCGCGCGGCTGGCGGCACTGGAGCCGCCGCCGGAGCATGTCGTGATCGAGGCCAGCGGCGTGTCGGATCCCTGGCGCATCGGCCAACTGGCGCGGCTGGAGACGGGCGTGCACCTGGATGCCGTGCTGGTGCTGGCCGATGCGCAACGGTTTCCCGCTTTACTGGCCGATCGCTGGCTGACCGATACGCTGCAACGCCAGGTGGCGCGCGCCGACCTGGTGCTGCTGACCCATACCGACCTGGCGACCGCGGCGGAGATCGCGGCGACGCGCGCGGCGCTCCGGCGGCTGCGCGCCGACGTCGCCACCGCCGCGATGCCGGTCGATGGCGTGCCGCTGCTGCTGGGGATGGCGCACGCGGCGCCAGTCCGGTTCCGCGCTGAAGCGGTGTCCGGGCACGGCTTCCGCCAGTCCGTCTGGTCCCCGCCCGCCACGCTGGACCGTGCTGCATTGCTCGCCTTGCTCGATGCCCTGCCGGACAGCGTGCTGCGGTTGAAGGGGTTTTGCCGCCTGGGTCCGCAGCGCGCGCTGCACCTGGTTCAGCGTGCCGGCCGCCGCACCACGCTGGAGCCATGGCCGGACCCGGCGGCGCCGGAGACATTCGTGCTGATCGGCACGCCCGACATGCCGTCCGATGTGTTGGCGCGGCTGTGCCGCGAACGCAACGGCGGTAGCCAAGGCTCGGATATCGCCGCGAGCAAACCAGCAGAGCCATAACAGACCAATCGCGTGGAGGCTGATCGATGCACCTGACCAAACGTTCGATCCTGCGAGGATCGCTGTCGATGCTGGCGGCACCGCTGCTGGATGGCCTGCCGGCCCAGGCCGAGGCCGCAGTGGTCACCCCGCCGCTGGTGATCGGCACGACCCAGGTGCCGCGGCATTTCAACGGCGCCATCCAGTCGGGCGTTGCGACGGCCATGGTCTCCACCCAGGTATTCGCCAGCCCGCTGCGCTACGACGACAACTGGAATCCGCAGCCGTACCTTGCGGAATCGTGGGACATCGCACCGGACCATCTGAGTGTGACGCTGCATCTGGTGCGCCATGCCGTATTTCATGACGGCACGCCGGTCACCTCGGAAGATGTTGCCTTCACCATCGGCATCATCAAGGCGGACCATCCGTTCCAGACCATGCTGGCACCGGTTTCCGGCGTGGCGACGCCGGACCCTCACACGGTCATCATCCATCTGACCCATCCGCATCCGGCACTGCTGCTGACCATGTCGCCGGCGCTGATGCCGATCCTGCCGAAGCACATCTATGGCGCCGGCGCGGATATCCACACCAATCCGGCCAACCTGAAGCCGGTCGGCTGCGGCCCGTTCCGGTTTGTCGACTACCAGCAGGGCCAGTCGATCGCACTGGAGAAATTTGACAAATTCTTTCTGCCCGGACGCCCGAAGCTCGACCGGATCGTGTTCCGCATCGTGCCCGATCCCGAGAGCCTGGTGATCGCCGCGGAGCAAGGCGAGGTCACGGCGCTGCCGTTCGTGCCAACGGTGCGCGATGTCGAGCGTTTGACCAAGTCGCCGCGGCTGTCTGTGACCGACCGCGGCTTCGAAGGGCTGGGTCCGATCAATTGGCTGGCGTTCAATACCGGCCGCAAGCCGTTCAACGATGTGCGGGTACGGCAGGCGCTGGCTTACGCGGTGAACCGCGACTTCATCATCACCAAGCTGCTGGTCGACGAGGCGACGCCGGATCTGGGACCGATCGTGCCGTCATCGCCGTTCTATGCGCAGGGGCTGAACCCGTACAAGCTGGACATCCCGCACGCCAGGAAGTTGCTCGATGAGGCGGGGCTGACCAAGGGCGCCGACGGCACGCGCGGCACGTTCACCATCCAATATATCCCCGGCGACAACGACCAGCAGCGCAATCAGGCGGAATACCTGCGGGCGGCGTTCAAGCGTCTCGATATCGTGGTGACAGAACAGCCGGCGCCGGATTTCCCAACCTGGGCGCACCGCATCTCCAACTTTGACTTCGACATGACCATGGACAACGTGTTCAACTGGGGTGACCCGGTGATCGGCGTCGCCCGCACCTACCTGACCAGCAATATCCGCAAGGGCGTGATTTGGACGAACACTCAGCAGTATTCCAACCCGAAGGTGGACGCGCTGTTGAACCAGGCGGCCATCGAGCCGGACCTCGCTCGGCGCAAGGCGCTTTACGCGGAATTCCAGCACATCGTGGTAGACGATGCACCGATCGCGTACATCAATGTCTCGCCGTTCCATGGCGCCTACGACAAGCGGCTGAATCATTTGCCGCTATCGATCTGGGGTTCGCTGTCGCCGCTGGACGAGCTGGCGTGGTCGGCGTAGGCGCCGCTGCCGGTGCGGCGTGAGACGCGGATGCCGCGCCGGGCCTGTCGTGGCGAGGCGCGCGGCGACGCAGCAATCGCGATCGGGTGGATGTGCCGGCGGTCGTGCAAACTCCCGACCGGGATTGCTTCGGTCCTTGCGGACCCTCGCAACGACACCGGGTGCGGGACTCGCGCTCCGGTGATCGCCGCGTGCGCCGCAGCGCCATGAAGACGCTGCGTCCCTTGCTGCGAGCGATGCTGAACTCGCTCGGCCTGCTGGTGGCCGTGGTGGTGCTGAATTTCGTGCTCATCCACGCCGCACCCGGCGATCCGGCGCAGGTCATTGCCGGAGAAATGGGTGGCGCGTCGCCGCGGATCATGGCGCAGATCAGGGCCGAATACGGGCTGGACCGCAGCGAGGGAGCCCAGTTGATCGACTATCTGGACAAGGTCGCGCACGGCAATCTCGGCTTCTCGTTCTATTTCAACGAGCCGGTGCTGCGCCTGGTGTTCAGCCGCCTGCCGGCGACCATGCTGCTGATCCTGACCGCGCTGGTGCTGGCGGTGCTGATCGGCGCGGGATTGGGCATCGTCAGTGCGCGACGGCCGCATGGCCTGCTGAATCAGATCGTGTCGGTGATCTCGATCGCGGGTTACGCCGCACCGGTGTTCTGGACGGGGCTCATGCTGCTGGTGTTGTTCGCCTCCATCTGGCCGGTCCTGCCGGTCGCCGGCATGGACGATCCCGCCTATCCGTCAACCGGCCTGGCGCATATCGCCGATGTTGCGAAGCATCTCGTGCTGCCCGCGACGACGCTTGCCATCGTCTATGTCGCGCAATACAGCCGCTTTATGCGGGCCAGCATGATCGAGGCGCTGCAGGCCGATTACGTCCGCACCGCGCGGGCCAAGGGCCTGCCCGAACGGCGGGTGGTGCTGAAGCATGCGCTGCGCAACGCGCTGATCCCGCTGGTCACCATCGTTGGCCTGCAATTCGGCCAGATCTTCGCCGGCGCCGTGCTGGTGGAAACCGTGTTCGCCTGGCCCGGCCTTGGGCGTCTGGCGTTCGATTCGATTCTGCGGCGCGACTATCCGACCTTGTTGGGCATCCTGTTGTTTTCTGCCATCCTGGTGATCGTCGCCAACCTGATCACCGACGTCGTCTATCGCGTGATCGATCCGCGCATCCGGACGGGCCGCGCGTGAGCGCCACCACGGCTTCCGCCACGCCGCCGCGGCCGGCCGTACTGGCCGACGAACCACAGGCCGCCAGGCCAGGGCATGCGCCGGTGGTCGAGGCCGTTCGGCTCTACATCCGCAATCCCGCCGGAATGTTCGGGCTGGTGATTTTCTTCTGCCTCGTGGCGGCAACGCTGATCGGGCCGTATCTCTATCCGGTCGATCCGTTCGATATCGTCGGCGCGCCGTTCACGCTGCCCGGCGGCGATCCGATCCTGGGCACCGACTATCTGGGCCGCGACGTCCTGGCGGGACTGCTGCACGGCGGCCGCGCCAGCATGACGGTTGGCGTGGTTGCTGCTGGGATCACGATCTTCATCGGCGTGACCATCGGCGCGTTTGCCGGCTATTTCGGTGACCGCACGGATGCATTGCTGA
The DNA here is from genome assembly GCA_035508435.1 of Acetobacteraceae bacterium. Lineage (GTDB taxonomy): Bacteria > Pseudomonadota > Alphaproteobacteria > Acetobacterales > Acetobacteraceae > JASHVB01. The sequence goes on along the minus strand of DATJNA010000197.1, from coordinate 67,185 downwards.
TGAAGGTCACCGAATTCTTCCAGGTGCTGCCTACGCTGTTGTTTGCCATGGTGCTGGTGACGTTGTTCGGGCAGCACCTGTCGATCACCACGATCGCCATTGGCATCGTCTCCTGGCCGCCGGCCGCCCGGCTCACGCGGGCCGAATTCCTGCGCATCCGCGGGCTGGATTACGTTAAGGCGGCGCGCGCCGGCGGGGCAGGGCCGCTGTATCTGATGGGCCGCGTCATCCTGCCGAATGCCGCCCCGCCCATCATCGTTGCTGCGACGCTGGCGATCGGCACGGCGATCTTGTTCGAGGGGGGACTGAGTTTCCTCGGCCTGGGCGATCCGAACGTTATGAGCTGGGGCCTGATGTTGGGCCAGAACAGGGAATATGCGCTGGATGCATGGTGGACCGTGCTGCTGCCGGGGGGCGCCATCTTTCTCGCCGTGCTGGCGATCAGCCTGATCGGCGATGCGATCAACGACGCGCTGAACCCGCGCTTCCGGGAGCGGCACTGACGTGGCCCCGATCCTGGACGTGCAGGACCTGACCGTGGTGCTGAAGACGCCGCTGGGCGATGCCGCGGTGCTGGAGCATCTGTCGTTCAGCGTCGAGGCCGGCCGCATCATCGCCCTGGTCGGCGAGTCCGGCTGCGGCAAGAGCATGACGGCGCTCGCGCTGATGGGCCTGCTGCCGGATGGATTTCGCCGCACCGGCGGCCGCATCGTGCTCTGCGGCGAGGATATCGCAGCCGCCAGCCCCGCCCGCCTGCGCTCGCTGCGCGGCAGCGCCATGTCGATGATCTTTCAGGAGCCGATGACCGCGCTGAACCCGGTCTACACCGTCGGCGACCAGATCACCGAGGCGCTGCGGCAGCACCAGAACCTGAACCGGCGCGACGCGCTGGACCGCGCGCTGGCGATGCTCAAGGCGGTGCAGATTCCCGCCGCCGAGAGCCGGTTACGGGCCTATCCGCACCAGCTTTCCGGCGGCATGCGCCAGCGGGTGATGATCGCCATGGCGCTGGCCTGCCGGCCGCAAGTGCTGATCGCCGATGAGCCGACCACCGCGCTGGACGTGACGGTGCAGGCGGAAGTGTTCGACCTGTTGCAGCAATTGCAGCAGGAGATGGGCACCGCGATCCTGCTGATCACGCATGATCTGGGCACCGTGGCCGACATCGCGGACAGCGTGGCGGTGCTGTATGCCGGCCGCTGCGTCGAGCAAGGTGCCACGCGGCATGTGCTGGAGACGCCGCTGCATCCCTATGCCGCCGCACTGATGGCGGCCACGCCGCGTTTGCGCCTGGGGACCACCGCGGCGGACCCACGGCCGGCGTTGCTGGAAATCCCGGGGCTGGTGCCGCCGCTGGGCCAGCGGGCCAGCGTCTGCGCCTTCGCCGGCCGCTGTCCACGTGCCGACGACCAGTGCCGGGAGCGGCTGCAGCCACCGCTGGAGGAGCATCGGCCGGGGCATGCGGTCGCCTGCCGGTATCCCGGGGCATTGGCCGACGCCGTTGTCGCGTCCTTGGCGGCATCGCGTGTGGGGACGCCGGATGCTGCGCCGCGTCGCGGCGGCAACGACATGCCCGGAGCAATGCCATGACGGGCGCGGCGATGCTTGCGCGGCCATTGCCGCATCAGCCGGTGCTGGAGGTGAACGATCTGGTGGTGCATTTCCCGGCAGCCGGAGCTGCGCGCGGCGCGGTGGTGCACGCCGTGGACGGCATCAGCTTCACCGTCGCGCGCGGGCGAAGCTTCGGCATCGTCGGCGAATCCGGCTCCGGCAAATCGACCGCGGCCCTGGCGGTGATGCGCCTGGTGCACGCGACCGCCGGCGCAGTCATGCTCGACGGCGCGGATTTCCTCGCCTTGCGCGGCAAGGCGTTGCGCCAGGCCCGCCGCCACATCCAGATGATCTTCCAGGATCCGTTTTCGTCTCTGGATCCGCGGCGGCGGGCCGGGGAGCTGATCGCCGAGCCGATCCGCTTGCTGGAGGGCCTGTCCCGCCACGCCGCGGCCGAACGCGTGGCCACGCTGCTGGCCGCGGTAGGACTGCCGCCCGACGCCGCGGGTTTGTTCCCGCACCAGTTCTCCGGCGGCCAGCGCCAGCGCGTCTGCATCGCGCGCGCCCTCGCCACCCAGCCGGAACTGATCGTCTGCGATGAGGCGGTCTCGGCGCTGGACGTCGCGATCCAGGCGCAGATTCTGAATTTGCTGAAGTGTCTGCAGTCCGAGCGTGGCCTGGCCTACATCTTCATCTCGCACGATCTTGGCGTGGTGCAGTACGTCTGTGACGACGTGGCCGTGATGTATCTGGGGCAGATCGTGGAACAAGCGCCGGCGCCCGAGTTCTTCGCGCGCCCGCGGCATCCCTATAGCTGGTCGCTGATCTCGGCCGCTGTCCCGGCGGGGGCGTCGCGCGAGGCGCTGCGGCGGCGGCATCTGGTGCGCGGCGAGCCGCCGAGTCCGATCGATCTGCCGCCCGGCTGCCGCTTCGCGGCACGCTGCCCGTTCGCGACGGACCGCTGCCGCACCGAGGAACCGTTGTTGCACGCCGTCGGACCAGCACATCTGGCAGCCTGCCACCGCATCGGCGAGTTGGAGCAACCCGTGTTCGACACGGCCGTGCCGGCGCTGGCGCAGCCATGCGATGCGGCATGTTGAGTGCCGCGTCGCCGTGGGCGCGGAGGTTGCCGGACGTGCGGAGGTGCGAATGACGGGACGCGTGGACGTGGCCGGAGCCGTCACCAGGGCCGATGCGGACGTGCGGAGGTGCGAATGACGGGACGCGTGGACGGCCGGCGCATCCTGGTGACCGGCGCCGGCGGTGGCATCGGCTTCGCCTGCGCGGAACGGTTTGCGCGTGAGGGCGCCGGCGTCGCTCTGCTGGACCGCGACCATGAGGCCGGCCTGCGCGCCGAGGCCAGGCTTGGTGCGCCGCACGTCTTCGTCGCCGCGGATGTCACCGACACCGCTTCGGTCGCGACCGCCATCGCGCGAAGCGTGGCGGCACTGGGTGGACTCGACGGCGTGGTGAACGCGGCCGGCATCGACCTGGACCGCTCGCTCGCCGACATGGCCGACGCGGAGTGGGACAAGGTGTTGGCGGTCAACCTGACCGGGAGCATGCGGGTGTGCCGCGCCGCGATTCCGCATTTGCGGCGCGCGGCGGCCGCGACCATCGTCAACGTGGCGTCCGGCGCCGGCCTGTTTCCGCTGGAGGGGCGCGCCGCCTACGCTGCCTCAAAGGCGGGGCTGATCATGCTGGGCAAGGTGCTGGCAAGGGAGCTCGCCGGTGACGGCATCCGGGTCAACGCGGTGTGCCCGGGCGCGGTGGACACGCCGATGCTGGAGCTGTCCTGGCGCGGTCGGCCCGATCCGCAGGCCGCCCGCGCCCTGATCGAAAGCCGCTACGCCCTGCGCCGGATCGCCCAGCCCGCCGAGATCGCCGATGCGATCCTGTGGCTGAGCAGTATGGAGTCCTCGTTCGTCACCGGGATCGCGCTTGCGGTGGATGGCGGACGGACCTTCCATTGAGGGGCGCGCGGCGATGAACGACTCAGGCATGCGGCGGTTTGCCGGCAAGGTGGTCGCCGTCACCGGCGCGGCCAACGGGATCGGCGCGGCGACCGCGCGCCGCTTCCAGGCGGAGGGCGCCGCGCTGGCGGTGATCGACTGCGAAGCCGACACGCTGGCCGCCGCGTTCCCCAATGACGAGCGCGTGTTCCGCATGGTGGGCGACTGCAGGGACGGGGCGGTGCTGACCGGCTTCTTCCGCGACCTGGAGGCGAAGCTCGGCCCGGTCGACGTATTGTTCAACAATGTCGGCCAGAGCGCTCGCGAGCGCGCCAGCATGTTCGACGTGTCGCAGGAGGAGACCTGGCGCTTCGTGGTCGAGATCACGCTGATGACCACCATGCGCGCCTCGCGCCTGGTGGTGCCGGGGATGATCGCGCGCGGGCGCGGCCGCATCGTCAACATGTCGAGCGAGACGGCGCTGGTGGGCGATGCCGGGCTGGCCGATTACGTCGCGGCGAAGATGGGGGTGATCGGCTTCACCCGCGCGCTGGCCCGCGAAGTTGCGCCGCGCGGTATCACGGTGAACGTGGTGGCGCCGGGCGCCATCGCGACGCGGGCGCATGACCGGATGCCGCGCGAGGTGATCGAGCGGCTGATCCGGGAAACTCCGGTCGGGTTCGTCGGCGAGCCGCAGGACGTGGCGGCGGCGGTGACATTCCTGGCCAGCGATGAGGCGCGATTCATCACCGGCCAGACCCTGGTGATCGACGGCGGACGCTGGATGAACTGATGCCCGCCCCCTGTCATGACGAGGCGCGCAGCGACAACGCCATCCCGGTCGGACCGATGCCGGACGCGCTCTCGTGACCGGGACGGCTGCGTCGCTACGCGCCTCGCCATGACAGCAGCTACGCCTTCCACCGCATCTCATCGAACGGCGCCATCGCGCCCCAGACGCTCAATGGCAATCCGTCGAGCTTGACGTCATAGATCGTGAACAGCGGCTCTTCGTTGGTCCAGGCGAACGGCACGTCGCTGGTGGTGATCTGCTGGAATGTCCGATAGAGCGCCTTGCGCTTCGCCAGATCGGTCTCGCGCGCCGCTGCTGCCATCACCGCATCGAGCTGCTGGTTGCAGTAGCCTTCGGTGTTGGACCAGATCACGCCCTGGTGCTGATTGCTGCACAGGTAGGCGCGGTGCACGCCGATCACCGGGTCCGGCCAGTTCCAGATCCCGTTCATCGAAAGCTCATGCTCCCAGTTCGACACGCGGCTGGCCCAGGTGGCGAAGTCGGGGCTTGCGCGCAGGGTGATGTCGATGCCCACCTTGGCAAGCTGCGGCTTCAGGAACTGCGCGACCGGCGCCTGGCTGTTCACGTTGGCGTCCGGTATCCAGTCCAGGGTCAGGGCGAAGCGCATGCCGCCGGCTTTTCTGGGCAGCCCGGCTTCATCGAGCAGTTTGTTGGCGGTGGCCAGGTCGTAGTCGTATTGATGCAGCGCGGACGCGTCGAAGAACGGGCTGGCATGATAGAACGGGCCGTCGAGCCGACGCGTCTGCTGCATCAGCAGCTTGTCAACGATGAAGTTGCGGTCGATCGCGTGATAGATGGCGCGGCGGACGCGCACGTCGCCGAGTGGCGGCTTGCGCTGGTTGAACTCCAGATAGTTGGTCGGTCCGAACGCTTCGTAGCCTTTGTCGGTGATCGCGATCCTGGGATTGGAGCGTAGTCCGGCAATGTTGCGCACCAGCACGCCGGCGAAGGGACCGTAGTGACATTCGCCGCGCGACAGGGCGAGCATGGTCACCATTGGATCGGTGATGATGCGGAACACCAGCCGATCCAGCATCGGGCGGTTCGGATAGATGGCGCCGAACTCCTCGAAGCGCTCCAGCTCGATCTGCTGGTCCCTTGCGTAGGACACGAATTTGAACGGGCCGGAGCCGATCGGGGCCACGTTGGCCGGATTGCGGCGGATGTCGCCGGTGCCGAACACGTGCTTCGGCAGGATCGGCAGCGTCATCGACGAGCACATGACGAGCAATGCCGGAATCGGCTGGGCCAGCCGGAACACCACCGTCTTGGAGTCGGGCGTCTGCACCTCCGAGACGGGGCCGAACATCGTTTTGCCGAACGGATGATTGGCTCTGACGACGTCGACCGAGAATGCCACGTCCTCTGCGGTGACCGGCTTGCCGTCATGGAACACCGCCTTGTCATGCAGCCGGAATGTGTGCGTCAGATTGTCCGCCGACGTCGTCCATTCGGTCGCCAAGTACGGCTTGACCTGCCAGTTGGCATCCAGCCGGACCAGGCTGCTGAAGATCTGCGCGCCGGGTATGCCGGTCGCATTGCCCGACTGGATGGCGGGATTGAGGTGAGCCAGCGTGGTGTGGGCCACCACGACGGTGCCGCCCTTGCCGGCGGCGCGCGCCTCGCGTGGGCCGGACATTGCCAGAGCTGATGCGGCACTGCCGGCGAGAAAGCGGCGGCGACGGACCCGCGCCGGCAGACCTGCATCCGATGTCGTGTTCATTCCAGCGGTCCTCGCAGTTTGTAATGCATTTCTATGAGTATCGTCGGATCGGCGGTGCAGCCTTGGGGCCTGTTGCCCCGGACATGACAACGGTTTGCCGCGATGTGCGCAAGGGCCAGATCGCAGCGATCGAATGCTCCTGAGTCCGGCGCATGCGCCTTGCAGCCGCGACGCGGCCGGTCGTCGTTGATTGCCGCTTGACCGCGGGAGTGGATGCATCAAGTATCCGCGCATGGCGCTGGATTGCTGCGTCGAGCGGTCGGCAGGCATTGTCCTGCCTGGCGCCGGCATTGCTTCGGGTGGGGCATGATCGACGACGGTTCAGATGATCTTGCGGCGCTGCGCGATGCGGCACGCGACGAAAGCCAGCGCTACGTGGTGGTGAAGAACGTCGGCTGGCCGGGCGGTGCGAAGATCGCGGTCAACTTCACGGCTGATTTCGATGCCATGCTGTTGCGGCGGTTGCTCAACGAACCGCCGATGCAACTGGCGAAAGGCGAGTTCGGCGGCCGCGTCGGCATCTGGCGCCTGCTTGAATTGTTCGACTCGCACCGCGTGAAGGCGACGATCTTCACCCCGGGCCGCATTTGCGAATTGTATCCCGAGGCGGTCAAGGCAGCGGCGCGCGGCGGCCATGAGATCGCCGACCATATGTGGGAGCATCGCGTCCCACCCGAGCCTGAGATCGAGCGCGCCCATCTCGAACGTGCAACCGCGGCGCTCGAGCGGCTTGCCGGCCGGCGGCCGGTCGGCACACGAAGCTGGCATACGCCCGAGTTGCTGACCGAGCTTGGCTATATCTACAATTCGCATCATCACATGGATGACCGGCCGCATCTCGTCAGGCACGGCAGCGGCCAGCTTCTCAACCTGCCGTTCGAATGGTCGATCGACGATGCGATGTTCTTCAACTTCGCCTGGCTGGCGTCGGAAAACGCAGCGCAGCGGATCACCGATCCGGACCGGGTGTTTGAGTTCTGGTGGAGTTCGTTTGAGCGGCAGTACGAGCTGGGTGGCTATTTCAATATCTGCCTGCACCCGTTCGTCTCCGGCCGGTCGTTGCGCATCGCCATGCTGGATCGGCTGATCGGCCGGATGAAGGCGCTGCCGGGCGTATGGTTTCCCACCTGCGAGCAGGTGGCGCGCCACTGCCTCGACGCGGTCGCGCTGTCGGGCGGCGGAGGCTAGCATGCCCTGGAAGGACGGCTACACCGTCTCGGATGAGCGCAGCATCGCCGATTCAGACATTGGCTGGCCGAAAAGCAAGACGTGCAGCTTCACCATCGTTGTGTCGTTGGATCCCCAGTGCGGACCGGATGGCCTGACCGCCGCCGACCTCAAGACGCCCGAGGCCTATTACGGGATGCATGGCGGTCTTGCGTCGCTTCGTGCCACGCTCGACAAACACCGATTTCGCGCGACCTTCGCTGCATCCGGCGCGCTCGCCGATATTCATCCAACGATCCTGCGCTCACTGGTTGGCGATGGCCACGAGGTCGCGGCGCACGGCTATCTGCGCGAGGATGTCAGCAGGCTTGCCCCGTCAGTGGAGAGCGCGCGGCTGCAGCGGACGACGGAGTGCGTCGGTGCGGCGACCGGCCAGCGGCCATGGGGGTGGTACTCGCTGCCGCGGCAGAGTGACCGGTATGCGGGCGGTGCGATCAGCGCCGCCACAATGCCGCTACTGGCCGAGCATGGCTACAAGTACATGGGGAACAGCCTGGCTGACGACGTGCCGCATTACTGGGTCTACGATCCGGACGGGCCGAAATCCATCCTGGCCATGCCTTACTACTACCATTTCGATGACCAATTCTTCCTGCTGTTCCCGACAAAGGGGACCGGCCTGGAGCATGCCGACAGCCTGGCGCGGAACTGGCGCGCCGAGCTGGCTGCGCAATATCACCGCGGACGGTCTTTTTCGATGGTGCTGCATCCTTACGCGATCGGTTGGGGCCATCGCCTGAAGCTGTTGGATGCGTTCCTGGGCCATGTCGCATCCTTGTCAGGCGTTTGGGCCGCGACAGCACTGCAATGCGCCGAGCATTGGCTTGTGCGTCATCCGCGCGAGAGCTCGCTGCACCTGGCGCCCAGCATCTGGGTGGACCATGCGGACAGTTTGAGCTGACCGCGGTCGCCGCGTCACACCGCGGCGCGCACCCGGCCATGAGCAGCCAGATGCGCTGGAGATACCGCTCCGGCCGGATCACAAAATCGTCGAAGGTGAGCATGATGCCCTTGGTGCCGGGCACGCTAGCGCCCCCGAAGCCCGGCGAACAAACGCAGACCCACGGGCCATACCTCTCGGCGTGAGGCTGTCCCGAACATGGGGGTGATCACGCTGCCATGTGAAATGAGCGGTGACGCCGACCGATGCTGCCGTGATCCGCTTCAAGCGTCACGTTGACGGTGGTTGTTCGGACCTGGGCCATCAAGTGAACACCCGCATGTTTGGGACGGTCTCAGCACAGCGACTGGATTCGTCCTGTTTCCGGTCAACTTGACAACGCCCGATCACCTTATACACACCGAAGCGGGAAACTGAGGAGACGACCGTGAGCGACAACTCGATCGCGGCTGCCTATCTGTATTTGGCGGAGCCCGAGATTCGCTTTCTTGAGGCTGCCGTGGAGCATTTGATTCCCACCGATGAGCTGGGACCTGGGGCGCGTGATGCCGGCGTTGTCGTCTACCTCGACCGCCAATTGGCCGGCTCCTGGGGCACGCATGGCAGGATGTATCGTGACGGCCCGTGGCTGGAGGGCACCCCGCAGCAAGGCTATCAATCGCGCTTCACGCCACAGGAAGTCTACCGCATCGCGATTCGCGAGATCGACCAGCACTGCAAGGCTGCGTTCGACCGGAATTTCGCGCAGCTTCCCGGTGACCGGCAACTGCGCGTGCTCCAGCAATTGGAGCAAGACGAGATCGCGTTGCCTTCGCTGTCAGCGAAATTCTTCTTCGGCCTGCTGTGGCGCAACACCGAGGAGGGATATTTCGCCGATCCGCTGTACGGCGGCAACCGCGACAAGGTGGGTTGGAAGCTGCTCGGATTCCCCGGACTGCCCAGCGGCGAATACCGCCACCTGGTCACCAGCAGTGAGCCGTACCACGCCGAACCCGTCAGCGTGCTCGACGTGCAGACCGGCAAGGTGCCGGTCGACGCGGAGGGCTTTCCGAAGCACGTTGTCATCAGGCGCGGCAGGGATAGCTGAGATGTCGAATACGAAACCGAAATCCGTCGATGTTGTTGTCGTGGGCAGCGGCGTCGTGGGCTCGATCATGTCGATGGAACTGGCCAGCGCCGGGTTGAGCGTCGTGTGCCTGGAGCGCGGCAAGTCGTTCGATATGAACACCGATTTCCACAAACCCAATGTGTACGATGAACTGAAATTTGACCGCCATAGCGACATCTTTCAGAATCTGGCGCGCGACACCATCACATTTCGCAACAACGACGCGCAGACGGCGCTGCCGATGCGCGAGATGGGCGCATTCAAGCCAGGCGAGATGGTCGGTGGTACGGCGGCACACTGGGGCGGAAATGCGCGCCGCTTTCTGCCCCATGATTTTGAAATGCACTCGCGCATCAAGCAACGCTATGGCGCAACGTTCATTCCCGAGGACTGCCATCTGCAGGACTGGGGCGTCACCTGGGACGAGGTCGAACCGTACTACGACCAGTTCGAGCATATCTTCGGCGTTGGCGGCAAGGCCGGCAACCTGAACGGCGAGATCCAGCCAGGCGGCAATCCGCACGAAGGGCCGCGCTCGCGCGAGTATCCGAACCCGCCGACACGGCCCTCGTACGAAGGCAGGTTGTTCTCTGACGCGGTGAGCTCGCTGGGCTATGTGCCGTTCCAGGGCCCGACCGCGGCGATGACCGCGGACTACCGCAACGCGTATCGCGTCCAGATGCTCGAATGCGCGCGCGGCGGCTTTTGCTCCAGCCATGTCTGCGCGCAAGGCGCCAAGGCCAATCCGCTGACCTCGGTGCACCCCGCGCTGGCCCGGCAGCCGACCTTCGAGCTGCGTCCGCTGTGCAACGTGCTGCGCGTCAACACGGACTCCACCGGCAAGCAGGCCACCGGCGTCACCTACATCGACGCACGCGGCAACGAAGTAGAGCAATCGGCGAGCATCGTCGTGCTGGGGGCGTATTGCTTCAGCAACACGCGGCTGCTGCTGTTGTCCGGCATCGGCACGCCGTACGATCCACGCACCGGCAAAGGCGTGGTCGGCCGCAACTACTCCTATCAGCAGGGCAGTTCGGTGCACGTGTTCTTCGATGATCGCGAGTTCAATCCGTTCATCGGCGGCGGCCAGCTCAACACGTCGATCGACGAACTCAACGGCGACGTGATCGACCGCGGCCCGCTTGGCTTCATCGGCGGCGCCTATGTCAACACCTCGGCGCGCGGTGCGGCGCCGATCAAGGGCAAGGTGGTGCCACCGGGCACGTCGCGCTGGGGCGGCGAATGGAAGCGAGCCGTGGCGTATCACTATCGCCGCAACATGGCGATCACCAGTCACGGCACCTGCCTGAGCTACCGCCACAACTATCTTGATCTCGACCCGACCTACAAAGACGCGTACGGCCTGCCGCTGCTGCGTATGACGTTCGACTGGAACGAGAACGAGCTGCGCATGATGCAGTGGGTGGACGAGCGCTGCATGGAGGTCGGCCGCGCGCTGAACGGTTCGCGCCTGGGCGGCAAGGGCAAGGGCACGCATTTCAGTCTCGTGGGGTATCAGAGCACGCACAATGTCGGCGGCGCCGTGATGGGCAGCGATCCATCGACCAGCGCCGTCAACAAATACCTGCAGTCGTGGGACGTTTCGAATCTGTTCGTGGTGGGCGGGAGTGCGTTCCCGCAGAACCCGGCGAACGGCCCCACCGAGACGATCGGCATGCTGGCCTGCTGGGCAGCCGATGCGATCAAGGAGAACTATGTGAGACGCCCGGGGGCTTTGGTTTGAGCCCAAAGGCGGACCCAACCGTTACGCCGGGAGCCCCCCTGATCAGCGGCGGCGGCGCTGTCATCATGTCCGTCAGATCGGATCGGAACGCTGTCGGCTGGAACGGAGGGCGCATCCGCCGAGCCATGTCGGCGGCGCCTTCCCGTACCGTGCCAGGTGCGGCCATCGGGCGCACAGGGCGGGATTGACCGGTCCGGACTGGTCACTGAACGTTGGCAGATTCGGAGGCAGCGCCATGCGACTGATCGATCTCAGCCGGGAAATCCACCACAAAATGGCCCGGCTTCCCAACCATCCCATGGTGATCATTGCTCCATTCACGACGCATGAGGAAAAGCGGATCGCCGACGGCTATCTGTTTTCGTCCGCGGTGATGTCGCTGAACATGGGGGATCATTCCGGTACCCATGTCGACGCTCCGTACCATTTCGACGAGCGACCTGGCGCCGCGACGATCGACCAGATGCCGTTGGAGAATTTCTTCACCGACGCTGTGTGCCTGGACCTTTCCCACAAGCCGTTGTGCAGCGACATCACGATTGCCGACCTGGAAATGGCTGAACGCGCGGCCGGCATCGAGATCAGACCGAAGGATACCGTGCTTTTGCATATGGACTTCCATCGCCGGACCCAGGGGACCGATGCCTACCTGACCGACTTCCCCGGCCTCACCAAGGAGTCGGCGATTTGGCTCGGCGAGAGGGCGATCACTATGTTCGGCGTCGAGGCAGTCAGCCCCGGCCGGCCAGGCCGCAACAATTTTGAGGTCCACCATGTCTGCCGGGATATGGGCTTCACCCACGTGGAGGGGTTGGTGAACCTTGACCAGCTCGTCGGGAAGGGGCGGTTCCGCTTCATCGGTTTCCCGCTCCGCATCAAGGGGGGAACCGGCAGTCCGATTCGCGCCGTCGCCTGGCTGGACTGAGCCGCTTGCCTGAGGCCACCGGCCGGAACGAGGCGCAGCGCAACGGCCGCGCCCGCGAGAGCCTGCACTCGAGCATCCCATAAGGCCGGCGGCCGTGTTAACAGATTTGCCGATGAAACCGAAAAACCATGACCGTTGCTGAACGCTTTGCCGCACATGTGCGGAACACTCGCTTCGCGGAGCTTTCGCAGGATGCCCGGCAGCAAGCCGCGGTGTTCCTGCTGGACAGTCTTGGCGTCGGCATTGCCGGCTCGTCGGTAGAGGGTGGTGACGCGTTGCTGAGGGTGGCGGCGAGCTGGGGCCAGCCAGCGGTATCGGTTTGGGGACGAAACGTGCGCCTGTCGGCTGCGGCCGCGGCGTTTATGAACGCCTGGCAGATGCACAACCAGGAATTTGACTGTGTGCACGAGCCGGCGGTGGTTCATGCCATGGCCAGCGTGCTGCCCGCAGCCTTGGCCGCCGCGGAGCGAACCGGCGGCGTCAGCGGCGCGGAATTGATGACCGCCATCGTGGTGGGCGCGGACATCGCCGCCGGACTTGGCCTTGCCGCGCGCGCCGGATTCCGCTTTTTCCGTCCCGCGACTGCGGGCGGATTCGGCGCCGTCGCCGCTGCCGGACGCCTGCTGGGCCTGGATCACGCTACCCTCGCGGCGGCTTTCGCCTGGCAGCTCGCGCAAGCCAGCGGGACCATGCAGGCGCATACCGAAGGCAGCCCGATTCTTCCGGTGCAGATCGCGTTCAACGTCCGGGCGGCGCTGCAATCTTGTGAATTGGCGGCGTTGGGTTTTGCCCCGGCCCGGCAGGTGTTCGAAGGCCCATACGGCTATCTGGCATTGTTCGAGGACGCGTCAGATATCGCGCCGGTGCTCCATGGCCTCGGCAGCGATTGGCGTATCAGCGAGTTCAGCCACAAGCCGTTCCCAGCCGGTCGCGCCACCCACGGCGGCATCGAGGGCGTCATGGCGCTTCAGACCCAACACCGATTTGCCACGCCGGAGCTGGACTGCGTCGAAGTCAGTGCTCCGCCGCTGATTGCGCGGCTGGTCGGCCGTCCTTCGCAGGCAACGGCGAATGCAAGTTATGCGCGGCTGTGCATGGGTTACGTCGTGGCGAAGGTGTTGCAACATGGCCGCCTGGATCTGACGGATTTCCGCGGCGAGGCGCTGCGCGATCCGCTCACCCATGCCCTGGCGGCACGCGTCGCGGTACGCGACGATGGCAATCCGGACCCTAACGCACTGGCGCCGCAAGCGGTCGCCGTGCACCTGAAGAACGGCACCGTGTTGCGATGGCACTGTAGCACCATGCTGGCCAGCCCGGCCCGGCGGCTGACGCGAGACCAGCATCTGGCGAAATTTTACCGCTGCTGCGCGTTCGCTCGTGACAAATTGGCGCCCGATGCGCCGCCGCGATTGGTGCAGGCGGTCGACAACCTGGAGAAGTTGGACAACGCTGGCCTGCTTACATGTTTGGCCAATGCACAGGTATGAGCGGCGGAAGCCGCACGCCAATTCGAGACGGCGTAGACCGATCGTATGGCTGAACCGTGTCGCCGGATGGATACTGTCCGAGGCCGCCAACAGGCGATCGCCATTGTCGTCATACAGCCGCACAATCCGCCGCGCCGAACCGTCTGATACGAGACGACAACGCCACGCTCAGCCAGAAGCAAGTCGACATCCCGCAAGCTGATGCTGAAGACGTGGTACAGCCGGACAGCATGGCTGATCATCTCGGCGGGGAATCGATGGCGGCAGGATGGGTCGAATGGCGACTTCATACCGTCAGCCTCGCCCGCTGCCCACCCCGAGGCCAGACCTGGTTGCCGTGACAATGCCGGCGCGCGGGTAGCAGAATTGCCGCCAGGGCGATTCCAACGTATTAGGGATGCAAATAACTGCCCCGATGGGGGAGACCATTCGTGGCCGAGCGAGGGTCCGGAAAACCTCGTGCTGCGACGGTCCGTAGTGCCAGGTCCAGCTTCGCACAGTTCGACGGGAGGGTGCACATGAGCTATCTCGACAAGGCTGCACTTCGGGTAGTCGGCACCCGGCCAATCCGCCCCGACGGCGTCGACAAGGTCACGGGCCGGGCCAATTTCGGCGCCGATACCACAATGCCAGGCATGCTGTGGGGCCGCATCAAGCGCAGTCCGCATGCTCATGCGCGAATAGTGTCGATCAATACCGAAAAGGCCCGGGCGTTGCCCGGAGTCAAAGCGGTCATCACCCGTGCCGATTTTCCCGACATCACGCCCGAGCGCGCGCACATCGGCGCCGCGCCGCACAATCTGCGTGACCTGTCACTGAATTGCATGGCGAAGGGGAAGGCTCTCTATGAGGGTCACCCGGTGGCCGCCGTCGCAGCGACCTCGCAGTTGATTGCCGAACAGGCGCTCGATCAGATCGAGGTTGAATATGAAGTCCTGCCGCACGTGATGGATGTCGAAGCCGCGATGGCCGAGGACGCGCCGCTGCTGCACGACAATATCTTCACCGCGGGGGTCGAGCCGAAACCCGAGAAGCCGTCGAACGTCACCAAGGTCGTGCGTTTCGCCAAAGGTGATGTCGAGGCCGGCTTCAAGGAAGCCGACGTGGTCATCGAGCGGCGCTATACGACACAGCCGGTGCACCAGGCCTATATCGAGCCGCACGCCTGTCTGGTTTCGGTCGGGGCCGATGGCCAGACGACCATCTTCAGCTCGAGCCAGGGCCAGTTCATGGTGCGCGCCTACACCGCGCGCATCTGCGGCGGCGAGATCGCCAATATTCGCGCCATCCCCGCCGAGATTGGCGGCGGCTTTGGCGGCAAGACGATCATCTACCTCGAACCGCTCGCCTACATGCTGTCGAGGAAATCGGGGCGACCGGTCAAGATCCAGATGAGCCGCGAGGAAGTGTTCCGCGCCACCGGCCCGACCTCCGGCGCCGTGGTCGAAGTCAAGCTTGGTGCGAAGCGGGATGGTCATATCGTCGCCGCGCGAACCGTCCTCAAGTTCCAGGCCGGGGCGTTCCCCGGCTCGCCGGTGCAGCAGGGCTGCATCTGCGCCATGGCGGTCTACGACTTTCCGAACGCGCTGACGGTCGGCTACGACGTGGTGTGCAACCGGCCCAAGGTCGCGGCGTACCGCGCCCCTGGCGCGCCGATTGGGACGTTCGCGCTGGAAAGCTGCGTCGATGAGCTGGCGCGCGAACTGGGGATCGATCCGCTCAGGATGCGGGAAATCAACGGCGCCAGAGATGGCGCCAAAGCGACACACGGCATCACCTGGAACAATATCGGCTATCAACAGACTCTGCAGGCGGCGCGCGCCAGCGCGCATATGAAGATCGCGCTGAAGCCCAAGCAGGGACGCGGTATCGCCTCGGGCTATTGGCACAATGCCGGCGGCGAATCGAGTGCGGCAGTGCACATCAACGAAGACGGCACGGTCACCGTCACCGAAGGCCATCCCGATATCGGCGGCTCGCGCGCCTCGATGGCGATGATGGTCGCAGAGGTGCTGCACATTCCGTTCGAGCATGTCCGGCCCGTGGTCGGCGACACGACCGCGATCGGCTTCAGCGCCTCGACCGGCGGCAGCCGCGTGACATTCGCCGGTGGCATGGCGGTGACTCAGGCAACCGAGAAGGTGATCGAGGAGCTGAAGAAACGCGCCGCGATGATGTGGGAGATCAGCGTGGACGCCGTCGAGTGGAAGGATGGCAAGGTCGTGCCCGCCGGTGCCAACGCCGGCGGCTTCGAGCCGCTCGATCTGGCCGCCATCGCCGCGCGCTCGTCGCGCACCGGGGGGCCGATCAGCGCCGAGGTGCAGATCAACGCGCAAGGCCAGGCGCCGGGCTTCACGACGCATATTTGTGATGTCGAGGTCGATCCTGAGACCGGCCACGTCAAGATTCTGCGCTACACCGCGATCCAGGATGTCGGCCGGGCGATCCATCCCTCCTATGTCGAGGGCCAGATGCAAGGCGGAGTGGCGCAGGGTATCGGCTGGGCGCTCAGCGAGGAGTACATCTACGATCGGCACGGCCGATTGGAGAACCCCGGATTCCTCGATTATCGCGTGCCGGTCTGCTCCGATATGCCGATGATCGACGCGATCCTGATCGAGGTTCCGAACCCGCGGCATCCGTTTGGCGCACGCGGCGTCGGCGAGGTCCCGA
This sequence comes from Acetobacteraceae bacterium, assembly GCA_035508435.1. Lineage (GTDB taxonomy): Bacteria > Pseudomonadota > Alphaproteobacteria > Acetobacterales > Acetobacteraceae > JASHVB01. The sequence goes on along the minus strand of DATJNA010000197.1, from coordinate 51,077 downwards.
TCGTGCCGCCGATGGCGGCGGTCGCCAACGCGATCGCCGATGCGACCGGTCTGCGGCTGCGTGACCTGCCAATGTCGCCGCCGAAGTTGCGTGCGGCGTTCGATGCGGCCGAACCATCCCGCGCGGCGGCAGAATAATGCGGTCTCCTCAGATCTCGCGCCGACGGCAGAGCCGGCGCTTTCCGCATCCCGCTGTCCATTTCGATGCTGTCACGCGGAACGCGATGCAACTTGCCTGAGGAAGGCGACGGCTGGTGAGGATGGGCGGAGGCGGAACTGTGCATCGCCCTGGTCTACGATTGCCGATATCTTGGCGATGTGTGTTTGGCCGAATCCCTGGGCTCACACTGAAGGGAGTGGATCGGTGAGGCGTGGGGACACCCCACCAACCGCCGCAGACCGCATTTCGTCTACAAGTCCGGGCCGCCGACCGGGCGACGGGCGCACGATGACCGCGACGCAACGGCAGCGACGCGGATTGGGCCCTCTGCCAGGCTACTTAGGAGGCGCGCTACAGGAAACCACGCCGGTATAGACTGACACATTGTGGGTATAGTCCTCGTAGCCGGAAGCACAGACGCCGGGCGGGGCGGCGGGAATCGAAACCACATAGGGGACAACATTGGTAGGGCCGCCGCCCCCCGCTATGGCGGTCAGCTCATCGGGGGAGACAGGACGTACGCCGAGCACCGCAGCGCTGGCATTGTCCAGGTACGTTTTGGACATCGTGAATGGCTCCTGAAGCTGCGGCGATATTGCCGCGGCTTCGAACAGTACTCCCGGCTCGACAACCGATCAGTTACCTTCATCACAGTCGAAGGGTTGTCGTTCACGACGAACAGGTCGATGATGGCGGCACGAGGGAGGACAGCAACATAATGCGCATTGGGTTCATTGGCACTGGAACGATGGGCACACCGATCGCAGGCTGCTTGATCGGCGCCGGCCATCGCCTTTCGGTCTACGACCTCCGCCCGGAAGCGATGGCCGCCTTGTGCGCACAGGGCGCCGAGCGCGCTGACAGCGCGTTAGCCGCGGCGCGCGACAGCGACGTGACTTTCACCTCGCTGCCCGGCCCTATCGAATTCGAGGCGGCCATGTTGGAACCGCAGGCTGGCATCCTCGCCGGGTTGCGAAGCGGAGCGGCCCATATCGACCTCACCACCAATGCGCCAAAGACCGTCGCCCGCGTCGGTGAAGCGTGCCGGTCGCGCAAGGTCGAGCTGATCGACGCGCCGGTCAGTGGCCGCCCGCCGACGATGACCGTGATGGTTGGCGCCAGTGATGCGGTTTTCGTCAAGTACCGGCCATTGTTCGACGCGATCGCCGCCAACGTGTTTCATGTCGGCGCGAGCGGCGCCGGGGCGACCGCCAAGCTGGTGACGCAATATCTGGGATACACCAACTTCATCGCTTCGATCGAAGGAATGCTGATCGCCGCCAAGGCTGGGCTGCATCTGGCAACCATGGCGCGGATCGTGCCGGTGAGTGCAGGACAAAGCCGCACCTTCGACAATATCTCTCGCGGTGTGTTTCCGGGCTCCTTCGCCGCCGGGGGTACACTCGACATCATCGCCAAGGATGTCGAGCTCGCCTGCCAATTGGCGCGTGACGTTGGCGCCCCGGCGACGCTGGGGGCGATCGCCTCGGATGTCTACCAGCGCGCCCAGGCGGCCGGCTGGGGCCAGGAGGGGTTCCCGGTCGCCGCCCGGGTGCTGGAAGCGATGGCAGGAACTGAGTTGCGGGTCCAGGGAAAGGCGCCAAAGGATGCGCGATGATCGCGTCGCCCGGCTGCTGCTGACCGAGGAGATTGCACAATTCCTTTATGCAGAGGCTGAGTTGCTCGACGAGCGGCGGCACGACGAATGGCTCGCTCTGCTGGCCGAAGACATCCGCTACTGGATGCCGATGCGGCGCAACGTGAAGTACGGCGACACCGCCCGGGAATTCACCCGCGAGACCGAGGACATCAACTGGCTCGACGAGGGCAAGGACACCCTGACCCGCCGGGTGCGCCAGATCCAGACTGGCATCCACTGGGCAGAAGAACCGCAATCTCGGATCGCCCATATGGTGTCGAACGTGCAATTGCTCCGCGCAGCGCCCGATGCGGTCACGCCCCGCGAGGTCACGGTCAAATCCCGTTTCCTGGTCTACCGCAACCGCGTCGAGACCGAGACTGATCTGCTGGTTGGCAAGCGCGAGGATACGCTGCGCCGGCACGGTGATGGCTGGTTGCTCGCCCGGCGGAAGATTACCCTGGACCAGAATGTGCTGTTGTCGAAGAACCTGACGTTCTTCTTTTAGTCGGAGGCACGATCATGGCATTGAATGCAACGCGTGGTTATCATTCCGGCTTGGTCGATCTCACGTCCGGTTTGATCAGCCGCGAAATCTTCGTCAATGATGATATATATGCCCAAGAGCAGGAGCGCGTGTTCGCGCGATCCTGGCTGTTCGTCGGGCATGAAAGCCAGATTCCCAATCCCGGTGATTTCTTCACGTCGCGCATGGGCGAGGAATCGGTGATTCTATGCCGCGACCGCGCCGGGGCGGTGCACGTGTTGCTGAATTCCTGCCGCCATCGCGGGATGAAGGTGTGCCGCTACGACGACGGCAATGCCACGGTCTTCACCTGCCCCTATCATGGCTGGAGCTACGGCACCGACGGCGCCTTGGTGGGCGTGCCGTTTTTCCGCGAGGCCTACCATTCCGAGCTGGACAGGACGAAGTACCGCCTCATCGAGGTCGCGCAACTGTGCAGCTACAAGGGTACGATTTGGGCGACCTGGGATGCAGGTGCGCCGCCATTCCTGGAATACCTTGGCGGGTTCCGGCGGTTCCTGGACCTGATGCTCGACGGTTGGGATGGGCGCGAAGGGCAGGCAGAACTTCTGGGTGGCGTGCAGAAATGGATCATTCCATGCAACTGGAAGTGGCCAGCCGAGAATTTCAGCGGCGACACCTACCACAACATCTCCCACCGTTCGGTTGACCTGGTCGGTGTGGGTCCAAGCGGGCGGAGCAGGCGCGACTACGGCGAGCTCAACCTGGCGCGAAAGCTACACGTCAGTATTCCTGACCGCGGGCACCAGACGATCACCTATGCGTTGCCGCCAGACCACGCGCCGCAGGCCGCCTACCAGAATTCCCCTGAGGTCGCCGAGTATTTCCGCCATTGCGAGGAAGCGAGGCGACGTCGCAGCGCCAACCAGCGGCTAATCGGCGCACCCGGCGAAATCTTCCCCAATACCGCTCTGCTGCCCCGGCAGCCCCGCACGCTGGCGGTGTGGCACCCGGTCACTGCACATCAGACCGAGGTATGGCGCTTCTTCTTCGTTGACCGCGACGCGCCGAAACAGGTGAAGAACTTCCTGCGCGACTACTACATCCGCTACTCCGGGCCGGCCGGCATGACCGAGCAAGACGACATGGAGAACTGGAATTATGCGCATGCGGCGAGCCGAGGTGTGATCGCGCGTCGCCATCCCTATACGTATGAGATGGGTTTGGGTCACGCCGTCGAGAATTACGAATGGGACGGACTTCGCCTGCCAGGCCGGGTCGTCGATCTGACCAAGGCACAGGCAAGCGAGGAACCGATGCGGAACCTGTATCGCCGCTGGGCACAGTTCATGCAGGCGGAGAGCTGGGACGAACTGATGCCATGGCGGCATGAGGCGGCGGCAGTCGACGCGAGAGCAGCCGAATGACCGAGCCGCTCAACATCCGGGCTCTCGCGGTTGGGACACGGGTGGTGCTGGGGTCCGGGGCAGAAGTGGAGATTGTTTCCAATCCGGGCGACGGTATTTGGCTGTTCGGCCGATATCTGGCATCGGCCGACGATCCTGCGCTGGTCGGGGCGGAGGAAATGATCTTCGCGCAGGACGTCATCGCGCTGCGACCCTGACGCCGCCGGCAACGACGCAGGATACGTGGTGCTTCGAGGCGTACGGGACCGCCAGCCAGAGCATGGCGAGACTGGGCTGGGGAGGCTTGGGTGGCTTCGCCTCCCAACGGCGGTGGCGAATCGCAGCGGCGGCCAATAAGCGTGTCGTCATGTTCACGATCCACGAGGCTGCATGTTGCACCGCTTACTACTTCCTGTCGCCGCTCTCCTGCTGATGGCTGCCGCCCGAACGCCTGATCTGCCGAATCCCGACCGAACACCCGGCGCCATCGATCCAGCCATTTCCCAGTCCAACATCGGCGAAACGATCTGCAATCGGGACTGGTCCACGCGATACATCCGACCGCCAGAAGACTACACCTACAAGCTAAAGCGGAATCAACTCGATGCGTCGGATTACCGCGACCGTCGCGCCCGTGATTACGAGGAAGATCATCTCATCAGTCTGGAACTCGGCGGTGCGCCTACCAATCCACGCAATCTTTGGCCGGAGCATTGGCGTGGAGCGTGTGGTGCGCATACCAAGGATCGCGTTGAGGATGCGCTGCATCGGGCGGTGTGCAAGGGTCGCATCACGCTGCGTCAGGCCCAGTGGCAGATTGCGACTAACTGGATCGACGCTTATCGGCGATGGGTTGGGCCGCTGGCGTGCGGGGACTACCGCTGAGAGATAGTATGTATTCGTGGGTACGCTCCGTGGCGGAGCCGGCGGTCCAGAGCGGCGAGTCAAGTCGACATCACCATCCTGTCGCCGCGAAGAGCGCCAAAAGCCGCGGTGCCTGATCGGGCGTCTCGATCGGCTTGGCCGCCATGATGAATGGGCGCCACGCCAGAAGCTCGTCCACCGAGCATTCGCTCATTTCACAATAGGCTGCTAAATAGGAGGCTGCGAATGACTCCGCGTGAAACTCAAGCAGCACATGTGACCGGCAACCATCCGCCGCAGCCGTAGCACGGCAGGCATCGCGCCAATCTATCACTGTGGGTGAGTCCACGGTTCCCAGGACGTTCATGGGATGGAAATCAAAATGACAAAGCTGATCGCCGTCCGGCATCGCCTGCAACCCTTGGATGAGGGCGGTCTTCCGTTCCGGCACGAGCTGCGGCGCGCGGGTGATGTGATTCGCCATTCGCTGTTTCACCCCGGCGAAGCACGGCCTGATTTTCGCTCAGGCGGCGCAGGCCGGGATCCTGGCCGGCGACCGCCGCATTACCCCAGCACAACGACAGAACTTGGCTCCTCGTAGAATTCCCGGCTCGTGCGCAGCCGCCCGGTCATCGCCTCCACATATGGCGCGGTGGCGCAGAGTTGCTCAAAATGTCGCTCGTTCAGCTTGAGCCCGGCGCGCCGGCAGAGCGCAAGGATCTCGTCCTGACGCGCCTGCGGCAACGACGCTCGTTCCGGATCCGGTAGCGGAGGCAATGGCAACGGTGCCGCCGCGCCGAGATCCGGTTTTGGCCGCCTCCCACGCCAGGGCGTGGCGGCTTCATAGGCATCTGCGACCCGCAGCACCGTCGCGTCGTCGAACGGCCGGCCGATCACCTGCATCGAGAGCGGGAGCCCGTCGGCGGTGAAGCCGATGCACTGGGCCAGCGCCGGTCCGCCCAGCACGTTGAACGGTGTGGTTAGCGAAGCCTTCTGCCAGAAACTGATCGTTCGCCACGCATCGAGGCGCGGCGCCGGCCCAGGGCCCGCCGTCACCAGCACGTCGTAGCGCGCATATAGTGCTTCGGCTTGTGCCATCATCACCCGACGCTCGCGGCTGGCGGCCACATAGTCCGCACCAGTCATCAGCAACGCACCCAGAGTGCGGCCGAGGAAATCCTCGCCGAAATCTGCCAGGCGGCGCGTCAGCACCGGTTCGTGCACCGCGAAGAGCTCACTCTCCGCGCCGGTGATCTTCACGTCGTAGTAGTCCTGCGCGGGCCTGATTCGCGCATCCTCCAGGATTGCACCGAGTCCCATGAGCACTGCGAACGCTTGCTCCAGCGCCGCTTTCGCGGCGGCCCCCATCGGCACGTCGTCCTCGTACAAATGCCGCAGCACCCCGATGCGCAGTCCCTTGATGTCGCCGGTCAGTGTCGCACGATAGTCCGGCACCGCCCGCGTGGCGCTGGCCGGATCGCGCGCATCGTGGCCGGCGATCGCCTGCAGCATGATCGCGCAATCCTCGACGCTCCAGGTCATCGGTCCGGCGTGGTCGTAACTGAAGGAGTTGGTGAACACGCCGAACCGGCTTACCAGCCCGTAGGTCGGCTTCAACCCGACCAGTCCGCACAGTGCCGCCGGATTGCGGATCGAGCCGCCGGTATCGGACCCGAGCGCGCCCAGCATCAGCCCGGCGGCAACGCCGGCGCCGGCACCGCTCGACGAGCCCCCGGTAAAGTGCCCCAGGTTCCATGGGTTGCGCGCGGGGGGCCACGGCAGGTCGAAGGACGGCCCGCCATGGGCAAATTCATGGGTGGCAAGCTTGCCGAGCAATATCGCGCCCGCGTCATGCAGTTTGCTGACGGTGGTGGCGTCGAAATCCGGCACATAGTCGGCGCGTGTGCGCGAATGGCAGGTGGTGCGGACGCCCTTGGTGCAATAGATGTCCTTGAGCGCGAACGGAATGCCATGCATTGGCCCGCGGTAATCGCCGGCGATGATCTCCGCCTCGGCCGCGCGCGCCTGCGCCAGCGCATGCTCTGCCGTCACCAGAAGGTAAGCGTTCAGCCAGGGGTCGATGGCGGCGATGCGGTCCAGCAACCCCTGCGTCAGCTCGACAGGCGAGAGTTGCCGCGCGGAGATCAGGCGCGATGCCTCGGCAATGGTGAGCTCATGCAGCGCGGTGGCACTGGCGGCGCGGTCGTCTGGCATCATTGGGTCTCCTTCGAGGCGCGCGCGGACGAGCCAACACTGTGGCACGGAACCGGGCCATCCCGGCAAGCAGGCCGCGCTGCCCGGATCCATACGTACCAGCACATAATCGCCCATGCCGCGCAAGAACCCGGGCCGTCGCGTTGCTCCTGCGCCGCGCGCTCCTGCCTCCACCTGGCCGCCGCCGCTGTCCAGGGCCTGCCCTGGGCGTCCGCATGGCCGCACTCTGGCGATGAACCACTGACGCGCCAACAGTGCTGCACCGCCATGATCCGCGCGCCGGTTGGCGCAGTTTCCGCATTTCGGAAACCAATCGGGAACTGGAAACTGCGGCGCGTAAACCGAAACGATAGACCGTTGATCTTGCTGAGGATTTGGTGCCGACGCGGAGGGTCGAACTCCGGACCTACTGATTACGAATCAGTTGCTCTACCACTGAGCTACGTCGGCGCCCGACACGGGTCGTCGGCGTATAGCCCCCCACCGCCGGCCCCGCAATCGCGGCCAGCACCTGTGTGGCCAGCACCTGGGGTCTCGCACACCCGGTTGACGCACCCCCACCTCCGGTGGCGTACCCTCGCCTCCCGTGTCCCACACCCCACCCGAGAGAAAGGCCCCCGCATGACCCAGCCCCACGGCCCGCTCCAAGGCGTGAAGGTCGTCGCTTGCTCCACCGCCCAGGCGGGCACGGTGCCGTACATGCTGATGGCCGATCTCGGCGCCGAGGTGATCAAGATCGAGGTGCCGGACGGCGGCGATACCTCGCGCGGCTCCACGGTGATGCCCGGCTTCCCCAGCACCTATTTCGAAACCAACAACCGCGGCGTGAAAAGCGTCACGCTGAACCTGAAGGCGCCGGAGGGCCGCGACATCCTCTACAAGCTGGTCGCCCGCGCCGAGATCTTCGGCCAGAATTTCCGCCCCGGTGCCGCGGAGAAGAACGGCTTCGGCTATGACGAGCTGCGGCGGATCAATCCGAAGCTGGTCTACATCTCGATCTCCGGCTACGGCCCGAATGGGCCAAATGCCGCGCTGCCCGGCACCGATTCCATGGCGCAGGCGCTGGGCGGCATTGCGGAGGCGTATTCCACGCCGGGGCAGCCGTTGCGTACCGGTATCGTCTCGGTGGCCGACGAGACCTGTGCCATTCTCGCCTTCGGCGGTGCGCTCGCCGCGCTCACCCACGCCCGCGCCACCGGCATCGGCCAGAAGGTCGATTGTTCCTTGCTCGGCGGTCAGATCCGGCTGATGGGCTGGACGCTGACCACCACTATGTGGCGGGGGAACAACCCGGTCACCGGCCAGGCCCGCGTTACCGGCACGCCCGACCGCCCCGGCGTCAGCGCCAGCTTCAACGACCGCGACGGCAAGCCGCTGGTGTTCCAGTTGAACGGCAACCGCGCCTGGCGCACCGCCATGACCGCGCTGGGCTTTTATGCAGCGCTGGAACGCGCCGGCTTTGGCGATCTCGGCGTGATCATCGCGTCGGACGAGAAGCGCACGACGCTGCTGCGCTTGCTGGACGAGATGTTCGCCACTGGCCAGCGCGACGACTGGGTGGCGCGGCTGCGCGCCGCCGACATCGTTGCCGCGCCGATCAACACCTTGCTCGAAGCGTCCAACGATCCCGATGTGCTCGCCAACGGCTATGTCTCGGAGATGGACTATCCCGCCCATGGTAAGCGCCTGAAAGTCCATGGCACGCCTTGGCAGTTTTCCGCAACCCCGGCGCGCATCGGCATCGCCCCGCGGCTCGGTGAGCATAACGATGCGGTGCTGGCGGAACTCGGCTACAGCGCGGCGGAGATCGGCGAACTGCGCGAGCGCAAGATCATATGACTGCCAAACTGTACAGCGCCGGGTCACGCACGTTGACCCGCGGTCTCGCCGTGTGCAACGTTGCCGGCGTCCTACCGGAATCGAAAGTATGATTCGCAACGATCTGGCGGACGCGCAGGCGAGGGCCTGGCAACGCCTGGCCGCACCAGGCACGTGGTGGACCGGCGCCGAGCGCGTCGCCATTGCCGCGGAAACCCGCCATGCGCGCGATTGTCCGTTGTGTGCGCAGCGTGCCGTGGCACTGTCGCCGCTCGCGGTCGCGGGCGCGCATGTACGGCTGGACTCGTCGCTGTCCGACGCTGCCGCCGAGGCGATCCATCGCATCCGAACCGACCCGGGCCGCCTCGGCGAGAGCTGGTTCCTGCGCCTGCGCGAAGCCGGCATGTCCGAGGAAGCCTATGTCGAGCTTGTCGCTGTTGTCGCGGTGGTGACGGCGGTCGATACCTTCCGCCGTGCTGCGGGCCTGGAGCGCCTGGCGCTGCCGGTGCCGCAGGATGGCGCGCCCTCGCAATACCGCCCGCGCAACGCGCGTGCCGGCCTGTGTTGGGTCGCCACATTGGCGCCCGAGGATGTGACGCCGGACGATCCGGACCTCTATCGCGCGCATCCCGGCCCACGCGAGCGCTACGGCGCCAACATTCAGCGCGCCCTCAGCCTGGTACCGCACAGCATGATCCATTGGTGGGATCTGCTGGAGGCGATGTACCAGTCCTCGCGCGAGATGCGCGACTTCGCCCGCGAATACCGCGCGGTGACGCATCCGCAGATCGAATTGCTCGCCGCCCGGGTCGCCGCGTTAAATCGTTGCGAGTACTGAACAGTTAGCCACGTGGCCTTGCTCCGTGCGAGTGGCCAGCATGACAGCCGGGACTACGCGCTGGATGGCGTGATGGATGGCGCCACCGCCACCGGCGTGCCTGGCGGGGCGGCGCTGCTGGCACTGGCGGACGCTGCCCTGGGGCCCGATGCGGCGGCGCTGGTGCAGGCGCGGGCCGCGGTGCGCGCTTCGCTGGGATTGGCGGCGCTGATCGATACGACGGCGGTGATCGGTGCATTCGATGGGATCACGCGTGTCGCCGATGCCATTGGTATCCCGCTGGAGCCCCCGAAGGCCGAGCAGGCGGCGGATTTCTTCGCAGCCCTGGGGATCGGGCGGTTCCGCGAGGCGAAGGTATAGGCGCGCCCGCCTGCCTGCCGCCGCAACATCGCCCTTGAACCTTTTTGCGCCGCAGCATTCAATGCGGCGCAGGGAAGCTTCCGGGGTGGTGGAGCATATGAAGAAGCTGTTGCTGGCCGTCAGTCTGGCGGTGTTGCCCGCGTCTGCCGTGTCGGCCCAGGAGGCGGGCGATGCGATCCGTCCCATCACCATGCTCACCCAGCCGGAGGCTGCGGCGCCGCAGGAGTACCAGGCCGCGCAGATCATCGCCGATGCATGGCGCAAGCTGGGACTGACCGTGATCGTGCGCCCGCTGCCCGGGCAGGAATACGCGCAGGTGATCTGGTACCAACGCCAGCGCTGGGATTGCACCACCTGGCAGATGGTCGGCCGCCCCGAGCGCGCCGATCCTGACGAACTTACCTACAACCTTTTCGTCTCGGCCAATGCCGCCAACGGCTACGATTTCGTCGGCTACGACAATCCCGAGTACGACAAGCTGGCGCAGGCACAGCGCGAGGAACTCGATCTGGACAAGCGCAAGGCGCTGCTGATCCAGGCGCAGGAACTGATCAACCACGACCAGCCTTATGGTTTCGAGGTCGATCCCTACAACGTCGTTGCCTACAACAAGAAGGTGTGGGATCCGGCCAGCATGATCCCGCAGGCCGGCATCGGCATCCGCAACACCTGGACCTGGATCAACATCCGTCCGCTCGGCGCGCAGCATGACGTGATCCTGAATTCGGTGGCACCGCCGACCAACCTCAATCCGTTCAACATCTCCGGCCAGCAGGGATCGTGGGCGGCGGAGATCGTGTGGGACCGGCTGATGCGCGTGGGCACCGATGGCCTGCCGCATCCCTGGGCGGCGGAGAAGGTCGAGCGTCCCGACGCCACCACCGTCACCATCACCCTGCGTCACGGCATGCTGTGGAGCGACGGCCAGCCGGTGACGATCGAGGATGCCGCGTTCAGCCTGACCGCGCCGGATATCGGCGACAAGGCGCCGATGTTCAAACCCTTCGTGCAGAACATTGCCGGCGTCGAGGTCACCGGCCCCGACACGCTGACCATCAAGCTGAAGCACCCGGATGCAGCGTTCCTGGTGAGTTCGCTTTCCAAGCTGAATCTGGCGCCGAAGCATGTGTGGCAGCCAATCTTCGACAAACTGAAGGGCACGCCGCAGACGGCGGAGAGCATTCAGGAGGAGCACCCGGTCAGCTCCGGCCCTTTTACCATCGTGCGCGCGTCGCTGAACCAGGAGATCGTGCTGGAAGCCAACCCGCAGCATTGGAGCCATCCGAGGATCCACCGCTGGATCATGCGCATCATGCCCAATGTCGATGCATCGCTTGGCGCGTTGAAGAGCGGCGAGATCAATTTCCTGTCCGACTATACCGGTGATCCGCAGCTACTGGAGGACCTGGCGAAGTCGGATCCGGATATCGTGGTGAGCAAGGCGCTCGATCTCGGCTTCAAGTTCATCGCCTATAACGAGCGGCGTCCGCCGTTCCAGGACGTTGCCTTCCGTCAGGCGCTGTCCGCCGTGATCGACCGTAAATTGCTCTCCGAGGATGCCTGGGGCGGCGCGGCGGAGCCGGCGAATTCGTGGATCTCCTCGGCGCTGGCGGTGTGGCACGACAAGGGGATTACCGATCGCGTGCCGGGCGGCAATCTGGATGGTGCAAGGGCAATCCTGGCCAAGGCCGGCTACGTGGTGGTGGACGGCAGGCTGCACTATCCAAAAGGCGTGAAGGAGGCGACGGGAGTTTATCAGTGAGACTGATCGCGCTTGCCAATGCGGGTCAGGATTCGCGGCGGGTCGCGCGTGAAACTCCCACTCCTCTTGCCGGCTTGAGCCGCGAAGCGGATCAAGCGCGGGCGGAGGGGGAGCAATCGCTGCCCGCGCCGTGATCCGCCTCATCCTCGATCGCCTTGGCCACCTGGTGCTGGTCCTCTGGGCGGTAACCACTCTCACGTTCTTGCTGTTTCGCCTGATGCCGGGCGATCCGACGCTGAATTTTCTTTCGCCCAGCTTTACCGAGGAGACCCGCACCGCCCTCCTGCACAGCTTCGGCCTCGACAAGCCGCTATGGCAGCAATACGTGATCTATCTCGGCCAGTTGGCGCACGGCGATTTCGGCATGTCGTTCCTACAGAACGAACCCGTCTCGCACATCCTGTGGGCCGCGCTGCCCAACACCATCGTGCTTACTCTGGTTTCCCTCTGCCTCGCCTACGCGTTCGGCATCGTCGCCGGCGCGTTCCTCGCCTTCCGCCGTGGCAGCGCGGCCGAGGCAGTCGCCATCCCCGCCGCACTCGCCACCCGTGCCGCCCCTGAATTCTGGCTCGGCATGCTGGTGCTCGCGTTGTTCGCCTTCCAACTCGGCTGGTTCCCCACCGGCGGTGCGGTCAGTCCCGGTGGCACACTTGGCTCGCTGGGCGCGCGTCTGCTGTCGGCCGATTTCTGGTGGCACCTCTGCTTGCCCTGCCTCACGCTTACCCTGTTCCTGCAAGGTCTGCCGTTGCTGCTGATGCGCGCCACCATGCTGGAGGTGCTGAACGACGAGTTCATCGTCATGGCCCGCATGAAGGGCCTGTCGCGCTGGTCGATCGTGATGCGCCACGCCGCGCGCAACGCGCTGTTGCCGGTGGTGACGGCCTTTGCGCTGGGCCTGGGCGCCAGTGTCGGCGGCAACGTGGTGATCGAGACCGTGTTCGCCTGGCCCGGCATCGGTCGAGTCCTGGTACAGGCCGTGCAAGGCGCCGACTACCCGGTGGCGCAGGGAGCCTTCATCGTGATCGCCTTCGTTCTGGTGGTGATGAATACGATCGCCGATCTGGCATACGCGTGGCTGGATCCGCGGGTCTCCGTTGGGGCGCGGCGGTAGCGGCCATGGACGAGGCGGCCGTCGGTAATCACGAAGCGCAAACTGATCGCCGTGGCGCAGGCCCGAACAGCCGTCATCGCGAGGCGCGCAGTGACGCAGCGCTCCCGGTCATAAGTGTCCCCATTCGAACCGGCTTGCTTCGTCGCTTCGCGCTTCGCAATGACATGGACGTGGACATGGTGGGAGTGGCGCGACGCCCCATCATCGCCGTTCTCGGCTTCTTCCGCCGCGAACCGTTCGCCGCGGTGGGCGCCGCGATCTATGCCGTTATCGCCATCGCCGCGATCTTTGCTCCGCGGCTTGCACCTTACGACCCCCGCGCGATGCTGCGCGAAGGCCATCGCATCGCTCGCTATCTGCCGATCTCCGGCGCGCATTGGCTCGGCACCACAGCCGGCGGCCAGGACGTGTTGAGCCAGCTCATCTATGGCGCGCGCGCCGCCCTGGAGGTGGGACTGACGGCCGCCGTCGCGGTGGTCGCGATCGGCACAGTACTGGGATTGCTGGCCGGTTACCTGGGTGGCTGGACCGACAAACTGATCACCCGCATCGCCGACATCGTGCTGGGCCTGCCGTTCCTGCCGTTCATGCTGGTGCTGGCCGCGCTGACCGCCCCCGGCGTGCGCGTGGTGATCGTCACTGTCGCGCTATTGCTCTGGCCGAATACCGCACGGGTGATCCGCGCCCAGGTGCTGTCGCTGCGCGAGCGCGGCTGGGTGGAGGCGGCGCGCGTCACCGGTTGCTCTGCCGGCCGCATCATGTTCGTGCACGTGCTGCCACAGGTGCTGCCGCTGGCGGCGCTGTATGGCTCGGTCGCGATCGGCTGGGCCATCCTGGCCGAAGCCGCCGCCAGCTTCCTGGGCTTCGGCGATCCGGACAGCATCAGTTGGGGCGTGATGCTGCAGGATGCCTATGCCAATCAGGCGCTCGGCCGCGGCGCATGGAACTGGTTCGCACCGCCGGGATTGGCAATCGTGCTGATGGTGCTGGCCGGTTTTCTGATTTCACGCGGCTCGGAGAAGCTGCTGTTCCCGAAACTGGCGGAGCCATGAGGGCCGCGCCCCATTGTCATTGCGCGGCGCGCAGGGGCAGAAGCGATCACGGCCGGCAGCGCGCTCGGACGGTTGGTACGCCGCTCGACCGGGACTGCTGCGACCCTTTGGGCCTCGCGATGATATGACGCGTTCAGGCTCGCATCGGCGGCGCCAAGGCCGCGTATGACCCTTCTTTCAGTCCGCGACCTGCACGTCCACTACGTCACCGCGCAAGGGATGGTGCGCGCGGTGGATGGCGCCGACCTCGAGGTGCCCGCCGGCAGCATCGTCGGCCTGGTGGGTGAGAGTGGCTGCGGCAAGTCCACGCTCGGCCGTGCATTGATGGGCGTGCTCCCCGCGACCGCACGCATCGCAGGCGGCAGCATTCGCTTCGAGGGGCGCGATCTGGTTCCTCTTCCAGAGCGCGAACGCCGGCCTCTGCGCTGGCGCCGCATGGCTTTCGTGCCGCAGACCGCGATGAACGCATTGGACCCGGTGCAGCGGCTGCGCACGCAGATGTTGGAGGTGTTGTGCGAGCGCGGCGGCCTGTCGCGCCCCGCCGCCCTTGACCGCGCCGAGACTTTGCTGCGCCTGGTCGGGCTCGATCCGCACACCCTCGCCGACTATCCGCATCAGTTCAGCGGCGGCATGCGCCAGCGCGCTTCCATCGCACTCGCGCTGGCGCTGGAGCCGGCCTTGGTCATCGCCGACGAACCTGTCACCGCGCTCGATGTCATCGTGCAGCGCCAGGTGCTGGACGTGCTGCGTGACCTGCAGCACCGGCTGAACCTGGCGATGATCCTGGTCACGCACGACATGGCGGTCGTCGCCTACGCCTGCGACCGGGTAGCCGTGATGTATGCCGGCCAGGTGGTGGAATCCGGTCCAGTCGCGGCAGTGCTGGAGGCGCCGTTCCACCCCTATACGATGGGCCTGACCCACGCCTTTCCGGATCTGCGTGACGACGCCGCGGCGCTGGTGCCGATCGAGGGCGCCCCGCCTTCATTGCTCGCCCCGCCGCCCGGCTGCCGCTTTGCCGAGCGCTGTCCTTTCGCCGAACCCAACTGTCGTGCTGCCCCGCCGCCGCTGGCGACAGTGGCGACCGACCACCTCGCCGCCTGCTGGCGCAGCGCCGCCGCGGCGGACTTACGCGTCCGAGCGATGCGGCCGGAGACATGGGCGAAATGACGATCGAGCCCATCCCCGTGATTGCGGGCGAGGCCCTGGCCAAGACCTTCCGTCTGCGCCAGCGCACCGTGCATGCGGTGCAGGGTGTCGGGCTCGCGGTGCGTGCCGGCGAGGCACTGGGCATTGTCGGCGAATCCGGCTGCGGCAAGACCACCACCGCGCGTCTGCTGCTGCGCCTGGAGCAACCGAGCGCCGGGCGTATCCGCTTTCTGGGCGAGGACATCACCGACCGCCACGGCCCCGCGCTGCTGCCCTTTCGGGCCCGCGCGCAACTCGTGTTCCAGAACCCGTTCGACGCGCTGGACCCTCGCTTCACCATTCGCCGCTCATTGGCCGAGCCGCTGCGCAACTTCGGCATCCCGCGCGCAGAGCATGCCGAGCGCATCGAGGCCGTGATGCGGCGCGTCCGGCTGCTGCCTGCGGCTGCGTGGCTGGAGCGCCGGCCGCACGAGCTCTCCGGCGGGCAGTTGCAGCGCGTGGTACTGGCGCGGGCGCTGCTGCCGGGACCGAAGCTGATCGTGGCAGACGAGCCGGTGTCGATGCTGGATGTCTCGGTGCGCGCGGGGATCCTGAATCTGCTGCGCACCGCGCGCGACGAGCTGGGGCTGGCGGCGATCTATATCAGCCACGACCTGGCACTAATCCGTTACGTCTGCGAACGCACGGCGGTGATGTATCTTGGCCGCATCGTCGAGGAAGGCCCCACCGCGGCATTGATTGCGGCGCCACTGCATCCTTACACGCGGGCGCTGATCGCCGCGGTGCCGGTGCCGCGCGTGGCGCAGGACCGTGCGGCGCTGCCGATCCTGGGAAGTTTGAGCGCAACACAGGCGGCAGGGCAGGGGTGTGCCTTCCGTGCGCGATGCCCGGTGGCGATGCCGCGCTGCGCCGCGGAAGCGCCGGCATTGCGGCAGGTGGCGCCCGGTCACCGTGTCGCCTGCCATTTGGTGGGAGCGTGAACGGCGACTCCGGGAGCCTTCACCGTTTGGTGCTGATCGAAGGCCAACGGCCAGGGCGAGCAGTACAGCAACGCTTATGAATTCGTGTCGCAGCGGGCGCCTGCGATGGCCTGCGCTTACAGTCATTGTGCGTTGTGAACTTTCCTGACCTTCCTACGACTTTGTGAGAAAACGGCTGCCGCCCAACGCTGCGGCGACCTTTGGGGCTCGGAGCGGGCGCCGCCCAACGCGTCATCGCCCGCGAAGAGGGAGCGGCCGGTTCGCTCGGAATCTCTCGCAAAGTCCTCCGCATCATGCGGCGCCTGCGTCCGTCGGTCGGCGTTGGTAGCGGTGCAACGTGCAATCCGGCGGCGTTGGTATCGGTGCAACGTGCAATCAGGCGGCGTTGGCTGGGGTGCAACACATAACGCCTGGCGGGGACTCGGCGCGAATTGCCGGTGCCGGACCGTGGTGCTACGTGCCATGCCGCTTCATCCTCACATGCTCCCCTGGCCTGGGAGATCGACACAGGAGCCACGCATGCCGAAAGTCCTCATCATCCATGGCGCCGGCATGAACATGCGCGGCAAGGTGCAGACCGACATCTTTGGGCCGATGACGCTGCCGGAATACGATCAGCGCATCGGCGACTACGCCGCCGAGCTTGGCGTGGAGATCGAGATCTTCCATTCCAATCTCGAAGGCGACGTAATCAACAAGCTGTACGACGCGAACGACCGCGGCTTCGACGCCGCCTTGTTCAATCCCGCCGGCTTCTCGCGCGGTTATCCGGCACTGGTCGCCGCGATCAACCAGGTGAAGTTCCCCACCATCGAGGTGCACATGTCGAATCCGGTGCGCCGCGGCCCGGTCTCGGACACCGCCACCGTCAGCCGCGGCATGGTCACCGGGTTCGGCATCAACGGCTATTACCTGGCGCTGCGCGGCGTGCGCGGGATGCTGGCGAAGTAGACGCCTCGCGTCGTGGCCGGCCCGTACCCCCGGGCTTTACCCGCGGATCAGCCGGCCATCGACGCAGGACCACTCGGGCCACCCGGCGCGCAAGAACGCCGGATGCTTCGGCTGGATGGCCGGGGGTAAGCGGCCCGGTCGAGATTGGCCATAACGGGTAAGATTACGTCTCTGGTTCGAACCCCATCGCGACGCCGTTCATGCAATAGCGCTGGCCGGTCGGGCGCGGGCCGTCGGGGAATACGTGTCCCAGATGGCCGCCGCAGCGGCTGCAATGCACCTCGGTGCGGGTCATGAACAAGCTGCGGTCCTCGCTGGTGCCGACGGCACCTTCCAGCGGCGTGTAGAAGCTGGGCCAGCCAGTACCGCTTTCGTATTTCGCTGCCGATTCGAATAGTTTTTGGCCGCAGCCGGCGCAGACGAAGGCGCCTTGGCGCTTTTCCTGATTGAAGGGGCTGGTGCCCGCGCGCTCGGTGCCGTGCTTGCGCAGCACGTTGAACGCAGCGGGGGAGAGCTTCTGGCGCCACTCCTCCTCGCTGTGCTGCACTGGGTAGTTTGTTTCGTCCTCGGCGTGGCCGCCGCCGAACAATCGCTTCATGGGGAACTCCTCCGGTTGGTCGGCGGCAGTGTAGGGCAGCTTGCGCCCGGAACGGAAACCGCTGCCGTCCGGCTGCTTGCGATGCCGCGGAACGCCGACCGCCGCCTGGTTTCTTGCGATGCGGGCGAGAGCGACGCAATCTGCCGCGAATCTCGGGGCCAGGATGAGCATGCGTTTTGCGGGGCGGACAGCGATCGTCACGGGCGGCGTCTCCGGCATCGGCGCCGGCATCGCACAACGGCTGGCGGCGGAGGGCGCACGAGTGAGCCTGTGGGACCGCGATGCGGCAGCGCTGAACACCGCTGCAGCGGCGCATAAGATCGTGCTCGACGTCACTGACGCGGACGCGGTGCATCGCGCGGCGGACGACACCGCGGCGGCACTGGGCAAAATCGACATCATGGTGACGTCGGCCGGTATCACCGGGCCCAATCACGCCACCTGGGAATATCCGGTCGCCGAGTGGGACCGCGTGATCGATGTCAACCTGAAGGGCGTATTCTACAGCAACCGCGCGGTGGTGCCGTTCATGCTGCGCAACGGCTACGGCCGCATCGTCAACATCGCCTCGATCGCCGGGAAGGAGGGCAATCCGAATGCCTCTGCCTACTCCGCGTCGAAGGCGGGCGTGATCGGCCTGACCAAGGCGCTGGGCAAGGAACTCGCGAACACCGAGATCCGCGTGAACTGCGTCACCCCGGCAGCCGTGCAGACGCCGTTGTTTGCCCAGATGACGCAGCAACAGATCGACTGGATGCTGTCGAAGATTCCGATCGGCCGGTTCGGCGGCATCGATGAAGTCGCGGCGCTGGTCTGCTGGCTGGCCAGTGAGGAATGCAGCTTCTCCACCGGCGGCGTGTTCGACATCTCCGGCGGCCGCGCAACATACTGAGCAAGGAACCCCCAATGGATGCCGAGACGCTTGCCTTCACCCCGGCGGTGACCGCCGCAGAAATGATCCGCACGAAGCAGCTTTCTCCGGTTGAGTATTTGCAGACCTTGCTGCATCGGATCGAAGCGTTCGAGCCGCGGGTGAATGCATTCGTGCACCTGGATGCGGGGCCGGCGATGGCGGCGGCGAAGCAGGCCGAGGCCGCGTTGATGCGCGGCGACCGCATTGGCCGGTTGCACGGCGTGCCCGTGACAATCAAGGACCTGGCGTTCACCAGTTCCATGCCGACGCAGCACGGCACGAAAATCTTCGCCGGCCATCGGCCGACCGAGGACGCGCCGTTCGTGCCGCGGCTCCTGGCCGAGGGCGCCATTTTGCTCGGCAAGACCACGACTTCCGAGTTCGGCTGGACCGGCGTGTCCCGCAGTCCGCTGACGGGCATCACGCATAATCCGTGGAAGCGCGGCTTTAACGCCGGTGCGTCATCGGCCGGAGCAGGCGCCGGGGCGGCGGCGGGATTCGGACCACTGCACCAGGGCAGCGACGGTGCCGGCTCCATCCGCATGCCGGCGCATTTCTGCGGCGTGTTCGGGCTGAAGCCGAGCTTCGGCCGCGTGCCGTACTATCCCGTGTCGGTCGGCGACCTGACCTCACATAACGGGCCGCTGACACGGACCGTGGCGGATGCCGCCTTGATGATGGAAGTGATGTCCGGGCCGGACGTGCTGGACCACACCTCGCTCGAGGCCTGGCCCGCGCATTATCTCCAGCGGCTGCATGAGGGCATCAAGGGCAAGCGCATCGCCTTCAGTGCCAACCTGGATCATGCGCGGGTCGATCCCGAGGTGGCCGCGCTGGTGCAGGCGGCGGTGCGGCGGTTCACCGAGCAAGGCGCGGATGTCGAATCGGTCGCGACCCCCTGGGCCGCGCCGGGACCGGAGCTGATCCGCTTCTTCTGGGCGGCGCATTTGACGCGCCTGAAGCCGCATCTGGCGAAATGGGAAGCGCATATGGATCCCGGCCTGGTCGCCTGTATCAAGGCAGGAGAGGACTACAAGGTTTCGGAATACCAGTTGATGCGCGAACGAAAGATGGCCTATGTCGCCGACATCCATCGCTGGCTCCAGGATTGGGATTTCCTGCTGACGCCATCGGTGTCGGTCGCCGCCTTCCCGGCGGAGCATTTGATGCCGTCGCACTGGCCGCATCACGACTGGGATTGGGTGAGCTGGGCCGAGTTCTCCTATCCGTTCAACATGTCCTGGAACCCGGCCGCCAGTGTTCCCTGCGGCTTCACCGCGGCAGGGCTGCCGGTCGGTTTGCAAATCGCCGGCCGCCGGTTCGACGATCTGGGCGTGCTGCAAGCCGCGGCGGCATTCGAGCAAGCGCAACCATGGGCGGACAAGCGGCCGAACATCGGCTGAATCGATCGCCTGATGCACCCCGCGCTGAACGCCTTCTTGCTCGGGTTTCCCGCGCTGTTCTCGATCGTCAACCCGATCAGCGGCGCGTTCATCTTTCGCGAGGTCACGCTGCACCGTCCGCAGGATCGCGCCCGTGTCGCGCGCCTGGTCGCGCTGTATTCGCTGATCGTCATGAGCGTCGCGCTGTGGGCGGGCTCGTACGTGCTGGCGTTCTTCGGCATCAGCCTTGCCGCGCTGCGCGTTGCCGGTGGCGTCGTTGTCGCGATGAGTGCCTGGCACCTGCTGAACGAGCCGGAACATAACGAGGCACGCAAGCAGGACCAGGCTGCGCCGGCGCACGGGGCGGAGGACGTCGCGTTATTTCCGCTCACCATCCCGTTCACCACCGGCCCAGGGACGATCGCGGTCGCGGTCGCACTCGGCTCCAGCCATCCGGAGGACACCTTCGACCTCGTCGCGTTCTTCCTCGGCATGACCGCCGCGACGGTGGCGCTGGCGGGCGTGATCTGGATCGCGTACGGTTCGTCCGATCGCATCTCGCGCCTGATGGGGCCGCGCGGCAGCCGCACCGTCACAAGGCTGGCGGCCTTCCTGCTGCTCTGCATCGGCGTGCAGATTCTGATCACCGGGGTGGAGGACGTGCTCGGCCCGATGCTGGCCCGCCACTGATCGACCCCGCCGCATGCAACAAAGGAGGGCAACCCCATGGCGTTCTCGATGTACGATGCCTGCGTGCCGGTCTGCGCGCAGATGATGTCCGGCCTGATGGGCGTGATCGACAAGGCGGCTGAACAAGCCAAGGCGAAAAAATTCGACGAGACCGCTTTGCTCTCGGATCGGCTGTATCCGGACATGTTCACACTCGCCCGGCAGATCCGTCAGGCCACCGATTTCGCCCGCAACGCGCCGGGCCGCCTGGCCGACGTGAAGCTGCCGGAGTTCCCCACCACCGACGATACCAGCTTCGCCGAGGCCAAGACCCGGATCGAGCAGTCGCTGGCCTTCGTCAAAGATTTTGCCCCGGCGCAGATCGAAGGCACCGAATTCCGCGACATCAAGTGGATGGCCGGCCAGCGCGAGATGTCGTTCAAGGGCAAGGCCTATCTGCTGCACTTCTGTCTGCCAAATCTGTTCTTTCACACCACGACGGCATACAACATCCTGCGCCACCGCGGCATCGAGATCGGCAAGCGCGATTTCCTGGGCACGTTCTGACAGCGCTGAAACCTCTCCCACGGCATGCGGGAGAGGTTCGCCTACATCCAGCATCGCGTGATCAGCCACGACGGAGTCTTGTCGCCCCATCGTGTGTCGCTCAGCCGATTCAGGTGCCGTGCGTAGAGCGCGTGGAACGCATGCCAGAAGTTCGCGACGCTGCGCTGTGCCGCTGGGATCGCTGAAAGCAGCAGCAGCGCCGCGGCTGCGTCGATGCCGAAATCCGCCCAGTTGCCGGAATGCTTTACCAGATTGCAGAGCATGGATCGGCAGAACATCGTCCAGTCGCCTCGCGCCATCACCAGCAACCGCGGACTGACGGCGAGCAAATAGTTTTCCGGAGGTATGACGGCGTGGGCTTGCTCGATCGGCAGGCGCCGCAGCAGCGTGGTGCCGCAGCGCCCGGAGCCGGCGATGAAGAATGGGATCTGCGGCTGTATCAGAGTGCCATCACCATCAGAGTGCCATCACCCTGGGCGAAGCCGGCCACATCGGAACTCATGCTCCCCTTCCCTCGGCTGTCGCGGCAATGACACATAGGCGAGATTGCCACGCCGGGTTTGGCATGGCAAAGGAGAGTTAAAGCGGGCCAGGCGTCAAGACGACCGTTCGCCTGAGTTGCAAGGAGGAGGAACGCGCATGCCTATTCCCGGCGAATTGCTTTCCAGTGCGATGGCCGGCATCGCCTTCGTCGGCTGCGCCATGGCCAGCACCACATCCGCAGCCCCGCCGCAGCCGCGCCGGCGTGAGGTCGTGGTGAACGGCAAGCGCGTCAAGACGGTGGACGTGCACGCACATTGCATCGTTCCGCCTGCCGCCGCGGTCATCAATCACCCGCTGGAGGCGCCTGGGCTGCTGATGCACGACACCAGTACGCGCATCGCCGCCATGGACGCACAGGGCATCGATGTCGAGGCGCTGAGCATCAACCCCTATTGGTATCGCGCCGAACGCGACGCGGCGGCGGAGCTGATCCGCATCCAGAATGAGACGCTGGTGGAATTCTGTGCCGCGCAGCCGGACCGGTTCGTCGCCTTCGCCACCTCGGCGCTGCAATATCCCGACCTGGCGGCTGAGCAAATCGAGCATGCCGTGAAGCAACTGGGCTTCCGCGGCGTCGGTGTGGCCGGCAGCGTCGCCGGGCAGGACCTCGCCGATCCGAAATTTCATCCGTTCTGGGCAAAATGCGAGGAGCTCGGCGTGCTGGTGTTCATGCACCCGTTGGGCACGCGCGAGCTGGAACCGAGCGGCCGGCTGAACGGCAGCGGCCTGCTGACCAACACGATCGGCAACCCGCTGGAGACCACGATCGCGCTGTCGCATCTGGTCTTCGAGGGCACGCTGGACCGGTTCCCCGGCTTGAGGATCTGCGCCGCGCATGGCGGCGGATTCCTGCCGTCCTATGCCAATCGCTCCGACGCGGTGATCCGCTGCTTCCCCAATCGCGTCGGCCCGTTGCCGAAGAAGAATCCGACATCGTATCTGCGCGACGGGCAGCTCTTCTTCGACACCATCGTCTTTACCCCGGAGGCACTGCGTCACCTGATCGCGGAGAGCGGGCCGGGACAGATCATGATCGGCACCGACTATCCGTTCCCGTGGACCAGCACGGAGGTCGATCTGGTGCTGAACACGCCCGGGCTTACCGATGATGAGCGCGTGGCGATCCTGGGCGGCACGGCGGCACGGCTGTTGGGGATCGGCGGCTGAGGGGACGTGCCAGCCGCGCTAGGAGATCATTCGGCGTAGCAAGCGAAGTTCGTGCGGAAGTTGCGCATAGCCCGTCGCCAGCTCAGGTGCGGAGCCAGCACCGGATGAGACATGGGCGCGCTGCGCGGCGCCTAAGGTATCCCATCCTTACGAGGTGACATTACCGCACGCCGCTGCCATTAGTCCTTAGGCATCGATTAACCGTCGCAGATCATAATCCGCGTGCGACTCGGTTGGCGGGTCGAGAGCTTACAGCACGCCGGGGTGTGACATGCCTGGTGGCAGGGACTTGCAACTGGCATTGCCATTCCAGGCCGCCCATTCATCGCGACCGTACCTATCACGATCGGCCGGCAGGGAGGTGAAGCCGCCTTATCGCCTGCGGATACCTTGCCCTGTGCCTTACACGCCCGTTGACGAGGCGAAGAACGGTGCGCACCCTGCGAGCTGCTCAACGCTGATTCGCCAGGGCACTGCGAATCCGACGGAGCTGTTAGACTTGCCAGCGGCTTCTGGAGTAGCGGCAGACGTGGACCTGAGGGGCAAGACGTCAGATTTGGCTTTGGCGCCGACCGGCGACATAGCCGAGGTGCTTGCGGTTGCGTGCGCTCTTTTACCATCGGGTGCAATACTCTCCCGATCTGAGTGCACTTTGGTACGGACACTACGCTCTCCACCCTTGGGCGACCTACGGGCAGTGCGCAGTCTCATACAGGCGGGTGGTGACCCTCTTGGCGATGCCCTCTGCGCAACGCGGACAGCGAAGGATCGTCGCGCCATCGGCGCCATTTTCACGCCGTCGCGCATCGTCGAAAGTATGGTGACCTGGGCGGCAGCGCAAGGTACCCCGACGCGGGTCGTCGATCCTGGGGCCGGCTCCGGCCGATTCGTCGTCGCGGCAGCGGCGATGTTCCCCAACGCGCGCTTGGTTGTTGTTGACAGCGACCCGCAAGCATTGCTGGTGTTGCGCGCCAATGCCGAGGTTCTCGGCCTTTCGCGGCGTCTGACCGTGCTTTGCGAGGACTATCGCAAAGCTGGGCTGGAGCAATGCGAAGGCCGCACACTCTTCCTCGGCAACCCGCCCTATCTGCGCCATCACGCGATCACGCGGGACGACAAGGAATGGTTCGCCAGGGGAGCATTGCGGGTGGGGCTGCGTGCCAGCAAGTTGGCGGGGCTGCATGTGCATTTCTTCTTGCGCACAATGCAGCTTGCCCAACCAGGAGATTACGGCGCCTTTGTCACTGCCGCCGAGTGGCTGGACGTCAAGTATGGCAGCGTGCTCCGTGGCATGTTGGTCAATGGGCTCGGCGGTACTTCCGTCCATGTCCTGGCGGCGGACGCCAAGCCGTTCGAGGCAATTACCACAGGGGCTATAACGACCTTTCACGTCGGTCGCCAACGTGACGGTTTGCAAATGAGAACAGTGGCATCAATCGGTGATCTGGGCAATCTAGAAGGCGGCACCGCGGTGTCGTTGGAAACTGCCGCCAGAAGCCCCCGCTGGTCGAGTCTCGCGCGAGGAGACAGACCCGTGGCGGCTGCTGCTGGCTACATTCAATTGGGCGAATTATTTGAGGTTCATCGCGGGCAGGTCACCGGAGCAAACGATGTCTGGATTGCCGGAGGCTACGAGCAGTTCTTGCCGCCATCCGTATTGTTTCCCACAGTCACGCGCGCACGCGAGATCATTGAAGCTCGCGGCAGACTGGACAGCGTTGCAACCTTGCGCCAAGTGGTCGACCTGCCGTCCGAGCTCGAAACGTTGGATCCGGCGGATGTTGGAGCCGTGCGCGCGTTCATCCGCTGGGCAAAGAGTCATGGCGCCGACCGCCCTTACGTGGCGCGACACCGCAGGGCGTGGTGGTCAGTTGGCCTGAAGCCGCCTGCGCCGATCATCTGCACCTATATGGCTCGCCGACCACCGACCTTTGCATACAATCCTCATGGAGTCCGGCACATTAACATTGCCCATGGCCTTTATCCTCGACAGGTCTTAGAGGCATCGACGCTCACCGCATTGACGCGATATTTGAACGCCAATGCGAGGGCGGGGGACGGTCGAACCTATGCCGGGGGGCTGGTCAAATTCGAACCCAGCGAGATTCAACGGCTGTACGTACCTGATCCCGCGACGCTGCATGGCACGGCGTGAGGCATCCGGTGCGTCCGCCGAGCGAAAGCGGCGCAGACCAGGCGCTCAGTCCGCGCATGAGCCGCGCGCTGCGCAAACGGTCGCCAACGTTTCGGTCGTGCCTGCGACCTGGACGGAGGAACAACTCGCCACCGAGGCGGAGCGGTCGCTTAACGCATTTGTCGACCGACGGTTGGCAGAGCCACACACGCGCTATACCGCACATCTCAATCACCGCCGCCGAGCTTTGGCGCGCCTGTTCGTCAAGTTGCGACCGATCGATCCGAATGCACCTGATCCCGAATTGATTCGTGACATTATTCTGGACGATGAATTGCTCAGTTCGCTGCGCTATGCCGCAGGGCCGCCGATCAGCGCCGAGGATCTTGGGGTCCTCGTCACACGCTCAACCCGGCGTCTGACAAGATCGCTAATCCGGAGCGATAGTAAGTTGGCGTCAGATATCCTCCAATTGATCTGCCGCATCGCCGACGGTTCACGTTTTCCCTGGATTGCGGCGCGACGGCCGCCACGACCCGCAGAATTGCGCCATGCCATCGTCACGACGGCATCGATACACGCGAGCCAAGCCATGCAGACTGAACGCCGCGCTTACGGCCGCGAAGTCGAGCGGCAACTGCGTGAACGGCTGACCGCGACTGGTTTCCAGCCAACCACCGCGCCAAATCGAGGGAATGTCAGTACACCGCGTCTGTTGCCGGCAGCGGGCGCATTCTACGGCGAATGCTCGCTATACGGCCGGCGGGCCGATCTGCTGATCGGTCTCGGGGACGGACGAACCATGGCGATCGAAGCGAAGGATTCATCCTCGGTATTGAACTCGGTCAAGCGGGTCCTGAATGATACCGCGGCAAAGGCTCGCTATTGGAATACGAAAATGGGTGAGCAGATCATTCCGGTGGCACTGCTGTCCGGTGTGTTCGGCCTCGACACGTTGAAGGCGGCACAAGCCAGTGGATTGTTCTTGGTGTGGGCACACAACCTAGACGGCTTTACCGAATGGCTCTTGGCGCATCAAGCAAGTTCATAGCGGCGTCTTGCGCCAAAGTGGCCCTTTACTCTACCACAATCCGCGGCCCGCTCCGCTGCCCCGTGCCACCGCCCGCCAGCTTTCCCCACACCGCCGCTGCCACAGCGGCAAACGCCTTTCCCGCCTCGCTCTCCGGCGCCGCCGCGACGATGGGCGTGCCCGCATCCGAGGCCGTGCGGATATCCAGCAGCAACGGCACCTCGCCCAGGAATGTCGTGCCCAGCCGCTGCGCCTCCAGCCGCGCGCCGCCATGGCCGAACAATTCGGCGCGGTGGCCGCAATTGGGGCAGCAGTAGTAGCTCATGTTCTCCACCAGCCCGAGCACGGGCACATTCACCCGCTCGAACATGCGCACCCCGCGGCGCGCGTCGATCAGCGCAATGTCCTGCGGGGTCGAGACGATCACCGCCCCGGCCAGCGCCACCCGCTGCGCCATGGTCAGTTGGGCATCGCCGGTGCCGGGCGGCATGTCCACCACCAGCACGTCAAGCGCCCCCCATTCCACCTGGCCCATCATTTGTTCCAGCGCGCCCATCACCATGGGGCCGCGCCAGATCATCGGGGTCTCTTCCTCCACCAGGAAGCCGATCGACATGCAGGACAGGCCCCAGGCTTGCAGCGGCACCATCTTCTCGCCCCGCACCTCGGGCTTGCGCGACACGCCCAGCATGCGCGGCAGGCTCGGGCCGTATATGTCGGCGTCCAGCAGTCCGACGCGATGCCCCTGTCGCGCCAGCGCCACCGCCAGGTTCACCGCCACGGTCGATTTTCCGACGCCACCCTTGCCGGAGGCGACGGCGATGATCGCCTTGACGTCTGGCAGCAACAGCGTGGGACGCTGCCCGCCCGGCTGGGCAGGCCCGTGCCCCCCAGGTCCCCCCGGTGCGCCTGCCGGTCCGGGTCGCGGCACCGCACCCGGCCGCGCTCCGCCGCCCCCATCCGCCTGACGCGGTCCCGTCAGCACCGCCGCCGCGTTCGTCACCCCCGGCTGTTCCGCCAGCAGCGCCTGCGCCGCCTGCCGCACCGGCTCCATCGCCGCCGCATGGGCACGATCCGTCAGCAACGACACCTGCACCAGCCCGCCGCGGACCTCGATGCCCTCGACCAGCCCGGCGCTGACGATGTCGCGCCCCGACACGGGGTCCTTGATCGTGCGCAATGCCTCGCGCAGAGCGTCAGGGGTAGCGGCCATCGGCAATCCTCCCGCTGCCGGCCAGCGCACAACCGCCGGCCGAGAAATGTTGCAAACATCGCGCCGGAGGTTAATAAGCACCCCGCCGTGACGCCGGCGCCATCCGATATGGCGCAGGATACGGGTTCCGCCAACGGCAGATGCCGGCGGAGCATCAACACAGGAGCCATACAGTCTCAATGACAAGCGGCGGCCCCACCGTGGTCCATAGCGGCCAGGGTCCCTGGGGATTTCCACCCGGCGGTTCCGGCAACGGCTCTGGCCGTCCCCCGCCCGGCGGCGGCGGTCCATGGGGTGGCGGCGGTGGTCCGGGTGGCCCTCGCCCTGGCGGTCCGCGTCCCGGCGGCTCCGGCCCGGCGCCTGACCTCGACGCGCTCATCCGCCGTATGCAGGCCGCCGTGCGCCGCATTGTCGGCGGCGGCGGCGGGCCGCGCATGCGCTTCACCCAGGGCCGTCCCTTGCTGCTGATCGGGATCGGCGTGGTGCTGCTGTGGCTCGCCAGCGGCTTCTATCGCGTGCAGCCCGACGAACTCGGCGTGGTGCTGCGCTTCGGCGCCTACAGCTATCGCACCGACCCTGGCCTGCACTGGCACCTGCCGTGGCCGATCGAGAAGGTGCTGCTGCCCGCCGTCACCCGCATCAACCGTACCGAGGTCGGCTATCGCTCGGTCAACCCGCAGGACAGCGAAAACGGCGCCAACACGCGCGACGTGCCGTCGGAAAGCCTGATGCTGACCGGCGATGAGAACATCATCGACATCAACCTCACCGTGTTCTGGAAAATCAACAACGCCGAGGGCTACCTGTTCGCCGTGCGCGATCCCGACAATCTGGTGAAGGCGGTGGCGGAGAGTTCGATCCGCGAGGTGATCGGCCGCACCCCGATCCAGCCGGCGCTGACCACGCTGCGTGCCCAGATCGAAGACGACGTCCACAAGCAGACGCAGCAGATCCTGGATCGCTATGGCGCCGGCATCGAGATCACCCAGGTGCAGCTCCAGCGCGTCGATCCGCCACCGGCGGTGATCGAGAGCTTCCGCGACGTGCAACGTGCCAACACCGACGCCGAGCGCATGCGCAACGAAGCCGAGGCCTATCGCAACGACATCGTGCCGCGCGCCCGCGGCGACGCGGCGCGCGTCGTGGCCGGCGGGCAGGGTGACAAGCAGGCCCGCATCGCTCTGGCAACCGGCCAGGCGCAGCAATTCGACGCGGTGCTGAAAGCCTACCAGGCCGCGAAGAACGTCACATTGCAGCGTATGTATCTCGATACGATGCGCGACATCCTGATGCACGCGCAGCCACTGGTGGTGGACGACAGACTGAAGGGCCTGCTGCCGTTCCTGCCGTTGAGCCTGCCGGCACCCGCGAAGCCACCGGCCTCACCAAGAACCACGCCGTCGGCACCCGCCGCACCGCCGGCCGCCGCGCTGGCACCGCCGGCGGGCGGGTTGGCAGCCGATCAGGGGTCCGGCCAATGAGCAGGAGTGTGATTGCGCTGATCGCGCTGGCGATCGTGCTGCTGGTGTTGGCCGATTCCAGCCTCTTCATCGTCGATCAGACGCAGCAGATGCTGATCACGCAGTTTGGCGACCCGATACGGGTGATCACGCAGCCTGGTCTGCACGTCAAGAAGCCGTTCGTCCAGGAGGTGATTCCATTCGATAAGCGGCTGCTGGGTGTCGAGTTGCCGGGCGAGGAGGTCATCCTGGGCGATCAGCGCCGGCTGATCGTGGACAGCTTCGTGATATTCCGCATCAAGGACCCGCTGCGGTATTACCAGGCCGTCGGCAGTGGCGACTTCGCCATCCAGACGCGGCTGAGTTCGATCGTCACGGGCAGCCTGCGGCGCGTGCTGGGCAACAACACCCTGTCGCAGGTGCTGTCCTTGGACCGCGACCGCATCATGGCGACCATACGCAGCGAGGTGAACGCCGAGATGCCCGGGTTCGGCGTCTCGATCGAGGATGTCCGCATCCGGCGTGCCGACCTGCCGCAGGAGAACACGCAGGCGATCCTGCAACGCATGCAGTCCGAACGGCAGCGCGTCGCTGCCCTGGCCCGGGCGGAAGGCGCCGAGGCCTCGGCCAAGATCCGCGCCGATGCCGACCGCGAACGCACCGTGCTGCTGGCCGAGGCCAACGCCACCGCCGACCGCCTGCGCGGCGAGGGCGAGGCAGAGGCCACTGGCATCTACGCCAAGGCGTTCACCCAGGACCCGTGGTTCTTCGGCATCTGGCGCACACTACAGGGCTACCGCGACGCTCTGGCCGGCGGCGCGGCGCGGCTGGTGATCACGCCCGACAACGACTATTTGCGCTACCTTCAGGCGCCGCCAAAGCCGCCCGGACAGTGACCCGCCGCTCGCCACAGGATAGACTGTCGCGCTTCGCCACCCGCTCGTTGCTTTCAGGGCAGCGGACGGGGCATATGCGGTTCATCCGCCAGGAACCTTGACCATGCGCCTCCCTCGCTCCGCCACAATTCGCGCCGCCCTGCTGGGCGCTTCCACCCTGTTCGCGACGCCAATGGTCGCCCTGGGCCAGCCAGCGGCACCTCAGGCCGCCGCGCCCTACAGCTTCGCCGATCTCGCCGCGAAGCTGCTGCCGGCGGTGGTGAACGTCTCCTCCACCCAGCTCGTCACGGCCCAGAATGGTCCGAATCTCGGACCGGACATGCCGATGTTCCCGCCCGGCTCGCCGTTCGAGCAATTCTTCAAGGATTTCCTGAACCGCAACCACCAGGGCGGGCAGAACGGCCAGCCAGAGCCGGAGCGGCGGATGCAGAGCCTCGGCTCCGGCTTCATCATCGATGCCTCCGGCCTAATCGTTACCAACAACCACGTCATCGACGGCGCCGACGAGATCACCGTCACGTTGCAGGACAACACCACGCTGAAGGCAACCGTGGTGGGTCGCGACGAAACCGGCGACATCGCGCTGCTAAAGGTGAAGGCCGACAAGCCGCTGCCCGCGGTGCCGTTCGGCGACTCCGACAAGGAGCGCGTGGGCGACTGGGTGTTGGCGATCGGCAATCCGTTCGGGCTGGGCGGCACGGTGACGGCCGGCATCGTCTCGGCCCGAGGGCGCAACATCCATCAGGGACCGTATGACGATTTCATCCAGACCGACGCGCCGATCAACCGCGGCAACTCGGGTGGGCCATTGTTCGATATGGACGGGCAGGTGATCGGCATGAACACCGCGATCTACTCGCCCTCGGGCGGGTCGATCGGCATCGGGTTCTCGATCCCCTCCAACATGGTGAAGAACATCGTCGCGCAGTTGAAGGCCTACGGCCATCCGATGCGCGGCTGGCTGGGCGTGCGCATCCAGCAGGTGACGCCGGATATCGCGGAAAGCCTGGGCATGAAAAAGCCGACCGGCGCTATGGTCGCCGGGGTGAATGACGGCGGTCCGGCGGACAAGGCGCAGATCCACAACGGCGACGTTATTCTGAAGTTCAACAATCAGGACGTGCAGGACATGCACGCGCTGCCGCGCATCGTCGCGGACTCCGAAGTGGGCGAATCCGTCCCCGTGGTGCTGTGGCGCAACGGCAAGGAAGTGACAGTGCAGGCCAAGCTGGCGGAGAAGCCGGACGACACACAACAGGCCGCCGCGACGAAGGAGGTGCCGGCGAACCAGCCGCCGGCGCCGGTCGATATCGCCGGGCTTGGCATCAAGCTGGCGCCAATGTCGCAGGCGATGAAGGACAAGTATCAGCTCGGCGCCGACCAGAAGGGCGTGGTGATCACCGACGTCTCGCCGAAAGGCCCGGCCGCGGACAAGGGGCTGAAGCCGGGCGACGTGGTGGTGGAGGTGCAGCAGGGCGAAGTCGGTTCCGTGGCTGACGTGCAGAAGCGCATCGACGCGGTGAAGAAGGAGAACCGCAAGTCGGTGCTGTTGCTGATCCAGCGCCAGGACGGGTTGCAGTGGGTGCCGCTGCCGCTGGTGAGCGACCAGGACAAGCAGCCGGGGTAGGCGGCGGGGCTTGCCTCGCGACGATCCACCGCCTGCCGCCGGCACTGAACCGCCCAGCTTCCGCCCGATCGCGCTGCTGAGTGCTGCGGCATTCTGCAACTCCTCCTGCCTGCGCATCACCGATCCGATGTTGCCGATGCTGGCGCAGGATTTCCGCGTCACGACGGGTGCGGCGTCCGCGGTCGTCACCGCGTTCGCGCTCGGCTACGGCGTGAGCCAATTGGCCTACGGTCCGATCGGCGACCGCTTCGGCAAATACCGCATCATCTGCGTCGCCATGACCCTCTCGGCCGTCGCCATCGCGGCGGGCGCGGCGGCACGCTCGCTGCCGCAACTCGCCGCGCTGCGCTTGCTTGCGGGAGTCACAACGGCCGGTGTTATGGCGCTCGCCCTGGCCTATGTCGGCGACGCGGTTCCCTACGAGCGGCGGCAGGCCGTGCTGGCCCGCGTGCTGTCCGGCCAGCTTCTCGGCGTCATCTGCGGCCAGGCCGTGGGCGGCATGCTGATCGGCTGGGTCGGCTGGCGCAGCGTCTTCCTATGGCTCGGCACAGTGTTCGCCGGCATTGCGCTGTTGCTGTGGCGCGAGCTGCTGTCCGGTCGCGTGGCCCAACCGCGCGGCACAGAGCAATTGCGTGCCGCCCGCTTTGCCGTGGATTACCTGAAACTGCTGGCCGGTCCGCGCTCGCGCCTCGTGCTGATCGCGATTTCGCTGGAGGGCGGCTTGTTCTTCGGCATGCTTGCCTATTTCGCCGCGTTCCTGCGCCAGCGCTTCGCGCTGGACTACCTGACGATCGGGCCATTGCTCGGCTGCTTCGGTCTCGGTGGCCTGGGCTATGGCGTGTTCGCCCGCCGGATCGTGGCCTCGCTCGGCGAGCGCCGCATGATCATGCTTGGCGGCATTCTGCTGCTGTGCGGCCTGCTATTGCTCGGCATTACGCCGGTCTGGCTCGCCGACGCGCCAGTCTTCGCCACGCTCGGGTTCGCGCTCTACATGGTACACAACACGCTGCAGACGAATGCCACGCAGATGGCGCCGGATGCGCGCGGCGCCGCGGTCTCATTGTTCACCGCGCTGTTCTTCTGCG
Source organism: Acetobacteraceae bacterium (assembly GCA_035508435.1). GTDB lineage: Bacteria > Pseudomonadota > Alphaproteobacteria > Acetobacterales > Acetobacteraceae > JASHVB01. The sequence continues at coordinate 19,003 of DATJNA010000197.1, read as the reverse complement.
GTCAGGCCATCGGCGCCCCGGCGATCGGCGCCGCGGTGGCACGCCTCGGCTATCCCGCCGGATTCGTTGCGACCGGGCTGGGCATGCTGGCGTTGTGCGGCTGGTTTGCGCGATACGCTTATGGCGAGACCGCGCGCTGGGCGGTGGCGCCGGAGGGCGGGCGTGCCGACGCCGACCGAGGCACCGGGTGACCCCGACAGCGCCACGATGGAACGCCGCCGAACGTGTCTCTCGCGCGGTGCTGCTGCCCCGAATGATCCCTTGACAGGGCAAACAAGCCGTTAACCCCCGCGCGCCTGTCGCTCCGCCGTTGGCTCGCCTATACTCGCGGCCATTGGTGCGTCGCGGCCGCGAGAGGACACCATGAGCGACAAGCCCAATTTCGTTCTGGTCCCGGTGGAGCCCGACCAGCCGCCAGAGCAAGAACCGCCGCCGCGCGAGACATTGCTCGACCGCATCCGCCAGTTCGCGCTGGCACTGCTGCCGCAAGGCGCCGGCCGCGCCATCGCCCCGCTGGACGATATCCCGCGTCGCCCGCGCCTGGTGTTCGGCTTCGACGCCACCGCCTCGCGCGAGCCCGCCTGGGCCACCGCACGCACTGTCACCGACGCGCTGGTGCGCGCATTGCCGGGGGAACTGGATGTGGCGCTCGCCGTGCATGGCGGCGGGCTGCTGCATACCTTCACCGCGTTCACCGCCGACGCCAACACGCTGCGCGACCGCGCCGCAGGCATCCATTGCATCGCCGGTCCGACGCGATTGCTGGCGATCCTGGCGCGCTGCCTGCGCGAGCCGGGCGTCCGCGTGGTCACCTATATCGGCGACGTGTTCGAGGAATCGCCCTCGCGCGGCCAGAAGCTGGCCGACGAACTCGGCGCGCGCGGCATCAAGCTGATCGTGCTGCACGATGTGTCGGACTGGGCGGCGCGGCGCGATGCCGAGGTGTTCCTCGATCTCGCGCGCCGCACCGGCGGCTGCGTGCTGCCGTTCGATCCCAGCGCGCCAGGGCGCTTGCGCGACATCCTGACGGCGGCCGCGGTGTATGCCGTGGGCGGCGAGGACATGCTGCGGGAGAAGCGCACGGAACTGCCGGGAGCGGTGCTGTTGCTGGAGCATTTGAGCCGGCGATAGGTCAGCCACCTGCGCCTTGCCTCTGCCGCTCCCCTCCGCTACACCCCGCGCCTGCGCCGGCACCCCTGGAGGCCGGCGTTTGACGTTTCGCAGGAGTGTCCCTTCATGGCCAATGTCGTCACGATCGAGGCCGAGGCACGCGCGCGAGCCGGTAAGGGGGCGGCGCGGGCGACCCGGCGGGCAGGCATGGTGCCTGCGGTCATTTACGGCGCCCATCGGGCCCCCAGCCTGGTCGCGCTCGAACCCCGCGCCGTGGCGCGCGAGTTGCAGCGCCCCGGCTGGCAGTCCCGGCTCTATGAGATCAAGACCAACGGCGACGCCACCCGCGCGCTGATCCGCGACGTGCAGTTCCATCCCGTCAGCGATGCGCCGCAGCACGTGGATTTCCAGCGCCTTGCCGCCGGCGAGCGCATCCGCGTCGCGGTGCCGGTGCGGTTCGAGAACGAGGGCCTCAGCATCGGTCTGAAGCGTGGTGGCGTGCTGAACGTGGTACGCCACGCGGTCGAGGTCTACTGCGATCCCGAGCAAATTCCGGAATTCTTCACTGCCAACCTCGCGGACCTCGATTTCAACGACAACGTACGCTGGCACGACCTGAAAGGCACCGAGAACATGCGCGCCGTCATCGGCCGCGACTTCGTCGTTGCCACCGTGGCGCCGCCGACCAAGGCGGTGGAGGGGGCCGCAGAACCTGGCGCCGCAGCAGCGGCACCCGGTGCGGCGGCGCCGGCTGGTGGTGCTGCGGCACCGGCCGCGGGCGGTGCCCGTGCCGCCGCCCCGGCCGGTGGCGGTCGCGCTCCGGCCGGCGGCCGCGCGCCCGGCAGGAAGTAACGCCGCGAGGCGGACATGTTGCTCTGGGTCGGACTCGGCAATCCGGAGCCGGGAATGGCCCGGAACCGGCACAATATCGGCTTCATGGCCCTCGATACGATCGCGATCCGCTACCGCTTCTCGCCATGGCGGGCGCGGTTCAAGGGGCTGCTGTCGGAAGGCAGCATCGCCGGCGAGAAGATCCTGGCGCTCAAGCCGCAGACCTACATGAACGCCTCCGGCGAAGCGGTGCAGGCCGCCGCTGCGTTCTATAAACTGCCGATCGAGGCGATCACCGCATTCCACGACGAGCTGGACCTGGTGCCCGGCAAGGTGCGGGTGAAGCGCGGCGGCGGCGCGGCGGGGCATAACGGGCTGCGCTCGATGGATCGGATGCTCGGTTCGCCGGATTACTGGCGGGTGCGCCTGGGCATCGGCCATCCCGGCAGCAAGGAGCGTGTGCTGGGCCACGTCCTGAGCGATTTCGTTGCCGCCGACCGCGACTGGCTGATCCCGCTGCTTGATGCGGTCGCCGATGCCGCGCCAATGCTGGTGCAGGGCAAGCCGGAGGACTTCATGACGCGCATCGCGCTGCTGGCGCAGGAATCAAAATAGATGGGCTTCAACTGCGGCATTGTCGGCCTGCCGAACGTGGGAAAATCCACCCTGTTCAATGCGCTGACTGCAACAGCACAGGCGCAGGCGGCGAACTACCCGTTCTGCACCATCGAGCCGAATGTCGGCCGCGTCGCGGTACCCGATCCGCGCCTGGCGGTGCTGGCCGCAATTGGCAAGTCGGCAAAGATCGTGCCCACGTCGCTGGAATTCGTCGATATCGCCGGCCTGGTGCGCGGTGCCTCGAAGGGCGAGGGGCTCGGCAATCAGTTCCTCGCCAATATCCGCGAGGTGGACGCGATCATCCACGTGCTGCGCTGTTTCGAGGATCCCGACGTGACGCATGTGGAAGGCTCGATCGACCCGATCCGCGATGCGGAGGTGGTGGCAACCGAGCTGATGCTGGCCGACCTCGAAAGCCTGGAAAAGCGGCTCAACACGGCGCAGAAGCGGGCCCGCGGCGGCGACAAGGAAAGCATCGCCGCGGTGGCGCTGATGGCGCCGCTGGTGGCGGCGTTGCAAGAGGGCAAGCCAGCGCGCACTGCGATTCCGCCAGGACAGGAAGAGGCGGTGCGCCGGCTCCAGCTTCTGACCTCGAAGCCCGTGCTCTATGTCTGCAACGTCGAGGAAGCCGCCGCCGCGACGGGCAACGCATTCTCCGCCCGCGTGGACGCGCTTGCCGCGGCGGAAGGTGCCCGCACCGTCGTCATCTCGGCCGCGATCGAGGCTGAGGTGGCGCAATTGCCGGCAGCCGATCGTGCCGAATTCCTCGAAGGTCTCGGCCTGCACGACAGCGGCCTGGATCGGGTGATCCGCGCTGGCTACGACCTGCTGGGTCTGGTCACCTACTTCACCGTCGGGCCGAAGGAGACACACGCCTGGACGATCGTCTCCGGCACCAAGGCACCGCAGGCCGCCGCTGTGATCCACAAGGATTTCGAACGCGGCTTCATCGCCTGCGAGACCATAACCGATGCCGATTTTGTCGCCTGCAAGGGCGAGCAAGCAGCGAAGGAAGCCGGCAGGATGCGGGTGGAGGGCAAGGAGTACGTCGTCAGGGACGGCGATATTCTATTGTTCCGGTTCAATGTCTGACGCCTCCCGCCGCGGTGGCACATCCGTCATGTCGTGGTACGAATGTCATTGCGAGGCGCGAAGCGCCGAAGCAACCTCGGTCAAAGCGGCGCACCTCCGTCCAAGCGCTGCTTGACCAAGGTTGCTTCGGCCCTTGCGGGCCTCGCAATGACACCACTTCGGCGCCTCGCAATGACAGGTGCTGCGGGCCGCTACGCCGGCAGCAGCGGTGCGTGCAGGCGCGTCTCTTTGCAGATGATCCCGCCGCGGTCACCCGGCGTGATGCCGCCGTAGCATTCTGCGAACACCGGCGGCAGCGCGCGGGCACCTGGCGGCGCGAGCCACAGCCGCAGCAGGTGACGCTTGCGATCAGCTTCGGGCCAGTCCTCATAACCGGTGCGGGCATGCACTATGGTGTGGTTGTGCAGGAACTGGATGTCGCCCGGCATGAAGCTCATGTCGAGCCGCAGCTCATCGTCGGCCGCGAGTTCGCCCAGCATGTCGAGCGCTTCGATATCCGCCGGCGTCAGCCGCCGCGCCGCGGGGAAGCGCTGCGACGAGCCGATATGCAGGCGCGAATACAACACCGAAACCTGGTCGCCGTATTGGTTGAACACCGGCGCTTCATAGAACGGCGCCTTACCTTCGGGCACTTCGCCACGGCGATCGACCGGCAACGGCTGATACAGCCGCTCCAGCAGGTCCGGACGGCGCGCCAGCATGACGTTGTGAATCGCCATTGAACTGGCGATCGCCGACAGGCCGCCCGACTTCGCCCGCCGCAGACACAGCAATGCCACCACGTCACACCGATCGATATGAAAGTTCTGCCGCTCGTTGGTGGCGTAGCTGCGCGTGTTCGGGTCGCTCGCGCTGCTGCCGCCGAGGTCGTAGACATGGCCGAGCAAGTGCCCCTTCGCGTTCTGCGACCGGGCGCTGCCGAAATACGTGCCGATGCCCCAATAGATCGCCGCACTCTCCGCGATCGGCCGGTCCTCCACCGGCACGCCGCGCAGCAGGACGAAGCCGCGTCCGTGCAGCACGTCGTCGCGCAGGCGTTGCAGCATGGGGCCGAGCGTCGGCAGCGGGAAATCCTCGCGGCGGATCGCGGCGATATCCAGGCCCCGCGCCTGCACCGCCTGGCGTGCCATTTCAAGCTCGGCAATTTCCCTGGCCGACAGGCGGTAGCTCCAGTCCGCCTCACGACCGCGCATGTCGGCGGCATACCAGACCGAGGGCCCCGGCACCGGACGGCGCCCGACGTGTGGCAGAACCGGCGTCATGACGTCCGCATCGAGCGCGCCCATGCTATGTCGCCTCCTCCTCTGGACGGTCCGGCATGCCCCGCATCGGGCGAGCCGCAGATGCAGCATATCCCGACGCGGCCGGCGGTCCAGTCGGCAGCGCGGCCAACGCCTGACACAAGACCGCGCCGGTTTGACGTGGGTCGACGCCCGCGGTCGCTCGTCGTGCAATGCTGTCCGCGGCCGCGCCCATGCGCAATGGCGGCAATGACGCCAAGCGAAACCGCCCCGCGCGCCGATCGCGCCGGCTGACCGTGCGACCGCCGCAGCCCGCCCCCCGCTCTCGACATCCCGCGGGCTACGAAGGACAGTGTTGGCGATTTCGGAGGTCCGCCGATGGCAGCCAGCTTGTCGCCAACGCAGGTCGCGCAATACCGACGTGATGGATTCTTGTTCCCGGTGGACTGCCTGACCCAGGACGAGGTGCATCACTACCGCTCTCGCCTCGAAGCCTTCGAGCAAGAGCAAGGCGATACGTTGGGGAAATTGCCCGATCTGCTCCGGTCGAAAACGCATCTGCTGTTCTCGTGGATGGATGCGCTGGTGCGCCATCCGAAAGTGCTCGATGCGGTGGAGAGCATCATCGGACCCGACATCTTGCTCTATCACCTGACGTCCTGGCTGAAGGAGCCGCAGGAGCCTTCGCATGTCTCGTGGCACCAGGACGGGACGTATTTCGGCCTCGAACCGTACGAGCAAATCACGGCGTGGATCGCACTCACGGATGCGACGCCGGAAATGGGCTGCATCAGGCTGATTCCCGGCAGTCACGTCATCGGCCAGCGTCCCCACAAGGACACCGCCACGCCCGGCAACCTGCTGTCGCGCGGGCAGACGATCGAGCATAAACTCGACTATGCGAATTACGTGATGATGCCGCTGCGGGCGGGGCAGATCTCGCTGCATCACACCCATGTGGTGCATTCGTCGGAGCCGAACCAGACGCAGCAGCGTCGCATCGGGATCGGGGCGAGCTATATCCCGACGCATTGCCGGCTGGTGAACGGCGACGCGCGGGTGACGGCGATGCTGATGCGCGGGCGCGATGGCTACGGACATTTCGATGCCGAGCCACGGCCGGCGGGCGATTTCGACGTCGCATCCCGTGCGGCGCATGCCGATGCGGTGGCGCGGTTCTTCGAATCGAACAAGCTGCTGGCGGCACGGCGCCGATCGGGCAACGTCGGAATCTGATTGGCCCGCGATCGGGATTGTCCTCGTCAGGCAGGAGTCGACCCATGTCTCGCCAGATTCATCTCAACCTGTTCATTCACGGCCGTGGCCATCACGAGGCGTCCTGGCGCCACCCGGCGTCATCGCCGCTGCCACTGACCGATCCCCGCTACTACACGGACCTGGCACAGAAGGCGGAAGCGGGTTGCTTCGATTCGGTCTTCCTTGCCGACACGCTCGGCGTGGGCGACGACGTGGCGCATGCGCCGCGGACCTGGCTCGAGCCGATCACCACGCTCGCCACCCTGGCCATGGCGACATCCCACATCGGCCTGATCGCCACATGCTCCACCACCTATACCGAACCGTTCAACCTGGCGCGGCAGTTCGCCTCGCTCGACCACATCTCCCGCGGCCGCATCGGTTGGAACATCGTCACCACCTGGCTGGCCAGCGCCTCCGGAAACTATGGCGGCAGCGGTCCGCTGGCACATGAGGCGCGCTACCAACGCGCCGAGGAATACATGGCGGTGGTCAAAGCGCTGTGGGACAGTTGGTCCGACGATGCGGTCATCGACGACCGCGCCGCCGGCGAATACGCCCGGGCAGGCACCATCCGGCCGATCAATCACCAGGGGCAATACTATCAGGTCACCGGCCCGCTGAACGCCCCGCGCTCGCCGCAGGGCCGTCCGGTATTCGTTCAGGCCGGCTCGTCGGAGACCGGACGCCGGTTTGCCGCCCGCCATGCCGAGGCGGTGTTCACGGCGCAGATGGAGAAGGCAACGGCGCGCGAGTTCTACATCGACCTGAAGCAACTGGCCGTGGAGGAGGGCCGGGACCCGGCCCATGTGCTCATTCTGCCCGGCCTCAGCCCCGTGATCGGCGGCACGGAGGCGGAAGCCCAGCGGATCGTGCGCGAACTGAACGAACTCAGCGATCCAGAAGTCGGGCGCAAGCGGCTGTCCGGCCGGTTCGGCGGCCACGACTTTTCCCATCTGCCGCTGGACAGGCCGTTGTCGCCGGAAGACTTCCCCAGCCCCTCCAGCGTGGAAGCCGCGCGCAGCCGCACCGAGGTGATCGTCGGCCTGGTCCGGCGGGAAAAGCCGACGCTGCGGCAGTTGCTGGCCTACCTCGCCGGCGCGCGCGGCCACTTCGTCACCGCGGGCACACCGGAGCAAATCGCCGACCTGATGGCTGATTGGTTCCATGATGGCGCCGCGGACGGCTTCAACCTGATGCCGCCGGTACTGCCCTGGATGCTGGAGGTCTTCACCGCGGAGGTCGTGCCCTTGCTCCAGCGCCGCGGCCTGTTCCGCCGCGAGTATGCGGGGCAGACGCTGCGGGGGCAGTACGGGCTGCCGCGTCCGGATGTCGTGTTCCGTAACGCTGGCGTGTTGGGGTTGGCGTCGATCTGATCGGAGGGATTCGATCCGGATCAGCCAAACTTCCTATTGGCAAGACTCCATTCGAACAGACTCCATCCGAACAGACTCCATTCGAAAAGACTCCATTCGAAAAGACTCCATCCGGATCGATTCGGCAAGGCTCTGTCTGGATCGACCGAAAGCAAAAAACGCAAGTATGCCAAACCCGAATCGCATGCGGTGAGATGGGGCAACGAGGTCTTCGGACAAGGACAATATTGCTCAGCGCCCGAGCGTGCTGGTGCTTTCGCGCTCGATGAACCCGCCTCCCAGCACGCGGTCGCCGCCATAGAACACGCAAGCCTGGCCGGGGGCGGGCAGCGCCGGGAGGTCGAGGCGCACCTCCGCGCCGTCCGCCGTGGCGCGCACCGTGGCGCCGTGCGGCGCCTCGCGGGCACGCAGCTTTACCTGGCAGCGCAGTGGGTTGTCGGGCGGCGGAACCAGCCAGTTCACCTCGCGGAGGGACACCGTGTCGGTGCCGCAATCGCGCCGGCCCACCACCACGCGGCGGGTGCCCGGCTCGGTTGCCAGCACGACCTGGCGCTGGCCGCGATCCATTGCCGCGGTGCCCAGCCGCCTGGCCTGACCGACGGTATAGCGGGCGATGCCATCATGCCGGCCCAGCAGTCGGCCGTCCTGGCTGACGATCTCGCCAGGCTCTGCGGCGTCGGGACGCAGCCGGGCGACCACATCAGCGTAGCGACCGTTGGGCACGAAACAGATGTCCTGGCTGTCCGGCTTGGCCGCAACCGGCAGGCCCAGGCGTTCCGCCACGGCCCGCACCGCGCGCTTGTCAGGCATGCCGCCCAGCGGGAAATCGCAGTACGCCAATTGCTCGCGCGTGGTGGCGAACAAGAACCAGCTCTGGTCGCGGCCCAGGTCGGCGGCGCGGTGCAGTTCCGGTCCGTCGGGGCCGTCCTGGCGGCGCACGTAGTGGCCGGTCGCGAGGCGCTCGGCGCCCAGGCTGCGGGCCAATGCCGTCAGGTCGGTGAACTTCACCGTCTGGTTGCAGCGTACGCAGGGCACGGGGGTCTCGCCCGCGGCGTAGCTGTCGGCGAAATCGGCGATCACCGCGCGGGCGAAGCGGTCCTCGGCGTCGATCACGTAGTGCGGGATGCCCAGCCGGTCCGCCACCCGGCGCGCATCGTGGATGTCCTGTCCGGCGCAGCACGCGCCCTTGCGTCCGCTCGCCGCGCCGTGGTCGTAAAGCTGGAGGGTGATGCCGATCACCTCGTGGCCCGCCTCGTGCAACAGACCGGCGACCGTGGAACTGTCCACCCCGCCCGACATGGCTACGACGACGCGCATTCGGCGCTATCCGTTCAGCATGTTCCGGGTGCCGGCGGGCAGCTTTACCACCAGCCCGTCGAGTTCCGGTGTCATCACGATCTGGCAGCCCAGGCGCGACGTCTCGGTCAGGCCGAAGGCCAGGTCCAGCATGTCCTCCTCGTCCTCGGTCGGCTCGGCCAGTTGCTTGAACCAGGCCGTGTCGACGATGACATGGCAGGTGGAGCAAGCGAGCGAGCCCTCGCAGGCGCCCTCGATATCGACGCCGTGCTTGTGGGCGATCTCCAGCACCGACAGCCCGAGAGGGGCATCGACCTCGCGGCGAGTGCCGTCACGCTCGATGAATGTCATCCTGGGCATAGCGGGGCAGAGGTCCGTTCAGGCGTTGGCCGGGGCCGGTGTGCCGGCATGCGCCGCCGCCAGGGCGGCCGCCGCATAATCAATATCGGCGGGCGAGGTAAAACGTCCGATCGCGATGCGCAAGGTGCGGGCAGCGGCGGCGTCGGTCAGGCCGAGGGCGCGCAGCACGTAAGACGGTTCGATCTCGGCCGAGGAGCAAGCGGACCCCGTCGAGACGCAAAGTTCCGGCGCGCGCGCCATGAGGTCGGCGGCTGACGCGGTCGGGAAGGTCAGATTCAGGTTGCCGGCGATGCGCGCTGCCATGCTGCCGTTGACGGTGATGCCGGGGATGTCGCGGCGCAGCCGGTCCAGCAGGTGGGCACGCAGCGCCGCGATGCGGGTGGTGTCTGCCGCCAGTTCCGCCTGTGCCAGGCGGCACGCCTCGCCCAGGCCAACAATCAGCGGCGCCGGCAGCGTGCCGGAGCGCAGGCCGCGTTCCTGCCCGCCGCCGGAGAACAAGGGGGCGAGGCGGACGCGCGGGCGGCGGCGCACGAACAAGGCACCGATCCCCTTGGGGCCGTAGACCTTGTGGCCCGAGATGGAGGCGAGATCGACGCGCCATCCGGTCAGGTCCAGCGGGATCTTGCCGACCGCCTGGGCGATGTCGGTGTGGACCAGGGCACCGGCCTCCCTGGCGATCCCGGCGAGGCCGGGGATGTCCTGGATCACCCCGATCTCGTTGTTCACGGCCATGATGCTGACCAGCAGCGTCGGGGTGCCAAGTGCGTCGCGCAGCGTGTCGGGGTCCAGCAGGCCGTCGGGGCGGACGGGCAGGAAGACCGGTTCGAACCCCTCATCGGCCAGGTCGGCGACCGATTGCAGGACGCATTTATGCTCCGTGGCAACGGCGACGATGCGACGGCGCTCGTTGCCCATGCGGGTGGCAAAGCGGGCGGCGCCCTTGATCGCGATGTTGTTCGACTCCGTGGCGCCTGAGGTGAACACGATCTCCTTGGCATCAGCACCGACCAGGGCGGCGACCTGGGCGCGTGCCGTCTCCACTGCTTGCTCTGCGGCGTTGCCCATCACGTGCTCGACGCTGTGCGGGTTGCCGTAGCGCTCGGTGAAGAGGGGCAGCATGACGTCCACCACGCGCGGGTCGCAGCGCGTGGTGGCCTGGTTGTCCAGGTAGACGGGCCGGTTGGGGCGGAGCGGCTGGTCGTTCATGACCGGAATGTGGGTCCGGGTGGGCGGCAATGCCAAGGGGCGGATTGTGCGGCCGATTGTGGGGCCGATGGTCGGGCCGATGGTCGGGCCGATGGTCGGGGCGGAGACCGGACGGGTGGCGGCGTCGAGGCGTTTGGCGTGTCACCGCAAGATTGAAATGACATCGAGGCGTTTGGCATCGAGGCGTTTGCCATCGAGGCGTTTGGCATGTCACCGCGGCGTCTCGTTTCGCTGCCGCTGAGATAATGGTTTGCCGAATTTCCTTGTCCGGCCGGGCAGGCGCCCGGCCGCGGGCGCGAGTTACCCGGTGCTCTTGGCCTGATCCATGAGAGGTTGGCCTGAGGCGGTAGTTGGCGGCGGCAGAGCTGGGCCGGCGGCGGCCGCGCGTTCCTCACCTTGCTCGGTGTCCACGGTGATCTCGACCGTCACGTCCATCCCGAGATAATCGCCGGTCTTTCCAGTGAATGTACCGGACAACGGAATCGCCTGCCGAGGATCGCGTGTCACCGCGACGCGGATCAGGTTGCGGCCGCCGATCAACGCGTTGGTTGGATCGAATTCCACCCATCCGGCGCCCGGCAGATAGATCTCGGCCCAGGCATGGGTTGCGCCGCCGCCCACCAGGTCGAACGCCGCGCCGCCGATCAGGCTTTCATCATACAAATACCCGGAGACGAAGCGCGCCGCGAAGCCAAGGCTGCGAGCTGCTTCCATCAAGAACAGGGCATAGTCGCGACACGTGCCGGTGCCGGTCTCCAAGGTCAGCAACGGATCCTGCGTTCCCATCTCGTCGCGTGGGTTATATGTGAATCGCTGCTTGATCGCCTCGGTCATCGCCACCAGCACCGCCATCGTGGCGTGATCCGGCGCCGCGTCGACGAAGCCGCGTGCCCAGAGGTCGATCTTATGCTCCGGATCGGGATAGTGCCGTTCGACCGTGCGGCCGAGATCGGGAATCTCCTCCGCGTCATAGCTGAATGGATAATGCTGGGCGTAATCCTCGAGCCTCACCTCCTCGGCCGGCAGCGGATAGTGCTGGAAACGAAAGGATGATTCCACCAGCAGTTCGGTGCCTGGCTCCGAGAAACGTGCCATCGCCACCGAGTTGCCGAACACGTCGTGCAGCCAGCGCACCGTGGCCGCCGGGGAGATGATCAGGCCGGTATCGATCAGCCGCAGATCGTGGCTGTCGCGCGGGCGCATCATCATGCGGTGGTCGCCGAACGTCACCGTGTCGGCGTAACGATACTGCGTGCGGTGTACGACTTCGAGAATGGTCATTGGCCTGCCTGTGCACTGTCATCCCTTGTCATTGCGAGGTGCCGAAGGGGCCGAGCGAGGCACCGAAAGGGGGACGCAGCAACCTCGTTCCAAGCAAGCGCACGGACGTCCGCGCGTTCGTCGGAACGAGGTTGCTGCGGCCCCGGCGGGGCCCCGCAATGACAGAAGGGGCGAGTCAGGAGATGGCGTTCACGCCACCATTTGCTGCGGTTCAAGCTCCACGCGCACAGACAGTTCATGTTCCGGGCCGCCGAGGATCACGCCTCGCAAAGGGGTCACGTCGCGGAAATCGCGACCCCAGCCGAGCACGACATGCTCTTCCTTCACCACCAGCCCGTTGGTGGGGTCGAGGTCGATCCAGCCATGCTCTGGCCCGAGCCAGCATCCCACCCAGGCGTGCGACTGGTCGGCCCCCAGCCGGCGCACGCCATCAGTCGGTGCGCGAGTGCGAATGTAGCCCGAGACGTAGCGCGCCGGCACTCCCAGCCCGCGCAGGGCACCGATCATCAGGTGGGCGAAATCCTGGCAGACACCTTCCCTCCTGCTCAGCACCTCAGGGATCGTGGTGGAGGTGGTGGTGACGCCGGGACGGAAGGTGAAGTCTCGCCGGATCCGCGCATTCAACTCCAGGAGCGCGGACAAGGCAGGGCGTCCTGGCGGGAAACTGGGGGCGGCATAGGCCGCGGCAGCGGCGTCGGCAGGGGCGAGGGGGCTGTCGAACAGGAACTCGGCCGGCTGCCACGCATCGGGGCCGCCACGGCGTGCGGTGACGCGAAGCGAGTCCCAGGGCAGCGTTGTCTCGGGCGGCGGCGGATCGGGGAAGCTGACGTCTACCACCGCCTCGCCGGTGACGGCGAGGTTCGCGTGCGCGGTGTCGAAGAACAGCCAGGTGACGTCGTTGCCGAAATGGTCGCGGCGGTCGCGCCGCCAGGAGGCGGCAGGAGTTGCCGTCACCCGCGCCGACAGCACGCGCTGCACCGGCAGTTGCCGCGGCAGCAGATGTGCGAGATGGGCGCTGAGCGCCACCGGCGCCTGGTACTCGTAACTGGTGAGATGCCGGACGCGGTAGATCATGACCGACTGTGAACGCTCCCCCTCCCGATCACGCTGCCCCGCGCAACGCCGGCGCCTCCGCCTCCACGCCCACGCTGCGCGCGGTCGGCAGCAGCGCGAAATACCGCCGCGACAGCCGATCTGACAGTTCTGCCACCGCATCGCGCAATGCCCGCAGCCGCGGCGGCAGCAGGGTCGCGGCGCGCGCCTGGTCTGGGGCGGTCTCGACGCCGCGCACCATCGCCTCGGCCTCCTCGCGCAGCGCCGTCGCCAGACCGGCCAGTGACGTGTCCTGCGTCCCGGCGATCTGCTGCAACAAGCTGGCGGCGGCGACGAGCTGGAAGGCCAGTCCGCGCGGGTTGCCCTCGTCCGCCAGCACGAGGTCCAGCGCGGGCGCCGGCTGCAGCACGCCCGCGTAGCGGCCGCGGTAGGTGATCACCGAGTCGCACAGCTCCAGCGCCAGCCGCAGCCCATGCTCTACCCGTGCCGGCTGGGTGTCCGCGCCGGGCAGTTCCAGGGCGCAGGCGAGCTGGTCGGCCACCGACTGCGCGCGCTCCACTCGCCGCCCGAGATCCAGAAACAATCGGCCGCCGCCGCGCACCATGTTCTCCGCGGCCAGGCCGGCCACTGTGGCGGCGAAGGCCAGCACGCGCAGCAGCGCCGAGGCGGCGCCGTCCAATTGCCGTCCATCTTGCTGCGGGCGGATGGTTGCCAGCGCGTCCTCGAGCTCGTGCAGGCCGCCGGCCATCATCGCGTGCATTTCGCCGGTGACGCGGTCGCGCAGCAGTCCGGCGATGCGCGAGACCTGGCCGATCATGGCATGGATGGCGCCCCAGGGTGCGGTCGCGCGCAGCAGTGCCTCGGTCAGCCGTGGCAGGCTGAGGCCGGCAACGGTCTCGGCATTCAGCACGCCGGCCTGGGTCAGGCAGGCGGTCAGCACCTGTAGTTCCGCCATTTCGTGCGGCGCCGGGGACGGGCGGGCGAGGCGCGTCATGGCGGCGCGCAGCAGGCGGGCGGCGCCCTCCAGCCGCTCGAGGTAGCGGCCCAGCCAGAAGAAATTGTCCGCCGCGCGGCTGGGCAGGTCGCCCGTGGTGCGACGGATTGCCATCGCTGGCGCCCGCAGGGCGGGGGGGCCGGCGATGTCCATCGGATCCTGCGCCAGCACCCAGATGTCCTTGGCAAGGCCCGGCGCCGCGATCGGCCAGGCCGCGGCCCCGTCGGGCAAAGCGCAGCCCAGGCCGCCGGGCATGACACGCCAGGCGCCGTCCACCTGCGCCAGGAACAATCGGATGACGAGCGGACGCGGCACGAGCTGGCCACCGTCCAGGCAGGGCGCGGCGGACGGTGAGACCGGCGCCCGCGCCACGTATTTTTCCCCGCCGCCGGCGATCCGGGCCAGCAAGCCACTGCGCGCCGGTTCCGGCAGGCTGGCCGGCGCCATCGGCGGGGCGTTGGCATCCAGCGCCGCCCGGACCAGCCACGCGTCCGGATCGCGCAGCACGGCGTCGCGCTTCTCGGGGTCGGCGAGCCAATGGGTCGGCACCCCCGGCAGCAGCAGCGTCTCGCCCAACAGGCGGTCGGCGAGTGCGGGAAGGAAGGCCGCCAGCGCGGGGGCCTCGGCGAGGCCGGTGCCGGGGTGGTTGACGATGCGCACGTTGCCCTCGCGCGCCACTTCCAGCAGTCCGGGCACGCCGACGGCGTCGGGCGCGAGTTCCAGCGGATCGATGCGGATGCCAGCCTCGCCGCTCAGCAGCACACCGATCGGCTGCAGGCCGCGCAGCGTCTTCAGATAAAGGCGGCCGCCGCGCACGGTCAGGTCGCCGCTTTCCACCAGCGCGCAGGACAACTCGCGCGCCAGCAGCACGTGGCCGAACCAGTCGGAGTCGACGTGGCCGGGGGTCAGCAGGGCCACGCCGCCGGGTTGCTCATCGCTGGGCGGCACCAGACGGTGCAGCGCATCCTGCCACAGCTCGGCAAAATGCTGCAGCGGACAGAGCAGCTGGGCCGAGAACAGTTCCGGCAGGATGCGCCCGAGCCGGCGGCGGTTCTCCAATGCGTGGGCCAGGCCGTTGGGCCAGCCGGTGCGGTCGGTCAGCACGCGCCAGGCGCCGTCGGGGCCGCGCACCAGTTCGGCGGCGTAAAACTGGAGCAAGCCGGCGCCCTGGGGCGGCACGTTGCCGTCCACGGTGTGGCAGGGACGCAGGAACCCTGGATTGGCGTAAACCAGGGCGGGCGGCAGCCGGCCCTCGGCCAACAGACGCTGCGGGCCGTAGAGATCCGTCAGCACCGCATCGAGCAAACGCGCCCGTTGCGCCAGCCCAGTCGCAAGGTGGGCAAACTCCGCCTGCGGCAGCAGCACGGGGATCGGATCGAACCGCCACGGATCGGGCGGCGCGCCGGGGAGCAAGGTGGAGACGCCTTCCTCGGCGGCGATGCGTTCCAGACGCTGCGTGCGCTCGACGAGGGTGGGGCGGCCGAGCCCCGTCAGCACGCCGAGGAGGTTCCGCCAGTGAGCGCGGAGCCCGCCTTTGCCATCGACCATTTCGTCCAGCGCCATGGCGGGAGGCTGTCTTGTTGCGTTCCCGGCCGCAAGCCCAATCAGCGGCCCAATCGGCGCCGGCCGAGCGCCGGCTCCAGGCCCGATCAGCGCCGGCCGGGCGCCGTCCCCAGGCCCAATCGGCGCCGGCCGGGCGCCGTCCCCAGGCCCAATCGGCGGCGGGCACCGCCTTGGCAGCGAGGCCGCGCGCCAATCACCCGCGGCGTCTGACAGGGATTGGGGCGGTCCGCTGCGCGTCATCACACCATCCCGCGAGTGCAGCCAGTGTGCGCGCCATCGTGAGCCGCCGGCTGGCTTGCGCATGACAAGATTCCAGCGGATCAGGCGAGCGTTCGGGAGGAGACCGGTCCATGGCAGTGCTGCCCGCCACAATGCGGGGCTGGGAGGCCGCCGCGACCAACCCTGGTCGCGCCCGTGATGCCGTCGAGTCGCGCGGTCGCGCCGTGTGGCTGGCCGCGGCGGGAGCGGCGGCGCTGCTGTTGCTGGCGGTGGACGGGATTGGCAACGATGCCGCGCATCTGTCGTGGCTTGTGCCAGGGGCAGGGACGGCATCGGTGCCGCCGCCCGCGGGCCTGGCCTCACCGCTGGCCTTCTGGCTGTCAGGCGGCGTGAGCCCGTCGGCATCGTTCTGTCTCGCCGCGCTGGCGATGGCGGTCGCCTGCGTTGCCATGGTGCGGGCTGCCGCGCTGCTGGGCGCATCGGAGGTCGGAGGGCTGGCGGCCGTCGCGCTGCTGGTCGGGCTGGCGTGGCCGGTGAGTGGCCCTGCACTGGCGTCGGGCATCGCTGCCTTTGGCGGGTCGTTGCCTACCGAAGGGGTGGCCGTTGCCTTGTTGTTGCTGTCGATCGCCCTGATGCTGGAGGGTTGGCGTGGCGCCGCGGTGGCCCTGCTGGGGGTGATATGCGACGTCCAGCCAGAGGTCGCGCTATGGGGCCTGTTCGGTCTCGTCGGCGCGTCGTTGATACTGGCGCGCGAGAAGACGCCGTTGCTGCGGGCCTGGCTGATGGGCAGCATCGGTGCGGTGATCCTGGCGGTGCCGGTGATCGTGTGGTGGCTGCATGGCGGGCGGCCGTTGCCGGGCGGCGCGGCGGTGGATGGGCTGTTGCCGCTGCCCCCTTGGCTGCCCTGGACCGTGCCGTTGGCGAACTGGGTGCTGTGTGCCTGCATGCTGGCGACGGGCCTGGCGGCGTTCGGCGTGCTCGGCCCCGATGCGCGAGCGGGGCGCGGCGCCTTCCTCGGGCTGTTGCTCGTGTTCCTGTGTGGCTGCGGCGTGCCATTGGTCTCGGCCGATGCGGGCTGGCTCAGCCTGCGTCCGGTCGCGGTCGAGAGCGTGCTGCAGCTTTTCTCAGTGGCGGCGGCAGCGGCCGTCGTCGCACGCGACCTGCGCGGCACCGGCGGCGTGCTGCGCGTGGCCCTGTCGGTGACGGTCGCGGCCAGCCTGCTGCTGGATCCGTACCTGCTGCCGGTGGCGGCACTGGCGATGCTGGCACGTGCCGCCGCGGCGCATGGCGAACTGCTGGGCATCGAGCGCCGCATCCGCGATTGCGACCGGACCATGCTACAGCGAATCGCACTGGGCGCGATCGGCGTGGCGGCGGTGGCGGGATGCGTGCTGCGGAGCGGTTGGCTGCCGCGTTAGATTCGCTGCCCTGCGGCGACGGCCATTGCGGGCATCTCGAGGATCGCCGGACCGCCATGACCACCCAGGAGCCAGGCGAGCGGCCGCACGCTTACACTCATCATAACGACAGAGCGCTTCTTCCATAGCGAGAGGGCGATGCGCGTTCGCGGCCACTCTGCCGGTGTTTGATAGGGCGATGTCGGGCAAGGGTGCGTTCGGATCGACTCGCGGCCCTGTGTTGCCGGCGGCGATCGACAGCGACGCCGTGGTGTCACCATCGCAGGAACATTGTGGATCGGCCCGGTGGGTCTGGCACGCCCGGACCCTCTTGAGCGTTGATCAGAGCACGTGGTAGGGAGCCGATGCCTCGCTACCAAACGGCACGTCTTCGCAAGACTCGATCAACCACGGTAAGGCTTGAACATGCGGCAGTTTGCCGTCCCGCGGACTGTCGTCCCGGGACCTGGTTTCCTGATGGCGCGTCAACCGCGCACCGCCACGCGGCGTGCCGCATGAATGTCGTCACATGCTGCTGTCGGTAATTGTACCGTGCTAC
The DNA here is from genome assembly GCA_035508435.1 of Acetobacteraceae bacterium. Taxonomy (GTDB): domain Bacteria; phylum Pseudomonadota; class Alphaproteobacteria; order Acetobacterales; family Acetobacteraceae; genus JASHVB01. Next base: position 1,550 of record DATJNA010000197.1, on the reverse strand, counting down.
AACGAGCGCGAGACGATCGAGAGTGTCGTCGCGGCGGTACGGGCGGCATCGCCGAGCGACAAGGAGATCATTGTTGTTGACGATTGCTCCACCGACGGCACCCGCGAGCTGCTGCGCGATCGCGATATCGAGGCCGTTGTCGATCGGGTGATTTATCATGAGGTGAACCGCGGCAAGGGGGCTGCGCTGCGCACCGGAATCCAGGCGGCGCGCGGCGACATTGTGCTGATCCAGGATGCCGATCTTGAATATGATCCGGCCGAGTATCCGCATTTGCTCAAGCCGATCGTCGACAACAAGGCAGATGTCGTGTTCGGGTCGCGGTTCCTCGGCGGCGAACCGCATCGGGTGCTGTATTTCTGGCACCGTGTCGGCAACGGATTTCTGACGCTGCTCTCGAACGCGCTCACCAATCTCAACCTGACCGATATGGAAACCTGCTACAAGGTGTTTCGACGGCAGATCATCCAGTCGATCGAGCTGGAGGAGGACCGGTTTGGTTTTGAGCCGGAGATAACCGCGAAGGTGGCCAAGCTGCGATGCCGCATCTACGAGGTGGGGATATCGTATTATGGCCGCACGTATGAGGAAGGCAAAAAGATCGGGTGGAAGGACGGCTTTCGCGCGCTTTGGTGTATTCTCAAATATAATCTGTTCCGTTGAAGATGTCAACTGGCGAACGGAACAGGCGGTATCGTCCCTGCCGGAAGTCCCGGAATGACTGATGCCGCGCTGCTAGCCGCGGATCAGATGCAAGCACGGGCGCTGTCGCGCCGGGTGGTGGACCTGCTTGCGGTGGTCGGTTTCCTGGCGATCGGTCTCGGCTGGGTACTGTTCCCTTATACCACCGGCCAGGCGGTTCCGGGCGACCTCGGCGATTCGCGTTTCAATCTCGCGGTGCTTGAGTTCTTCTACCACTCACTGGCTGCCGCACTGCATGGCCGGCCCGCCAGTTTCGTGAACGCGCCGTTCTTTTACCCGTGGCCGCGGGTGACGAATTTTTCGGACACGTTCTGGGGCGACGGCGAGGTTTACGCGCTGGCGAGGGCTCTCGGGCTGGACATGCTCGCGGCGTTCCGGGTGTGGTTCCTTGCCGGCTTCGCGCTGACCTACATCGCCACGTTCGTCAGCTTCCGCAAACTCGGGCTGGCCACCTGGGGTGCTGCGACTGGGGCCTTTCTTTTCACCTTCCCCCTGCCGATGGCGGCGCAGTTCGACCATGTGCAGCTTGTCTATCGCCTGTGGATTGGACCGGCGGTGGTAGCGCTCGACTATTTCCTCAGGCGGCGAAGCCTGCCGGCCGGCGCCGCGTGTGTGTTGTTCGTCGCTCTGCAGCTTGCCGCCAGCATCTATCTTGGTCTGTTTCTTTGCCTGCTGCTGGTTGCTTATGCGTTTGCAGTCTGTGCTGTGTCGCGCGGGCGGCTGGCATGGGGCCGACCCTGGCCGGTCAGCTCCCCTCAACTCGTCGCCACAGCCATCATGCTAATGCTCGGCCTCGGATTGATCGCTATCGTAGGCATTCCGTACTTCGAGGTGCAGTCGCTTTACGG
>DATJNA010000196.1:0-4875 GCA_035508435.1 Acetobacteraceae bacterium | reverse complement strand
AAGGCGACCTATTCTTGCTGTGCTGCGACGGGGTATTTAAGACCTTGCCGGATGACACTTTGAATCAACTACTTGCTACCGAACGGCGTGGCTCCCTGGCAGATGCCGTAATCCGAGCTGCCGTAGCTGCGAACGCCTCAGATAACGTCACTGCTGTGACCATCGACGTGACTTGAACTCACGGGCAATGGCTGTTGACATGGCCAAAGGTGGCGTGCCCCGCAACGGAAACGGCACAGATCCAACCGAGAGCAGGCTTGATTTGGCATTAAAACATCTCAGGTCCCTGAGCACGGGTGACCTGGGAGCATTGGAGGCTGTAGCTATCGGCCTCCCTGCCATTCCGCCCCTCCGCGAATTGCTATTCCAACGCGAACCCAGCGGGTTGTTTCAACCGCGCTGTCAAGCTGTGTTTGCGCTTGCCGCGCTTGGTGCTCATGATGTCCTGAAGGACTTCCTCAATATTGACAACGACATATCTGACCCGGTTGAGCGGGCTGGTGAGGATGCTGTCATCAATGCGGTTGCGCGAGCGGTGGCAAAGTGCTGCTGCGAACCAGTGTTCCGCCGCTTGTTGCACTTGGCCTCCACTCGTAAGCTTACAGGTCCGATTGAAGCGATTGGAGCCACGCGACGACCCGAGGTGCTTCCTTGCCTCATTGCCGCACTCGAGGATGATCTTGCCCGGCCGGTCGCTGAGATTGCATTGCGCAATTTCGGCAGAGATGCTTCGACCGCGCTTACTGGCGGAGCTTGTGCCGTATCTCCGCGTGACGGAAACGAAAGTGACTCGAGCCGCCGCCGGAGACGATCTGCTCTGCGGCTGTTGAGCGAAATCGGCAATCCGATGGGGACCGACGATGCCATGAGAAGCGGCTGGCGATCTGACCCAGACACTCAGATCGGGTTGCTTGGTTGTTGCTTGGCTCTGGATCTCGGCGATGAGGCTGAACGTCGGTCAGCGGTTCAACAATTGGTCCGGATGCTGGGAGAGGTACGACGGAATTTTCGGAGTGATATCGTTGAGGCTCTCGTCCGGCATGCCCCGTACTCTTGGCCACTGATAGAGGAGATATCGTCTGCTGCCACGCCCAGCCATGAGGACGAATTCGCTTCTACAGAAACTCAGCGATATCTGCAGCAGCTGAAGCGCAGGCTCAGGTGACATGCTGGACGTCCTGACCTACGGCCGACCTCTGCGATTTGGACCTATCTACCAGACAATGTGATGTCGACTACGTCCCCTGCGGCGTGGTATCATCGTGGCCTCTGCCGAATGCGGCCACCGCAGAATCAAGCATGACGCGCGAAGTGAGGTCGAACCATATTTCCAGTACGCGGCACTGAAGCGCGAACAGTGAATCCAAGCGATGAGTCGTCCACCGATTGCAGACTTCCACTGCGCCAACGGGATCATGACAGGCTGCCAGCTCATTGGCGAACTCCGCATCCAACGAGCCCATCAACCTTACGGCATCCATCCATACCGCGAGCGCGGCATCGATCCCGTTGGTAGCCTGCTGCTCGGGTGGCTGACACCGTCCGAGCCCAGCCCCATCATCGTTCATCGATCACACCCACTTCAAAGATGCCTCTGGTCTGCTGCTGCTCACCAGGTCCGGGGCGAGAGCTGCTTCCGACCCGATCAAGAAGCACGGCAACCACGGCCGGTTGCATCAAGTAGCGTGCTCGTAATTCTACGGCGGACATCCAAAATTCCCGCCGGCATGGGCGTGACTTCTTGCCTGAGACACTGCCCGGGTTGCAAGCCCATGTCAGCAGCCAGGCGAGCATTCCATGGCCCCAATCCGCGCGCTGCTCCGGTGCCGCCTGTACTAGGCCGACCCCGGCCGCCAAGCGAGCGAGTTTTCTCGCGGAACGCTCGCTCATCGGAAACGCCTCCGCTCGAATCGCAACGTACCGGCGCAACTCCGTGTCAACCTCGAGACATCGGGCGAGGTCTGATAACGAGTGCTGGATGCAACGATTGACTTTGCACGCCCAGGCCAAGCTATGCGTGGGAAGTCCAAGCCTCGGCACGCGCTCGTTCCATATATGCAACTCGATGACCAGGTCGCCGATAGCCACACGAGTGCCATCGATCAGCGTGAGCTGCCGTGTAGCCTTCGTCGCAGCAATCCGTAGGAGCGCGCTGTCCGATGACGAGTACGAACGCACACCGTACCAGCGCCGCAATAACCAATCCATCCCAAAGACGCCAATGCGCCCAGCTTGGAAAACGCGTGTCGACAGCCTGTTCCAAGGCGAAGATGTAGCGAACCTGTCTCCGTGGTTCCGCATGTGTACCCCCTCGCTCACGAGCGCGCGCTCCGCGGAGGCAAGATGCAATCTCTTGTCTGCGGACACGTCGGCAAGTGAACTTCCCACCACGCTTGGCAACGCAGCAGGAGTCATCAGCCGATGAGGGCGGTTCCAGGGGGACTCCATCCCCGTGACGAGCTATTTTTGAAGCATCTCGGTAGTTAGTCAAGCGGCGAAGTCCCGCGGCCGATCCGAAGCGACCTTTGTGGTCTCGATAGGTACGGCGCGGGGGCCTCAGCGGGGAGGCGGCCTGTGCTGGGTCGCTGCAGCGCATTGTGACATTGGAAAGTATGATGCTATAGGCATGCCCGCTACAGGGGATGGGGTCCCCCCGAACCGCTGATGAGGCTGATGACTCCTTGCGCATGTCCGTGGCGCAGACTCGCCGGCTTGGCGAACTGCGCCGATGCCGGGGAGACACAACGTGCTTGTACGGAAACTGTCGCGGCTGATCCGGAACGGTCGGCTTACCATCAAAGGTTTGCGGCAAGAACCAATTGTATTCGGGTCACCCGTATTATCGTCCGGACAACCAGATGTCATCGTCCGGATCAGAGGTCCCGTTACAGCCTGGAAGATCGCATTGCGCCCCGACACGTACTTTGGTGAGGCCTATATGGCTGGTGCGCTGCAATTTGAGCATGGTACGCTATGGGATCTCTTGGAGCTCTGCGGCCGCAACCTGGCCGGTAGGCCTTGGCTGCCGATCCCGCCGTTGGTGAGGCGTCTGGCCCATGCCCTGACGCGGGGCATCCACCAGATGAATTCGCGGCGATCAGCTCGGCGCAACGTGGAGCATCACTATGATTTGCCCGACGCGCTGTTTCGGAGCTTTTTGGACGCGGATCGGCACTACTCCTGTGCATATTTTCGGGCGGCCGGCGAAACGCTCGAGGAGGCGCAAGCAGCAAAGGTTACACATATTGCCGCCAAGCTGCTCCTCCGACCTGGCATGCAAGTGCTCGACATTGGTTGCGGCTGGGGTGGGTTGGCCATCGGCCTGGCAAGACTGACTGGCGCGTGTGTGACCGGCATAACACTGTCAAAAGAGCAGGCCAATTATGCCATTCGGAGAGTAGAAAAGGCAGGGCTGAAGGGCCAGGTCACCATTGCGGTGATGGACTATCGCGAAGTGCGGCACCAGTACGACCGGATCGTCTCCGTTGGGATGTTCGAACATGTAGGGGTGCCTTATTACAGCGCGTTCTTTGAAGCAATCACACGCCTGCTGCTTGAGGACGGCGTTGCACTGCTGCACTCTATCGGACGGATGAGCGGACCGGGAATGACTGGAGCTTGGACCCGCAAATATATCTTCCCGGGAGGTTACGTGCCTGCCCTGTCTGAGGTATTGCCGAGGGTCGAACGAGCTGGGCTCCTGATCACAGATATCGAGTTGCTCCGACTGCATTACGCCGAAACGCTGCGCCATTGGCGTGAGCGATTCCTTCGCAACGCAGGACCTGTCCGAGTATCCCATGGCGACCGGTTTTGCCGGATGTGGGAGTTCTTCCTGGCAACGAGCGAAGCGGGGTTCCGCTATGCAGACCTGATGGTGTTCCAAATGCAATTGGCAAAGCGGGTCGATGCCGTCCCGTTGACGCGTGGCTATGTTCTGGCATCTGAGGCCGCAATGCGGGCGGTGGGAGATCTACCGGTCCGGTTCGCCCGTGAAGGCTAACAAGGTCTCACGACGTGGCCTCGACCGAGACGGCCGTGGGAAAACAGCGCGTTGTGCCGTGACCGTACATTCTGCTCGCTATATGTGTCTGTCATCACGCCCACCGGCACATCCACGAGTAGAAGGCTCCTGTGAACCGCCCATCGTCGCGCGCGCGAGCTATACGGTAGGAAAGCGCATATATGACCCCTCGTGGCGCGTTGCCGGAAATTATGTCAATCCTTGCTTGATCCAGGACCGCTTGGACAATTCTGAAGTTCGTATCCGGTGCGTCATTAAACGACTCAAGTCGACAATAGCGAGTGCGTGTAACGCCAGTCACGGCCCGTAACAGCGGCTGGTAAAGCGCCAGCTTTGCATCCGCGTCGATGAGCGCGCCGACCAGACACCGTGAGCCACTCGAATCGCGCCACCGTCCCTTGCACCATTGGTTCTCGGACGCCAACAGGGCGGCGACAGCGTCAAGCTTCTGCAAAAGATAGCCCTGGCGTCCGTCGTAAATTCCGTCAAATGGCACGGCGTTCCTCCCTTTATGGACGGCCAATATGACTGTCCGCGCTTTTAACTCTCAGCTTGCACCAGAGACACGGTACATTTGAGTCCGGCCGTGCTGGCACTGCCAGGGGTGCAGCAGCCAGCACGGCACAGAACAGTCAACGCCCGGTTCTCTTGCAGACATGCCTCCCAATGAGCCGCGATGGAGTGTTCACCACCGAGTGGTGGCGGCCGACTTTGTCCGGGCAACAAATGCCAACTATCTGGCTTAGCGGGCTGTCCCGACCTCCCACCGCGGTTAGACTCACACGCAGCAGGAGTCATTAGCCGGTCACCGGCGGTCAACGGGAGACTCCATTCCCGGTCAGTATAGTAAG
>DATJNA010000195.1:0-29364 GCA_035508435.1 Acetobacteraceae bacterium | reverse complement strand
CGGCCGAGGCGGAAACGCCAGATAAATCCGCGGATCATGACCAGCTTGATCGACTGACCCGAGGTCAACGCGCACCGCATCGCCATGGCGGGTCGCGCCAGCGCTTGGTGTGGAAACCAGGCCTTCGTCAGCCCCTTGACGCACGTCGTATCGCTTCCTAACTCGCCTGGCACTCGTGGTCAGGGAGTGCCAAGCCGCCGCCAGAAGGGCGGGCATGGGCTGACGGCGTGTGAGCCGGCGTCCGCGGCGTCGCGTGCTTCCTGCCTGCGGGCAGCAAGGAGGGAGTGTGACAATGGCGCTGTTTCCCGATCCATTCGATACGCTGCTGACCCTGCAACGGGCCCTCGATTCATTCCGGTCGAGCGGCTGGCTGGGGTCAGGCCCGAGCAGCAGCAGCGGCGGCTATCCGCCGGTGAACGTGTTTCGTAAGGGCGACGACTTCATCATCATCACCGAGGTTCCCGGCATGGCCAGGTCGGACCTCGACGTGCAGGTCAAGGGCAACACGATTCGCGTAGCCGGTACCAAGTCGGTGGGGTTTCCCGAAAAATCCGCCGTGCACCGCCGCGAACGCCTGGCCGGCCGGTTCGACCGGGCGGTGACGCTGCCGGTGCAGATCAATCCGGACGGCGTCAAGGCGGAATACCGTGACGGCATCCTGGCATTGTTCCTGCCTCGGGCGGAGCAAGACAAGCCGAAGGCGATCACGGTGGCCTGAGGCGAGCAAGGCGAACCAACGCGACACGGAGGGCACGATGGCAACCGCACAAGAACTGGCTGTCCGCGAAAAGCAGGAACTGGTGAGCAAGCAGGAGAAGACGGTCCCGGGCCGCTACTTCGTCCCCAGCGCCGACATCTTCGAGACCGAGCAAGCATTGACCGTGGTCATGGAAATGCCGGGTGTCGACAAGAAAGATCTCGACGTGGCGCTGGAAAACGATGTGCTCCGCGTGGAGGGCAAGATCGACTTTGCCAAGTACGAGGGCATGGAGCCGGTCTATACCGAGTACAACGTCGGCCACTATACGCGATCCTTCACATTATCAAACAAGATCGATCAGGCCGGCATCAGCGCACAGCTCGACGACGGCGTACTCACACTGACGCTGCCGAAGATGAAGGAAGTGCAGCCGCGACGGATCGCGATCAGTTAGTTGCTGGGCTCCCCCTCCCGTTGCGGGAGGGGGAGATGCCGCCGCCCAATCACCGAGGCAGGGCTGGCGAGGTCCACGCAGCCACCCGGTGAGTTGCTGCGTTGGTCGTGCGGCATCCCGCCGGCTTCGCGATCCGCAGTACAGCGAGAATTGGGGAGTTATCTACAGTGCATGACTCCCGAAAATTGCACATGCCGTGCTGCTCGCCGACGGGGCATCGCCGCCGTCCAATAAGGTTTTGCCGGGACCCATGGCGCCGAACAACGCAGGTGCCGGCGACAGTGGCCCGCGGCAACTTACCGAGTGCGCCTCACCGCGCGGCGGTCACTGCATCAGTTCCGGCCCCTTCAGGTCGCGCACCCCGGCCTCGGGCAGAATGCCCAGGCGCTTGGCAACTTCCTGATAGGCTTCCTCAACCTTGCCCAGATCGCGGCGGAAGCGGTCCTTGTCCATCTTCTCGTTGGTCTTGACGTCCCACAGCCGGCAATTGTCGGGACTGATCTCGTCGGCCAGCACGATGCGCATCTCGTCGTTTTCCCACAGCCGGCCGAATTCCAGCTTGAAATCCACCAGCGTGATGCCGACGCCCAGGAACAACCCGGTGAGGAAATCGTTGATCCGCAGCGTCAGTGCGACGATGTCGTCGAGGTCCGCGGTGTTGGCCCAGCCGAAGCAGGTGATATGCTCCTCTGACACCATCGGGTCGTTCAGCTCGTCGTTCTTGTAGTAATATTCGATGATGGAACGCGGCAGGCGGGTGCCCTCGGCGATGGCGAGCCGGGTGGCGAGGCTGCCGGCGGCGACATTGCGCACCACCACCTCCAGCGGGATGATCTCCACCTCGCGGATCAATTGCTCGCGCATGTTCAGGCGGCGGACGAAATGGGTGGGGATGCCGATCTCGGCCAGGCGCAGCATCAGGTATTCGCTGATGCGATTGTTCAGCACGCCCTTGCCGGTGATCACGCCCTTCTTGGCGCCGTTGCCGGCCGTCGCGTCGTCCTTGAAGTACTGGACCAGGGTGCCGGGTTCGGGTCCCTCGAACAATACCTTGGCTTTGCCTTCGTAGAGCTGCCGGCGGCGGGCCATCACGGTTCCCCTTGGCGATCCCCCCGCGGGGCGGGAGACACAATGCAGCGCCGCACCGGAACCGGGCGGCAACCGGGATATAGCAACGGATCGGTCATCCTGCCACTTGCCACGGGCGGGGTGCGCCGCCGGGGTCCAGGGCCGGGGTCCAGGGCCGGGGTCAAGGGCCGGGGTCAAGGGATGGCACCGAGGTCGATCGGGGCAAAGGTGGCTGCGTCAGGCGGGCCGGGCGCAAACCACCAGATTGGGGCGCCCTGCGCCGGCAGCGCCAGGAGCGAGGAGCAAACGGTGCCGAAGCCGCCGCGCGGGCGGACGTTCAATTGCTCGGCCGGTTCGCCGGTCTGGTCCGCGAGCAAGTCCCGCCAGGCGTGCCAGCCCCCGGCGGGATCCGGCGCCGGCGCGGCGACAAAGCGCGGCAGGTAGCGGGCGACGCGCGGGCTTTCCAGGTCATCGGGGTCGTGCGCCGTGACCATGTGCAGGCCAGGCGGCAGGTCCTGCGCCTGCGGCCGGCCGTGCCCCAGCCCACGGAAGAACACGGCGCTGGCGGTATCGGCCAGCACCAGGTTGAAGCTGCGCCACGCGCCCGCGTCCAGAGTGCCGATGGCGCGGGCCGCGGCCTGGGCGGTCGGCTGCGCCAGTGCGATCAGTGGCAGCTCGCCGCGGCTGCGCTTGCCCGGGGCCGGGCCCAGGCTGCCGGGCCGGTTCAGCACCGCCGCGACCACGCCGTGGCGGTTGAGTCCCATCCAGGTGCCGCCGCCGGTGCGGTCCCGCCCCGCCACGACGCCGGGGCGCCCCGGCCACCAGGCGGCCGGCGGGTCCCAGGCGCGGTCCAGGCGCTCGTCGCGGTTGGCGGCAAGCACGACTGGCCAGGCGTGGCCGGGGCGGATCAGGACGACGACGGTGCACACGGACGCCGGAGGTCATGGCACGCCGCGGCGGTGCTGTCACCGCGGGACGTGGGGCGCGACGGGGCGGCGGTGGGGCGGCGGTGGGGCGGCGGTGTTCCGGGGCAGAATCGCGACGGCGATCGCGTGCACCCGGCTGGTCAGGGCGAACCTGCACCCCGCTGGTCATGGCGACCGTGCACCTCGCTGGTGATGGCGAACGTGCATCCCGCTGGTTATGGCGAACGTCCACCCCGCTGGTTTGGTCTATGCCCCCTCCCCGGTGAGCGCGGGCGCCCGGCCCGCATCGATTGTGCGCCGGCCGCGGCTGGGTCGGCCTGCGCCGGCCGCGGCTGGGTCGGCCTGCGCCGACCGGAGCGGGCAAGCGGGCGATGCGACCTACGCCGCGAGTGAGAGGATCGCGGCGGCGACCGGTTCCGGTGCCTCCCAGGGCAGGAAATGACCGGCCACCTGAACCACTGCGCGACGATAGGGGCCGCGGAAATGGGCGGCGGCATTCTCGGAATGCGCCGGAGGACCAACGCCGTCGCAGGCGCCGTGCAGTACCACCCCTGGCACCGTGATCGGCGGCCGCGCGGCCAGGCGTTGCTCGATCGCGTCGAACGCCGGGTCTCCCGGCGCCGCCCCATGGCGGTGGCGGTAGGACTGGATCACCACGTCGACGAAATCCGCATTGTCGAATGCGGCCGCGGTGCGTGCATAGGTTGCCTCGTCGAACTGCCAGTTCGGTGACCAAAGCCGCCAGAGCAATCGGCAGAGTTCGTAGCGGTTGCGGGCAAGTCCGGCGCGGCCGCGCTCGGTGTTGAAATACCACTGGTACCAGTGCCGGTATTCTTGTTCAGGCGCGGCCGGTGCGGCATTGCCGGCGATGTCCTGGATGTTGTAACCGCCGATCGACACCAGGCCGCGCACGCGCTCGGGCCACAGCGCGGCGACGACGCAGGCCGCGCGGCCGCCCCAGTCATATCCGGCCAGGATGGCGCGGTCGATGCGCAGCCCGTCGAGCAATGCCAGCAGGTCGGCGCCCAGCGCGGCCTGCTGGCCGGAGCGCGGCGTGTGCGGATCGAGGAAGCGGGTCGGGCCGTAGCCGCGGAGATACGGAACGATGCAGCGATGGCCGGCCGCGGCAAGTCGGGCGACGGTGCCGTCCCAGGCGCGCACATCGTCGGGGAAGCCGTGGAGCAGCACGGCAGGCAGGCCATCGGCGGGACCGCTTTCCTCGAACGCGATCTCGAGGGTGGAGGTGGTGACGCGTTGCAGCCGTGGTGAGTGTGTCATGCGCAGGCCTCGCTGCATCGGTGCCGTCGGCGATGGGGCTTCAGCCAACCACAGATCGCAGCGGTTTCACAGCGCGGCCTGGGGCGATAGCCAAACCGCCATCCGGGGGATCACCGCCCCCCGAGGGCAGCATCGGTGCCGCGCGCACGGCCTGATGTTCTCACAGAGTTCAAGGCAGCAGCCGCGCAGCGCACGCCAGGCCACGCTGCGACGCTGCCGCCGCTGTCATGCGACGCGGGGCGATATTGCCTGGCGACGCTGCCTGCCGCCTGCCCTGGACTGTGTGAGCGATGTCACGCCGCCGCGACGCGCCACTCGGCGAGCCGGCGGCATGGCTACAGCAGCACGCATCGCTTCGAAGTCTTCATGGCCTGCCGACCGCTCCAGTTCACGTTGTGGGCCGGCTGATAACCGCTGGGCGACCACAACAAGACCGTTTCGTACCGATCGGTCGCGGCCGGGTCGTATGCCGGAGGCGGCACCAGGGTCTGACGATGCTCTGACTCCACCTTCGGATCGTTACTGCTGGCTACGCTCATGCTGCCGTCCGCATTATGCGTGACTTCGACATCCCAGCCTATCACCAAAGGCGGGTTTTCGAAGCCTTCATCGATGATGCCGTCGGCGATTCCCTGCAACAGCGATATACTGCCCTCGCATTTTGCGCCTTTGCACGCGACCAGTTGAAGTTTATCGATGCAGCCTGAGAGTGCGAGCGTTTTCAGCAGCCTGGCGATGATGCGCCCATTCGATGCGTTATCCTTTTTAATATATTGCGTAGAAGTCTGCGCTTCGAATATCTTCGGAAAACCCGCCGTGGCATGGATCAGCAATATCACACCAACACCACACTTCGGCGGCTCAGAACCCAAGTCGTAATTGTCGTAAATATTGATGTATTTCGATTTCTCCATAGTACCGTTCATGAACTTGTCCATGCTGTAATTCTTCGGCTGCATGCCCGGTCTCGATTGTCCGGAAATATACAACAGGGCAAGTCGCTTCTGAGCAGCGTGATCGGCATACAGAAGCTTGAGCCCATCCAGGCTTCGTTTGGTCTCTGGATCCAGCCCACCGCACTTTTGATTGTGAGGAAAACCTATCACGACGATGCATTTCGAATCCAGCTTCATGGTACGCTTCCTTTCGTTGGCTTGTTCCGGTTGCCGCATCCCGCCGGTGATCTCGGGCGGGCTGATATCGCCGGCACGCGGGGCTGGATGTGATTCGACTCACACGCCGGGCACATTCGTGGCAGCCGTAGCGTTCTGCCGTGCGTGGTCGAAAACGGCGCCGTGCCGCCTGGTGGTCGAGGCGGTGATGGCCTCGCCACATCGCGCGAGGCTGTGGCCGGACCCGCATCGCCCGGCCGGCATCACCCGGCACCGGGAACAGGAGGCAGGTTTACCGGCTCAGATCGTTCTGCCCGTTGCGGCAAGCCGGCCATTGCGCGTTCGCAGGCTGCGGGAACTGTCACGCGTGGGAAGAAAGGCGCGGATTGCGTCACCGACCTCTCAGTCGATCGCGGCAGCAGCAAGCGAATTTGCCTGCCCTCCCCGGCCGGCGACGTGTGGGCTGAGATCGACCGGTTCCAGGAGCCGCGTGCGGTGAATTTGCTCTGTGCCCTGGTACCGACCGCCCGATGCGGCGGCCGATTCGACGGCTGGTAACAAATGCAACTACGCCCGCACGGTGACAGCGGTGCGCTGCGGGACGGGCCCTATCGCGACCGCTCACCGATCGGCGGCACCTCGCCGGTGATGCCCGCGAGCACCTCGGCCACGTGCCGTGCCTTGAGCGTCTTGCCCTCGCGTGTCAGCCGCCCCGCCATGTTCAGCAGGCACCCCATGTCGCCGGCGAGCAGGGTCGCTGCCCCGGTGGCCGCCGCGTCACGCGCCTTGTCGGACGCCATGCGCACCGAGATCTCCGGGTATTTCACGCAGAACGTGCCGCCGAAGCCGCAGCAGATCTCGGGCTCCGCCATCTCCACGATCTCAGCGCCCATGGCGCGCAGCAGGCGGCGCGGCTGCTGCTTGATCCCCAGCTCGCGCAGGCCCGAGCAACTGTCGTGGTAGGTCACCGGCCCGCCGGCATGGCGGGCACGCACGCTCTCGATGCCCAGCACGTCGGTGAGGAAGCTGACCAGTTCGAAGGTGCGCGCGGCCATCGCATCGGCCCTGGCACGCAAATTCGGATCGTCATCGAACAAGTGTGGCAGGTGGTGCTTCAGCATGCCGCCACAGGAGCCGGAGGGCGCCACCACGTAGTCGTAGCCGCCGAACGCATCGAGGATGTCGCGGGCGAGATCGCGCGCGGTCGCGCGGTCGCCGGCATTGTAGGCGGGCTGGCCGCAACAGGTCTGGGCCCGCGGCAGTTCCACCTGGCAGCCGGCCTCTTCCAGCAGGCGGATCGCGGCGAAGCCGACGCTGGGGCGAAACAGATCGACCAGGCAGGTGACGAACAAGGCGACGCGCGGTTTGGCGCCGGGGCGGGCGGCGGAGCTCATGGCGCGGCCCGACGGATCAGGCGCTGCGCGCGCCCGCGAGACGCCAGGTCGGGTCCTGCGTTGCCAGATCGCGCTCGAACGTCCAGAGATCGGTGATCTCGGTCACGGCGTCGGTGCCCATCAGAACGTGGCCCTGGGCGTCGCGCGTCAGGCTGACCTGGTCGGTCACGAAGCGCACCGTCACGTCGGCGACGCTGCCGTGCAGGGCGGCCTCCTCGATGGCAACGGTCTCCATGCCGCGGATCTCGCTCACCTGCTGCTGGCCGGCGGCTTCGCGGGTGGCGATGGCATGCTCGAAGCCGCGATAGGTCTCCTCCGCCAGCAGCGAGCGCAGGGTGTTGCGATCGCCTTGGGCGAAGGCCGCGACGATCATGCGGAACGCCTTCTCGGCGCCGTCCAGGAAGCGGACCGGATCGAAACTGCGGTCGATGCCATGCATCCGGCCAAGCGTCTGGCCAAGCGGAGTGACCGGATCGGGGACCGGGCGGGCTGCGGCGGCAGGGACTGGCTCGACGCGGCCCTCGATCACCGGGCCATGCGGCGGGGCGGCTTGCGGCGCGGGCATGGGCGGGCGCTCGAAGCCGGTGCGGCGGCCCAGGATGGAGCGGAGGCGCAGGACAAGGATCGCCGCGATCATCCCGAACAAGACGAGATCGATTGGAAATCCGCCGGTTGCGCCCATGGTCCCTCTCCTCGATCCGCAGAGATAGGCCCGGCGGGGCCGCGATACAAACGAAACCGCAACACGGGCGAAACCGCAACACGGGCGAAACTGCAACACGGGGCCGCCTTGCCGCGGCACCAACCGGCCGGTAATCCCCGCCGCATGATCCTGCTGCGCCACGGACAGAGCGAGTTCAACCTGCATTTCACCGCCACGCGGCGCGATCCGGGGATCGTGGACGCGAAGCTCACCCCGCTCGGTCACGCCCAGGCCGAGGACGCGGCGCGCAGCCTGGCCCGGGAGCATATCACCCGCATCATCACCTCGCCCTACACGCGCGCCCTGCAGACCGCCGCGCCGTTGGCGCGAGCGCTGAACGTGCCGGTCATCGTCAATCCGATCGTGCGCGAGCGCTACGCCTTCGCCTGCGACATCGGCACCCCGCGCACCGAGCTGGAACGCTGCTGGCCGGACCGCGACTTCTCCGGCCTCGACGAGGTCTGGTGGCCGCCGATCGAGGAGCCCGCCGACGCAGTCGAGGCCCGCGCCGCCTTGTTCCGGGCCGAGCTGGCGGCCCTGCCGGACTGGCAGCAAACCGTCGTGGTGTCGCATTGGGGTTTCATCCTGTGCCTGACCGGTCAGAGCGTGATGAACGGCACCTGGCTGCGTTGCGACCCCAAGGCGCCGCCGCCACCGCGGATCATGTGGCGCGCCTGAGGGAGCCGCCCGGGTCGAACCATTGCGCCTCGCCGCAGCGGGGGCGTCAGAAGCGGGCACGACAGAAGGGCGGCGACAGAACGGGCACGACAGGAGCGGCCACGACGCATGTGGGGATGACAGAACGGGCACGACGCAAGTGGGGGCGACAGAAGCGGGGACGACAGAAGCGGGGACGACAGAGGGGTGGCGACAGAAGGGCAAAAGCGTTGGCGCGGCCTTGCCATCCGTGCTACCGCCGTTCCGAACACCGCGCCCGCGCGGCGTTGCCCATTCGTAGGGAGAGCGTAATGTCCGAGACCACTCGTTCGCCGCTTCCGGCTGGCCAGCCGCCGCAACAGCCGCTCGTGGTGAATATCCAATACGTCAAGGACTTGTCGTTCGAAGTTCCAGGCGCGCCTCAGGTCTACACGCAGTTGAAGGCGCAGCCGCAGGTCAACATCAACCTCGACGTCCAGGCCCGCCGCGTGCAGGAGGGACAGAACGTCTTCGAGGTCTCGCTGATGATCCGCGCCGAGGCGCAGGAAGCCGCTCCTGGCCAGGGCAACGGCCAGACGCCCAAGCCCACGGCCACGGTGTTCGTCGCCGAGCTGACCTATGCCGGCGTGTTCACCCTGACCGGGCTGCCCGACAACGCCATCGAGCCGGTCCTGCTGGTGGAATGCCCCCGCATCTTGTTCCCCTTCGCCCGCAACATCCTGGCGGACGTCACGCGCGACGGCGGCTTCCCGCCGGTACTGCTCCAGCCGATCGATTTCGTGGCGCTGTGGCAGGCCCGGCGCGCCCAGGCGCAGGCGCAGGGGGCGTCGCAGCCGGTCGCCACTGCCTGAGGTCCGCGTCCGGTGGCGCCGGTATTTCCGGCATCCACCGGCGACGGCGCTCGCCGCGCGGCCGAAGCCGACCGCCGCCGATCCGGACTGCGCATCCGGACCGGGCGCGCATCCTGGCACCGGCCGGGCCATTGCCCTGGCGCAGGCGCGCGCCTTCGCCCATCTGCAATTCCGCCAAGCCACGCGTCGCCAGCCAAGCCACGCGTCGTCAATCGAATTCGCCGCGGCTCGCCGGGAGTTTGCCGCCGCTTTCAGACCTGGCTGCGAACACGCCGACAGCACGGCGGATCCGCGTCGATCGGTATTGCCACCCTTCGCAATCTTCGCGTCCCGCCCAAATTCCGCAAGGATGCTTTGTGACCCTTTGGCTTCTGTGACCCTTCCGCTTCGTCGTGATTCTTCTCCCAACCTCCAGCCGCTCGACCATGCCAGCCAGTCGTCAAGCGTGACTCTCACGCAGAGAAGCGGAACCTCGCAGACAGCCAAACAAGACCGCCGCGACACCACATCCGCGTAGGCCGACAGCGCGAGACCGCATTCGCGTCGGCCGGCAGCGTGAGACAGCATGTCACGTCGGCCGACCGCTGCGTTCTCTCGCCTTTCCCAGACCCAGGCGCGCGAAGCGGGCAGTGAGCCTCACACGAGCCTGCCCGCGTCCTCCACCCACCTTTCCCCTCGCGCGGCAATCTCCCACATTCGGTCGCAAAGCATCCCCGTCGGCGATCAAGCCGACGCCGGCGAATCACGGAGATATCCCATGCCCCACCCGGATCCGTTCGATCTCGAACGCTTCGCCACCGCCCAGGCCCCGGTCTTCGACCGCGTCCTGGCGGAACTGCACGCCGGGCGCAAACGCAGCCATTGGATGTGGTTCATCTTCCCGCAATTGCGCGGCCTCGGCTTCTCCGCCACCGCCCGCCTCTATGGCATCGACTCGCTCGAGGAAGCCCGCGCCTATCTCGCCCACCCCGTGCTCGGAGCCAGACTGAACGCCTGTACCCGCGCCGTCCTGGCGATCGAGGGCCGCTCCCTGCACGAGATCTTCGGCTCACCCGACGACATGAAGTTCGTCTCCTCCATGACCTTGTTCGCCCATGCCGCCCAACAGCACACCAATCTGTTCCGGTGTGCGATCAAAATCCGTTGCGGAGGACAAATGGACGACCGAACCCTGGAATTGCTCAACGACGCCAACGAGCCCTCCCTCTCGCCCTGACCCGCATCGCCGCACGCCGCACGCCGCGCGTTCCTTCGCGCACAGCGAACCTGGCAGAGATCGATCCATATCACGACCGGTCCGATCAAGGATCGATCCGTTTCACAGCCGGTGAATAATCGGTACGTTCCGTCCTAGGAAAGATCGATCCGTGCCGCAGCCAGTCCAGGCAGGTCGTGCGATCGGTGTGGTGGCCGGTCGGGAGTCGATCCTTATCGTAGCCGATAAGGATCGATCCATTTGATGACCGGTCAGGGATCGATGCGTGTGGCAACCGGCCAGGGATCGGCCAGGGATCGTCCAGGGATCGGCCAGGGATCAACCAGCGATCAACCAGCGATCAACCAGGGACCAACCAGGGATCAACCAGGGCAGTGCCCGATCAGGGATCGATCCGTGCCGAGGCCGAGCCGGTGACGACTTCCTTGCCGTCCTGGTTGGTCGTGGACAGCGTCAGATCGACAAAGTGCTGCCCGCCTTCCTCGCGGATCGCCGCCACCGTCGCCTTCGCATCCAGATCGTCGCCCGGCCACACCTGGTTGGTGAACCGCACGCCGAACTTCGTCAGCCGGCCGTCACCAACCCAGTTGGTCAGCATCTTGCCGGTCATGCCCATGGTCAGCATCCCATGCGCGAACACGCTGGGATATCCCGCCTTCTGCGTCACATACACTTCGTCCGCATGCAGCGGATTATAGTCACCCGACGCACCACAGTACATGGTGATCTGCGTCCGCGTCAGGTTCTCGCAGATCCGCTCGGAATGCGTGTCGCCGACCTTCAGCGCGCTTGCCTTCAATGCCATGGCTCGTCCCCCTCAGCTCCGTTCCACCGGCCGCTCGGTCGTCACACCGACGCTGCGTGCCGTCACCACCAGTTCGCCGTTCTGGTCGCGATACTCGGTGATGCGTTCGCGGAACGTCAGCTTGCCGGCGCGCTTGCTCTCGCGTTCCCAGGTCTCGCCGGGACGCGATTCCACGGTCAGCACGTCGCCCGCGCGCAATGGGCGGTGGTATTCGAAATGTTGCTCGGCATGCAGCCCGCCGCCGCCACCCGGACGATTCTCGACGCCGCTCGCGGTCTTGCCGGAGCCGAACCAGGGCTGGCCGGGACGCCAGCGCAGCGGATACTCCGGATCGAACTGCGCCACCGCTTGCGGAAAGGTGGGCGGAGCGATTATGCCGCCCGCCTCGGTCTTCCTGGCGGCTGCGGCGTCGTGATAGACCGGGTTCACGTCGCCGATCGCGCGCGCGAACAACATGATATGGCCCGCTTCGACGGGGAAGGTGATCTTGGGCAAGCGCTTCCTCCTGTGCGTTTGGATACCGGAGAGTAGCACCCGGTTCCGTGGGCGAAAGGGGGCAGCCTGATGCCGCGCCCCCGGCGCGTTCTTCGCAGGATGGTGCCGCTGCCAATTCCCGAGTTCGACGTGATGCCGCCAGGCGTGCGTTCGCCGGATGCGCTGCGCTTTCGCACCGCGCCCGGATGGCTGCCACAAGGCCAGCGCGTCTACGCCATCGGCGATATCCATGGCTGCAAGGCGGAACTCGCGACACTGCACACCGCGATCGCCGCCGACCTGCTGGCGCGCCCGATCGCGTCGGCGCTGCTGATCCATCTCGGCGACTACATCGATCATGGGCCGGACAGCGCCGGCGTCATCGACTTGCTGGCCGCCGGATCGCCGATCCCGGGCGTGCGCAGCATCAACCTGCGCGGCGACCACGAGCATATGTTGCTCCTGGCACTGGACGGCGACCGCGCGGCGGGAACCGATTGGATGTGGTCCGGCGGACATGCGACACTCAAAAGCCTCGACGTGCCGTCCAATCTGCCGCGCGAGCTATGGGCGTCAGTGCTGCGTCCCTCGCGCCTCGCCTTCCTCCGCAACCTGTCCTGGTGGCATCGCGAGGGCAATTACCTGTTCGTGCATGCCGGCATTCGTCCTGGCGTTCCGCTGAAGCGACAGGACAAGGATGACCTGCTGACGATCCGCCAGCCGTTCCTTTATACCGGGCAAGATCTCGGCTTCGTGGTGGTACATGGGCACAGCACCAATCCGGCGCCGGTGGTCACCGTCAATCGCATCGGCATCGATACCGGGGCAGGCAATGGCGGTATGCTGACCTGCGCCGTGCTGGAAGACGACCGGGTCGCGTTTCTGATTGCGTAATCGCGACGCCGATAGCGATCGGGGGGAACGCATGCCGCTGATTCATCACGTCGTTGCGGGGCACGGTGATCCGCCGCTGGTGTTCGTGCACGGCTTCGGCTGCGACCGCACCGATTGGGACGCGCAGGTGGCGTACTTCGCGCCGCGCCATCGAACCATCGCCGTCGACCTGCGCGGACATGGTTTGAGCCCAGGCGCGGCCGCGGATTGCTCCATCGAACGCTACGGTGCCGATCTGGCCGCCGTGATGCACGCCCTCGACCTGCCGCCGGCAATCTTGCTCGGACACAGCATGGGATGCCGCGTCGTCATCGAGACCGCATTGCAGGCACCGGACCGTAGCGCGGCCGTGATCCTGCTCGACGGCAGCCAGTTCGCGCCGGAAATGGCCGCGGTGATGCGGCAGAACTTCGCCTTGCCCGACGGCTACGCGACCATGACCGGGTCGATCTTCCAGCAGATGTTCACGGCGGAGAGTGATCGGGCGGTCGCCGCCGCCGTCATCGCCCGCGCGCGCCGTCTGCCGCGGCCGATCGGTGAGAGGATGCTGGCGGACATGTTGCGTTACGACGTGCACCGGCTGGCGTCCTCGCTCGGCAGCCTGCGCGTGCCGGCGATGCTGGTTCAATGCACCTACAGCAATGAGAAGCGGGAACGGCGGACCATGCGGCAGGGCCAGGACACGCCGTATCTCGACATGGTGCGTGCCCAGGTCCCCGCGGCGCGCGTCGAGATCATCGCCGACACCGGCCACTTTCCGCAGCTCGATGCGAGCGCCGAGACCAACGCCCTGATCGAGAGTTTCGTCGCTGGATTGCCGGCATCATGCCTCATGTCATGGCGAGGAGCGAAGTGACGCAGCAATCTCGTTCAGATGCGCACACGGACGGTCGCGAATTGCGTTCCCGACCGGGATTGCTGCGTCCCGCCACGCTCCGCTCGCGGTCCTCGCAATGACGGGGGGCGCGTCTGGCCTGCTGCACCGCCAGCGACTCTCGCCGCCATTGCACATCAGGCGTCGTCGCGCTGCCGATACTCCCGCACGTTGAAATACACCCACAGCAGGTTGGCGACAAGCAGCCCGGCCGTGACGAAGAACACCCAGCGGAGGCCGAAGGATGCCGCCACCGCGCCGCCGGTCAGGGGGCCAAGCGAATTGCCGAGGAAGGTCGCCGACGCCGACATGCCGTAGATCAGGCCGCGGTCGGCGCGCGACACCATGCGCCCGATCAGTGCGTTCGCCGCCGGAAGGATGCCGCCGATGAACAAACCGATAGCAAAACGTTCCGCGGTGAAGTCCCAATAGCCGATGGCGAAGCCTTGCGGCAGGCTGGTGAGCGTTGCGCCGAGCAAGCAGATCAGCAGCACGCGGCGATAGCCGATCTGGTCGCTGCGCCGCCCGAGCAATGGCACCGCGATGATGCCCGCCAGCCCCGTCACCGAGAAGGCAACCCCGCCCAGGGTGGCAAGATCGGGGCGCGGCCCGGTCAGTTGCTGAACGAACAACGTCACCACCGGCTGCACCGCGCGGGTGCTGAACTGCGCCATCAGCAGGACGAAGAACAATGGCAGCACGCCGGCGGCGCCGAGCAGCAGGCGCATATTGCTCCAGGCCGAGGCTTTGCGCCGCTCCGCCGCCGGGCGCACGAATTCCTCCCGCACGCCAAGCCAGACCAGGGCCAGCGCAACGAAGCAGATCGCCGAGGTGCAGTAGAACGGGATCCGATAGCTGCCCGTCAGATCGGCCAGCACGCCGCCGAGCACCGGCCCGACCAGCGATCCCACAAGCTGGCCGGTGGAGAGCAATCCCAGCGCATAGCCGAGACGGCCTTCCGGCACCTGGCTCGCCACCAATGCCATGGCGGTGGAAGAAAAGCCGGCGAACACGCCCATCAAGGCGCGCGCGCCGAAGAACTCCCAGATGTTCTGCGACAGGCCCATCAGCGCGGTGAAGAAGGCGATGGCGCAGCTCGAGCGCAGCAGCATCAGCTTGCGTCCGTGCTGGTCGGCGAGCCGGCCCCATAGCGGCGAGGCGAAGGCGGCAACGAACGAGGTAGAGCCATTCAGGATGCCGGCCCACAGGTCGATGCCCGCCTCGGACTGCACGCCGAGCACGGGCAGAAACAGCGGCATGATCGGGCTGAGGAAGCTGAAGGCGCCGGTCATGGTGAACTGGATCCCGACCATGGCCCAGAGCGTGCGCTGCCAATGGCCGGCCGCGGGCAGGATCGATGGCTCTGCGGCGGCAGCGGCAGGCGCGACGTTGTCACTGGCAATGTCGGTCATACGCGCGGCAGGTTGGCACGCCACAACGGATTACGGAACCGGCAACCTGCCGGTAATCTTGTGGTCATTCCCGGCGCTCGCCGGTGCCTGGCTGGGGCGTCATTTCATTGCGGGAAGCGACACGCTACCGGCGGGGGGAGACACGCCTTCCCGTCATTGCGAGAGACGCACGCGTTGGTGTCATTGCGGGTGCGACCGGCTTTGCTGTCATTGCGAGTGCGACCGGCTTTGCTGTCATTGCGAGTGCGACAGGCTTTCCTGTCATTGCGAATGACGCATGCCCCCCTGTCGCCGCGAGGGGCACAGGGCGTCCTGTCGTTGCGAGGCAGGCACGTCCTGGCTGGCACGTCCTTGCTGTCATTGCGAGCCGCGTCGCGCCGACGCAATCTCGGTCAGCCGACGCAATCTCGGTCAAGGGTGCGCGCGCCTGACCACGCCTGCTGCGCGCGACGCGCCTCGCAATGCCACGAAGGAGGGACCGCCCATGCCGATCCAACGCATGCTGACCGAGGAAACGCCGGTCGCCGACCTCGTGGGCCGTGTGCTGGCCGAAGCCGGCATCGAATATGTCTTCGGCATCTCGGGCGGCCACACCGGACGCATCATCGGCGGGCTACGAAAAATCCAGAATTCGCTGCGCATGGTGATGGTGCGCGAGGAGTCGCTCGCCGGCGTCATGGCCGAAGTCTATGGCCGCCTCACGCGCCGCCCCGGCGTGCTGATCGGGCAAGGGCCGTGGGTCCTGGGCAACGGCATGATCGGCACGATCGAAGCGTTCCTGTCCAGCTCGCCCATGTTGTTGCTGACCGATTTCTCCGATGCCTCGCGGCTGCAACTGCACGCGCCGTATCAGCAGGCAACCGGAGACTACGGCAGTTGGGATGCGCGGCGCGCGTTCTCCGGCGTGACCAAGCAGGTGATGCAGGCAACCGATGCGGGCAGCGCGGTGCAGGCGACGCAGCTTGCGATCAAGCATGCGGTGTCGGGCCAGGCCGGACCGGTGGTGGTGTTGTTCTCGCAGGATTCGCTGGCGGGCACGATGGGGCCGGATTCGGTGCCGGCACTGTATCCGACGCGGCACTACCTGCCGCCGCTGCCGCCGCCGGCCGAGCCATCACGCATCGCCGCCGCGGTCGATGCGGTCCTGGCCGCGCACAAGCCGGTGGTGATCGCCGGCAACGGCGTGCGCATCGCGCAGGCCTATGAACCATTGCGCGCGCTGGCAGAGGCGGCGGGACTGCCGGTCGCCACCACAGCGGCGGGCAAGGGCTGCTTTGCCGAAACGCATCCGCTGGCGCTCGGGGTGTTCGGCACGTTCGGCACCGCCGCGGCCAATGCCACGATCGCCGAGGCGGACCTCGTGCTGGCGATCGGCACCAAGCTCGGCCCCTCCGATACCGCGTGGGAGAACCGCAAATTGCTCGACCCGGCGCGGCAGACCTTCATCCAGATCGACATCGAGCCACGCAACGCGTCGTGGACCTTTCCGGCGGAGCAAGTGCTGCTGGGCGATGCGGCTGTTGTGCTGCGCCAGCTCGTCGCGGCGGTGGGCGCGCGCGGCGCGGGCCGCCGCGCCGAGGCCGAGCGACGCGTGGCGGCATGGCGCGCCGAGAAGGGCTATTTCGACGCACCGGAATATCATGCCGACGAGCAACCGATGCTGCCGCAGCGGGTGATCGGCGAGCTGATGCGCAGCCTGCCGGACAACGCGATTGTCACCTGCGATGCCGGCGAGAACCGCATCATGATGACGCACTGGTATCAGACCAAACAGGCGGGCGGGTTCCTGCAAGCCGCCGGCTCGGGGCCGATGGGGTTTGCGATTCCCGCGGCTCTGGGCGCGAAGCTGGTGCATCCCGATCGGCCGATCGTCGCGGTATGCGGCGACGGCGGCTTCGCGATGACGATGAACGGGCTGATGAGCGCGATAGAGCAAGACATTCCGATCACCGTGGTCGTGTTCAACAACAATGCGCTGGGCTGGGTGCTGCACGGCGGCGGCCCGTTCGCCGCGGAGTTCAACGATTTCGATCACGCCGCGATCGCGCGTGCCATGGGCTGCCGCGGCGAGCGCATCGCCGATCCGGCCGCGCTGGGCCCCGCCCTGCAGGAGGCGATTGCGTCGCGCGTGCCGACCGTGCTGGATGTGCGCACATCGCTGAAGGTGTCGTTCGCGGACATCACCTCGCCGCTCGCGGTGGAGGCCTCGCCACGGCGGCGGTAACGGAACCGCCCGCAAGCGTGTCATTGCGCGAAGCGTCACATGCCACCGCGCGGTCCCTCAGCGTGCCATGGCGAGGCGCATCAGCGTGTCATGCGAGGCTCCCGAGCGTGTCACTGCGAGCACCCTCAGTGTGTCATCGCAGCGTGGCATTGCGCGGCCCTTCAGGGGCCGCGGCAATCCCGCTCGCAGCGGGACGCGTGCCCCTCGGCCGAGGGGCACGCGTCCCGCCACGCTTCCGCTCGCGGTCCTCGCGATGACATATGAGCGACGCACAAACGCGCGCTTCGCCGATAGCAGGCAGGAAGCTGTTACGCGTGAACCAGCGGGCAGCCACCCTCGCTCAGCGGACGCCACGCCTCGGCGGGGGAAATGGTCGTCAGCTTCTTGCAGTAATCGTACTTGTACTTCGACTCGGCCGGCGTCTTCACCTGCCACAGATACATCACGTGCATCACCCGCCCGTCCTCGCGGATCTTCACGTTGTCGTTGTAGAAATCGTTGACCGGCGTCGCCTTCATCTTCGCCACCACCGCGTCAGCGTCGGTGGTGCCGGCGGCCTTCACCGATTTCAGCCAGTGGTTCGCCGCACAGTAGTTCGCGGCATGCAGCAGCCCGGGCACCATTCCGCCCATCCTGGCACCCCACCGCCTGGCGAAAGCGCGCGTCTTGTCGGTCATGTCCCAATAGAACGAGTCGGTATACACCAGCCCCTGGCAGGTATTCAGCCCCAGCGAGTTCACGTCATTGATCGCCATCAGCAGCGTCGCCATGCGGGTGCCGCTTTGCGAGATGCCGAATTCCGCCGCCTGCTTGATGCAGTTCTGCAGGTCGGTGCCGGCATTGGCGAAGCCGAACACCTTGGCGCCCGATGCCTTCGCCTGCACCAGGTAGCTGGAGAAATCCGCCGTCCCCAGTGGCGCGCGCACATTGCCGAGCACCTTGCCGCCGGCGTCCTTCACCGCGGCCATCGTGTCGCGCTCCAGCGCATAGCCGAACGCATAGTCCGCGGTGATGAAGAACCACGTAGAGCCGCCGGCCTTGGTCAGCGCCCGTCCGGTGCCATGCGCCAGCGCATAGGTGTCGTAGGCGAAATGGATGCCGTAGGGCGAGCATTGCTTGCCGGTCATATCCGACGTCGCCGGCCCGGTAATCAGATAGATGTGCTTCTTCTCGCGCGTGATCTGCTGGATCGCGAGGCCGGAGGACGATGCCGCCCCATCCATCAACACATCGACGCCCTGGTTGTCGATCCATTCGCGTGCCAGCGAGGCGGCGACATCAGGCTTGTTCTGGTCGTCGCCCTGGACGATGTCGATCGGGCGGCCGAGCACGGAGCCGCCGAAATCCTGCACCGCCAGTTCGACCGCGGCCCGGTTGCCGGGACCGCCCACGTCGCGGTACGGACCGCCCATGTCGGACAACAGGCCGATCTTCACCGGCTTGGAAGAACTCTGGGCGCGGACAATGGGCGGCATGGCCAATGGGGCAGTCGCGATGCCGCCAAGCAGCAGGCGGCGAGTCAGCTTCGTCATCGAGTACGTCTCCCGTCAGGAACGCGCCGGTCGTTTCGATGTGGCGCCGCCGCAGTCTGCCCGCATTGGCCGCGCCAGGGAAGCGAAGCGAAGGCGGGTTCCGAGCGATGTCGCGCGCCGCGGCAAACATGATCGATACGAATTCAGAAAGAAAACCCGCTACAAATGCAGCGAGGGCACGATCGGCGTGGTCCTGCCGCCATGCGCGGCCGACCAGGCCACCGGATCGGCGACGAACCGCTGCAGCTCCGCATGGTCGGCGGCGGCCATCGCGTCGGCCTGGCCGACCGCCAGCACGTCACGCCACGTCGCCAGCGCGTGCAGGTGCAATCCCAGCCCCGCCAGCCGCTCCGCCGCGCCGGGAAACGTGCCGTGAAAGAACAATGACAGCGCGTCGGTCACGATCGCGCCCGCGGCGCGCAAGCCGCGGGTGAAGGCCGCCTTGCTGCCACCGTCGGTCGTCAGGTCGTCCACCAGCAGCACGCGCTGCCCGTCCACCGGACCGCCTTCCACCTGCGCGTTCCGGCCGATCCCCAGAGCGCGCTTGCGCACATACCGCAGCGGCAGGTTCAGCCGCTCCGCCAGCCAGCACGCCCATGGAATGCCGGCGGTCTCGGCGCCGGCGATCACAGCGAACGGCAGCGAGGCTCCGAACACCTGCCACAGCTTCGCGGCGGCCAGCGCGGTCACCTCGTGGCGCACCGCCGGATCGCCGATCAGGCGGCGGCAATCGACATAGACCGGGCTCGCCCATCCCGCCGCCAGAATGAATGGATGCTCGCGGCTGAACGCGATCGCCCCCGCGTTCAGCAGCAGCCGCGCCATCGCCGCGCCGAGATCCAGCGGCGTCCCCTCGCCGGGCAGCGGGCTCATGCCGCCGATCCGTCGCGCAACGCGCGGCACAGCAATTCGGTGCCGAGCATGAAGTCGTCCATCGCCATGGCTTCCCGGGGATTGTGCGAGCCATGCTCGTTGCGCACGAAGATCATGGCGCTCGGGATGCCGGCGTTAGAGAACACTGACGCGTCGTGGCCGGCGCCGCTGGCGATCGGTTCGTCGGGCAGGCCCATCTCACGCAGCAGCGCGCGCAGGCGGGCGATCCAGCTCGCGTCCATGCGGGCGGGCGCGGAATCCAGCCGGCGGTCGAACACGAAGCGCACGCCGCGTTCCTCGGCGATGCCGGCACATTCGGATCGGAACAAGTCGTAGCAGGCTTCGAGCGTCTCCATGCTCTGGCTGCGCGCCTCGAACGAGAAGCGCACGCGGCCGGGGATGCGGGCCAGCGCTTGCTCCGCCGGATCGGTGCCGATGATGCCGACGGTCATCACCAGGTCGTGCCCGCGTTCCAGCAGCGTTTGCCAGTGCCGATCGAGCCGCGTGATCAGCTCGGCGGTGGCGAACACCGTGTCGTGGCGCAGCCAGCGCGGGATGGTGCCGGAATGGCCCGCCTCGCCGACGCACTCGATGCTGCGATGGCGGAAATTGCCGCGGATGCCGGTGACGACGGCGAGCGGCAGCTTGCGTGCGACCAGCACCGGGCCTTGCTCGATAAGCAGTTCCAGCCAGGCGGCGACGGATTTCGCATCGAGCAATGGCTCGCCCTGCACCACGCGGTCGACGGCGACGCCGGCGTCGCGCATGCAATGGAGCAATGCGCGGCCGGAGGCGACATTCGACAGGGCCAGGTCGTCGGCCGTCAGTTTGCCGAACAAGGCGGCGGAGCCGATATAGGCGCGGCCGAACCAGGCGCTTTCCTCGCCGCGCAGGGCGTAGAGCCTGATGGGGCGGGCCGGGACAAAGCCCTCGTCGTGCAGGCGGCACAATGCGCTCAGCCCGGCGACGACGCCCGCGGCGCCGTCGTAGTTGCCGCCTTGCGCAACCGAATCGAGATGCGAGCCGCAGGCGAGGCAGGGCAGGCCGGCATCGCGTCCGGCCAGCGTGACCACCAGGTTGGCGCCGGCGTCGCGCCCGGTGGCGAGACCGTGCGCGCGGGCCTCGGCTTCCACCATCTCGAGCGCCAGGGATTCACCGGCGCCGTAGCTTTCGCGGGTGATGCCGACGCCGTCGGAGGTGGCGGCGCGGAGGCGCTCCAGCAATGTCTCCGCCGCGGTCCGAGCGGCCATGTCCCGGGCGGGGTCAGCGTCCCCGGAGCCGGTGTTCCCGGAGCCCGCGCGTCCAGTGCCCTCGCTCCCGGTGCCGGCGCTTCCGGCGCCCGCGCTGCCGGCGCCCGCGCCCCCGGTCCCGGCGCTTCCGGCGCCCGCGCCCCCGGTGCCCGCGCTCCCGGTGCCCGCGCTTCCGGCGCCCGCGCTGCCGGAGCCTGCGCTCCCGGAGCCCGCGCTTCCGGTGCCCGCGCTTCCGGTGCCCTCGCCCCCAGTGCCCGCGCTGCCGGTGCCCGCGCTTGCGGAGCCTGCGCTCCCGGAGCCTGCGCTCCCGGAGCCCGCGCTTCCGGTGCCCTCGCCCCCAGTGCCCGCGCTGCCGGTGCCCGCGCTTCCGGAGCCGGCGCTGCCGGAGCCCGCGTGGCCCGCTCTGCGCCGCCGCGCGCGGGAAAGCCTCGCTACAGCGTCCCCAGCCATTCGACCTCGGCCTCGTCCGCCTCTTCGCGGTGCATCGCACCGGTCAGTTCGGCCACGCTGCGAATGTTGCGCGCGGCGCAGAATGCCGCCAGCCCGGCGATGATCGCGATCATCGCCGTGGGGTGCAGGAACGTCGCCGTCCCCACCTGCACCGCCGTGGCACCGGCCAGCATGTATTCCGCGGCGTCCCCGGCCGTGCTGATGCCGCCGCAGCCGATCACCGGCACGCGCACCCGCCGCGCACACTGATACACCTGCCGCAGCACGATCGGCTTGATCGCCGGGCCCGACAGCCCGCCCATCACGTTGCCCAGCTTTGGCTTGAACGTCGCCAGGTCGATCGCCATCCCCAGGATGGTGTTGGCCACCACCAGCGCGTCGGCGCCCTCGGCTTCCGCCGCCAGCGCCACCTCGGCGATATCACCGGTGTTGGGCGTCAGCTTGGCCCACAGCGGCAGCGGCGTCGCCGCGCGCAGCGCCCGCACCGCGGCGGCCGTGGCAGCGGGGCGCATGGCGAAGGCGCGGCCGTCCTCCTCGATATTGGGGCAGGAGATGTTGGCCTCGATCGCGGCCACGCCCGGCACGCTGACGGCGGCGGCGAGGTCGGCAAAGCCCTCCACCGTCGGCGCCGAGATGCTCACCACCAGCGGCGGCGTCCAGCGCGCCATCGCCGGCAGCGTATGGGCCAGGAAATACGGCACGCCCTGCGACGGGATGCCGATCGCGTTCAACATGCCGTTGTGCGTCTCGGCGACCCGCGGCAGCGGATTGCCCTCGCGCAGCTCGCGGGTGATGGTCTTGGTGACCAGCGCGCCGAGCTGGTTCAGGTCCACCACCTGCGCCAGGCCCTCGGCGAAGGTGCCCGAGGCCGGCATCACCGGGTTGGCCAGCGTCATGCCGCCGATGCGTACGCTGAGGTCGGTCACGGCACCGCCTCCGTGAGATCGAACACCGGGCCGTCCCAGCAGACGCGCCTGTGGACGATCGCCTCGCCGAGGCGGAACTCCCGCACGCAGCAGAAGCACATCCCCAATCCGCACGCCATCTGTTGCTCCAGGGCCACCTGGCCGGCCAGGCCGAACTCGTGCGCGAGGCGCTGTTGCACCAGCAGCAATCGGGCGGAGCCGCAGGTGAAGAACGCGTCGCAGCGCGCCTCGGCAATCAGCCGGCGCAGCAAATGCTCGACGTGCATTGGGCCGCTGCTGCCCTCGGCATCGGTGACCGCGACGACGGTCGCGCCGCAGCCGCGGAACATGGCGTCGGAGACCACCAGGTCGGGACGCCGCGCGGACAGGATGGCGGTGACGGCGATGCCATGCGCCTGCGCTGCCCTGGCCAGGGGTGCCAGCGTCGCCAGCCCGGCGCCACGGCCGACGACGACGATGGACCGCCATGCGGGGGACAGCGTGAAGCCGTGGCCGAGCGGCCCCATGATGTCGAGCGTGTCGCCCGGCCGCAGCGTCGCCAGCCCGAGCGTGCCGCCCCCGGTGATCTTGTAGAGGAACGCGACCTCGCCGGTTGTCGGATCGGCGCCGTAGACGCTCATCGGCCGGCGCAGGAAGGGTGCGGCGGCGGGTGGAGCCGGGCAGAGCAACTGGAAGAACTGCCCGGCAGCCGCAGCGGTCGCCGGCGGCGCGGCGCGCAGCACCAGATGCCGGTACTCGGCATTGACCGCGGTGTGGGCGATCACGGTCGCGGCTTGCTCCGCCGCGCTGGGGGCGGGGCAGGCGTCCGGGCCCACGACAGCAGTTCCTGCCCCCGCAATGGGAAGGGGAATGTTATCTCCGCGTCCTCCCGTACTGCTCATGTCAGGACGCTGCCCCGGCGCTCGGGGATCAGCAGCCACATCGCCAGCATGTCCACCAGGTAGAGCACGGCGAGCAAGGCGATCGCCGTGTCGAAGCCATAGGCCGAGGCGATGCCGGCCACCGCCACCGGGCCGAAGCCGCCGATCGCACGGCCGATGTTGAACAAGACGTTCTGCGCCGTGGCGCGGGCGACCGTGGGATATAATTCGCTCATCAGCGCGCCGTAGCCGCCCAGCATGCCATTGACGAAGAACCCCATCACCGCGCCGCCGACCAGCAGCGCGCCCGGCGCGGTGAGATGCGCGTAGACCACCACCATGATCGCGGCACCCAGCATGTAGCCCAGGAAGGCCGGCCGGCGGCCGATCCGGTCGGCGACCTGGCCGAAGGCGTAGATGCCGATGCCCATCCCCACGATCGTCACGGCGGTCCACACCGCCGATTGCGTCAGCCCGTAATGGAAGCGCGAGGCCAGGTAGTTCGGCAGCCAGATCATCACGCCGTAGTAGCCGAAATTCTGCACCCCGCAGAGGATCGCCATGCCGAGGCTGACCCGCGCGGTCGGGCCGTCGATCACCAGCAGGCGCAGCGACGACGGATGCCGGCCGGCATGCGCCACGTTGGCGACGAAACGCTCCGGCTCCTCCAGCCCGTGGCGGATGAAGAACGCAGCGACCGCCGGCACCACCCCCACGGCGAACATGCCGCGCCAGCCGATCACGGGCAGCAGCAGCGGTGTCACGAAGGCGGCGGCGAGCACGCCCGCCTGCCAGCCCAGCCCGACATAGGAGGAGGCGCGCGCCCGCATCGAATCCGGCCAGGCCTCGGCGACCATCGCCATGCCGATGCCGAACTCGCCGCCCAGGCCGAGCCCCGCCAGGGTGCGGAACACCACCAGGCTCCAGTAGCCTTGCGCCAGGGCACAGAGGCCGGTGCAGACCGCGAACAAGACGATGGTGTAGGTGAGCACGCGCACCCGGCCGATCTGGTCGGACAGCATGCCGAACAAGATGCCACCCAGGACCGCGCCGATCAGCGTCGCGGTGACCAGCGAGGCGGCCTGCGCCGGCGCCAGCCCCAGCCCCGCGGAAATGGCGCGCAGCATGAAGCCGAGGATCAGCAGGTCGAAGCCGTCCATGGCGTAGCCGACGGCACTGCCGATCAGCGCCTTGCGGGCTTCCGCGGTGACGCCGTCGGGCAGCGTGCTGGCCGCGGGCGGTGCGGTGGGGAGCGACGATATCGTCACGTCTGCCTCCGAGGCGGCGGGTTGTTGCGGAACGGCTCAGGCCGCGCCGCGCGCGGCCCGCGCTGTCATAAACCGGCAGCAACCTGCGCAACAGCGCGGTATGTGGCGCCAGCGCAAAAACCACTGAAATCCCCCCACCGCGGCTTTAATCTGGCGTTAATCTGTCTGCGCTAGGGAGAGTCGATCTACCAAACGGACCGGTCATTGCGGGGGACACCGATGCGGTTGTTCAAGGGCCAGCGCAGGAAATCGTGGGATAATGCCGTTGCCCACGCGGTGTTCCAACGCAGCACCGATGCCATCACCGTCATGCGCGGCAAGGAGATCATTGCCTGCAACGAGGCCGCGATTAAAGTGCTCCGCTGCGCCAGCAAGGCCGAGCTGCTGACGCGTGGACCAGCCGACCTGGCGCCTGAATTCCAGGCCGATGGGCGGCGCTCCGCCGACGTGGCGAACGAGAAACTCGACCTCGCGCGTGAAGCGGGGTTTGCCCGCTTCGAATGGTTGCATCGGCGTCTCGACGGCACCACCTTCCCGGTGCAGGTCACCCTGGTCCCTATCGAAATTGACGGTCAGCGGCTGCTGATCAGTTACCGGCAGGATCTCCAGGACCTGGTGACGGCGAGGGAAGAAAAGCGGCGCGCGCTGCTCGGCATGGCCGAGCGGATTGAGACGGAAACCGGGAGCGCGCTCGAGCAAATCCGCCAGGGCACGACGGCAATGACCGAGACGGCCGATGCAATGAGTGCATCGGCCTCGCGGACAGGTGTCTCGGCGCAGACCGCCGCCGACGCTGCAACGCAAGCGCTGGCGAATGCTCAGACCGTCGCCGGCGCGGTGGAGCAATTCGGCAGCTCAATCCACGAAATCGGTACCCAGATCCAGCACTCTCAGGAGGTCGCCGATCAGGCCGTCATCGCCGGCAAGGAAACCCGAGCCACCATTGAGAGCCTCAATCAGCAGGTGGCGCAGATCGGCATCGTGGCCGATATGATTGCCGAAATCGCTGCCAAGACCAATTTGCTCGCACTGAATGCCACCATCGAGGCCGCGCGGGCCGGCGACGCGGGCAAGGGTTTCGCCGTGGTGGCGAGCGAGGTGAAACAGCTCGCCACCCAGACCGCGCGCTCAACCCAGGAGATCGCACACCACATCAGCCAGGTCCGTGACGCCACCCTGGCTTCGGCGGCGGCAGTGACCCGGATGGAGAACACGATCGACCAGATGCACGCGATCGCCAACTCGATCAAGGCGGCAGTCGATCAGCAGAACGAGGCGACCATGGAGGTCGCCCGCAGCGTTGCAGAAACCGCGATGGCGGCGAACGAGATGACCAGCCGCACCGCCGAGGTTTCCGCCGAGGCCAATAATACCGGCCAGCACGCCGCCATGGTGCGGGACCATGCGGCGAAATTGGACTGCGCCATGGAGGATCTGCGCCACTCGGTCATTCAAGTGGTGCGCACATCGACGCCAGAGGTCGATCGCCGTGCGGACCGCCGCCACGATGTCGACCTGTCGAGTCGGCTGACCGTTGACGGCCGGAGCCATACGGCGCGGGTCACGAACATCTCGGGTGGGGGCGCATCGCTCCGCGATGGACCGGCCTTGCCTCCCAACAGCCGGGGCAGCATCAGCATTCAAGGCATAGCGTCGCCGTTGCCATTCGTCGTACGGGGCGATGAGGGCGGTACGCTGCGAATTGCCTTCATGCTCGATGCAACGGCCGCGGCAACTCTGAAGGACATGGTGGAGCATCTTGCCCTGCGTCGAGCCGCTTAGCCAGGCCAGGGAAAGGTTCGGATCGGCGCAGATTACGATAATCCTGCGCAGCGTCCCGTTATTGTCCTCTGGTCCCGCCTGTATGACGGCTTGGCTGTTATGCCTGTCATTGCGCCAACTCAGGCCGCGCTGCCAGAGAGTCGCCGCGCGCGGCATCGTGGTCACCGAGCCAGCATCTTCTGCAGCCAAGCATGACGTTCGGCGCCGCCGACCACCCGCCAATGCGACAGGCCTTCAACACCGCGGACTTGCAGGCCCCCCGCGGCGCAGACCCGATAGAACGGGCGCGGAAAGTCGGCGAAATACGTCAGTTCACCCAGCGTCGCGAGCTGTTGGATCGCCTCTCGCGTCCACGCCTGATCGAAGCAATAGGTGCAGGTGCTGCTGCCGTCGAAGCAATCCTCGAGCTTCTCTACCCGCATCAGGCGCATGCCAAACGCCCTACGGCGTCGACCGCCGCCGCGATCTCGGCATCGGTATTGAAGCCGGACGTGCTCAGCCGCACCGTGCCTTCTGCGGCAGAGCCAATCGCGGCGTGCATCAAGGGCGCGCAATGCAGTCCGGTCCGGCAGACGATGCCGAAGCTGTCGCGCAGCACCTGGCCCAGTTCGTCAACCCGCCAGCCGGCGATCTGCAACGATACCACGCCGACATGCGCCGCGCCGTCCGCGGCGGTGTGGAACGATTGCACGCCCGGGATGGCGTGTAGCCGATCGCGCAAATCCTCGCCTGCTTGCCGGCTGCCCTGTCGGAAGGTGCTGCCATGGCCGGCGTGCCAGGCGAGCGCGGCGGCAAGGCCGGCGAGGCCCGGCCCGTTTGGCGTCCCGGCTTCCAGCCGCTCCGGCATTGCCGGCGGATGCCGCCGCGATTCGCTGTGCCGCCCGGTGCCGCCAACCAGGATTTGCTCCAGGTCGAGCGCCGGCGCGACATACAGCGCGCCGGTGCCCGCCGGACCATGCAGCCCCTTGTGCCCGGGAAAGGCGACGAGGTCGGCGTTGCACAGCAAGGGCTGCACCGCGAACTGGCCTGCCGTTTGCGCCGCATCCAGCAAGGTGACCGCGCCCGATTCCTTGGCCATCTCAAACCAGCGGGCCACATCGTTGATCCGACCGGTCACGTTCGATGCATGGGTGATGGCGACCAATGCCGGCCGCTCGCGCAGCGCCTGTCCGAACGCGGCATCGTCGAGTCCACCGCCGGGGTCCAGCCCCACCATGATGACGCGTGCGCGCCCGGATTGTTGCAAATGAAACAGTGGCCGCAGTACCGAGTTGTGCTCCATCACCGTGGTGACGACGATCGCATTCGACCGCAGCCCAACGCCATGGATCGCCAGGTTGAGCGCATGCGTTCCGCCGCAGGTCAGCACCACCCGCCGCGCATCCGGGATGCCAAGCAAGTCGGCAACGCGCTGACGACAGGCGGCGATCGGGTCGGCACCGATCGCCCCGCCGCGGCCGGCCTCCACCGGCATTCCCTCCAGCGCCCGCCCGACCGCCGCGGCGACGCCGGGGGCTTTCGGCCATCCTTCCGCGGCGTTGTTCAGGTAAATCGGGCCAGCCGCCGCAAGATCAGACAAACGACGACGCCGTGACGACAAATTCGCCGTAATCGTCACCGCACTCGATTCCCTTGGTCTGCGCGCAGTGGAACGAGTTCAACCCGGTCTTGCCGGTGGGATCGTACGGGCCGCCATATGCCAGGTCCATGAAGGCCGCGCAAACGCCGCGAATCATATAGGCACTGGGCTTGCTCGTGGCGCCATAGACCGTACTATCGGCCTCGTAATAGTCGTAGGCACGCACCACCATGCGCTTGCATGGTTCCAGCTCGGCGATGTCTGCCTTCGCCCAGCCCCAGGCGGTGAACACGGCGAATGCGCCGTACAACACGTCCTCGGGGTTACGTTCGATCATCGGACCGACGACCGCCGCCCATTCTTCCGACGTGATGATGCCGTATCCGGTGTGATAGCCGCATTCGTGCGCGGCATTCACCAGCAGATCCTCGGCAACCGGCAGCAGGTTGGCACCGACGTTCCGCGTCAGCCGCTCGGCGAAGCTGTTCCACAAAGCGGTCGGGAATTGGTTCACGTAAACATTGAAGGCAGGGATCAACCCTTGCTCCGTCGGCGTGGCCTTGACGCGCGACAAGGATTCGATGATGCGCTTGCGATCGATCGCCATGATCTGGGCTCCTGTTACCCGGCTACTACCGAGAAGTGCGATTCTGCAGCACCGGCGGCGATGCTGACGGTTTCCGTCACCGCGTAGGAGTGACGCGGCCGGTCGAATGCCGCAGCGAACAATGCGGCGATGAAGCCGCGGCCGAGGTGATTGACCGGCCGGTCGCAGTTGCCCCATTTCTTCACCCAGCCGGCATCCAGGTGCGAGAACGGCATCGTCACTTCGCCGTAGTCCGGGCCGGCGGCAGTCACCTTCATCAGGCCCATGCCGATGGCGCGGAAATATTGCTCTCCGGCGCCAAAACGCTCGGCCGGGGAGGTCAGCTCATGGCGCGCGAAATAGCCTGACAACACGCCATGGAACGTTTCCTCGGCCACGTCTGCCAGAAGCTGCTTGCCGTCCAGCATGCCGCAATCCTCGGCAAGCTGGGTGTAGAGTGCCGCATAATGGTGGCAATGCATGACATAGCTTTGGCCATCCAGCGTATGCCGGCAGGTGCGCGGATCGAATGCGAGCGTCAATTGCAGCCCGCCGTGGTTGGTCTGGTTTGTCATCGTGATCTTTCCGGATAGTTGGGGAGCTTGGCTTCATCCGCGAGCAATGCGGCGTATTGTCCCACCCTGGCGACGCTGCGCCGGGCGTCGCCGCATCACACCGGCGGCGGATCCTTGCCGGTGATATCTTTGAAGGCCTTGCGGAATTTCGCGATGTTCTCGGCGGTGTCCGGCGTTCTCGCAGCAATCATCGACGGTACCACGGTGATCATCGCCATCCGCATCTTCGCCGTTGGGCCCGCCGTCGCTTCGATGAGCTCGTAGTACTTGACCAACTTCTCAGCCATCGCGTTCTCCTGTTGCACCCGTCGCCGAGCGCTGCGTGACATCGTTCGCCGCCATCTCCCGCCGCAGGATGCTGGACATGGCGGTGTTCCGACGGCTACGGGTGACATGGCTGGACAAGTGCGCGTCCCGCGGCTGCGAAAATGCGGGACATTCCGGCTTGTGCCAGCGGATCGCCTGCGTCGTGCCGACGCGGCGATCTTGCGTTGGAACTGCTTAATCACCGGTTAAGAGCGAAATCCGCCGCGGTTCGCGCGCGGCCATGATGCTGCGGTTCCCGCGCGGCCATGATGTGGCGTGTTTGCCCGCTCCGCGGCCGCCGCCAAAGTCGATGGCTCGGCTAGGGAAAGTCGATG
>DATJNA010000194.1:0-55748 GCA_035508435.1 Acetobacteraceae bacterium | reverse complement strand
CCGGGGCGTCCGACACCGCCCATGGCGCGGCACGATCGCCTTCGTGGCGCTCGGTCAGGCGGGTGACGAGTTCCAGCAGGCGATCGGAGTCGTTGAAGAATTCAATTGGCCCGGCGGCATGGATCGCAACGTAGTTCCAGGTCGGCACCACCTTGCCGGTCTCGCGCTTGGTCGCATACCAGGACGGCGTGATGTAGGCGTCCGGACCGAGGAAGATCGCCAGCGCGTCGCCGGTTGCCCCCTTCGCCTGCGGATTGGGCCGCGCCAGATGCCCGACCAGCGTGCCGTAGGGGGCCGGCTCCGGGTCGAGCAAAAACGGGACGTGGCTGGCGATCAGGCCATCGGCCGCCTGGGTGACCAGCGTGGCAAGGCCGGCGCGGCGGATGGCCTCGTGCAGGACCACGACGCTGTCCTGGCGGAACGCAGGTGGCAGGTACACGCGAGCCTCCAATTCAACTCCGGATCAGACAAGTAACGGCAAGCGGACGGGTGCGACAGGGCCAAACCAGGGCTCGTCATCAGACCGCTGGTCCCGTCGCCACGGTGTGCCGTTTCAGCGGCGCAGCGCGGTTGGCGTCCAGGTCGCGGCGCGGCGGGCCAGCCGCGCCTCCGTCGCCTCGCCGTCATGATCCGGGTGCAGCGGCTCCTGCGTGAACGCCGCGCGATCCTCGAGGCAGTTCGTGTTGATCACTGCCCGCATGCCGGCGGGGGTTTCGCACACCGCGCCGATATAGACGCCGCAGCGGCGGCAGACGAGATAATCTGCCGTGCGCGAGCCGAACCGGTAGGGTTCGACCAAGGTCCAGTCCGCGGCCGAGACCTCACAGTCCCCCAGCGGATCCGACACCGTCCGCGTCGCATGCGCGCGGCAGAACGAGCAAGCGCAGGCGCGCAACACGCTCTCGCGTGGTGCAGCGGTCAGGCGCAGCCGGACCCGCAAATTGCCGCAGTGACAGCCGCCGGTGTGTTCCATGGACGCTTCCATCTCGCGATCGCCGCTACTGCGGCTGCCGATTGACCTCGTGGCCGCCCGCTACGCCGCCCGCACCAGGCGGTGCTGCTTCCGACCGGCCGACAGCTTGATCGCGCCGTCCCGCAGATCGGCCAGCGAGATCGCCTGCGCTTCCTCGGTCACCGGTGCGTCGTTCACGCGCGCGCCGCCGCCGCGGATCAGCCGGCGCGCCTCGCCGCCGGTCTTTGCCAGTCCGGCGCGCTCGAACAAGCGGAAGGCGGGCACGCCGGCGGCCAGTTCCTCGCGCGGGACATCGACGCTCGGCAGCGTGTCCGCCGCCTCGCCGTCCTCGAACGCGCGGCGCGCCGTGTCGGCCGCCGCCTCCGCCGCCGCGCGGCCATGCGCCAGCGCGGTAGCCGCGGTCGCCAGCACCTTCTTCGCCTCGTTGATCTCGGCGCCTTGCAGCGCCTCCAGCCGGGCGATCCCATCCAGCGGGAGATCGGTGAACAAGCGCAGGAAGCGGCCGACATCGGCGTCTTCCGTGTTGCGCCAGAACTGCCAGTAGTCGTAGGCCGGCAGCCGGTCGCCGCGCAGCCAGACCGCGCCCGACACCGACTTCCCCATCTTGGCCCCCGAGGCGGTGGTGATCAGCGGCGTGGTCAGCCCGAACGCCGGGACACCGTCCGTGCGGCGGATCAGCTCGATCCCCGCGACGATATTGCCCCATTGGTCGGAGCCGCCCATCTGCAACGTCACCCCGAAGCGCCGGCGCAGTTCGCGGAAATCGTAGCTTTGCAGGATCATGTAGTTGAATTCGAGGAAGGTCAGCGGTTGCTCGCGGTCGAGCCGCAGCCGGATCGAATCGAACGTCAGCATGCGGTTGATGGTGAAATGCACGCCCAGTTCGCGCAGCAGCGGGATGTAGCCGAGCGCGTCGAGCCAGTCGGCATTGTTGACCATGATCGCGTCCGACGGCCCGTCGCCGAACTGCAGGAACGGGGCGAAGCACTGGCGCACGCCGGCCATGTTGACGGTGATCTGGGCATCGGTCAGCAACTGGCGGGATTCGTCCTTGCCGGAGGGATCGCCGATGCGCGTGGTGCCGCCGCCCACCAGCACCACCGGGCGATGGCCGTGCTTCTGGAACAAGCGCAGGATCATGATGCCGACGAGGTTGCCGATGTGCAGGCTGTCGGCCGTGCAGTCGAAGCCGACATAGGCGCTGACGGTGCCGGCGCGCAGCGCGGCGTCCAGCGCCGCGGCATCGGTGCATTGGTGGACGAAGCCGCGGTCGGTGGCCTCGCGCAGGAAGTCGCTGCTGGACATGGCGGCGGACCCGTGTTCGGAGAGGGCCGGGCGTTAGCACAGCCAGGGACGGGGGAAAATGCGGACCATCGGCTTGATGAGCGGCACGTCGCTGGATGGCGTGGACGCGGCTTGGCTGGAGACCGACGGCGAGGCGGTGACCGGCTTCGGCCCGACCCTGACGCTGCCCTATGACGACCGCCTGCGCGCTGATCTGCGCCGCCTTCTGGACCTGGCGCCGACGCTGGACCCGGCGGACCGGCGCCTGAAGACGGCGGAGGCGCGGCTGACCGAGTACCACGTCCGCGCGGTCGCCGCGCTGGATCGGCCGGCAGACCTGATCGGGTTCCACGGCCAGACGATCCTGCACCAGCCGGACCAGCGCCGCACCTGGCAGATCGGCAACGCGCAGGAGCTTGCCTGGCGGACGGGCGTCCGCGTGGCCTGGGATTTTCGCACGGTCGACGTGGCGGCCGGCGGCGAGGGCGCGCCGTTCGCGCCGGCCTACCACGCCGCCCTGGCCCAGGGTCTGGAAAAGCCGCTGGCGGTGCTGAACCTGGGCGGCGTGGGCAACGTGACCTGGATCGGCGAGGTGGCCGAAGACCTGATCGCCTTCGATACCGGACCCGGCAACGGGCCGCTGGATGACTGGGTGGCGCGCCATAGCGGCGCCCGCTTCGACCGCGACGGCGCGCTGGCGCTGTCCGGGCGGGCGGATGCCTCGGTGCTGGGCCGATTGCTGGCCCATCCGTATTTCGCCAAGCCGCCGCCCAAGTCGCTGGACCGGCTGGATTTCGCGGCAGCCCTCGCCGCCAGTGGCCTGCCTGGGCTGGCACCTGCCGATGGCGCCGCCACGCTGGTGGCGTTCACCGCGCAGGCGGTGGCACGGGCGCCGCTGCCGGCCCCGCCGCGGCGCTGGCTGGTCACCGGTGGCGGCCGGCACAACCCGGCCATCATGGCAGCGCTCCGCGACACACTGGGTGTCGCGGTCGAGCCGGTAGAGGCGGTCGGATGGGACGGCGACGCGCTGGAGGCACAATGCTTCGGCTTCCTCGCCGCGCGGGTGGCGGCGGGCTTGCCGCTGAGCTTCCCCGGCACCACCGGCGTGCCGTGGCCGATGCCCGGAGGCGCGATCGCCGCGCCGTGAGGGGACGCAGCGGGAGAGAACCCGGCAGTGCAACGGGCGGACCCCCCCGGGTGTCGTCTCACTCCGCGTGAGATTTTGTCGCGCGCAGTGGCCTTTGCCGCCACAGCGCCCTTGCCGTCGCAGGTCATGTCAATCGTGCCGATCGCTCTTTTGCGTGATACCGGCGAGGGGAGTCAGATCAGTTCGCGAGCGCCGCCGCCCCGGGCGTGCCAACCGGTCGCTGTGGTTCTGCTGCGTCCGCTTCCCTGCGACCGGCCTGGTGCCGGCACTCCGGCGCGGGCAGTCCGCGCGTTCAGCCGAGCACAAACCACACCCAGAACAACGCCGTCTCCAGCCAGCTTTGCCGAA
Organism: Acetobacteraceae bacterium; assembly: GCA_035508435.1. Lineage (GTDB taxonomy): Bacteria > Pseudomonadota > Alphaproteobacteria > Acetobacterales > Acetobacteraceae > JASHVB01. Next base: position 51,996 of record DATJNA010000194.1, on the reverse strand, counting down.
CCAGGTTGCGTGACCATAGCGCCATCACGCGGCGCACCGGGCCAGAGCGCAGGGCATGCGCGATACCAGCGACGCTCTCACGCGCGGCTGGGGTGAGCAAGTCCTGCTGCTGGTCGAGGGCGGCGACATTCTGCCGAAACACCGTCATGAACGGACCGGGACCCCGGCGCAAGGCCGCGACGGCGCGGGCGCGGCGGGTGGCTGCCGCGCCGATCAGATTGCCATCGTGCTGGCGATACAACACGACCGGCTCCGGGTCGGCCATGATCCGTCCGCCGGCGCCCGCGATCAGCAGGTAGCACCACCAATCGTGCATGCAGGCCGGCGGTGGGCGGCTGGCCGAAAGAAGCGCGGCGGCCGCACGATTCAACATGATGGTGCAGCCGGTCGCGACGTTCTGTGTCAGCGCCGCCGGAAAGCCCGGCGCACGCCGGATGGGAAACGACACCGCGAGGCGCCGGAGCGAGGCATCCACCAGCAGTTGGCGCGCGCAATAAAGCGTGGCGCGCCCGGCCGGCACCGCTTCCAAGGCGGCAACGCCGCGAGCCAGCTTTTGCGGCAGCCAGACATCGTCCTGGTCGGCGAATGCCACGATGGCGTGACCGTCGTCGTGCGCCGCACGCAGCAAGGTCAGGAAGCTCTGGGCCGCGCCGATCCGGCCATTGCCACCGACGGCGACCGAGCGACCGGGGCCCAATTCGGCGGTGAATTCCGCCATCAATCGCCGTGTACTGTCGGAGGAGCCGTCGTCGCGCCAGTACAGCCGCCAGTGGCAGTGCGTCTGCGCCAACAGGCTGCGAAGCTGTGCCGCGAGGAATGGCGCGCCGTCGTGCGTGGACAGCAGTACCGCCACCTGAGTGCCAATCGGACGGAGCGGTCCCCGATCGGCGAGCCGCGTGCATTGTTCTGGCGTCAGGCTGTCCTGATCCTCGTCCTGCTGGTGGAGTGGCAGGGACCCGGTGGCGGCCGGAGCCTCACTGTCCATGGTGATGCCGAACCGGTGGCGTCGTTTCCGGGTCAGCGGGTCTCGCTCTCACCGCCGATCGCCGACTGTGGCTCCGATACGGCGGTTGCCGCTTCCGGTCCGCTCGGGGGGCGCCCAGAGCAAATTGATGGGGGGGCGATCCCCAAGCCGGCGCGCATGCGCGAGCAAGGCGTCCACCAGCCCCGGGGTAGCCGCGCCGTCCTCACAGTTGGCGGCAATCACGAACAACCAGAAGCTCGCACCGCGGTCGACGAACAGGGGGGGAAATTCGATGCGGTTCCCGGGCATACCTCGTGGCGGGGGCATGATCCGCGAGCGGCGGCAAAAGGCGCCGTGCGCGTCGATGATGACGGCATCGAGATCGGATCCCGGCGCGATCCGGAGCAAGTCGTCCGGCATGTCGATGCGGTCGAGATCCGGAAATGGCGGCATGAACCGCTCGGCAATCATGATCCGGGGCAGGTCGGGATGCGTCCGTGCCGCTGGGTTCGCCGGCCACAGATCATCATTGGCTGCAGCCGCGTTGGTGTGGTTGTCTGCATTGGCTGCAGCCGCGTTGGTGTCGTTGTCTGCGTGGCGCGCCGGCTCATGCGGCGGGTCGACGATTGGGGCCACCGTCGGGGCCGCGAGATCGGCCGGCGTTACCGTGGGGGCGGCGATTGCAGGCTCGAGGCCCAGCACGAAGTCGAGTTGCTCTCGCAGTTCGACCAGTTGCTGCCGCAACAGCCGCAGTCGTTCCTCCTGCACCGCGGCGGCGCCGATGTCGCGGTTGATCCCGCGCCGCAGGATGGCGAAGAACTCGCACCCGGCGGGCCCCTCCAGCGAATCGACGTGCCAGTCGATAATGCCAAGCTGACCGAGCTCGAGCATGACCAGGGCAAAGCCGGACGGGGTAAAATGCCACGTGTGGCAATCGATATATTCGGACGGCACGCCGTTCATGAAGGTCTGGAAACGGACCTTCGCGTTTTCGAAATCGCTGGTCAACCCGACCTCACGGATGGGCTGCTGGCCCCACGCCGTGGTGCCATCCCAAGCGACCGAGTACGCCGTCTGATTCCAAAGTGTACGCGCCGCATGCCGGGACCGCCGTTCCACATACGCCTCCAGCACGTCGCCGGTCAGCGTCGCGGGCTTGAAGTAGTCGAAGCAATAACGGCGATCGGGGATGGCAAGAGCCACGGTCGCATGCGGCGCTGCCAGCATCGCCGCGGACACCAGAAAGCCGGCCAGATCCGGCAGATGCTCGATCACATGACTGGCGATCAGAGTGTCGAATGTGCCGTGCAGATGCTGCGGCACCGCGTCGTGGAGCCGGCCGTGGTGCCAAACCGCATCGACCTCCTCGATGGCGTCAAGGCTGACGGCGGGGTCATGGCGGTACTTTTGCCGCAGCCCCTCGCGGGTCGCATGATCGACGACAAATGTGTTCCAGCCTTCCGCCTTCGGTGCGATGGGGGCGTGGCCGGGGCCGATTTCAAGAATGCGGCTCATGCGCGTGGACATGCCGCGCAGGCGCGTTATGCGGTCCATAACCGTTGGTACCTCCACCGGCGGCTCGGCGATTGCGTGGTCCAAGCCTCTCGTGGCACGTACAGAGCCGGTCAATTGGTCGTCCACTAATTATCGGTTGTATGGGTTCGCATGGCCATGTCACCGAATGGCAGGCGAGACCGAGGTCGCGCATCGTAGCTTTATGTTTCCCAACTCACATTTCGTGGCAGCCGGCGGCAATATATTCGACTTATGCGTGCAGTTCTCTCGGCTGCATCACGCCACGGATGTATCCGGCGCGGTGGTTCACGGCGGGCGAGGCAAATTGCAGCGCCGCCATCTTCGACGGCACGGGGTCAGGAGTTGATGTTCGAAGCCGTTCCGGGTTGTCCCGGCGTTCGGTCCGGCCCGCCGGAGCAATCGGCACGAACGCGCCAGTGCTGCCGTGGGCCGGGCAACGGGCGCACCCGCGCCTCGCGCCGGACCCCCTCCCCATCCGCCGCCCCTGTGCTAAACGCCCCGGCCCATGCGCCATTTCCTCGACTTCGAGAAGCCGATCGCGGAGCTGGAAGGCAAGATCGAGGAACTCCGGCGCCTGTCGGAACCCGGCGGCCTGAACATCGCCGACGAGGTATCGCGGCTCACCGCCGCCGCCGACCGCCAGTTGCGCGCCACCTACGCGCGGCTGACGCCGTGGCAGAAGACCCAGGTCGCGCGCCATCCCGACCGGCCGCACGCCACGGACTACATCGCCGGCTTGCTCACCGACTTCACCCCGTTGGCCGGCGACCGCGCCTTCGCCAATGATGCGGCGGTGCTGGGCGGGATCGGGCGGTTTCGCGGCCGTTCGGTGATGGTGATCGGCACCGAGAAGGGGGCCGACACCGAAACGCGGCTGGCGCATAATTTCGGCATGGCCAGGCCCGAGGGTTACCGCAAGGCGCGCCGGCTGATCGAACTTGCCGGCCGCTTCGGGCTACCGCTGCTGAGTTTCGTCGACACGTCGGGCGCCTTCCCCGGCATCGACGCCGAGGCGCGCGGCCAGGCCGAAGCCATCGCGCGCTCGATCGAAGCGTGCCTCGAAGCGCCGGTTCCCGTGGTCGCCACGGTTGTCGGCGAGGGTGGCTCCGGCGGCGCCATGGCACTCGCCGCCGGCGACCGCGTGCTGATGCTGGAGCATGCGATCTACGCGGTGGCCTCGCCGGAGGCCTGTGCCTCGATCCTGTGGCGCGACGCGGCGCAGGCGCCCGCGGCCGCCGAGGCTCTGCGCCTCACCGCCGAGGACCTGCACCGGCTGAAGCTGGTGGACGCGGTGATTGCCGAGCCGCTGGGCGGCGCCCAGCGCGATGCCGCCGCCGCCATCAAGGCGGTCGGTGACGCGGTGGCCGAGGCACTGGCCCCGCTCGTCGCGCTGGACGGGCCGACGCTGAAGACGCGCCGGCGGGAGAAGTTCCTCGAGATGGGCAGGGACGTGCTGATATGACTCGCGAGCGCCCGCCGTTCCTGGCGCCGGTCATCGGTTTGGCGCTGGCGTACGGGATCTGGCGCGCACTCGCCGCATCGGTGGTGCCCGCGGCGGTTGACCCGACGCAATGCATCGCCGTCGCCTGCGCGTCATTGCTGCCAACGGTCGCGATATTGCTGGCCATGATCGTGCTGCAGATGGCGGTACGCTGCCAGAGCGGCGCGATCGATCCCACCGCGGGCCGCGACAACCATTTCCTGCGCACCAATCAGCGCGTCATCACCAACACCGTCGAGCAAATGGCGGCGTTCGTGCCTGGCCTGCTGGCGTTGGCAGCGCGCGTGCGCCCGGGAATGCTGCGCGAGGTCGTCGCCCTTGCCCTGCTGTTCGCGCTCGCGCGTCTGGTGTTCTGGGGCGGCTACTTGCTCGGCCCGCGTTGGCGCGCGCCGGGAATGGCAGTGACGCTCGCGGTCAACCTGGTCACGCTGGGCACCGCGGCCTGGGTCTGGCTGCGGTAGGGCAGCGCTGCGCTGCGCGCGGCATCACGCCGCCGCGATCGGCGCTGGCGCGATCGTTCAGCGATCCTATTTCGAGTCGGCGCCTCCAAGCGGCTGACGATCCTGCTGCCCCGCATGTCGCACGGACGCAATCTGCGGCGGCAAAGATGGAGGTGCTGTCATGTTGATTGCCGATGTTCTGCGCGGCAAGGGGCGTCATGTCGAGACGGTGCACACGACCGATACGGTCGCGGCGGCGGTGCGCAAGCTGGCCGATCGCAAAATCGGTGCCCTGGTGGTCGAAGACCAATGGATGAAGCTGGTGGGCATCTTCTCGGAGCGCGATTTCGTCAATGCGATCGCGAACCATGGCGCCGCCGCGCTCGATCTGCCGGTGCAGGCGTTGATGAGTTCGCCGATCGTTTCCTGTCACGCCAACGACCGCATCGATGCGGCATTGGCGATGATGACGGTGGGCCGCATCCGCCATCTGCCGGTGATCGAGGACGGCGCGCTGAAAGGCATCGTCAGCATCGGCGACCTGGTGAAGCATCGGCTCGATGAGAAGGAGCTGGAGGCGAACGTCTTGCTCGAATTGTCCCGCATGCGGGCATAGCGAGCAGGTGGCTGCGCGAACGGCCGGGGCAGCACGGCGATTGCGGTTGCCGCAGTCGCGAGAGGCTCGGTTCAGGGACGCGGGCCGGCCGCACCGGATCGGCGGGCGGGTGGTTGATTTCTCACCAGGTCGCAGGCGACGCCAAGGCGGTTTTGCCGTGCCGCGCCGGACATCGGCTCGCCGCCGGGATCGATACGGACAGGTATCGCGCCACTGCGTCCCTCGCCGCCACAGCCGTTGCTGACTTCTGAGCGCGTCTTGTCACCGACACCTGCTGCACGATCGCGTGCCACGGGTTCGCGGCGTTGGTTAGTTTCGGCGTGGCCACTGCGAGTATAGGCGCAGATGCCTGCCGGAAGGCGACGGATATCACTATTCCGGTTCGTTATTGACCTTGCGCCGATCAGGCGGCGGTGCCGTCAATTCAGATCGGGACACGGAACACGTCCATTCTACCTCTGTTATCAAGTCGCTACCCCAGTAACAATGGCGGGCAATTATGGCTACTGTCATTTTTGACAGTGGTTCCGTTCTGGTCATTCGTTTTATTGCTATATCGCGCTAAAGCTGAGTGAGCACCGATCCGGGCGCAGGCGCCGCTCGTAACATCACGAGGAACATCCATATGCCAGCCCAATATGTGTGGACGCTGACCGGCGGCGAGCTACAGTCCGGGAACGCCCAGGACGCCACCCAAACCGACCAGTTCAACGTCTATGGTATGGGCAATTACGTCGTCAGCATCGGCGGCAACCTGATCGTCAATGGCGGCGATCTTGCCCCGTATGGCCAAGACACCGACACCACCATCATCCTGTCCTCGACGCCCACCGATCCGGCGTCGGCCATCGGTGTGACCGATAGCATCGCGCTGGACGGCGGCGACAACATGCTGGTCGGTTCGCTCGTCGCATCCACGGTCACTTTCACCGTTGCCGGCACAACGGGTGACAATTTTGTATCGCTCGACAACGCGGGCGGCACGACCACGCTGAGCATGGGCGGTCCCGGCAACTCGGCGAGCCTGAACGGAGACGCAACGAACAGCGTCACCAGCACCGGTGGCTCGGCGACGGTCGCGATCGGCAGCGCCGACGACAATCTGTTCGGTTGGACGGCCACGGTGCAACTGGGCGGCACGGGCAACACCGTCACCGGTGGCGACGAGGATTTCACCGTCAGTGGCGGGCAGGGATCGGTCACCCTGGGTGACGGAACCGACGACGTCAGCATGACCGGTTCGGCGAATCACGTGACGGTGGGCGGCGGCAACGACATGATCGATGCCGGCGGCAGCAACGCGGTCGTCAGTATTCTCGGTGTCGACAGCACAGGCAGCGCCACCTGGTCGGGCGATGCCGCGGACGGCTCGGTGCCGATCAGCCCCACCGACACCGTGATCATCTCCGGCACCAAGGACAAGGTCACCGCCACCTACGAGAACGTCAATGTCATCGGCCTGGCCGTGACCAGTGCGGCGACCATCACGCTGGGTGACGGCAACAACTCGATCTTGCTCGGCGGCACCGGCGGCAACAAGGTGACAGTCGGCAACGGCGGCAACCTGATCAACGCCAGCGGCAACAGCAGCACCTACACGCTGGGCGACGGTTCGAACGGCGTCACGCTGTCGGGGAACTCCAACACCGTCACGATCAAGGATCCGACCGGCATCGGCACCGATGCCGTGCAGCTTGGCGCCGGCGCGAACGACACGGTGAGCTTCTCTGAAGCGGGCGGCTCGGTCACCGGCACGGCGACCACGGGCACCACCACGGTCACCCAAAGCGGGCCAAACAACCTCAACGTCACCCTGTCCGGGACAGGCAAAGTGACGCTCGGGAATGGAACCGACAAGATCAGCGTCGGCGGCGCCGGCAGCACGATCAAGGCGGGCAATGGCAACGATACCGTCACCGCCAATGGTGCTACCGACACGATCACCCTGGGCAACGGCAAGGACACCGTTACCGCTGGTGGCGCCGCCGACACGATCACCCTGGGCAACGGCAAGGACACCGTCACCGCCAATGGGCCCGGCGACACGATAACACTGGGCAATGGCAACGATACTCTCACGGCCAACGGGAGTGGCGATACCCTCAGCCTGGGCAACGGCAACAGCACGGTCACCGCCAACGGCAACACCGACACGATGACGTTCGGCTCCGGCAGCAACACGTTGAGCGCGCTCGGCTCCGGCGATCACATCGTGATGAATGCGATCTCGACCAGCAAGGACAGCGTTACGGTCGGCGCGAGCGACAACGTATGGGTATACGGCGGTACCGACGCGCTTCAGGGTAACCTTGCAAGCGACAACTTCTATCTGGACGACACCAATATCGGCACCACGGTCAACGCCTTTGGCAACAGCACCGGCGTATTCCTGGGTGACAACGCGTCGGCGCTCGTCAACCTCAACCCATCGGCCCTCACCGACATGCTCACGGTGCAGTCGATGGGCGGCAGCCAGGGCGACAACTACTCGGGTTCCGTCGAGATCACCGGCTTCGGGCAATTCGACAAGATAGACTTGCAAAGCCTGATGGGTGGCGTGACGCACACGGCGTTCAGCAGCTTTGCGTCCGTCCTGGCGAATATGGCCTTCACCCCGACGGGCGATGTGCTGTCCCTCGCCGGCGGTGGTTCCATCAAGTTCGATTCGCCCACTGCTCTCACGCCCGGTGAATTCGCCTTCACGTCCAGTCAAGGACCGTTCACCGCCTGAGTGCAACTTGGGATGGCCAAATGGGGGCGGGACGATTCCCGCCCCCTTGCTTTTGAGGGCTATGTCGCAAGCTGCATAGCTGCGGGAGTTTCGTTCTATCTGCGAGATAACCAGGCCGCCGGTAGAATGAACAGCCGCGTCGGCCGCAATTGATCTGTCGGCGGCGGCTTCCGGGTACCACTTGTTTGCCGCTGGCAGCCGCTCTTCTTCGCGCACTCCCGTCGGATATCCGGCGTTGCGCCGCATCCATCCGGACCGCGACGCTGATGACATGGTCCATCATGCGTGAACTCACCGCGCATGCGGACCGGACGGCGGTCGGCGGGTTTATGAGGCGGGGCACTGCCACAACCTTACATAGCAATAATGATCAGAAATACAATCTACAGTAGCAAACACAACAGCCGGCTTGGCATGTCGGAAACCAACGAAAGACCCGGATCTCTGCGGGCTTCGCCGACGCCGGGTCGGCAAGCCGCAGGATGCTCCTGCCGCGCCCACTGCGGCGTGCCGCCCGAACGTTTCGTTGGCGTCGATTAAATGTGACTGGACAGCATCACGGACTTGTGAAATATGCGTTTCGCGACATTAACTCATATTTTACCAGTCCGCTATTAATCCGTTAAAATAAAGTGAATAGTCGATGTAGACGATGAGGCCCTTGCTCGACCAGGAGGATACGGATCGTGGCAGACAAGGCGGTCAGTCTCGAGCGGACTCCATCTCATCCGGTCATCCAAACCGCGCCGGGGCGCTCACGGATCCTGCTGGCACACGACCGCCAGATATTGCTCGACATGCTTTGCGGCTTGCTCGAGCCCGAGTTCGAGGTTGTTGGCCAGGCGAATGACGGCTGCACCCTGCTGGACGTAGCCGGACGGCTATCGCCGGACATTGTGCTGATCAAGCCGATGATGCCCGGCTTCGACGGATTGGAGGCGGTTCGCGAGTTGCGGGCCAGAGCGCCGGCACTCAAACTCATATACCTGACCACGCACACCGATCCGAACCTCGCAGCCGCGGCATTCGCCGCCGGGGCATCGGCATTCCTCTCGAAATCCTGCTCCGCCGCCGAATTGCGGCAGGCCATCCGCATCGTGGCCGGCGGTGGCCGTTACCTCTCCGCGGACATCGCCGCGGGAAATGTGGAAACCTTGATGCTGGCGCATCGGGCCGATCCGGTCGGGCGACTCTCGACCCGCGAGTTGGAAGTCCTCCAACTGCTGGTCGCCGGCCTGCCGATGAAATCCGTTGCGCGATGCCTTGGCATAACGGCGCGCACGGTGGCATTTCATAAGTATCGTGTGAAGGAGATCCTCGGGCTCAAAGACAATGCCGAGCTGGTCGACTTTGCCATCCGGCATGGTTTGCTGGGCAGCCGGGCCGCCGCTCTCGAAGCCAAACCCGTGAAGTAGGCATGCATTTCCGGCACCAGTACCGGGTGGGCCTGGTTGTGCGCCGCGCACCCCGATGTCTGGTGCCGCCTGGGATTGTGCGAAAAGCCGGGTGTCGCGGACGCACCGGCCTCGCCGCGGCAATGCGGCCCCGGCCTCGCGCCGTTGCGGTCTTCCGCTCCGCTACCGCGCCAGCGGTAGCTTGGTCCCGGCCACCGCGCGTGCGATCTTCCGCTCCGCTACCGCGCCAGCGGCAGCTTGGTCCCGGCCACCGCGCGTTCTGCCAGCAGGGCGCGACGGAACCGGAACAATTTCGCCGGTCGGCCGCCGGTCTCGGTTGCCATGCGGCCGGTTTCCTCGACCAGTTCCTGTTGCTCGATCAGGCGACGGAAATTCTGCTTGTGCAAACGCCGGCCTGCCAGCGCTTCCACGGCGCGCTGCAACTGCCCCAAGGTGAAATCCGACGGCATCAGCTCGAACACCAGGGGGCGGTATTTGATCTTGCCGCGCAGCCGCGCGATGCCAGTCGCCAGGATGCGGCGATGATCATGCGCCATCGGCAGACCGGACACGGTGGTGCCGCCGGCCTCCGGCACCAGTCCCGCCTCCCACAGCGTCTCGTAACGCTGCAACACCAGATCCTCGTTCCAGGCGTGGCCATCAAGGCCGAAATTGATCGCGATCCGGCTGCGGTGTTGCCAACGCAGCATGGCGTCGGCGGCCGCGTCGGCCCAGGCCAGCAACGGCGCGGTGACCGCCGCGCCCGCCTCTGCCGCCGCATCGCGACGGTCCTCCCAGGGGAAATAGCGGTACCAATTCTGCCAGCCGCCGCGGCCGGCTCCCCCGCCTGCCCCCGGCGCCTCGCGCGTCAGGCCGAGATACGAGACCGACACCACCCGCCGCCCCGCCGAGGCGCGGTCACGGTCCGCGAAGGTGTAGAGTTGCTCGACATAACCGAGTGGATGGTGCGTCTGCCGCTCCACCCATGAGCGCAGCGCCGCCTGCAGTGACCGATGGCCGGATTCGAACGGCCCGGAGGGCAACGCATTGCCGCCGTCGATGCTGAGCACCCGCGGCTCGCCATCGGTGACCGCGACGATTACCGCGATCAGCTCGGCTTCGACGGTACTGCTGTCGGCCTGTGCGCCTGCCTCGGACATGCGGCGCCTCATCGCACGCGACACGGGCCGCGTCACGAATCGATTGTATGGCGCGGCCGCTATTGCTTCGCGAACAAGGCCAGGGCGTCCTGGTGCAGCGCGGCGCGCGACGCATCCTGCGAATAGAACATGTGCCCGCCGGGATAGACGGCAAGCCGGACCCGCCCTGCCACCGTGTCGGGCAACGCGCGCATGATCAGCTCGGTGGTGAAATAGGGCGTCATCAGGTCGAACAATCCATGCCCGATCAGCACGTGCATGCGCGGGTTCAGTGACAGCGCCGCTTGCAGAAAGCTGACCGATTCCGGCCGCCCGATGCCATGGCCCCAGTCCCAACGCTCTGCCGCGACATCGTTTGCCAATCGGTAGCTGGCTTCCGGCCGCCAGTGCAGCTTGTCGTGGTAGATCGCGACCATCGCGCTGGTCACCGGTGCCTTGAAGCCTTGCAGCACCGGATCGGGGTAGCGGCTGAGCTGGCGGTGCGGAAACGGATCGGGGTCCGCAATGGTCGCATCATACACGCTGCCGACCAGCCCCTGGGCACGTTGCAGCTCGTGCAGGAACACATCGGTGTCGAGCCGGCCGTGGTAGCGGCGCACCAGCGCCGGATCGAGCCCGGTGAGCGCGGCAACGCGCGTGCTCAGCCGGTCGAGCGCCGCGGCATCGCGGTCACCGCGCAGCAGGTCGGTGACGTAGTCGGTGGCGGCATATTGTTCCGCATCGGCCACGTCGGCGCGGGTGACCGGCCCCTTCAACGCGCGGGCGGCGGCCACCTCCGACGGCAGGCGATCGACCCAGCCCAACGGATCGGTGAAGCCGCTTTGCGTGTGAATATCGAGCGCCGGCGATAGCAGCACCATGCCGGCGACGGCGACGCCTTGCTCGGACTGCAAGTCGCGCGCGATGCGGGGGACGCGCAGGCCACCGTAGCTTTCACCGAGCAAGAAATGCGGGGAAGTGGCGCGGTCGTTGCGGTCCAGCCATTGGCGGATCGCCTCGGCCAGCGCCGCGGCATCCCCGGTCACCGACCAAAGGCGGCGCTGCGCCGCGTCTCCCTGGGGCGGGGTGGAAAACCCGGTGCCGGCGGGATCGATGAACACCAGGTCGGTGAAATCGAGCCACGTGTCGGCGTTGGGCATTGGCGCCGGCGGCGTGGCAGGCTGGCCCGGGTCATCATGCAGCACGACGCGCCACGGCCCGACCGCGCCCACCTGTAGCCAGCCGGAGGCCATGCCGGGCCCGCCGTTGAATACGAAGGTGACAGGACGGGTCAGCTTGTCGGCGCCGTCGAGTTGATACGCGATCGAGGCGAGCTGTGCCTCGACGTCGCCGTTGTCGCCGCGCAGCTTGATGCTGGCCGCGGTGGCGGCGAAATGCAGTGTGCGATTGGGCAGCGCGAGCGTGTGGTGCGAGGTGACGTCGGCGGGCAGCTTCTCGGGCGCCGCGGCTGCCGGCGATGCGGTGCTTTCCGCCTTATGTTCCCGCAATGCCGGCGGCGGAGTCTGCGCGTGCGCGGCAGCCATGGCCGCGACGACCAGGAAAGACGCAGCGAGGCAGCGAATGCGGAGGGTCCGGCCAGGCAATCGCGTCGCTCCAGTCGCGCGGGAGGTGATGGCACTGTACCGATCCTGACGCTTCGATCCAAGCGGCAGCGTGTCATTGCGGCCAAGCGTCATTGTGTCCGCCCGTCATGGTGTTGCCGTGTCATTGTGTCCCTGTGTCATCCCTTAGCCATGTCATTCTCACCCCGTTTCATTCTCTATCACTTCCATTCTTGTATCGTGTCATTCTTGCCACCTGTCATTGCCCGCGAAGCGAAGCAATCCCGATCGGTCCGCCGCACGCTCCGCGACGCAGATCGGTTCGCTTCGCCCGCGATGACAGCGAGGATTGCGTCGCTCCGCTCGCCGTGACACCCAGGCACCGAAGATTGCCTGGTTGCGCTCGCGATGACAGTGACGGGTGCGGGCACCAGGCGTCAGAGACGGTCGCGCGGCGCGCTGAATTCCACGTCGCGGTGCACGTGCACCGACATCAGCACACCGAACCCCAGCATGACGGTGATCATCGCGGAACCGCCATGCGAGACCAGCGGCAGCGGCACGCCGCCCACCGGGATCACGCCCATCGCCATGGCGATGTTGACGAACACGTAGAGGAACATATTCGCGGAGATGCCCAGCGCCACCAGCCGGCCGAACTGGTGACGGCACCGCAGCGCGATCAGCATGCCGCCCAGGACCAGCAACGCCAGCAGAGCCATCACCGCCAAGCCGCCCACCAGGCCGAATTGCTCGCCGATCAGGGCGAAAACGAAGTCGGTCTGCTTCTCCGGCAGGAAATCGAGCTGGCCCTGGGTGCCTTGCAGGAACCCCTTGCCCCACATGCCGCCGGAACCCAGCGCGATCTTCGACTGGATGATGTTGTAGCCGGCGCCGAGCGGATCGCTTTCGGGGTGCAGGAACGTCTCGATCCGGGCACGCTGGTAGCCGTGCAGGTGGGCGTAGGCGAAGCGCACGATCAGCGGCACCGGCAGCGCCACCAGCAGGAACTTCCACCACCGCACGCCGGCGGCGAAGAATACGATGGCGCCGAGCATTGCGGTGATCGCCGCGGTGCCCAGGTTCGGCTCCTTCAGGATCAGTCCGACGGGCAGCAGCACCGCGATGATCGCGGGAAGCAGGAACAACGGGTTGCCGATGCGCTCCCAGGTGGCGCGGTGGAACCAGGAGGCAAGCGCCAGCACGAGGGCAATCTTCATCATCTCGGAGGGTTGGATCTGTAGCCCGCCGAACTCGATCCAGCGCTGGGCGCCCTTGCCGACATGGCCGAAGCGCGCCACCGCGACCAGCAGCGCCAGACACACCGCGTAGCTGGGCCAGGCGAGCTTCTGGATCAACCGGATGTCCACCATGGCGACGCCGATCATCAGCATCAACCCGACCGCGAAACGCATCACGTGGCGGTCGGCATAGGGCTCGGGCGAGCCGCCGCCGGCGCTGTACAGCGCGACGTAGCCGACCCCCGCCAGCGCGCACAGCAACAGGACGTAGAGCCAGCTCACCTGCCAGAGCTTGCCGGTGATGCCGAAGGACGTCTCGCGCCAGAGGCGGCGGTCCATCATCATCGGAGGCATGCTCCGCCGTCGCGCCGAAGCGGGTGGCACGCCCGGCGCGCAGCGGGAGGTTGCCGGGCGTGGCGGCCGGTGAAAGGTTGGCGCGCTTGCCTCGCGGTGAGAGGCTGCCGCGCCGGGTCAGGGGTGCGCTCATCGGCGACGCGCTCAGTCACTGGCCACCTGTTGCGCCGGCTGCACGCGGTTGGCGGGATCGCGGGTCAGGGCGGCCATCATGATGTCGCGTGCGATCGGGGCGGCGGCCTCGGCGCCGGCGTTGCCATGCTCCACCACCACGGACACCGCGTAGCGCGGCGCGTCATATGGGGCGAAGGCAACGAACAAGGCGTGCGGACGCAGCTTCCACGGCAGTTTGGCGGAATTGAAAGTACTGCTCTCGCGCTCGGCGCGCGACACACGCATCACCTGCGCCGAGCCGGTCTTGCCGGCAAGCTGCCAGCGTGGGTCGGGCAGTTTCGCCGAGGGCGCCGTGCCGCCAGGATCGTTCACCACCGCCCACATGCCGGAACGCGCCTGGTTCAGCCATTGCTCCGGAATTGACAGCAATGGCCAGTCCAGCGGATCGCCGCCGGGCTGCGCCTCCCCCTCCATCGTGCGGGTGACATGCGGCTGGATCGCGCGGCCCGTGGCCACGCGCGACACGTAGGTGGCGAGCTGCAACGGGGTCACCAGGATGTAGCCCTGGCCGATGCCGCTCACGATGGTGTCGCCAAGCTCCCACGGATGCCCCTGCTGCTTGCGCCATTCGCGCGTGGGTATCAGCCCGGTAAGCTGGTGCGGCAGATCGAGGTCCAACTTGGTGCCAAGCCCAAGGCGGTGTGCCATGGCAGCGATCGGATCAATCCCCGTTCGCCGCGCCGTCTCGTAGAAGAACACGTCGCAACTGTTTTTCAGGCCGCCATGCAGGTCCAGCGACCCGTGGCCGCCCCGCTTCCAGCAGTGGAAGCGTGCGTTGCCCACGTCGATGAAGCCGCCGCAGAAGATGCGGTCGCTGGGGGTCAGCGAGCGCGCCTCCAGCGCGGCCATGGCCACCGCCATCTTGAAGGTCGAACCGGGCGCATACAGTCCCTCGGTCGCCTTGTTCAGCAGCGGGCGGCGCTCGTCGGCGATCCACTCCTGCCACTGTGCCTGGGGCACGCCGGAATTGAACAGGCTGGGATCGAACGACGGCCTGGTGGCCATCGCCAGCACCTCGCCATTGGTGCAGTCCAGCACCACGGCACTGGCACTCTCGTCGCCAAGGCGGTCGATCACCGATCGCTGCAACGCGGCGTCGATGGTCAGACCGACGGTGTCGCCCGGCGTGCCCTCCTGGCGGTCCAGCTCGCGGATCACCCGCCCGACGGCATTCACTTCCAGTTCCACCGTGCCGGCATGCCCGCGTAGCGCGAGGTCGTGGAATTTTTCCACCCCTGAGCGGCCGATGCGGATGCCGGGGAGCGACAGCAGCGGATCCCCGCCCACATCCGCCTCGCTCGGCGGCGCGACGTAGCCGACGACATGGGCTAATTGCTCGCCGAACGGGTAGATGCGGGTGGTGCCCGCATCCACCGCGATCCCCGGAAGGTCCGGGGCGTTCACCTCGATCTTCGCCATCTCATCCCAGTTCAGGAAGTCCTTCACCAGGACCGGGATGAAGCGGCGATGGCGGTGCACCTCACGGATGATGCGGAGCTTCTCGCGGTCGTCCAGCGGCACGAGCTGGGAGAAAGTATCCAGCGTGGCCTCGACGTCGCCGGCTTCCTCGGCGACCAGCACGGCACTCCAGTTCACCTTGTTGCCGCCGACCACGGTGCCGAATCGGTCCAGGATCCGCCCGCGTGGCGGCGCAATCATTCTTGCACTGATACTGTTCTTTTCGGATAACATACTGTAGCGGGGAGCTTCCGCGACCTGCACCTGGTAGAGCCGCGCACCCAGTCCTGCCAGCAGCGCCATCTGTCCGCCCATCAGCAGCAGGGCGCGACGGGTGAAGACGCCGGTGCGCTTGGTATCGCGTCGCATCAGGCGCGCTCCGGGTTGGCGATGGAGCGGTGGGCGCGGGCGAGCAAGATCGCCAAAGCGGGATACAGCGCGATGGACAGCACGGCCAGGAACAATGCGGGGCCGGGCGGGACCAGGCGCCAGGTCAGCACGGCAGTTGCGATCCATGCCAGCACGGCCGCGCCGCCGGCGATGGCGGTAAAGGCGAGCCACACCAGCAGGAAGCCCTGCCGCCCCAGCATCCGCCGCCAGCGCAGCGCCAGGCCATGCGCCAGAAGCAGGATCAGAACGCCGGTGCCGAAGGGCAACCAGTCCAGCATGTCCAGCAGCAGGCCGATGATGAATACGACCGGGGGCGACATCGCCGACGGGCGGTACAGCGACCAGAACCAGACCGAGCTCAGCGCCACCGCCGGCAGCAGCGTGCTCTGGTCGGCGAAACCGAACGGCGCCTCGGTGAGCAACATGAGCAAGATGGTGATGCTGGCGGGGAAGGCGTGGCGGGCGGCGAGGTCGAGGCGGCGCCCCAGCGTGGCACGGGGCCGGATGCCCGGACGTTGCTCGTCCGCGCTGGCCATCAGTGGTGACGGTCCGCGACCTGGCGGCCGGCTTCGGGGGCCACCAGGCCGGCGAGGCTGTAATTGAAGATCCGCACGATCTCCAGCCGGTCGAGCTGCGCAGCCGGGATCACCTCCGGCACCCTGGCGCTGGTGTAATGCACGGTGCCGACCGGCAGGTTGGCGGGGAAGGCATCGGTCTCGGCGCCGGTGACGATATGCTCGCCCTCGCGCGGCGGCGAGCCTTCCGGCCAGTACATCAGCCGCGGGTACGATCCGTTGGTGCCCATCAGGATCGCATGCGCCCCCGAGCCCTGCATCACCACCGGAATCCGACTGTTCAGATCCGTAATGAGCAGGATGCGGGCGCTGCGGGAGCCGACTTCGGTGACACGGCCGACCAGGCCGTTGGCGTCCAGCGCGATCTCGCCGCGCTTGATGTCATGTTCTGGGCCAATGGAGACCAGCACCGCCTTGGCATAGACGCCGCCGGCATCCGCCACGACGCGCGCGGTGACGTAGGAGGGCGCGGCGTCGGGAATCCAATGCAGCTCGGCCTTCAGCCGGCGGTTCTCCGCGTCCAGCGCCAGCGCGATCGACTGCCAGCGGCGCAGTTGCTGGTTCTGGGCGCGCAATTCGGCATTGTCGGTGCGCAGGTTCCAGAGGTCGGTGGTGTCGGCGATGCCGGCGCGGATCGCGCCCAACGGGGCGGAGAGGGCGGCATAGATCGGCGCAAGTGCGTCGGCGAAGGCGACGCGGGCGCGATCCGCCAGCAGCGCGTCGGCCTTGCCGAGCAACATCAGGGCGAAGGATGCGGCGATCAGGACCGGAAGGGTGAGCTTCGCCAGTGCCTGCCGGGCGGGGATGGACAGGTGGATCATGGGCGCCGCTCAATGTAGCGCGAGCGCTGACGGGCGGCGACGGTCAAGGCCCTGAAAAGTCACATCGCGGCGGCGTGTGGTACGTTGCCTGTTTGACCTCCCACCCCGGTCACTGCGCGGCCCGGCAGGGGCCGAAGCAACCTCGGCCAATGCGGCGCACGCACCTTCGTGCGCTGGCTCGAACGAGGTTGCGTCGTCCCGCCACGGTCCGCCGGCGGTCCGCGCAATGACAGGGTGGATGTGACGGTGCTTCTCTGACAGTGGCTCCGAGAACGTGTTCACCGTGACTGGAATCGTCGTTTGTTGTCATCCCGGCGAAGGCCGGAACCTACGCTGCCTGGGTCCCGGCTTCCGCCGGGGTGACGATGGACGCCGGCGTTTCCGGTCGTCGTGAAAGCGCGCTAGAGCGTGCCGCCCTTGCGGCCGGCCATGGCGCCCAGCCGCAGCCGCAAAGCGTTCAGTTTGATGAAGCCCTGGGCATCGAACTGATCGTAGGCACCCTGGTCGTCCTCGAACGTCACCGTCTTCTGCGAGTACAGGTTGTTCGGCGATTCACGGCCGATGACCGTCGTGTTGCCCTTGTACAATTTCAGCCTGACCCGGCCCGATACGCTGTGCTGGCTGGTATCGATCAGCGCCTGCAACATCCGCCGCTCCGGGCTGAACCAGAAGCCATTGTAGATCAGCGTGGCATAGCGCGGCATCAGGCTGTCCTTGAGATGCGCCGCCTCGCGGTCCAGCGTGATGGTTTCGATGCCGCGATGCGCCACATGCAGGATGGTGCCGCCAGGCGTTTCGTATACGCCACGGTTCTTCATGCCGACGAAGCGGTTCTCCACCAGGTCCAGGCGGCCGATGCCGTTCACCTTGCCCAACTCGTTCAGCCTGGTCAGCAGCGCCGCGGGCGACAGTTTTGCCCCGTCGATCGCCACCGGATCGCCGCGTTCGAAATCGATTGCAATGACGGTCGGCTTGTCCGGCGCGTCCTCGGGGCTGACGGTGCGCTGGTAGACGATCGGATCCGGCTCCACCGCCGGATCCTCGAGGATTTTCCCCTCCGACGAGGAATGCAGCAGGTTGGCATCGACACTGAATGGCGCCTCGCCGCGCTTGTCCTTGGCAATGGGAATCTGGTTCGCCGCGGCGAATTCCAGCAGCCGGGTGCGGCTGGTCAGTTCCCATTCGCGCCACGGCGCGATGATCTTGATGTCCGGCTTCAACGCGTAATAGGAAAGCTCGAAGCGCACCTGGTCGTTGCCTTTGCCGGTCGCGCCATGGGCCACCGCATCGGCGCCGGTTTGCTCGGCGATTTCGATCTGGCGTTGCGCGATCAGCGGGCGGGCGATGGACGTGCCGAGCAAGTACTGGCCTTCATAAAGCGTGTTGGCACGGAACATCGGGAAGACGAAGTCGCGCACGAAGGTTTCGCGCAGGTCCTCCATGAAGATTTCCTTCACGCCGAGCATTTCGGCCTTGGTGCGGGCGGGGCCGAGTTCTTCGCCCTGGCCGAGATCCGCGGTGAAGGTGACGACTTCGCAGCGATAGGTCGTCTGGAGCCAGCGCAGGATCACGCTGGTGTCGAGGCCGCCGGAATAGGCGAGCACGACCTTCTTTACGTCCTTGACCAGCATGGCGGCGCTTCCTTCGAACGGCGTTGCGGGTTAGCGCCCGCCGTTGCACGGGGTCAAGCCGCGAAGCTTCGGCGCGATGCGGCCTGGGCGCGGAACCGGCCGCGATCTCGTTTCCGGCTCATTCTCCCGCCCCGCCGGACCCTCGCCAGCAGGCGAAGTTGCCAATCCGAGCCTGACAGACCGTCGCGACGGTCGCGTGGCACCGCCTCGCGCTGTGCGGCCGGCACGGTCGGGCCACGCTCGGCCGCAACGATTGCGCGAATAATCGCCATACCGGTCACGCCGGTGATGTCGATTACGACATGATGCAGTTGCAGGTTCATCTGCATCAGCGCCTTTTGCATGTGCTGGATGTGTGCCGCCGCGTAATCCAACAGCCACTCCCGCTGTCGCAGACAGGCGCGTAGCCCCGCCATCTCAGCCTGCGGCTGCAAGCTGGCGCGCAGCGAGCCACATTCATGCAGACGCTGTAGCCACTACGCGTCGCTGACGTCGGTCTTGCGTCCGGGAACGTGCTTCGCGTCACGGGCATTGACCAGCACGACCGCGAACCCTCATTGTTCCAGGATCTCGAACACGGGACTCCAATAGACGCCGGTCGACTCCATGGCGATCGTCCTGATCCCGCACTCGGTGAACCAATCCGCCAGCCGTTGCAAGGCGTCGGTGAAGGTCTGGAACGTCCGCACCGGTTGCTCGTCGCGATCCGGACCGACTGCTGCGACATGCATGGTGGCACCAATATCGATCGCCGCCGCGGCCGCGTTGACTGGCGACAAACTGCCTGACGCGTGAGACTGCTTCGCTTGAGAGATCCCCTCAGCCTCCCCGCTTAAGAAAGTCAAAGAGGGGCTGGGCGACGGAGACTGATCACTTGCCTGATCGGGATCGCCTCGAGGCGTCACCACTCGCAAGTCCGCAACCGCCCATGGACCACGTTTCCTAACCGGTATTGGTCCACCAAAAAGCCTTCGGCCGCTCCCCCCACGCCACAATAGCGCGGTCCGTTGCTACCGCTAAAGGCGGACCTCCGATCCGAGTCATTGCTTTACAGTAAGAGGCACCTCGGCCTCTGGATCCTGCTTGGAGTGTCGCGGGCGAGGCTGCAACCGGGTCATCTCCAACCGCCGCAACCACTTGCCCATGGTCTGTTCGCATACCTTCACCGACCACCGCTCGGCGACTGCCTCACACAGGTCAGCGCGCCGCCAACGTATCACTTTCGGGAAGCCCAGGACCGTCACCATGAGTCATGCGTTGGGCGGGTTGGTCCAAGTCGTTGCACACCCCGGCTCCAGCGCGTCACACTGCGCTCTGCTGCGAAACCGCATCCTATTGCCGGCAGCAGTCGGTTGGTCCAGCTACGCCCGCCCAGGCGCGATGAACTCCCACGGCTGATATTCCTGCGTGATGTCGGTCATCACCTCCACCAGCGCCGGCGCATTCGCCGCCAGTGCCTGACGCAGCGCGCCGCGCAGCCCGTCGGCGTCGCTCACCCGCCAGGACGGCACGCCGAAACTCTTCGCGTAGATCTGGAAATCCGGGTTGCGCAGGCGCGATCCTGAGTCGCGGCCCTGGAACAGACGGTGCTGGTCGCGCAGAACATTGCCGTAGGACGCATTGTTGAACACCACGGTCACCAGGTTGATGCCGTGCTGCACCGCGGTCGCCAGCTCGGAACTGCCGAACATGAAGCCGCCATCGCCGGCGACGGCCACCACCGGCTTGTCGGGATGCGCCACCTTCACGCCCAGCGCCATCGGGAAGCCCGCACCCAGGGTGCCGGAGAAGCCCGACGTGATCAGCGTGCGCGGCGCATGCCGCGGCAGGCCGAACCAGGAGACGTAGCCGACCTGCGTCATCTCGTCGCAGAAGATGCCGTCCTCCGGCAGCACGTCGTGGATCGCTTCCAGGAACGACATCTGCGGCTGCACCTTGCGGATGGTCTGCGCGGCGTCGGCCTTCACCCGTGCTATCGCCTCGGCGCGTACGGGGGCCTCAACGGGCGCCACGGCCTTGGTCAGCGCGCGCGCCGCGTCGGCGGTGTCGGCGACGATGCCGAGATCGACCTTCAATCGCCGCATTTCCGCCGGATCGATATCGACCCGCGCGATCTTCAATCCCGGTGGCGGGGCACCCCAGCGCAGTGTCGGCACTTCCAGCCGCGTGCCGAAGCCGAGCAATAGATCCGTCTGTTTCCAAAGCTGGTAGGCGGCGGAAATCGTCAAGGCCAGCGGGTGGCGGTCATCGACGATGCCGCGGCCGCAGCGGAACGACACCACCGGCGCGCCGATCTTCACGGCGAGGGCCAGGATCTCCGCCGGCGCATGCTGCGCGCCGCCGCCCACCCAGATCATCGGCGCGCGCGCCCCGTCGACCAGTTTTGCCAGAGCGGCGATTCGCTCAGGATCGGGCGTGGGGTTCGGCTGCAATGGCAGCGGATCCTGCGGCGTGACTTCCGCCGCGACGCCGAACTGGTCCCAAGGCATTTCCAGCGCCACCGGACTGCGGCGGCCCGACAGCATCTCCTGGAACGCACGCGCGACCAGATACGGCGCCTGCGACGGATGCTCTATGCGATCGGCCCATTTCAGCAGGCTGCGCAGCGTCGCGAGCTGGTCCGGCAACTCGTGCAACGAGCCGCGCAGCCGGCCGATCATCGGGCTGGGCACCTGGCCGGTCAGGCACAACACCGGCGCGTTCAGTCCCCAGGCAGTGGCGAGCGCTGCGCCCGTGTTCAGCACGCCCGGCCCTGGCACGACCGCGTAGGCGGCCGGCCGCCCCGTTGCGCAGGCGTAACCGAGCGCCATGTAGGCCGTGGTTTGCTCATGCCGCGCGTTGATCAGCCGCAAGCGGTTGGACGCGCGGGAGAAGGCGTCGAACAAGCCGTAGACCTGCACGCCAGGCAAACCGAACACGGTGTCGATCCCGTGCCGCAACAGCCCATCGACAATCGCTTCTCCGCCGGTCATGCGAGGCATGGCAACAATCCTCTTGGCTCTTCTCTGCTTCCTGTAGACGTTGGCACGGCCTCGCACGCCGGGGA
Source organism: Acetobacteraceae bacterium (assembly GCA_035508435.1). Taxonomy (GTDB): domain Bacteria; phylum Pseudomonadota; class Alphaproteobacteria; order Acetobacterales; family Acetobacteraceae; genus JASHVB01. The sequence continues at coordinate 30,423 of DATJNA010000194.1, read as the reverse complement.
AGCATGCTCCGGGCGAGAGCCTGCCGCGGGGCGACAGTTATGAAGCGAGCCCGTCCCGGGTGTCACGCGCTGACTGCCCGGGCGCCGACTGCCCCGGCGCCGTCGGTGCCGCCGCCTACTGTCCGGGTGCCATCTGTCCCGCCGCCAACTGTCCGGGTGCCGACTGTCCGGGTGCCATCTGTCCCGCCGCCAACTGTCCGGGCGCCGACTGCCCCGGCGCCAACTGTCCCGGCGCCGACTGTCCTGGCGCCGACTGTCCTGGCGCCGACTGTCCTGGCGCCGACTGCCCCGGCGCCGACTGCCCCGGCGCTGACTGCCCCAGCGTTACCGGGGCGGCCTGGGGCAGCCATACGCTGACCGTGGTGCCGACGCCCTCCTCGCTCTCGATCAGCAACTGCCCGCGGTGGCGGTTGACGATGTGCTTGACGATGGCGAGGCCTAGCCCGGTGCCACCTACGGCGCGCGAGCGCCCCTTGTCCACGCGATAGAACCGTTCGGTCAGGCGCGGGATATGCTCGCGGGCGATGCCTATGCCCTGGTCGGCGACCGTCAGCACCACGCCTGGCCGCGCGGGCCATCTGCCGTCCACCGCCGGCTGCGCCGAGAGCCGCACCGGGCCGTCCGGCCGGCCGTATTTCACCGCATTGTCGAGCAAATTCTGCAGCACCTGGGCAAGCTGGTCGGCATCTCCCACGACCGGCGGCAGGTTCTCCGCAACGCTGACTTCCAGCTTCACCGCGCCCTCCTTGGGCCGGGGCTGATATCCGGCGACCAGCCGCAGCACCAGCGTCGCCAGACCCACTTGCTCTGACGGCGGCTGGTGTTCCGTCAATTCGATCCGCGACAGACTCAGCAGATCATCGATCAGGCGGTTCATGCGCGCGCCTTGCTCGGCCATGATTGCGAGGAAGCGACGCTGTGCCGCCGGATCGTCGGCGGCGGTCCCGCGCAAAGTTTCGACGAACCCGATCAGCGAGGCGAGCGGGGTGCGCAACTCATGGCTGGCGTTGGCGACGAAATCGGCACGCATGCGCTCGATGGCACGCTCGCGGGTGCGGTCCGACAGCACGACGACGGCGCGTCCGGCGCCGGCGAGCGAAGCGTCCATCAGCACCACTGTCGCCTGGAGTTCGCGCTGCACCGGCACGGGGAGCAATAATTCGACATCCTGCACCGTGCCGGAGGCAAAGGCGCGGTCGATCGCCTCGCGCAACAGGGGATGCCGCAGCACGGCACCCATATCGGGGCCGAAGGCGGCGCGCGCGGCGGCATTCGTGCGGCGCACATCGCGGTCGGCGTCGAGCACGATCAACGGGTCGGGCAGACGCTCGACGAGGGCGGCATCGGCACGCTGCAACTGGTCGAGGCGGGCGGTGCGGCTGGCGACGCGGCGGGACAGGCGTTCCACCTCGCGGGCCAGCTCGGCGAACGATGATGGCGCCGGCCGGGCGGAGGATTCGCCGCCGCCCTCGGCTGCCACCCGGCGCACCGCGCCGGTGACTTGCTCGAGGTCGTGGGTCCAAACCAGGGCAATGCCGAGTGCCGCCAGCGAGGTGACGGCGATCGCAACGATCGCCGGGCCGGCCTGGGCCCAGTGGGCGAGCAATAAGACCAGCAGTGCCCCGACCGGCGCCGCGGCAAGGCCGAAGGCGAGAGCGAGCGCGCGCATAGCCCCGCGTGTAGCGATAGTTTGCATGCTAAGCGAGGCGTGTCTGCGGCGGATGGTGCGGGGCGGGCAAACCAGCGAGGCATGTCTGTGGTGGATGGTGCAGGGCAGGCAAGCCAGCAAGGCGTGTGTGTGGTGGATGGTTTGAGGCAGGCGAACTGTTGCAGGTTGATTTCAGGCGCGCACCATCTCGATCTGCCGCAGCAGCGACGCCGCGAGTTCGCGCCACGCCTCCCTGGCATCGGTCGGCGTTGCGGCTGCCTCGCGGGGCGAAGCAATGAGGCCGCGGAGTGCGGCGAGCAAACTCGCCGGGTCCGGCTCGCACAATACGGCGCCAGGCGCGCCGGCCAATTGCTCTTCCAGGCCGCCGACACGGGTCGCCAGCACGCGGCGACCGGCGGCGATGGCGGCGGCGGCGACCCCGCTCTGGCTCGCCTCGCGATACGGCAGGACGAGCGCGTCGGACCAGCCGAGCAAGGCGCCGATCTCATCTTCCGGTACCCAGCGGTTCTCCACCGTGACGCCCGGCAGGGCCCGCAATGCGTCGAGGGTGGCACTCTCAGGGCCGGAGCCGACCACGCGCACCGCCACGTCGGCGCGTGGCCCGAGCGAGGCGAGCGCCTCGGCCAACAGGTCGAGCCCCTTGTAGGGCAGCAGCCGGCCGAAGGAGAGCAAGCGCAGCCTGTCATCGGACGTCGCGGGTCGTGGCGGAATGTCGAAGGCCACCGGCGGCAAGGACAGCAGCAGCAGCGGCCGGTCGGGTGTGCCGGCCAATCCTTGTGCGCGCAACTGCGCGCCGACATGGGCGGTCAGGGCGCCCACGGCGGCGGCGCGACGGCACAAGGCGCGCTGCAGCCACATCTGGAACGGCAGCCCATCGCCGGGATGCGTGTCGGCGTCGTGCACCAGGACGACGAACGGAATGCGCTGGCGCCGCAGTGCCGCGGCCATGAGCAAATCGAGCAATCCCGGCATCACGCAGACCGCGATGTCGGGCTGCAGCGGGGCAATGCGGCGGGCGAGGTCACGCACCGCGAAGGGCGCGGTCGCCATCCGGAACGCGAAGCTGGCGGGCCCCTCATAGGTTGCGACCGGCAGGTCGCAGCGCGGCGCGGCGACGCTGCGCAGCAGCTCGGCACCGCGCGAGAGCGACAGCAGTGCCTCGGTGTGGGGCAGTGAGCATAACGCTTCCGCGAGCAAGCCAGCCAACCGCGGCGCGACGCCGAACCGGCCCCATTGCCAGACCAGGAGCCTCATGCAGGGCCCCATCGCCACACCAGGCCCCTCATGCGGGGAGGCCCATCGCATGCAAGGCTGTCTGCAGCGGCGCTGTGCCGAGCCGCTCCAGTGCCGCCGCGCTCGCGCGGGCACCGAGCGCGGCCCGGGCGACGGGATCGTCCGCCAGGCGACGTAGATGCGCGGCGGCCTCCGCCTGGTCGGGCTCGGCCCAGGCGGCACCTTGGTAGACGCGGCGCGGATCGGCGGGCGGGACCAGCCGATAGCCCACCAGGGCGCCGCAGCAGTCGTCCATGAACGCCATATTGCCCGACCAGCCAGTGGCAATCACCGGTTTGCCAAGCAACATGGCCTCGGCGGGGACGAGCCCGAAACCTTCGCTGCGATGCAGGGACAACACGATGTCGCAGGTGGCGGTCAGTGCGTGCATGTCGGCGGTGGGGAGCGTGCGCGTCTCCAGCCGGATATTGGGTGCGTCAGCGATAGCGGCGACGATGCGGGCGAAGTCGTCGGGGAAATGGTCGTGATTGCCGACCTTCAGCAACAGCAGGCGGTCCGGGCGATTGCCGAACGCGGCGCGGAACGCGGCGATGGCGCCCAGCGGGTTCTTGCGTACCATGGAGGAGGCGAGGTTGAAGGCCACCAGTACCACCACGGCCGCGTCCGGAAGGCCGAACGCCGCGCGATCCAATGCGGCGGGTTGCGGCGGCGCCACGGCCAGTGGCGGAGGCACGACCCGTGGCCGGGTTGGCAGCAGTGGCGCCAATGCGTCGGCCGTGAACGGCGACAGGGTCCAGACGTCGTGCACGAACCGCGTGCCCAGCCGCCACTCGGGAGGGGCGATGGGCAGTTCCCAGTACCAGTAGCCGATCACCCGCCGACCTTGCACCAGGCCGCGGCGGAGGCGCAGCAGGACCAGCGGCAAGAGCGGCGGGTTCACGTGCAGCACCATCGGCGCGCCGGGCGGCGGGTCGGCAGTCGCCGCGAAGGGCAGATCGGCCGTGCCACCGGGTACGAAGGGACTGATGTCCACCGCCCAGTGCGGCACTCCGAGATGCCGCAGGGCCAGCAACATGAGGCGCGCGTTCTCGCCAAGGCCGGACGCGCGGGACAGTTCGCCGGCGACCACGACACCGGCCGCGGGTGGCGGCGGCGCACGGTCGATACCAGGCGCCAACAGCGACGTAGCGGCCGTCGCGAGGCGCCGGCGCGGGCGCTCCGGCAGCACTCGCCACAGCCGATGCAGCGGCGTCAGCCGGAATGTCCGGTTGGTCATGCCGGCATCGGGTGCGCGGCGGACGCGCCTGCGGCCAGCCGCCGGCAGCCCGGCCGGTCCGCGTCGGGACTTGCGATTTGCTCGCGTGAGGGGGCGATGGCGCGCAGAAGCAGCGGACCTTCCCGGAAAATGTTGCCGCGTCACCGGCGCAATACAAGAACACTACGCGTCGCGACAATTGCGCGTTGCGCGGCGGGTGGAGGCGGCGGCAACTGGTGCGGCGGCGCAGCTTATCGTTCGGTCGGCGCGCGGCGGTTTCGCGCCTGGGATGGCGGACCGCGCCCGACTGCGCGGCGGTCGCAGCGGAAGGGCGAGATCAGGCGCGCGCGACCGCGGTCTGCACCCGCTGGCTCAGCCAGCGCAGCGGCGCGGTGATTCGCCAGGAGTGGGAGGCATGGACGGCGGCGAGCAAGCGAGCCTCGCGGCTGGTGTCTTCCAGTGCCAGGCCCGGATCGAACCCTACGGCATGCATTGGGCTGGTCCCGAGCAAGGTCGCGTAGGCCAGCATGGCGCCGAGGCGGGCGAGAACCGGGGAGCTTATCCATCCCGCGCCAGCGCGCTCGGCGAGGCAAGCCTCGGCAGCATGATGGGCACGCCAAATTGCCGCGGGCGACAGGCCGGCGGCGCCCAGCCTGGCTGCATCGCGGGCGGGGTTCGCGCGGGCATCACTGAGGTCCAGCGTGCACCCGGTCAGGGTTGCCAGGTCGATCTCGCATTGGCCGCGGTACTCCGCAGAGCCGGCCAGCAGATCGCTGTCGATGATCAGATCGATACTGCCGGGAATACGGACCGCCGTCGCCAACCAGAAGGCGAGGAACCCGCGATAGCGCTCCTCGACCGCGCAGTCGCGCAGATGGGTGGCGCAGAGTTTCAGTTTTGCCTCCGTGCTGGCGCGCGCGGGGAGCGCCGGCAATGCGACCGCAAGATGTCGGATGGCGGCTTCGGCGTCGGGAGCATCGCGGTGGGTGGCGAGCAATAGCAGCGGCATTGCGAGGAAGTACGGGTTGCACCATTGCTCCGACTGGCGATGCGCGGAGACGAACTGCGCCAGGGGATTGCGCGCGACGGCGACATGGATTGCCTGCGGGAAATGCTGCTGCATCCAGCCGATCCGCCCGAGCGAGCGGCAGAATTTCAGCACTGGTTGCGCGCCGCCGCCGTGTGCGGCCTGCACCAGCAGCGCGATGTAGTCGTGCAACGCCGGCGATGCCTGATCCGGTTCGGCAAAGAAAGCGCTGCTGGCGAACTGCATCTGGTAATGCGCCACACCGGGCCTGCCGCGTTTCAGCAGGGCGCGATATTCGGCGAAATAGGGACTTCCAAGTGGCGGATGGCCCGATGGCCAGTGGCTCGGGGCGTGCGCATCGATGGCCGGCGCGTCGAGTGCGGCGAGATCCTCGCTCAGGGGCTCGTAGAAGCAGGAGACCCACGGCAACGCACGAAAGCGGCTCCAGATCCAGGTGCCGCGTGTGCGCCAGCCGGTGTGCAGGAACACCGGAGGCGCGGCAGTGATCCGCTCGCACAGCGGGGGGGCAGCGATGGCATCGGCCTCGGCTGTTGCCGGGGACCGCAGGTCGGCGCGAACCATAACGTTGGACCCGTCGATTCGATGAGCCGATACTGCGTGCGCTGGTATTGCCCGGATAATGCCCGGCGGTAACAGGCCGTGGCCAGAGGTAACGAACGGCAACGGCCGCATGTCTCTTGCGAAATCGATGGGCAGCGCGGGCGCCAGGCTACTGCGGGCGGCGAGCAACGCCGGCAACTTGTGAATTGTCAATCGCTCGGTATTTGAGCGAGCCTGCGGCTCAACCTGGTGCGGCGTGGGACGGTACCGCCGTTGGCCGCAACTCGCCGACGGGCATATCGGCGGTGATGGTGACCACCGGATGACCGACAAGGTCATCGAGAAGCGCGAACGCGATCGCGTCCTTCAGTTATGTCGGCGTACCACTATGCTGCCAGCGGCGTCAAACTGACGAGGCGCGCGGCGGTCATCCGCCGCGCGCCTCGCGCGCCCACCTCGGGAGCCCCGCCTCGCTACGCGCGGCGCTCCATCATCCGCTCCAGCCGACGATCATGGCCGGCCAGCAACACACAGATCGCGGTGATCAGGGGCCCGACTGCCAGGCACAGCAATCCGATCTGAGAGCTGCCAGTCGCGTCCTTCACCAGCCCGTAGACGGACGGGCCGAGCCAGCCGCCCAGATTGCCTACGGCGTTGATCATCGCCAGGCCGCCGGCCGCCGCGACACCGGTCAGGATGGCGCTGGGCAGCGACCAAAACGTCGGCACCAGAGACTGCTGGCCCATCATCGCGATGCACAGCAGGGCCATGGTGATCACCGGATGGCCGGTGCCGATCAGCACGCACGATGCCAGTCCGCCGGCGGCGACCAGAGCAGCGCCCGCGACGTGCCAGGTTCGCTCGCCGTGCAGGTCGGAGTGATAGCCCCAGTAGATCATCGCCCCGAACGCGCAGATATACGGCAGTGCGCTGACCAGCCCGATCCAGCCGGTGCTGACGCCCAGCCCCTTCACGATCAGCGGCAGGAAGAACACCAGACCGTAGGACGATCCGTTCTGGCCGACATAGGCCAGGGTCAGCAGCCAGATCTTGGGATTGCTGAATGCCTGGCCGAGCGAATACTTGCGCACCGCCTCGCGCTGGGCGTTCTCGGAATCCAGCCGGTTTTGCAGCCAGTTCCGTTGCTCCGGCTCCAGCCATTCCGCGTCATGCGGCCGGTCGGTCAGCAGCTCCCAGATGACGAAGCACATGATGATCGGCGGCAGGCCTTCGATGATGAACAACCATTGCCAGCCTTGCAGTCCCATCCAGCCTTGCAGCATCAGCAACAGACCGCCAAGCGGCGGACCGATGAACAGGGAGACCACGCTGGCCGATTGGAAGATGCCCATCATCCGGGTGCGGTAGTAGGATGGGAACCACCAGGTCAGGTAAAGCAGCACGCCGGGGTAGAAGCCGGCCTCGGCCAGGCCGAGCAAGACGCGGTTCGCATAGAAGCTCTTGTCGTTCCATACGAAGGCGGTCAGCGCGGCGACGATGCCCCAGGTGATCAGGATGCGGGCGATCCAGCGGCGCGCGCCCATCTTGTTGAGGACCAGGTTGCTGGGGATCTCGGCCAGGAAGTAGCCGAGGAAGAACATCCCGGAGCCAAATCCAAACACGGCATTGGTGAAGTTGAGAGCCTTCACCATCGTCGTGCCGGCCATGCCGACATTCGACCGGTCCAGATAGGCGCAGAAATAGCCGAGCATGAGCAATGGCATCAGCCGCCAGGTCACGCGCCTGATGGTTTCGCGCTCGATCGGCGGGATCTGATGCAGGCTGGTCTCGGTCGTTGCGGTCGGCGGGGTGGTCGCATCCATGTTCGTTTCCTCATTCTCGGAGGCATGGTCCGGCTCGGCATTCGCCGGCGGTTGGGGCCGCGATGCACGGCATCACGCCCGGCACTCCCGACCGGGCAGCGCGACGAACGGGCAACGCGACAACGGGGATGCGGTGCCGGCCCGGCGGCCCGCTCCCTGCCGGCACGGTCAGCGTCGCTCGAAGGCCAATAGTCAGGTCTGATCCACCATGCGGTTCCTCGGCGTCCCCGCGTCCGCGGGCGATAGGATTACCGCCTCGTACCTTTTATCCAGTCAAACGTCGTTGATCTAAGTCAACCGGCAGTTGACGGTGCGCCGCCGGTTGGAGGCTGCGGCGCCAGCGCCTGAGTCAGCCCCACCACAGCGCCGAGACTGCTCGCCATCTCGGTCGGGATCAGCACAGTGGTGCCGCGTTCCTTGTTCATTTCGTAGAGCAAGTTCATCTGTCGCAACTGCAATGCGTGCTGACTGCTGCCGTAGAGTTCCGCTGCGGCCACCACCTGCTGCGCGATCTCACGCTCGGCGCTGGCCAGAGTAACGCGCGCGTCCTTCTCGCGCTCGGCCTGCGCCTGGCGGCTCATGGCATCCTGCAATTCGCGCGGGATCCCCACGTCCTTGATCTCCACGCTGATCACGGCGACGCCCCAGGTGCCGGTCTTCTCGCCGATCGTCCGACGCAATTGCTCGTCGGCGGTCTTGCGGTCGGCGAGCAAGCGGGAGAGCTCGGTCGAGCCGATCATCTCGCGCAGGCTGGTCTGGGCGACACGTTCGACCGCCTCGCGATAGTTGGCAATGCGGATGGCGGCGCTCTCCGCGTCCTCGACATGCCAGAACACGATCGCGTCCACGCCGACCGCAACCGTGTCGCGGGTGAGCGCTTGCTCGGCGGTGATGGTGGTGGTCATGATGCGCAGGTCGATCACCTGCGCCACGACATCGACGATCGGGAACAGCAGATAGAGGCCGGGGCCTTTCACCTTGTGAAAACGGCCGAGTCGCAGCACCACCGCGCGCTGCCACTCGGAGGCGATGCGGATCGACATCAGCAGGATCAGCGCCACGATGACCAGGATGACGATGAGGACGACACTCATGGGATATTTCCCCCCGTTGGGTTTCGCCGGGGCCGAACCATAGACGGTCTTGCCGCGGCAGTCGCTGCCGGCAGTGGGATTGGCGGCCCTTCGCGCCGATCCCGGCGGGGGAAGGGCACGCCTGCGGACGGCATCAGGAGTCTGTCAAGGCATTCGGTGGCGTGCCTTCTGTAATCGCTGCCAGGTGGTTCAGAATGATCTCCTCGAGTTGGACATAAGATGGAGCTTTAACGTCAACGAGTGGACGAGGTCCGTGTGACCCATAAATCGCGAACGATCCGTCATCGTCCTTACGCTTTGTGCACTCGAACAGTACCCGATATCGTCTTGGCGTGATTCCACAGAAGTGGTCGAACTGCACCGACCTGAAGGCTTGATAGCGGCCGCGTTCGCTGCCCTCTATCTGGACGGAGTCGCCATGAAGCTCAGAGGCAAGACCTTTAGGATACGGTTCCAGGAAGACGGCGGGCAGTCCGCCAGCGAGATTGCTTTAATCAATCAGTCGGATTTCGCCAGGTCCGACTTTCACACGAACCTTGCCTGCCTTACCGCCGCCGCGATGAAATCGGCGAACAGGGGATGCGGCGCGAATGGCTTCGACTTCAGCTCCGGATGGTATTGCACGCCAACGAACCACGGATGCCCCGGCAGTTCGATGATCTCGGGCAGCACGCCATCCGGCGACATGCCCGAGAACTGCAGCCCGGTCGCTTCCAATTGCTCTCGGTAATGCACATTCACTTCGTACCGATGCCGGTGCCGCTCCTCCACCGAGGCCGCGCCACCGTAGACCGCCGAGATCAGCGACCCCCGCGCCAGCACCGCCGGATACGCCCCCAGCCGCATCGTGCCGCCGAGATTGCCGCCCTCCATGCGCCGCTCGATCTCGTTGCCGCGCGCCCATTCGGTCAGCAGGCCGACGACAGGCGCGTCGCACGGACCGAACTCGGTCGATGACGCGTCCGGCAACCCCGCCAGGTTGCGCGCCGCCTCGATCACCGCCATCTGCATGCCGAAGCAAATGCCGAAGAACGGCACGTTGCGTTCGCGCGCGAAGCGCACCGCCTCGATCTTGCCGGGGGTGCCGCGCTCGCCGAAGCCGCCCGGCACCAGGATGCCGTTGACGCCTTCCAGCCGGTGCACCGCGCCATCATGCTCGAACACCGTGCTGTCCACCCAATCCAGCTTCACCCGCACACGGTTGGCAATGCCGCCATGCGCCAGCGCTTCCGACAGCGACTTATAACTGTCGAGCAAGTTGGTGTACTTGCCCACGACGGCGATGCGCACCTCGCCTTCCGGCGAGTGGACCCGCTCGACGATATCGCGCCACCGCCCCAGATCCGGCTCCTGCTCGAACGGCAGGCCGAAATGGCGCAGCACCTCGCGGTCCATGCCTTCCGCGTGGTAGCTGATCGGCACCGCATAGATCGTATCGACGTCCAGAGCCGCGATCACCGCCTCGGTCCGCACATTGCAGAACAATGCGATCTTGCGGCGCTCGTTGTCGGGGATCGGCCGGTCGCAGCGGCACAACAGCATCTGCGGCTGGATGCCGACATTCTGCAGCTCCTTCACCGAGTGCTGCGTCGGCTTCGTCTTCAACTCGCCGGCGGAGGGGATGAACGGAACCAGGGTCAGGTGCACGAACATCGCGCGCTGGCGCTCGAGTTCGTTGCCTAACTGGCGGATCGCCTCGAGAAACGGCAGGCTCTCGATGTCGCCGACCGTGCCGCCGATCTCCACCAGCACGAAATCCACCCCGGAGGTGCCGCGGACGATGGTCTCCTTGATCTCGTCGGTGATGTGCGGGATCACCTGCACCGTGGCACCCAGGTAGTCGCCGCGCCGTTCCTTGGCGATCACCTCGGAATAGATGCGTCCCGTTGTGGCATTGTCCAGCCTGGTGGCGTGCACGCCGGTGAAGCGCTCGTAGTGGCCGAGATCGAGGTCGGTTTCGGCGCCGTCGTCGGTGACGAACACCTCGCCGTGCTGGTACGGGCTCATGGTGCCCGGATCGACGTTCAGATAGGGGTCCAGCTTGCGCAGCTTCACGCTGTAGCCGCGCGCCTGCAGCAGCGCGCCCAGCGCCGCCGAGGCGATGCCCTTGCCCAGGGAGGAGACCACGCCGCCGGTGATGAACACGAACCGCGTCATGGGCGGCCGTTATACGAACCCGAATCGGGCGGGGGGAAGTCCGTCCTGCGCGGGTCACACAGGCGTCAGAAGAGGGGCGGCGCTATTTCGCCTCAGGGCCGAGGCTATTTGGCCCGAGGGGTGGGGGTATTTGCTGCGAGGTAGGCCGCTATTTGGTCGGGATCGAGGGGCCGGTTGGGGCGGGCAGCGCGGCCGAACCCGGCGCCGACGTGCCGGCTCCGGATGGCGCCGGGGAGCCAGAAGCCGGCACAGACGGGCTGCCAGGCGACGGTACGGCCGGCGTCTTGCCCGGCGACGGCGCTGAGATCGGCGCGACCGGACCGTTGCCCAGGTCGAGGATCGAGTGCCCGCCGACGCCTGACGTCCCGCGGTTCATCAGCGCCAGCAACAGCGACAGGCCCATGAAGATCGTCGCCAGGATCGCGGTGGCGCGGGTCAGCAGGTTTGCCGTCCCGCGGCCCGACATGAAGGCGCCCATCCCCTGCGAGCCACCAATGCCCAGCCCGCCCCCCTCGCTGCGCTGGATCAGCACGACGCCGATCAGCGCGATGGTGACGAACAGGTTGATGATCAGTAGAACGGTGGTCATACAAACGGCATCTCCCAGTCGGAGAGGTAGGGCACGCCACCCCTCGACGTCCAGTGCCTGCCGAATAACAGGTGGCGGGGCATCGATCGCCTGCCGCCGCATCTCCAGCCGGTACGGCTTGCGCAGAAACGGCAGGTTCGCCGTCGCCAGCCGCCGTGTCACGTCGCCGCCATCGCCGCCGCTGAGCGCGACACCCACGGATATACCCTGGCGCGCGACGACAGTGGACGCGGCAGCGCGACATCCCGACCCGATTGCGCAGTTCAGGGGAGCTCTGAATGAGTCCCGGTCAGGCCGATTGGGCCATTGAAAAAGCTCACGGATTTTCGGTCGGCCGGGACTTGCTCAGATCTCCCTCAGGCCGATTGGCGGCCTGGCCCCCTGCTGTGCGACTGGCACTCACGGCGCCTTGCGGCGATCTATATCAGAGCGTGTTCACCGAGACTGGAATCGTCGTTTGTTGTCATCCCGGCGACAGCCGCGAGCTATGCTACCTGGGTCCCGGCTTTCGCCGGGATGACGATGGAGGCGGGCGTTTCCGGTCATCGTGAAGGCGCTCTAGTGCCCCGCCCGGGCAATCGCCAGGAAGTCGTCGGCTTTCAGACTGGCGCCGCCCACCAGAGCGCCGCCGACATGCGGCACCGACAGCAGCGCGCCGGCGTTCTGCGGCCGCACCGAACCGCCATACAGGATGCGGATGTCCTGCCCCGCGTCGGCAAACTGCCGTACCAGCTCGTCACGGATGAATGCGTGCATGGTCGCAACGTCTTGCTCGGTGGCGTTCTTGCCGGTGCCGATCGCCCACACCGGTTCGTATGCCACCACGCCGGTGAAAGGCTTGGGCAGGCTACCGGCGATCTGCCAGCCAACCACCTCGGTCTCCTGCCCGCCGGCGCGCTGGTCCTCGGTCTCGCCGACGCAGACGATCGGGGTCAGCCCGGCCGCCACCGCGGCGAGCACTTTCTCGCGCACCAGTTCGTCGGACTCGGCGTGGTTCTGCCGGCGCTCGGAATGGCCCAGGATGACCCAGCGCGCGCCGACGTCGTGCAGCATGGCGGCGGAGACGTCACCGGTATGCGCGCCCTGCGGTGCCTGATGGCAGTCCTGACCGCCCAGCGCCACCGGCGTGCCGCGCAGCACCGGCCCCACCGCGGCCAGGTGCACGAAGGGCGGGCAGATCAGCAACTCGCAGGGCAGCCCGCCGGAACCGGCGGCCACAGCCGTGGCGAGCGCCACAGCCTCCGCGCTCAGCCCGTGCATTTTCCAGTTCCCGGCAATCAGTTGCGGCATCCTGTTCCCCCGGCGCGATCCTCCGTGCCGGCGGACTGTCGTGGAAACGCGCCATCCCCGCAACCGGGCTGGCGATTTCCCATGGACTTGTCGACCCCGATCCGGCGTATGTGACCGACCAAGGCTCCGCTCCCCGGCCCTTGGCCTACCTGGCGGCCCAAGCCCGCGAGCGGACGAGTTTTCGCAGTTCCTGGCAGACTGGACGTAACCGTTATGGCAACCATCCCCATCACCGTCGGCGGCTTCCGCTTCGCCGCCCGGTTCGAGGAATCCGCCGCGCCAAAGACCTGCGCCGCATTCCGGACGGTGCTGCCGTACCGCCAGCGCATCATCCACGTCCGTTGGAGCGGCGAGGCATGCTGGATTCCGCTCGGCGACTACCAGTTCGGCCTGGGCCACGAGAACCACACCAGCTATCCGGCGCCCGGCCAGATCCTGCTCTACCCCGGCGGGATCAGCGAGACCGAGATCTTGCTCGCCTATGGCGCGGTGCAGTTCGCCAGCAAGGTCGGTGTGCTGGCGGGCAACCATTTCCTGACGGTGGTGGAAGGAGCCGAGAACCTGGCCGCCCTGGGCAGGAAGGTGCTGTGGGAGGGCGCGCAGGAGATCGTGTTCGGGGCGTAATTGCGCGGGATACGCTGGCCTGCACTTGCGTAGCAGTCCCGATTCATCGAGTAGATGGCCGGGTCAGGCCGGGCCGTGACGGGAAACAGGGAAACGTCCAGAGTGTCATTCAGCCGGTCCGTGGCGCAGGCTGCGCTACGCAGCCCTCCGATTGCGCCGTTCCATGTGCGCAGCTTCCGCTTCCAGTTCCCGGCGGACTTGCTCACCTCCTGGGGTGGCGAGATGGAGAATGTCATCCTGGGCTGGTACATCCTCGGCGCCACCGGCTCCGTACTGCTGCTGACCCTGTTCGCCTCACTGCAATATTTCGGCACGCTGCTGGCACCGATGATCGGCCTGGGCGGCGATCGCCTGGGCCATCGCACCGTGCTCTGCGCCATGCGCGCGGTCTATGCATCAATCGCAGTCGCCATCGCCATGCTGACCTTCGGCGGCCGGCTCAGCCCGATGGTGGTGTTCCTCCTGGCGGCAATGGCCGGGCTGGTGCGGCCGTCGGACCTGGCGATGCGGGCGGCGTTGGTCGCCGAGACCATGCCAACCGATCGTTTCGTCGGCGTGATGGGCGCCTCGCGCATTACCTCCGATGCCGCGCGCATCGCCGGCCCGCTGGCCGGCGCGGCGCTGTATGCCACGTTGGGCATGGCGCCGGCCTATGTGGTTATCGCGGTCGTCTATCTCATCGGCTTCTTGCTCACCCTGGGCACCGGCGCGCCACGCCGCTTCACCCAGGCGCCGCCGGCCTTTGCCTTCTGGCGGGACATGCGCGCGGGGATAGCCTATGTGTGGGCCGATGCCGCCTCGCTGGCCGCCCTGTTGCTGGCCTTCCTGGTCAATTTCACCGCCTATCCGCTCAGCACCGGCCTGCTGCCCTTTGTGGCGCAGAACATCTATCACGTGGACCAGACCGGACTGGGCTATCTGGTTGCCAGTTTCGCCACCGGGTCGTTGCTTGGCTCGGTCATCGTCAGCCTCGCCGGGCGCGCGATCCGGCCAGCCCGAATGATGCTTGGCTTCGCTCTCGCCTGGTATGCAATGTTGCTGGTGTTCGTGCAGATGCCCGACGCAGCGCATGGGCGGGCGGCGCTGGTGCTGGCCGGACTGGCACAGAATCTCAGCCTGGTGCCGATGTCGGTGCTGTTGCTCTACGGCGCGGATCAACACTTCCGTGGCCGCGTGATGGGACTGCGGATGATGGCGATCTATGGCCTGCCGCTGGGACTGCTGCTGGCAGGTGCAATGATCGACCGCATCGGATTCGCCATGGCGATCACGCTGCTGGCGACGGTCGGTGCCGCTCTGACGCTGGCAATCGGGTTGCGCTGGCGAGCCGCGCTGTGGCACCGCGAGGCGCCCGCCAACGCGCAATGAGTCAACCCGTCACGGTGCGGCCGTCTTCCCGGAAGGCGATCGTGGCGGCGGCTATTAGTTGGACGATTGTCCGCTAACTGCGCAGCGGCTTGCCGCGCCGGTTGATGGTGATGCACGAGAAGCGGCGGTGCTCCACCTTGTTCCACTTGCTGGTACCTGGCGGCAAATGGCAAACGGTGATCGGAAGCTTCAACTCATCGGCGAGCTTCTGAAGCTCGACCTTCCACAGCCGTACCCGATAGCCGTTGCTTCCGCCGCTGTCGGCAGTGACCATCAACCGCGTCGCACGCGTATAGTTTTGCTTGGCAAACCGTGACATTCTGGACTCAATACCCCGCATTGACCCACTTAGTGTTGGACGCTCCGTCAGTTCAATCCGCAGACGGAGGAAGTCCAAGTGGAGATTGCCTCAGTGCTCGACCTCGACGAAGTCGTCGGCTGCGGCGATGGAGACGCATAAGACCAGCAGCAGGATCTCCGGAGTGGATAGACCATTTTGACGAGCTGTCCGGGATCCTTCAGCGCAGCGAAATGGTGGGGCCGGGACCGGGCTTCGGGCTGGTGATCCATGGCGGCCTCCGAATCGGGACAGACCGCCAGGATTCAGGTTTTGTTCTGCTCGAGAATCCCCTATGGCGAACCCGCTATAACCGATTCACGTCAATGGGTTTTTCAAGCGATTACGCTGACGTAAATCGGGAATGATATTGACTCACTCTACCCATGCGTGGGTATACTGCGCCCGCATCGGATGATATCGGCTTGATGAAAGCAATCTAGAATGGCATTTTTCGGTCTACGATACCACTTCTGGTATATCAGAAGGGCGCATTGCTCGGACGGTCGAGTATTCGATGCCGGTCGGCCGCGTTGCATCCGGACAGCCCCTGACCCAGCCTCGGGGAAACGCAAGGCCGGCCGGGCAGCGCTGACCCGGTTTGCCGCCGCCGGCGCCGCACGCCAGCACGCTGTGGCGGAAGCCTGGCTAAGCCATGCGGCAACAAACTCGTCGCCGGCGAACCGAGACGGCAAGGCCCGCGGCGACATCCGGCCGCGCGCTGGGTCGGTGCGGCTTTGCGGAAGTCCCCGATACCCACAACGCGGCGTGGGTCGAGCCTCGCGGCTACACGTTCGCCAACGAGTTCATCATGGATCTTGCAAGGCCGGCTGAACCGCCATCCAACCTGCATGGCAACGTGCCGCGGTGCCGATTGGTGAATTTCGGCACGCGGCAGCGCGAACAGGACTTCGCCTGGCCGCTGACCTCCGACCACGTTTCTTTATCGACCGGTTGCTTCCGGGAACTGTTGTGCTGCGCCGTGGAACGCATCCGGTTCGACGAGCGCTTCTATCCGCACTTGTATCCCGACGTGGTCGACGCACTGGCACCTGGCCTGTTCACCGACGCACACCATCATTACGTTGAATGTGGATATTTCGAAGACCGACTGCCGTTCTGCGTCGAAGTCGACGATGCGTACTACTTTCGCATCTACGCGGACATCGCGGCGGAGGTGAGCGCCGGGACAATGCCGTCGGCGCAAGTGCATTTCGAGCTGTACGGCTTCAAGGAAGGTCGCCTGCCGCGGGAGGGCTGGTCTTTGCTGGCCAGTTGACGGAGCATGAGTGCGCAAAACTCCGCGGCCGTGATAGGTTATTGCGATCTGGTGACCGCGACCAACGTTGAGGGGTGGGCCTACGATCCGCATGGCCCGGAAGAACCTCTCGTGATGCGGGCGCTGATCGACGGCCGTGAAATCGGTCCGGTGACCTGCGACCTCGCTCGCCCAGACATCGCAGCGGCGATCTATACCACGCGAAAGGTCGGGTTCGCCATTGCGATTCCGCCGGAGCTGCAGGACGGCCGCAACCATGCGCTGGAGTTTTGCGACCTCGACGGCAGCCCGATTATCCTGCGCGACCATCTTGGACCGCACCCGACCTGGATTGTGCCCAAAGCGCAAGCCGCGCCACGCGCGGTGGAGCAATGGGATGTCATCCTCGGGAATCTCGATCCGGTGCTGGAGGGCGAAATACGCGGCTGGGCTTATGCCAAGGGAACCGCGAATATTCCGGTCATCCTCGATATCTTCATCGACCAGGTGTTTCTCGCCTCGATTGCATGCGACGCCGAGCGGGCGGATGTGGTCGCGGCCGGCCACCCGAACTCGAAGGTCGGTTTCTCCACCCAGTTGCCCGGCCGCTATTTCGATGGGCAGCCGCATATGCTGGAGATTCGCGCCGCGCAGAACGATCCTCGACGGTTCGAAACGGCGCAGGGACCAGGCAACGCGCGGCAGAAGTTCAATCTGCCGCCCGAGACCGTCGTCAGCAAGGTGGACGGCCTGCGCAACGGCGCGGTGAGCGGCTGGGCGTATCGGCATGACCGTCCAACCGGCAGCAAGCGCGGCGGCCTTCATGTGCTGGTGACGATGCAGGGTCACCCGATCGCCCAGATCATCGCGCGCGATCCCCGATCGGATGTCGCGGTGGCGCACGGCTGCGAGCTGAACTGCGGATTTTCCTTCGTGCCCCCCGCGCGTCTCGTCGCCGGCAGAACCGTGGAGTTCGAATTTCGAGTTATCCCGGGTGGTCATGCGCTTGCCGGCAGTCCGGTGTGCGTGAACTTCGCCTCGCTCGAGACGGTCGCCGCCATCCGCGACCTGCAGGAGACCACCGACAAGATCTTCGCCGAGCTGTGGCAGTTGCGCGACCGTTTACGCAAGCTGGCACCGGGCGAGACCTGCAAGGTGGAGAACTACGACCTGTGGGCGCGGCAGTATCAAAAATCGCTCGCCGCCGCGCCCGATCGGCTGGCGGGCCTGCTCCCTCGCGACGGTTCGCCGCCGCCGCTGGTGTCGATCGTCTGCCCGATCCATCGGCCGCGGCTGCCGGACTTCGTCGCGGCCGTGGCGTCGGTGCGCGCCCAGACCTACCGGCGCTGGGAGCTGATCCTGGTCGATGACGCCAGCAAGTCGGCCGAACTGACCGCCTGCATCGCCGGGTTGGCCCGCCAGGACGGGCGCATCAAGGCGATTGCCCGGGCGAAAAACGGCGGGGTCAGCGCGGCAACCAATACGGGTCTGGCGCGGGCCAAGGGCCGCTACGTCGCATTTCTCGACCACGACGATCTGCTTGCCGAGCGCGCGATCGAATTCATGCTGGCGGCGGCGCTGCGGACCGGTGCGCAGATGCTCTACAGCGACGAGGACAAGATCGACGATCAAGGCATGTTCTCCGAGGTCAACCTCAAGCCCGACTGGAACTATCGGCTGCTGCTGGCGCAGAATTACGTGTGCCACCTGCTGCTGGTGGAACGCGCGCAACTCGACAAGGCCGGACCGTTTCGCTCGGTATGCGATGGCGCGCAGGACCACGACATGGTCATCCGGCTGTCCGAGGTGATACCGCACGCCCGGATCGTGCATGTGCCGGAGGTGCTATATCACTGGCGCAAGACACCGACCTCCACGGCAGCGTCCGGCAAGAGCAAGGCCTATGCGGTAGCGGCCGGCGCGCGGGCCGTGCAGGACCACCTTGACCGCAAGGGGCTCGAGGGACGTGCCGTGTCGCCGCGCGAGATCACCTGTTTCGAGATTGAGTGGCAAGTCCCACGCGAGCCGTCGGTCAGCGTCATCATCCCCTATCGCGAGCATATCGACAGCACCCGCTCCTGCCTGGAGGCGCTGCGGGCGAACACCGCCTACACCAACTACGATGTCGTATTGCTCGACAACTGGTCCACCTCCGACGCCGCGTTTGCCTTCGCGGCCGAGATGAAGGAGCGCGCCGGCGTGTCGGTGCTGCGGATCGAAGAGCCATTCAACTTCTCGCGGCTGAACAATCTCGGCGCGGCGAGCAGCCGGGGCGAGCTGCTGCTGTTCGTGAACAACGACGTCGTCGTCTCGGAGCCAGGCTGGCTCCGCGCGATGGTAGGTGAGCTGCTGGCGGACCCGCGCGTGGCGATCGTCGGCAACAAGCTGCTGTACCCGAGCGGCCTGGTGCAGCACGGCGGCGTGATCCTCGGCGTCGGCGGTGTGGCCGACCACGCGCATAGGGGTCTGGCGCGCGACGATCCCGGCTATGTCGCGCGCGCGATCTCCGCACAGGATGTCTCCGCCGTCACCGCGGCCTGCATGCTGTGCCGGCGTAGCGTGTTCGACGCGGTCGGCGGTTTCGACGAACAGGATCTGCAGATTGCGTTCAACGACGTGGACCTGTGCCTGAAGGCCGGCAAGGCCGGCTACCGGGCGATCTGGACGCCAAGCTCGGTGGCGCAGCATTGGGAGAGCCTGAGTCGCCACGACGACCTGAGGTCGGATCAGCAGGCGCGGTTCTTCCATGAGAATGAAACGATGACCGCGCGCTGGCAGGCGGTCATCGCACAGGACAGGTTTTATCATCGGGCGTTTTCTCGGATGTCCGGCATGTTCGCCGATCTTGCTGCGCCGACGGTCGCGCATGACCCTGCCGAACCGGGCGACGTTGGGCATGCCCCCAGGCCGCTTGCGGATGCGGCCGGCGCCGCGGCGCGGACGGCGCAACTCAACGGGCACCACCACGATGCGGCATCGGTCAGGCTGGCCGCCGTGCCGGCGATCATCAACACATCATGCCAGCGGACCGACGCGGTGCGACCGCGAGGGCAAGCACGAAAGACTCGGGATGAGGTGGTCAATGGACCGGCACAAAAGATTGCTGCAAAGCCTGGCAAAGGACCAGAAGGTTATCGAGCTCGGCGCGAGCCATAAGCCGCTGGTTTCCAAGAGGGACGGGTGGAACAACCTGCGCGCGGTTGACCTGCAGATTCAGGAGATGGGACCGGCGATTCCAATCAACGTCGCCGCCGCGCCGGCGGGAAGAGGAATCCGACTCTTTGGATCATAAGTTCTCCCTGATTGCCTGCGCACGCTGGGAGGAGGCGGATGCGCTCGAATGGCTCGACTATCACCGCAGTATCGGCATCGATCACGTCTATCTCTATTCTAACGACGACGATCCCGACACTTTGCGCGACGCCATCGAGCCCCACCTGCTTGGCACCCGGCCGTTCGTCACCTACCGGCACTGGGAGCCGGGCAAAGGTTCCCAGGCGCACATGTACTCGCACTTCCTGTCGCATCATCGGTCGGAGACCGAATGGCTGTGCTTTCTCGATATCGACGAATTCCTGGTCATCAAGCCGCACAACGACCTGCCGCGCTTTATGGCGCCGTTGGAGATCCACTTCGACGCCGTCTATTTCAACTGGATCGTCTATGGCGCCTGCGGACGCGCGACGCGCCAGCCAGGCAGCGTGCTGCGATGCCTCACCCGCCGCAACCGCCGCGTGGACCCGCATACGAAGAATTTCATCCGGGCGACTTTTGCCGACCCAGACAAGGTCTGGCCCAAGGTCGCCGCCGGAGCGTTGGCATTCTGGCATTTCTGGGAAGACTACGAGTTCGATACGCTGCGCGTCTGCGACGTTTTGGGCGAACCGGTCGAGCGCTATACCGAGAACTGGCCGCAACGTGCCGACGCCCTGATCAATCGCCCAGGCTTCCAGGAGCGCGCGCGGGCCACCGCGTATGTCGCCCACTTCCAGTTCAAGTCCGAGGCGGACTTCCTCCGCCGGGCCATGCGCGGCGGCAATGCGAGTCAGCAAACCTGGCGCAAGGTACTCGAAGAGGGCCGGCACCTGCAGATTCTCGCCGCCAACGACGCGGTCGAGGATACCTACCTCAGCGACTACTGGAAGCTGCATGCACCTGCGATGCGAGAGCAATGCGACGATCAGCCACAGGGCGTTGCCATGAGCGAAGCGAACGATCGGTCGCCCATCTACGATCTATGGAACGCTGGACTTAAAGGTCACAATGCCACCCGGGAAGCCCGCGTCACGTCCGCGATCAAGTGCCTCAAGCTCATCCGCAACCTGGTATCCTTCGACAACGTGGTCGATTTCGGCTGTGGCATCGGTGCCTGGCTGCATGCCGCCAAACTGCTCGGCGCCGGCAACATCCTCGGTTTCGAAGGAGAAT
Source organism: Acetobacteraceae bacterium (assembly GCA_035508435.1). GTDB lineage: Bacteria > Pseudomonadota > Alphaproteobacteria > Acetobacterales > Acetobacteraceae > JASHVB01. Next base: position 9,710 of record DATJNA010000194.1, on the reverse strand, counting down.
GGATCCGCGAGAACGATATCATCATCGACCAACAGCACATCCGCATCGCCGATCTCTCGACCGAGGAGTTGGACCTCAAGAAGGGCTTCGATCTTGCCATGGCCATCGAGGTTGGGGAGCATCTGCCGGAAACCGCCGCCGAGGGTTTCTGCCGCAGCTTGACCAGCGCCTCGGATCACATCCTGTTTTCCGCGGCAATTCCCGGCCAGGGCGGGCTGGGGCACGTAAACGAGCAGTGGTTGCCGTATTGGGTGGAGAAATTCTGGAAACTCGGCTACGTGCCGCTGGAACCGATTCGACCCTATATCGCCGATGATCGCTCGATTCAGCCGTGGTTGCGCCAGAACCTCGTCATGTTCGTTCGCTACGATGTGATGATCCGCTCCGAGGCCCTGTTGCGTTTCGCGCGGCCGCTCGGCGATTTCCGGCTGCACTATCGCTTCAAATGAGTCACCCGCCGGTCACGCGCGATCGCCCTGCGCCGCGCGATCCCGACGCCACGCAATCGTCACGCCGGAGGTTCGCTCGGTTGACCGGTCTGCGTCGGTTTGCGGCAGACGATCCAGACCATGACCGGCCATTCCGGCTCATTCAGCGTCGCCAGCTTGTTCAGCGGATGCGACGGATTTTCTGGAACCGGGGTGCCGCGATAGCCGAGGGCGAAATACACCCAGGCGAGACGATTGCCCCAGGACTCGCAGCACTCGACGGCCAGCCCAGCCTGTTCGGCCAGCCAGCGCAGGCCGTCCGGTGCGAAGCGCCAGCAATCGAGGGGCGCACGGTGAATCTCGAACAGGAAGGGCGTCGCGTGCACCATGAAGCCGCCCGGCCGCAGCATTCCGGCCAGGTCCCGATAGACCTTTGGGATATCGCCGCGAACGTGTTCCAGCACCTGGTCCGATATGATGAAATCGAACGTACTCGGCTCGAACGGCAGATTTGTAATGTCGAACAGCGGGAACTCGGCGCGGATGCATTTCGTCCGTTGCAGACCGACGATTTCGGCCAGCCGTTCGGAGCCGGACACCACAAGGCCAATCTTGTCGTCCCGATCATGCGCCGCAAGGATATTCTCCATCCGCCGGTACATGGCGTATCGCGTCATATGGATCCCCGAACTTGGCGCGGACCTCAGCGAATGATCCAATATGCCGTGCAGCAATTGCAGCGGATCCATATGACGCTCCCATTCCGGTACGCTCTGGCTGACTTCCTGCGATGACCCGGTTCTACTCGCTGGATGAGCTGACTCTGCTGCATGCCAAGGATCTGGCACAACGTGCCGACGTCAAACAACCGAATGGCGCCGAGGATACAGTCTGTACCGTGTTCGCCGCCAGCCCCGAGAGCATCGTCCCGCCCAACGTCATTTACCACGGCAGCCACAACTTGCAGCCCACCGTTCCGAATCTGCTGCTCGACAGCAATCCTGGCCTGCTGTTTCCCCGCGTCACGCCCGGGCACGACATTGCCGTTGCACGGCTGCTCGATGCGATGTGTATCGATGGCGGGATTATCATCGATCGGTCATCGCGTCTATATTCCGAGAGCTTCCGCCAGATCGCACGGGCCCGCCACCGGGTCGGATTGGACGCCGTGACGGAGGAGCGCTTTCGGCTTACGACAGTTCCCAGGAAATTCCGCTATGTCTCCGGTCGATGCATCTTCCTCGATGGCGAGCACTTCGCGGCATATGGGCACTTTCTTGGCGAGATCATTACCAGGCTTTGGGTGAGAGCATTCGTCGATCTTACCACCTTCACAATCGTCTGTGGCAAGGTCGCCACACCGCACCTGCTGCCATTGCTCGAACCCTTCGGTATCCGCAGGTCGCAAGTCGTGTTGAACGACGGCGCAGTGATCTGCGAGGAGCTGTGGGTACCCAGCCAAAGCTTTCTGGTACGCCAGAGCACGACCCTGGCCGCTCGTTCGACCTGGAAAGTGATCGCCGACCATTACGACCAGCACCATGGTCCGCAACGAGTCTATATTTCGCGCTCGGGCACAGGCAGCCGCCCGCTGCTCAACGAGGCTCAGGTCGAACAATTGTTCCAGTCGCATGGCTTCCAGGTGGTGCGCCCGGAAACGCTGCCGGTGGGCAGCCAGGTGAATCAGTTTCGTAATGCCAAATGGCTCGCCGGCTGTTCGGGCAGCAACATGTTCAACTGCGCTTTTTCCGGACCGGAACAGAGAAAATTTCTGCTCACCTCGCGCAATTACATTCTGCATACCGATGTCTTGCTCAACGCCGGCGCCCAATACCCACTCACCTATTTCATTGGGGAGCCTGAACGCGAGGTGCATGTTCACGCCGCCTGGAAGGTGGATCTGGTATCTCTGGAAACAGCAGTGAATGACTGGCTGGATCAAACGGCCCTTCCCCATTTCGGGGCTTGCGAAACGTTTCTGGGTCGGGGATGCTGCTGATTGTCCAGATCAGCATTATCCTCGGCATCTGCCGGTGAGGTTGCGGCTGGTGCTACCGCGGTGGCACTCGGAGCCTTGGCAAGAGACTGAAAACTCGGCCTGCTTCCGCCTTCCCCCGAAATCCGGCGGTATGATGCGGTGTCGGCGCATCGCCCAGTCCCGCCCGTATCGGCGCTTGTGAATTTGGCCGCCTCGGCAAGCTGGTGACCATGCGGTGGTCGCGCGAATTCAATGAGGTCATCCGCAAGGGCGGCGGTCAGTGGGAGCCTCGTTCGCGCACCTGGTTGAGTGAGCCGCGGGAATGCGGACCTGGCGCGGGGCGGTCGGCGACGTGACACCAGATGCTAAAAGAACGTGCGGCCGTGCTGCGAGAGAAACGGTCTGCACCGGCACCGCGAGAGGAGAGCCCCAGCGACGGCACGGGCTTGTCCGAGACGGTCCAGCGCGCGCTGAAGCTGGCGGCCGGTCACGAGTTGCCGAAGTCACGCGATCGAGTCGATGATGTCGCTCAGTTGCGATCGGAATGGCTGTAGCTCGGCGCGGCCCTTAGAGCGGCTTGATCGTGCTGTCCATGTCCAGCACCCATGGATCACTTACGCTGCCAAAGAAGGCAAGTTCGGCTTAGCGCCAGGTCCCGGCGGAGCAAATCGCGTCCACCGTCCGCCCCAGGCTGGCGCGCCACTCCGGCAGCCGTAAGCCCCACACGGCCGCGAGCTTGCCGCAGTCCAGCCGGGAGTCCGCCGGCCGCTTCGCCGGCGTCGGCCAGTCGGCGGTGGTGATCGGATCCACCCGCGGCACCGGCCCGCCGTGCCGGGCGGCCTCCTGGAACACAGCTGTCGCGAGCCCGTGCCAGGTGGTCCAGCCGGTGCCGGCGGCGTGGAACACCCCGGCGTAGGCATCCCGCCACCCGCCGGCCTCGATCCGCGCCGCTATCGCCAGGATCGCGGCGGCGAGATCGGCGGCCGTCGTGGGGCAGCCCTTCTGGTCCGCCACCACAGTCAACCGGTCGCGAGTGCGGCCCAGGTTCAGCATGGTGCGGACAAAGTTCTTGCCGGTCGGGGCATACACCCAGGAGGTACGTAGTAACAGGGCGCGCGGACACGCGGCCAGCACGGCTTGCTCACCCGCCAACTTGCTGGCGCCATAGACGCATTGCGGCGCCACCACGTCGGTCTCGACATAGGGAACGCCCTTTGCGCCATCGAACACATAGTCGGTGGAGATATGGATCAGCGGCACACCAGCCGCGGCGCATTGCCGCGCCAGCTCCGCTGGGCCGTCGCGATTGGCGCGATACGCGGCGGCTTCGTCCCTCTCCGCCGCATCCACCGCAGTATAGGCGGCGGCATTCACTACCAGCGACGGCGCCACCATTGCGAACACCGTGGCAATGCTCTCCGGCCGGTCGAAATCGAACGCCGGGCGTCCCACCACGCGCAGCGGCACCGTCGCCGCGGCGCCCAGTGCCGAGGCAACCTGTCCGCTGCCCCCCGTCACCAGGATCGGCCGCGCCGTCATGTCAGACCGAGAACCAGTCGGGGCAGTCCGCCAGCCTCGGCAGCACCAGGTCCTTGTCGGACAGCAGCGCTTCTTCCGGTGCGATCGGCCAGGGGATCGCGAGAGCGGGATCGTTCCAGATCACCCCGCGCTCGGCCGATTTGTCATAGGTCGCGGTGACTTTATAGATCACCTCGGTGTCCGGCTGCAGCACGCAATAGCCGTGCAGGAAGCCGACCGGCACCCAAAGCTGTTGCCAGTTCTCGGCGCTCAGCACCGCGCCGACATGCTTGCCGTAGGTCGGCGAGCCGCGGCGAATGTCCACCGCCACGTCCCAGATCGCGCCACGCACCGCGCGCACCAGCTTGCCCTGCGCGTTGGGCCCGATCTGGCAGTGCAGCCCGCGCAGCACGCCGCGGTCGCGGGACAGGGCATGATTGTCCTGCATGAACGGGCCGGGGATGCCGGCATCGGCAAAGCGCGGCGCGTTCCAGGTCTCGGAGAAAAACCCCCGCGCGTCGAGAAAGCGCGGCGGGGTAACCAGCACCACCTCGGGAATGGCCAGGCGTTCGACGATCACGCATGCTCTCCTTCGGCCAGTTCCAGCAGCACCCGCCCCAGTTCGGTCTTGCCCAGCCCGCGTGCATGCCCCCGTAGCGCGCCCGCGTCGATGAAGCCCATGCGGAATGCCACCTCTTCGGGGCAGCCCACCAGCATGCCGGTGCGCGACTGGATGGTCTGCACGAAAGTCGCCGCCTGCAACAGGCTGTCCGGGGTGCCGGCGTCCAGCCAGGCATAACCGCGCGACAACTTCTCGACGTTGAGATGACCGGCGTTCAGATAGATCTGGTTGAGGTCGGTGATCTCCAGCTCGCCGCGTGCGGAAGGCCGGATCGTCCGCGCCAGGTCGCTCACGCGCTCGTCGTAGAAATACAGCCCGGTGACCGCCCAGTTGGAGGTCGGCGCCGCCGGCTTCTCCACCAGCTCGGTCGGCCTGCCGTCGGCATCGAAGCTGACCACGCCGTAGCGCTCCGGATCGCGCACCTGGTAGGCGAACACGGTGGCGCCCACCGGCCGCGATGCCGCGGCGCGCAGCGTGGCAGAGAGGTGATCGCCGTGGATCAGGTTGTCGCCCAGCGCCAGGGCGCAGGCGTCGCCCGCGATCCAGTCGCGGCCGATCAGGAACGCCTGGGCGATGCCGTCCGGGCTGGCTTGCTCCGCGTAGGCGAAGCGCATGCCCAGACGGTCGCCGTCGCCGAGCAAGCGGCGGAAGCCGGGCAAGTCGGCGGGCGTGGAGATCACCAGCACGTCGCGGATGCCTGCCAGCATCAGTGTCGACAGCGGGTAGTAGACCATCGGCTTGTCGTAGACCGGCAGAAGCTGCTTCGACGCCGCCCGCGTCATCGGATGCAGCCGTGTGCCGGAACCGCCGGCCAGCAAGATACCCTTCATGCGGCAGTCTCCAGGGGTTGGACGCCGAGGCGCTGGCCGGCGTAGCGCCTGGCACGGACGGATTGCCACCAGGCGCGGTTGGCCAGGTACCAGTCGATGGTTTGCTCCAGTCCCGCCTCGAAATCATGCGGTGCACGCCAGCCGAGCGCGGCTTCGGTGCGGCTGGGATCGATCTCGTAGCGGAAATCGTGGCCCGGCCGGTCGGTGACGAAGCGGATCAGGCGGGAGCGGGGGCCGGCGGGATCGGGCAGGCGGCGGTCCAGCGCGGCGCAGATCGCCTTCACCACGTCCAGGTTGGTGCGTGGCTGGCGTCCGCCGATCGCGTAGGTGGCACCGGGCTGGCCTTGCTCCACGACGCGGACCAATGCCTCGGCGTGGTCCGCCACGAACAACCAGTCGCGGCGCTGCTGGCCATCACCATAGACCGGCAGCTCCTTGCCCTCCAGCGCGTTCAGCGTGACCAGGGGGATCAGCTTCTCCGGGAATTGCCAGGGGCCGAAGTTGTTGCAGGTGTTGCTGACAATGACCGGCAGCCCGTAGGTGTGGTGCCAGGCGCGCACCAGGTGGTCGGACGCGGCCTTGCTCGCCGCATAGGGGCTGCGCGGGTTGTAGGGCGTGTCTTCGCTGAACGGTGGATCGCCCGCGCCCAGCGCACCGAACACCTCGTCGGTAGACACGTGGTGGAAGCGGAACGCCGCGCGGCGGGCGGGCTCCAGCCCCGCGTAATAGGCCCGTGCCGCTTCCAGCAGCGTGAACGTGCCGACCACGTTGGTCTGCACGAAATCCGCCGGCCCGTCGATCGAGCGATCGACATGGCTTTCCGCCGCCAAATGCATCACGGCATCGGGCCGGTGCGTTGCGAAGACCTGGCGCATCGCCGCCGCATCGGCCACGTCCGCGCGAACCAGCACGTGGCGGTTGTGGTGGTGCGCTTCCTCCAATGCCTCCTCCGAGGCGGCATAGGTCAGCTTGTCCACGTTCACCACGACATGGCCGGTGTGTCTCAACAGGTGGCGAACCACGGCGGAGCCGATGAACCCGCATCCGCCGGTCAGCAACAGCTTCATTGCCACATCTGCTCCTTCCGCTTCCGCAACCGCGGGGCTGCCGCGGGCGGGCGGCATCGCCAATTATGCAGCATCGGCTGTCGCTCATGGAAGCGTGAGTTGCAGCGCAGGAGCAGCGACGGGATTTTTTGGATCGTTCAGGGCTGGCCCAGCCACACCCCGAGCCAGACGAACGCCAAGCATAGCACCACCGATCCCACGATGTAGCCGCCGGCCGGCACGATTTCTCCCGCGTGCAGCAGCTCGAGTGTCTGCAAGGAGAAGGACGAGAAGGTGGTGAAACCGCCGCAGATGCCGACCATGACGAAGGCGCGCATCTCGGCCGGAACGGAGAGCATGCCGCGCGGGCCGGTGAGAGCGCCGAACCAGCCGATGACGAACGAGCCGAGGATGTTGATCAGCAGCGTGCCCCAGGGAAATTGCGGGCCGGTGATGGCGGCCATGGCATTGGCGAGGCCGAACCGCGCCATGCTGCCGAGCGCTCCGCCCAGCGCCACCCAGAGCCACGTCGCCACCCGACCCCCGTTTGCTAGCTCAGTCTGCACTGCTTGCGACGCGCAGGCGCGGGACGCAAGCCCGATGGGGCCGGAGCGGGCGGGGCGGGGCAAGGCTCGTTGCGTGCGGCAGGGGTGCGCTGGAGGCAGTTCCTGAAAGTGCCACCAACCCGTCCCGGAGGAGCGGTTGGACGGTGCCGCATTTCTCGCAAAGCCGTTGCGGCCGCACTGACCCATCGGGGAGCACTTCGGCCCTGGGTTCGATTTCAAGGTCGTTCCCCAATTCGACCTCGCTGTCGCCCCAATCCCGCCTTTGACTGCGGCTTTGGCCCCAACTCCCGCTTCACTCTCAATTTGCCGCCGGCGGCACCGGCCGCTCATGAGCTACCGCCGGCCGAACAACTTCTCGATCTCGCCACGGCTCAGCTTGAGGAAGGTGGGACGGCCATGACTGCAGGTGGCAGCCCGCGGCGTCGCCTCCATCTGGCGCAGCAGCGCGTCCATCTCGGCCTGCGTCAGGCGGCGTCCGGCCCGCACCGAGCCGTGGCAGGCGATGCGCGCCACCGCCGCATCCAGCCGCGCCGCCAAGGCGGTCGCCTCATCTTGCTCTGCCAACTCGTCGGCGAGGTCACGCAGCAGCGGTGCCGGTTCTGGCGCTCCCAGCACCGCCGGCAGCGCGCGGACCAGCACGGCGCCGGGGCCGAATGCCTCTAGCTCCAGTCCGAGTAACGCCAGTTCCGGCGCGTGGGACAGCAAACGCGCGGTATCCGACGGCGGCAGCTCCACCACTGCCGGCAGCAGCAGCGGCTGGGTGCTGACGCCGCCATCCAGCATCTGGGTGCGGATCGCCTCGTGGGTCAGGCGTTCATGCGCCGCGTGCTGGTCCACCAGCACCAGCGACCCGTCGGACGCCACCGCGATGACGTAGGTATCCAGCACCTGCGCTACCGCCGCGCCGAGCGGATGCGCCGGGTCCGGCTCGGGCGGCGGCAGGACGCGGGCCGAGGGCGGGCCATCGAAGCCGAGCGGCGCCTCGGCGAGGTGGCCAACGCCGGCGGGCGCCGCGGCGGCTTGCAGGCTAGGCAGCGGCAGCGCCGCGATGCCGGTGCGGCCGGTGCGCGGCTGCCAGAGATGCAGCGAAGGGCGGGGCGGCAGCGCCGCACTCTGCGTCACGTTGCCGGCGCCGCCGGCGAGTGCCTGGCCCAGCGCCGAGATCACCAAGCCGCGCACCGCGGCGGGGTCGCGAAAGCGCAGCTCCGCCTTGCTGGGATGGACGTTCACATCCAGCTCCTCCGCGGGCAGCTCCAGATAGAGCGCGACAACCGGGTGGCGGCCCGCCTCGATCACCTCGCGATAGGCGACCCGCACGGCGGTCTTCAGCACCGGGTCGGCCACGGGGCGTCCGTTCACCGTCAGCGCCTGGGCGGCCGACGTGGCGCGGGTGACGGCGGGTGAGCAAGCGAATCCCTGCAGCCGCATGGGGCCGCGCGCGCCGACGATCGGCAGCAGCGCCGCCGCGGCGTCGGGGCCCAGCAAGGCGGCAACCCGCGCGGCGCGGTCCTGCGGCGCCAGGTCAAAGCGGACGCTGCCGTCGATCTCCAGCCGGAAGGCGACCTGCGGCGCGGCCAGCGCGAGGCGGCGGACAACGGCCTCGGCGTGGTCGGCCTCGGTGCGGGGGTGCTTGAGGAACTTGCGCCGTGCCGGCGTGGCAAAAAACAGGTCGCGGACGACGACCCGGGTGCCGGATGGGCCGGCGGCGGGAGTTACATCCGAGACGCGCCCGCCCTCGACGCGGATCGCCTGCGCGCAGTCGGCATCGGGCGGGCGGGAGGCGATGGCGAGCCGGGCGGCGGCGCCGATCGAGGGCAGCGCCTCGCCGCGGAAACCGAGTGTGTCGATGTGGATCAGGTTGTCGTCGGCCAGCTTGGAGGTTGCGTGGCGCTGCACGGCAAGCGCCAGTTCGGCGCCGGACATGCCATGGCCGTCATCGCTGACCTCGATGCGGTCGATGCCGCCGCCTTCCAGCGCGACGGCGATCCGGGCGGCGCCCGCATCGAGTGCGTTCTCGACCAGCTCCTTCACCGCGGCGGCGGGGCGTTCGATCACCTCGCCGGCGGCGATGCGGTTCACCGTGGTCTCGGGGAGGATGCGAATGGAGGGCACGACACGGCCGCCTGGCTCTCGGAGTCGAGCGAGAACATACCATGATCGCGTCGGAGGCGCCAGGGCTGCTTGGCGCCAGGGCTGCTTGGCGACAGGGCTGCTTGGCGACAGGGCTGCTTGGCGCAGGGCTGGTTGGCGCAGGGCCGGTTGGCGCCGTGCCGCGAGATCGGCGTGGCAACGGCCGGAGCGCGATCTGCGCGACAACGACCGGAGGTGGAAGTCGTCCCTGCAGTGCAACCGACCGGATCAGCCGGGTGCGAGACCCCGCCCTGGACCGGCCGGGGGGACCTGGCCGCTGTATCAACCGCAGGCTGCAAAGCAATGCAACGCTTCGCGCCGGCACCGCCGTCCTCGGGATCGCACCAATGGCTCTGCGTGCCGGCAGTGTCTCGCCCGAAGTCAGCGCGGTGCGCGGTGCCGACGCCGGACCTCCCACACCTGTCGCGCCAATGCCCGCCGCCCGGCAGCGGCAGCCCTCGCCAGCCGCAGCAGCGTCGGCACCTGGCCCGGGCGCGCCAGCACGGAGCTTGCCACCCGCTCCGCCCCAATGGCGCCCCTTGCGTCCAGTGCCGCCAGCGCGGCTGGGGGCAAATCGTGCTCCGCCGGATCG
>DATJNA010000193.1:0-11416 GCA_035508435.1 Acetobacteraceae bacterium | reverse complement strand
TTCGGCCAGTTCCGCGACGGTGACGAAAGTCACGCCGTATGTTTTCGACAACCAGGCTCGATTAGTGGGATGAAGAAGTGGCCTTTCGCCCAGACCGCCGCCGGTATCATCCGTGCAAAACGGATCATTGCGGTAGCCAGTGTGGGCCGTCACGGCTTCGCCATCCGCCCATTCGTTGACGGCCAGACGCCCTTTCTTCCGTTCACCGGAGCTCCGGGTTCGCTCCAGCCCTTGAGGCCACTATTCGCCAGCGGCGCAATCGCGTTCGCTGAAGGATTTGGCCAATTCGATTACCTGTACCCGGCCAAGGCCCCGCGCCACGATTGCCGCATCAGTGGCGTTGGCGGTGTCCGCCGCCGCCACGAACGCTGTGCCGCACGGATAGGGCTCATAGAAATCTTCGCCAAACCCCCGGGGGACCAGGCTGTCGCCGAAGCGGCGGGGGCCGATCAACGCGCGCATCCCGATCATGCGCGCTGCTTCAATGCGAGCAAGAATCAGGGGGGCGATATCGAAACGCTTCCAGCGTGGCCCCAGGACAATCGTGATCTGGTTCGGGCCAGTGGAGGCAATCTCAGCAGACACGAACGGCGCGGCGCCCGGAACCTCGGCCGCCTTGCGGCAGTCCCGTGACTGACGCGAATCACTCTGGCGGGGCTGCCTTGCAGCGGTCCCGCACGAGGCACGAATCACCTCGCCGGGACTGCGGTGTGGCGGTCCCGGTCGTTGTCTCGCGAGCGCGCCAGATCAGGCGCCCGAACTTGTTCTGGCAGGGCTGGCGCGGGCGGCATAGCACCAGTGCCGCGACGACGGACGTTGCAATAGTGTGTCGATGAAAAGCCAGCGGCGACACGGCAACAGCCGGATGCAGCGGTGGAAGATGGCTATATTTCTATCCAGGACTGAATGGTCGCGGTCGAAGGCCGCACAGCACCCGCGTAGCGCAGGCGGGTTGAGGGGAACGGAGCCTGCCGTGGTCTCCCATCTGGCGGCGGTGATCGCGACGTGACGCCGCAGTTGCGGCGCTTGCGGTTCTGATGGAGCTGCCGGCAAAACGAGTGGGGCAGATCGCAATGGTTGAGTTAGCAACAGTGACGGCACGTCCGTCAGCGGATGCGACGCAATCATCGCCGCATCTGAGAATGCCTTGTCAGGGGTGGCTGGTGTCCAGGGCAATGCCATCGCCTGGCCTGCCGGAGCATTGGTCAATGCCATCGTCTGAGCTGTCAGGGCGCCGGTCGATACCGTTGCCTGGGCGGCCGGGGCATCGGTCGATCCCATCGCTAGGGCGGCCGGGGCGTCGGTCAATGCCACGTCTGGGACGCTCGGCGCATCGCTCAATGCCGCCTCTCGGGCGAGCGGCGCCGCGGCTGACTCGGCCGTCGCCAGAGCATTTTGCGGACCATCGCCGCGCTCGTGATGCAGACGATCCCACAGGGTGGCAAACAACTCCATGGGATCCGGCACCTCCGCCCCTTCCGGCAGCTCGGTGAGGTATTTGGTAAGCCCGGAAAACATGAACAGTAGAATGTCGGGGTCACACTCCTCGAGCGGTGTGTTGAGAAACGCACAGGCTTCGGGGGTAAGAGCAGGGAACGCCTCGGGGGTGAAGCAGGCGATGTCCGGCTCGGGGTATTGCTCCGGGCCGGGCGGCGCGTGGCGGCTGTTGCGGCCGCGCGGCATGGTGCGGCGGCTGCGCCAAGGCACGAGCCAGCCGGGGTGCGCTGATTCGGATGGTGGGGGCGGCGCCGCGGTGCGCGGGCGGCGCATGCGAGACTCCCGTGCGGACACGGCACGCCCGTCCACCTCTGGGGTCATGGGGTCGTGGCCGATTTCGGATCTCGGCGCGGCTTGATGCCGGCGCAGGACACCGGCGTGAGCAAGGCCGCCAGCGATGGCGCTGCGCACCACGCCGCCGAGGCGGCGGACGAGGTGCACACCAACCCCTCGGTGGGTCGGGGCAGACAAGTCAGGAGTGAGGAGCGCGGTTCGCATGCCGTCATAATAGCTGACACGACTAACGTGTGCCAAGTGGCATAACTAACTTTCTCTGCCCGCGCCCGGCCGCCGCTGCGAACGCGCTCCCAGGCAGGGTCAGCTGCGGCGCGTGATTTGGCGTGCCGCATGGCCTCCCCGCCCCCAGGCGAGCGCGGACGCCGATACCCACCATCTCACCGCGAGGGCAAACTGCTCCCCGGCGATCTTGCCGCGAGGCCAAAGCAGCGAGCGGCTACTCCGGTACAGTCTCTCCGGAGCCGCCGAATTCAGCAGGAAAATCCTTGAGCTTCGGCAAGCCGTCGCGCATCGGCAGCACCGTCCCGGCGTAATTCACATGCACCTGCGGCACGAAGACAAGGTCCGGGATGGTCGCCGAGAAGACATCGATCATGTTCAGTGGCGGATGCCTGGTCATCAGATGCCCGCCGCAGATGCGGCAATATTGCCGATGGCTCATATCCGTCTTGTGATAGGTCGCGACTTGCTCCGCGCCCTTGGTCACCTGCACGGCCTCAGGCGGCCACAGCGTGAAGGCGTTCACTGGACCGCCGGACCATGACCGGCATGACCGGCAATGGCAGTAACCCATCGCATTGGGTTCGCCGGTGACGCGCAGCTCGACCGCGCCACAGAAGCAAGCACCGGAATAGCTCATTGCTGCCTCCTCCCTTTCGTTAGGAATGGACCATGCCGCCTGCGGCGTGGCGAGGCAAGCGGAACCGCGTTGACCAATGTGATCACGGCGTCTGCATTTCACAATTCGGCGTGCGACGCCGCGCCACGCCGATTGCCGCCGCACAACTCGAAAATCCCGCCGCCGTTGGCATTCTTCGATTTACCTGGGTTGTTGTCTTCCGGTAGGATTGAACCGCTGCAAAAGCGGCAAAGCAAAGGAATGGCCGATCGGCCAATGCCGGGCTGGTTGATGTTACCAGCCGATGTCGCAACCAAAAATAGGGAGCGCACAAAATGTCCGACACAATTCGCCTGCACCCCGCTATCGACCAGGGCGTCCGGCCCGGCGTCGCCAGCTTCGATGGCGGCACCCTGGTGTGCAAATGCACCGACCGGCCGGTGAAAATCGAGATCAAGGGCAACGTCGCCTACGATCACGCCTGCGGCTGCACCAAATGCTGGAAACCGTCCGGCGCGATCTTCTCCGTCGTTGCCGTAGTGCCGCGAGCCAACCTCACGGTGACGGAAAACGCCGACAAGCTCGCCATTGTGGACCCCAGCGCCGCCATCCAGCGCTATGCCTGCAAAGGCTGTGGCGTCCACATGTATGGACGGATCGAGAACACCAAGCATCCTTTCTACGGCTTCGATTTCCTCCACCCGGAATTGTTCCAGCAGTCCGGCTGGGCACCGCCGGAATTCGCGGCGTTCGTATCCTCGGTCATCGAATCCGGCGTCAGTCCGGATCGCATGGGCGGTATCCGCGGCCGCCTCAAGCAACTCGGGTTGGAACCGTACGATTGCCTGTCGCCGCCGCTGATGGACGCGATCGCCACCCACGTCGCCAAGGCCTCCGGCGCGCTGCCGAGCTGACCGCGGCAGCGCGCGCGACGAGGGTATCAGTACGTCACCACACTGCGGATGCTCTCGCCGCGCCGCATCAGCTCGAACCCGTCGTTGATCTTCTCGAACGGCAGCACGTGCGTGATCAGGTCGTCGATGTTGATCCGCTTCTCCATGTACCAATCGACGATCCGCGGCACATCGGTGCGGCCGCGCGCACCGCCAAACGCGGTGCCCTTCCACACCCGCCCGGTCACCAGCTGGAACGGCCGCGTGCTGATCTCCTGCCCCGCTCCCGCCACCCCGATGATGATCGACTGCCCCCAGCCGCGATGCGCGCATTCCAGCGCCTGGCGCATCACCTTCACATTGCCGATGCATTCGAAGCTGTAGTCCGCCCCGCCCTTCGTCAGGTCCACAAGGTACGGCACCAGGTCGCCCTGCACCTCGCTCGGATTGACGAAATGCGTCATACCGAATTTTTCCGCGATTTCGCGGCGCCGTGGATTAAGGTCGACACCGACGATCATCTCCGCCCCGACCAAGCGCAGACCCTGGATCACATTCAGCCCGATGCCGCCCAGGCCAAACACCACCGCGCGCGCGCCGGCCTCCACCTTCGCGGTATTCATCACCGCGCCGATCCCGGTGGTGACGCCGCAGCCGATGTAGCAGACCTTGTCGAACGGCGCGTCCTCGCGGATTTTTGCCACTGCGATCTCGGGCAGCACGGTGAAATTCGCGAACGTCGAAGTGCCCATGTAGTGCATCACCGGCTTGCCGCCGGCGGCGAACCGGCTGGTCCCGTCCGGCATCACGCCGCGGCCCTGGGTCGCGCGGATCGCGACGCACAGATTGCTCTTGCGGCTGAGGCAGTATTCGCATTGCCGGCATTCCGGGGTGTAGAGCGGAATGACGTGATCGCCCGGCTTCACGCTGATCACGCCGGCACCGATCTCGGCGACGATGCCGGCCCCCTCATGCCCGAGAATCGAGGGGAAGATGCCTTCCGGGTCGCCGCCGGAGAGGGTGAATTCGTCGGTGTGGCAGATGCCCGTCGCCTTGATTTCCACCAGCACTTCGCCGGCGCGCGGACCTTCGAGATCCACGGTTTCCAGGCTGAGCGGCTTGCCCGCCTCGCGGGCGACGGCGGCACGTGTTTTCATGACATGACCCCTCCGCAACAGAGAATTAGAATGGCACAACGATCACGCAATTACAGTGTGGCATTGCTGCCAAGGCGCACGGTCAGCTCTTTTCGTCTTCCTGGCCGGGCCACGCACAGCGCCAGCGCTTGATCTGGAGATTCGGGTGCTCCTCGCTCCATTGTTCAAGCCGCGGCTCCGCCTGCATGGCGCAGGCACGCAGTGATCCCTCCCATTGGAACACCAGATGGTAGTCCCGGCATTCGACCGGATTGGCTGCCGTACAGGCCAGCACGATCAGATCGACGAGTTGCATCGTCGTCAGCTCCCGGATGATCCGACCTATTGTCGGTCCGTGTCATGACACCATCCACCGGCCCCGACAGAATGCGGGCCGGCGCTATTTCTTCAGCGACAGAATCCAGTCGACGATCGTCTTGATATCCTGATCCGACATGTCGGGATGCGGCGGCATTGGCACCTGACCCCAGGTGCCGACATGGCCCTTCTTCACCGCGTCGACCAGCGTTTGCTCGGCATTTGGTTGACCGGCATATTTGTTGGCAACGTCCTGATAGGATGGCCCGACCAGCTTGTGATCAACAGCGTGGCAGGTCTTGCAATCGTTCTTTTCGAACAATGCTTCGCCGGCAGGTTGGGCGTGGCCCACGCCGGGCACGAGCGCGGCGAACCAGCCGAAAAGCAGCGCCTTCGTCATCATGCCAGCGGCTTTGCGCCGCCATCCCTGCCTCATCATCCCTCCTGGCCCCGGCGATCCGCCGCGATTAGCACGCTATCTCTCTGCTGCCCCGGTCGGACCGGCACCATTCACATATCCGTGGCCACCCGCGGCCTGACAATCAGGCCCGCTGATCCCATTCATAGTTGCGACGCAAAGCCTGTGCCATTGACTGGCCCTGCTGTTTTCCAGCATTTTCGCGAGGTTGGCTCCAACGGCCGTGCTCCCGCCCGTTCCCGGCGCATCGGAGACGTGACAGCGCCGCAAAAAAGGGAGACAACTTGTACCCAACAAACCAGCACGTCAGCGACTGAAGGCGCTCCACCAGGGCCTCAGGGTAAGGGGAGACTGTCCGACAATGCACGCCGATCTTGTGCGCGGCCAAACGAACCCGACGGTTCAAAGGGCAGCCAGCCACGCCGATTACGTCCGCCAAAGTTGCTCTGGCGTGGCCCCCGGCTTGCTCGGCGCGCCGGCCGAGCCTTATGTCATCGCCGCCTGGGAGCGCTGCCTGAACGAATATCAACTTGAACCCAGCGGCGATCCACCCGGCGAACGGGTCGACAACCGCATCCTGGAGGAGCGCCGCGCGCAGCTCGGCCCGCTCGCGCAGATCGTTCGCGCCGAAATGCGCTGCTTGTTCGGCCAGATCGCGCCGTCGCACTACCTGCTGTTGTTCACCGACGCCGACGGCCTGATCCTGGAGCGCATGTGCGAGCCGGGCCATGAGGAATTGCTGCGCCGCGTCGATCTCGCGCCCGGCTTCATCTGGGACGAGCGGCATGAAGGCGCCAACGGCCCCGGCACCTGCCTGCACGACCGGCGCCCCCGCCTGGTGCACCGCGCCGAGCATTTCTTCGCGCGCAATGTCCGCATGACTTGCTCTGCCGCGCCGCTGTGGGGACCCAACGGCCAATTGCTCGGCGCGCTGGACACCTCGCATTTCGACTGCCCGGACAGCCGCGAGAGCCAGTTGCCGACGCTTGCGCTGGTCAGCACATCCACGCGCATCGTAGAGCAATCGTACTTCATCGGCAGCTTCAAGGATTGCTGGATTCTACGCTTCCACGACCAGATGGACATGGTGAGCCAGCTTCACGCGGCGATGCTGGCAGTGGACGAACATGGCCTGGTGCGTGCCGCCGACAGTACTGCTCCTGCGCGACTTGGACTCGACGGCTATGAGTCCCTCGTGGGCCAGAGCATTGAAGCAATGTTTGATATTCCGCTCGGCCGCTTCTTCAATGACGCGCAGGCGCGTCCGTACCAGGTGTGGCCGACCAGCGGACGGCACGGCCAGTTGCTGCATGCCGGCATCTGGCCGCCGCAGGAACCGCCGCCCACCGTGCGGCCGGTACGGACTCCGGTCGCGCCGCCCGTCCCCGCACCCGGCAAATTCGCCGTGCCCCATCTCGGCGATCCGGTCATGGCGCATAATTTGTGGTGTGCCGAACGGGTGATGAATCGCGACATCCACATCCTACTGCAAGGCGAGACCGGGACCGGCAAGGATACCTTCGCCCGCGCCGTCCACCAGCGCGGGGAACGCAGCGACAAGGCGTTCCTGGCATTGAGCTGTGCCGCGATTCCCGAGACGCTGATCGAGAGTGAATTGTTCGGCTACGAAGCCGGCGCCTTCACCGGTGCGCGCGTCGGCGGCATGCGCGGCAAGGTGGTGGCGGCGCATGGCGGCACATTGTTCCTCGACGAGATCGGCGACATGCCGCTGAGCCTGCAAGCGCGGCTGCTGCGGCTACTGGAAGAAAAAGAGGTGATGCCGCTGGGGCGCAGCCGCCCCATTACGGTCGATATCCGCATCATCAGCGCCACCAATCGCGACCTTGGGCGCATGGTGACGGAAGGCGGCTTCCGCAAGGATCTGTATTATCGGCTGAGCGGCTTAACGCTGACGCTGCCGCCATTGCGGGACCGGCGCGACATCGAGCAATTGATTCATGCGATTGCCGCCGAGGAAAACGGCCATGTCGCCGTCGCCTTCGCGCCGGACGCACTCGTGGCGCTGCGCGCGCATCAATGGCCGGGCAACATCCGAGAATTGCGAAACACGCTGGCAACGGCGATCGCACTTGCCGGCGGGCAACGGATCGAGCGCGAGCATCTCGGTCCCAGCTTCGGCGGACGACCCGCGCCGGACACCCCGGCGATCGATGATTCGAGCCCGCTCGCGGCCGCGGAGCGGGAGAGGCTATTGCTCGAGCTGAAGCGCCGGCATTGGAACGCCACGGCGACGGCGGCCGCGCTCGGCATCAGCCGCAACACGCTGTATCGCAAACTGCGCAAGCATGGCGTGCGGGTAAGCGCGGTGGAAGAGGGGGGTTGAGGCCGCCCCCGTCATTGCAAGCCACACGTGTCATTGCGAGCCACACATGTCGTTGCGAGGAGCGGAGCGACGAAGCGACCTTGGTCGTTGAAGGGGACACTGATGACCGGGGTTGCTTCGTCCCGGCACGCTTCGCTCGCGGTCCTCACGATGACAGAGTGCGGAATGACATCTACCCGCCGGCGTAGATCACGTGATTGCGGTCATCCAGCAACGGCACGCCGTAGCTTTCCAGAATCCTGGTAATTTCCGGTTGTGCCTGCGCAATGGCAGTGTTGAGCTGCCGCCGCCAGGCATCCTCGCCATGCCGCACGCCCATCACGATGCTGAACGCCATCGGCGGGCCATTGTCCGATTCGTGCAGCAACGGCACGATCTTCAACTTGCCGCCGGAACGGTTGGCGAAATAGCCCGCGATCGGCCCCCACAGCACACCGATATTGATCTTGCCGTTCTCCAGGTCCTCGGTCATGTCCCGTGCCGGCGTGAAGAAGCGCAGGTTGACCGAGAGCTGGTAGGAATGGACATGTTCCAGCAGCCCGTTGTCGGCCAGGATCGTGGCCGGCGGCGTGCCGGCGATGATGCCGATCCGCGTGCCTTTCAGCCGCGGATCCTCGAGACTTTCGATGCCGTCGAAACCGGTATGCGGACGGTAGATCAGCGCATACGTCGAACGGTAATAGGCGTTCGAGTTCGCGACTTCGCCGTTGCCCTGCGTGATGCCCATGACGACATCGCAGCGGTAGCTGTCCAGTGTCAGGCGCATGAAGCCGAACACCTGTGGCTGCCAGGTGAAGCCGAGCTGCTTGCCAACGTCGCGGGCGAGCAAGGCGGCGATCTTGTTCTCGAATCCCTGCTGCGCCTGGTCGGAATACGGCAGATCGCTCGGGTCCGCGCAGACGCGGAACACGTGCGGATCGACCAGTTCGGCACCGATGCCAAGGCCCGGCGCCTGGGCCTGCGCCGCGTGGACAACAAGCAATGCCATGACAAGCGCCACGATCTTGAGGCGCAGCGACGGCATCGGCCCAAACGCGGCGATTATTGCGGAATGCCGAGGCATTTGTACGACGCCTCATCGAAGCCCTTTGGGGAGGGCGCGGTCTTTGCCGGGCGGCCGCGGCCCACCGCGCCGGTCGAGCGCGCACGAAGATAGCTGTAGATCTCCTGTAGGAAGCACATCACGTTCTTGTCGTCCGCGAACGCCGGCATCACCAGTTGCTGCGCCGTATTCACCGACTTGATGCCGCCGGCCACGTCCGCAATGAACTGCGCGTAGCTGATCTGCTGCAGCGCCTGGGTCAGGTCGGGCGCATAGGAGGAACCGGACCCGTCCGGTCCATGGCAGCGCAGGCAGGTATCGTTATAGCGCAAATAACCGACGAACGTCCCCCAATCGACGGCGCCATCCTTGCCGATGTCGTAGGTAGGCGCGCCGCCCTTATCGGTCCACAGCCCGTTCGATTCGGAGGTCGGCTTCGGATCGCCGGGCCCAGCGGCGAAGGTTGTAATCCCGCTGGCGGCAACAAAAGCGAGGGCTGTGAAGACTATGCGCGAACGACACTTCACTGCGAGTTCCTTCGTACGATAGGAAAGCAAGGGCCGGCACCCGAGGCGAGGTGCCGGCCCAGCCAGGTCGAGCCAGGGAGAGGCTGTCGAACTTCACTTCCCAGGCAGCGCGAACACCGTGAGCTGTCCGCCCAGAGTCGTATAGTTCTTCAACGCGGCGTAGCCGCCCACAGCGCCCAATCCGGCATGCGGATCGGTCAGGCCCGCTGCGAGGCCGATGCCCGCCCAGCCGCCAACGCCCGAGAGCACCGCGACATATTGCTTGCCGCCATGCATGTAGGTCATGACATTGCCGATGATGCCAGAGGGGGTTTTGAAGCTGTAAAGCAGCTTGCCGGTTTTGGCGTCGACCGCCTGCAGGTCCCCTTTCAGCGTGCCGTAGAACACCACGCCGCCGGCGGTGGCCAGTGCGCCACCCCAATCGGAGAACTGGTCGTTAATGGACCACACCGTCTTGCCCGTGACCGGGTTGAAGGCGATGAAACGGCCCATGTAGCCACCCGGTCCGGGGAACATCGACAGTGTCGCGCCGACATAGGGCTGGCCGGCGGTGTAGGCGACCGGATACGGCTCGTAGTCCATGCAGACATGGTTGGTCGGCACGTAGAAAAGCTGTGTCTGCGGATCGAACGCCGCCGGTTGCTCGTCCTTGTTGCCGAGGGCGGCCGGGCAGATGCCGGTGTAGTTGACGTTCACGCCCTTCGAACCGGGGGCGTATTGCTGCACCACCGCCGGACGGCCGTAGTTCGGGCTCGACTTGTCCATGTCGACGCCGGTCGTCCAGTTCACCGACGGATCGTACTTATGCGCGGCGATCAGTTCGCCGTTGGCCCGGTTCAGAACATAGGCCAAACCATTGCGATCGAAGTGCACGAGCGCGGGCACCTCACGGCCGTCCACCTTGAGGTTGGCCAGGATCATTTCATTGACGCCGTCGTAGTCCCACTGGTCATGTGGCGTCATCTGATAGACCCATTTCGCAACGCCGGTATCGATGTCGCGGGCGAAGACCGTCATCGACCACTTGTTGTCGCCCGGGCGCTGGTTCGGATTCCAGGTGGAGGGGTTGCCCGACCCGTAATAGACCAGATGCAGTTTCGGGTCATACGAGTACCAGCCCCAGGTGTCGCCGCCGCCGATCTTCCACTGGTCGCCCTGCCAGCTCTTCAAGCTGGAATCGGCGCCGACCGGCTTGCCCAGCGCGGTGGTTTTGGCATCGAACAGGATTTGGTCGTCGGGACCTTCGGAGAAGGCTTTCCAGATGGTATGGCCGTCCTTGATATCGAGTGCGGCGAGGAAACCCTGCACGCCGAATTCGCCACCTGAGACGCCGACCAGCACCTTGTCGCCAACCACCAGCGGCGCATCGGTGCCGGTGGCACCTTCCTTGTAGCTGGCGAGCGGGGCCTTCCAGACTTCCTTGCCAGTCTTCGCGTCAAGCGCGACGACGGAGTTGTCCGCCTGGTGCAGGATGATTTTGCCGTCACCGTAGGCGACGCCGCGGTTGACGGTATCGCAGCACATCACCGGAATCACGTCCGGATTCTGGGTCGGCGTGTACTGCCACAGGATGCGTTCGTCGTGGCTGAGGTCGAGGGCGAACACGTTGTTGGGGAAGGGCGTGACCAGATACATCACGTTCCCGATCACCAGCGGCTGGCCTTCATGCCCGCGGAGCACGCCCGTCGAGAAGGTCCATGCCGGCTCGAGCTGGCCCGCATTGGCGGCGGTGATCTGGTCCAGCGTCGAATAGCGAGTCGAAGAGTAGTTCTGCGCCGGGATCGCCCAGTTGTCCGGGTTCGCCGCCGCCTGCGCGAGCGGCGGCAGCCACGCGAGCAGCAGCGTTGCGGCGCCGAGTGCGATCGAGAGCCCGACGCAAGGGCCGACGCAGAGGTTAGCGAGCGCGGCGTACGGCGAGAACTGGAGGAAGACCGCCGCGGTGAGCGGCCACGTGCCGAGCTGCGTCGCGATCGTTAGGACGATCGCCTCGCGCAGGAGCGCGGGGAGCGCGACGCGCGCCTCGACCGCTCGCTCGAGCATCGGCACGAACGTGAAGATCGCGCCGACGCAGCTGAACGAGAGCGCGAACGAGGGCGTCGCGACACT
>DATJNA010000192.1:0-2287 GCA_035508435.1 Acetobacteraceae bacterium | reverse complement strand
TCCGCCGAGGGGGCTTGGTGGGGACCGCGCCCGTCGCGGCGAGTCTCACGACCGTCTCAGCTCGCTATCGGTGAGACGGTCGTTCTCAGCTCACACCGTGCGCAGCGCCGCCGGCGTGTGGTTGCGCGGTGCCCGCGATGTGGCTGCCGGCCAAGCACGAGCTGCAACGCGGATCAGCGGCAGAGCCACGCCGATGGACGCGAGCCTGACGCTCCGGTGTCATTGTTGGGTTGGACGGCCCCACGGCATTTCGTGCCAGACTTGGGGGTCTCACAACCCAAGACAGGAGCCGCCCATGAGCGAGATTAGCCGGATTGGCCTGGACACGTCCAAGGCGGTATTCACCGTGCATGCGGTTGACGCAGCGGGGCAGCCGGTGCTGCGGGTCAACCTGCGCCGCGCGCAGGTGATCGGGTTCTTCCGCAAGCGTGCCGCCACGGTGGTTGCCATGGAGGCCTGCGGGGGCTCGCACCACTGGGCGCGCAAGCTGAGTGCGCTCGGCCATGACGTTCGGCTGATCCCGCCGCAATACGTGAAGCCCTATGTGAAGCGCGGCAAGAACGACCGCAACGACGCCGAAGCGATCTGCGAGGCGGCGGGTCGCCCGGGCATGCGCTTCGTGCTGGCGAAGACCGAGGACCAGCAGGCGCAGGCGCTGGTGCTGAAGGTTCGCGCGACGCTGGTCGATCAACGCACGCAACTGATCAACGCGCTGCGCGGCCATGCCACGGAGTTCGGCGTGGTGGCGGGCAAGGGGACCGCCAAGGTGGCTGCGCTGCTGGCAGCGATCGCGGCGGAGGCGACGATCCCGGCGGTCGGCCAGGAGATGCTGGCCCTGCTCGGTGAGCAGATCGAACACCTCGACGGCCGGATCCAGGCGCTGGAGGCGAAGGTCGCGGCGATGCACAAGTCGAACGCGATCAGCCAACTGCTGGCGACCGCCCCGGGGATCGGCCCGATCATCGGGCTGACGTTTGCGCTCGAGGTCGATCCGGCGGTGTTCGAATCCGGCCGCCACCTGGCGGCCTGGCTTGGTGTGACACCGAAGGAGCATTCGACCGGCGGCCGGCAGCGCATGGGCGGCATAAGCCGGGCGGGCAACGAGCGGCTGCGCGCGCTGCTGGTAAACGGGGCGATGGCGGTGATCCGGGCGGCGGAACGGCCGGGCAGCACGCTGGCCACCGAGTGGCTGCGCCGGCTGCTGGCACGCAAGCCGAAGAAGGTCGCCGCGGTGGCGCTGGCCAACAAGATGGCGCGGATGATCTGGGCGATGATGACGACGGGCGAGGCTTACCGCCGGCCGGTGGCGGCCGGCGCAGCGCGGCACCCGGCGGTTATTTCGTGACGTAACGATTGGGAGTGGAACCCATGTCACGCCATCCCATCGGGGACCGGGCCATGACCGACGCCGAACGCCAGGCGCGCTATCGCGCCGCACGCGCGGCCGGTGTGCCGACCGTCCGCACCCGCCGTCCCGCCGACCATCGCAGCCAGATCCGGCGCTGGAACGCCAGCGTGGCGACGCTGGTGCAGCTGCAGGCAGACTACGCCGCCTGGCTGGACCGCTTGCCGGCAAACCTGCGCGACAGCGCCACCGGCGAAGCCTTGCAGGCGATCGTCGATCTCGACCTGGACGAGCTCGCCGCCGTACAGCCGCCGCGCGGCTTCGGACGCGATTAGGCAGCAGCGCATGACCGTGCCCCGCCGTCCGTGCCAGGCTTGTCCAGGTGGGTCCACAGGCTGCGGGACCCGGCGCACCGCTCCGCCTGCCTCTTGCGGGCGCTCCGCGGCGCGCCGGGTCCCGCAGCCTGCGGACTACCTGGACAAGCCGGTGCGGCTCCGGTGGGAAACGAGCAACCAGATGGCCCAGTCGGCATGGGTCACGATGACGCGCGAGACGGTGGAACGGCGGTCGGCCAAAGCCACCGGAGCGCGCGTTGATGCCGGGGTGACAGAGCTGAGTGAGATGACGATCGGTCGAACCGACGATCCGGAGAACCCGTTACTCGCAACGGCCGGCCAACCAGGCCGCGTCATTGTTTGGGGCTGGATCGCGGAACCCATCTGGGCCAGCGGCCGCCGTGCCGCGCCAACAGGCCGGACACATGACCGCAATCGAACCGCCCGTCAGTTTTCCTCATCTTTGCTCTTGCATCCGGGGGGCCGTCCACACATGCGAGTTGGCCACCGGCCGGTGGCCAACTCGCGATGACAGGGGGGGCGTGGTCCCGGCCGTTTCGCCGCACGCCCCAGACCACCGTACAGGTCCAGCACGCGCTCGAACCAG
>DATJNA010000191.1:0-14796 GCA_035508435.1 Acetobacteraceae bacterium | reverse complement strand
GACGCTGTGTGCCGTGTTCGTCCCGTCCGCCTTTCTCTCCGGCATCTCCGGGCAGTTCTTCCGCCAGTTCGCCGTCACCATCGCGGCCTCGACCGTGATCTCCTGCTTTGTCTCGCTGACGCTGAGCCCGGCGCTGTGCGCTCTGCTGTTGCATCCGCACGATCCGCACAGTGCCGGCCATGGCACGCTTGCGGGACGGCTGTTGCGCGGCGCGTTCGGCTATTTCAACCGCGGGTTCGAGTGGCTCTCGGATGCCTATGGCGCGCTGACCAGCCGGCTGGTGCGCGCGCTCGCGATCGTTGCGCTGGTCTATGCCGGCCTGATCGGAACCGCGGGGCTTGAATTCGCTCACGAACCGACCGGGTTCATTCCAGAGCAAGATCAAGGCTATCTCATCACGGTGCTGCAACTGCCGCCTGGCGCGAGCCTGCAGCGCACGGAGCAGGTGGTGAAGCGCGCGTCCGATATCATCCTGAAGACGCCGGGCGTCGAGCATGTTGCGCCGTTCGCGGGGCTGGACGCGACCACGTTCACCGTGGCGTCCAATGCAGGAACGATCTTCTCCGGCCTGCCGTCGCTGTATAACCACCACATCCCGGGGATCACGGCGAACTCGGTGCTGGCCGATCTGCGCAAGCGCCTGTCGGTGATTCAGGGAGCCTATATCCTGACGATCCCGCCGCCGCCAGTGCAGGGCATCGGCAATGCCGGCGGTTTCAAGATGATGCTGGAGGATCGGGCGGGGCTCGGCACCAGGGCGCTCGTCAAGGCCGCCAATGCCCTGGTGGCCGCGGCGAACAAGGACCCCAGCTTCGCCGGCGTGTTCACGTTGCTCAACGCGGGTTCGCCGTCGGTCTATGCCGATATCGACCGGCTGAAAGCCGAAAAGGTTGGTGTCACGCCGACCGACGTGTTCGACACCCTGCAGCTCTATCTCGGATCCCAATACGTCAACGACTTCAATTTCCTCGGCCGCACTTATGAAGTGATCGCGCAGGCCGATGCGCGGTTCCGCAGCGACCGGCAGGATCTGATGGGACTGAAAGTGCGCAACTCGGCTGGCGAGATGGTGCCGATCGGAACGGTCGCACAGTTGAAGAACACGACGATCCCCTATCGCGTGCCGCGCTACAACCTGTATCCGGCGGCCGAGGTCCAGGGCGTCGCGGCGCCTGGTGTCGCCACCGGCACCGCGCTGCACAGAATGCAGGTGCTGGCCGCACGGGTGCTGCCACCCGGTATCGGCTATGAATGGACCGACCTCGCCTACCAGCAGGAGCATAAGGGCACGCCCACAATGCTGGTGTTCGGTGCTGCCGCTTTGTTCGTATTCCTGGTGCTCGCAGGGAATTACGAAAGCTGGAAGCTGCCGCTGTCGATCGTGCTGATCGTGCCGATGTGTCTGCTTGCCTCCGTCACCGGGCTGATGTTCCGCGGCATGCCGATCGACATCCTGGCGCAGATCGGCTTCGTGGTGCTGGTCGGCCTGGCGGCGAAGAATGCCATTCTGATCGTCGAGTTCGCCCATCAGGCGCAGGAGGCCGGCAGCACCCCGGCGCAGGCCGCGGTCAGCGCCGCACGGCGCCGCTTACGGCCAATTCTCATGACCTCGATCGCCTTCATTCTCGGCGTGGCGCCGTTGGTGGTTGCGAGCGGCGCGGGAGCCGAGATGCGCCAATCGCTCGGCACCGCGGTCTTCAGCGGCATGCTGGGTGTGACCGGGTTCGGCCTGCTGTTCACGCCGGCCTTCTACACGCTGATGCAGCGAACCGGCGGAATCCGCGGCCGTGCCGCGAGCAATCTCGGTGGCCCGCGACGGCCGAGCCACCATGGCCCCCTCACCAATGCGATCGCACCGCGGACGCCAGCGGGTCAATGAGCATGCAGTGAGTGATGCAGCCGGCGGACATCGGCTGGCAGTTGCGGGCATCGCTGTTGGCCTACGCCACGGCGTTGGCGGAAGCGGGACGGCGGTGTCGGGAGCACGACGCCATAGACGCCCGGTGCCTTGCGGCCTGGCCGCCACCAATGGAGCGGGCGCGCGCTGGCCGCTCACCCGAACCGTCCGCGCCGATCCATAGCCTGATCGAGTGTCCGATTCCGTGGCCGTACCCGCGCGTGGGGAATGACCGCCATAGGCGCGAAGCGGCCGGCAACCGACCGGGGCGCCCTATGTCTGGTCTCCACCCAAAGCGGCCGCTCAACTCTGGCATCGCGCGCTCGCCCCCGGATCGCACAGCAGCCCCGCCACGCTCGCTTCCTCCCCGACCTCCCCGCGCAGCGGGTCCCGCGGCAATACCCGATGCACCAGCACCATCCGCGCCAGCGCCAACCGGTGCGGGTCCTGCAACCGCCCCGCTTCCCAGGCCATCGCGGCCGCCGCCGTCACGTGATAAAGTGCCGAAGCTGCCTGCCGCGCCAGCACTTCGCCCCCATCTCCATAAGAAGCGTCCATCAGCGCGCACGCCCGGTCCAGCGCGGCGCCCGCATCCGCCAACGGCGGCACCTGCTGCAACAGCGCACCGACGTGCGAACGCAGTGCTGCCAGCCCATGCTCCCGCTTTGCCGCGCGGCGAACATCCAACGCGACGATGTTGCTGGTGCCTTCCCAGATCGAGCCCAGATGCGCATCGCGCAGGATGCGCGGATCGGGCCATTCCTCGATGTAGCCGCAGCCGCCGCGCACCTCCATCGCATCACCCGCCACCACGCGCGCGTCGCGGCACGCGCGGAACTTGATCAGCGGAGTCAAAATCCGCAGCAGCGCATAGGCGCCGGGTTCGCCGGCATCCGAACGGCGCAGCGCGTCGGCCGTCTGCAGCATCATGCTGCGCGCTTGCTCCGCCCGCACCAGCATCTTCAGCAACTGCCGCCGCATCAGCGGCAGTTCCACCAGCTTCCGGCCAAACGCCACGCGGCGATGGGCGACGAACAACGCCTCGGTGACGGCACGCCGCATCAGCCCCGCCGCGCGCACGCCATTCGACAGCCGGGAGTTGTTGATCATGTCCGCCATCTGGCGGAAGCCGGCGCCTTGCTCGCCCACCAGGAAGGCGGTGGCGCCTTGCAGCGTGATTTCGCCGCTGGCCATGGAGCGTGTGCCGAGCTTGTCCTTCAGTCGCACGATGCGATAGGCGTTGCGCTGCCCATCCGGCAGCACGCGGGGCAGCAGGAACAAACTTAAACCCTGCAAACCCGCGGGTGCGTCCTCCGGCCGCGCCAGCACCATCGCGAGGCCGGCATCGGCGTTGGAGCAAAACCACTTGTCGCCGGACAGGCGCCAGGTGCCGTCGGCGGCTCGCTGCGCACGCACGGCGGTGGCCCCGACATCCGAGCCGGCACCTTGCTCGGTCATGAACATCGCGCCCTGGGTCAGCGCATCGAGGTCCTGCCCGGTCAGCGCCGGCAGATAGCGCGCGACCAACGCGGGGTCGCCGAACTTGCGCAGCGTGCGCGTCAGGCTGTCGGTCATGCTGACCGGGCACATCAGACCGAATTCCGCCTGCACGAAGAGGTAGGTGAGCAGGTATTTGGCCGCGGGTGGCATCGGGGTGGGCCAGCCGAGAACGCCGCCGCGATGCGACAGCGCGGCCAGGCCGAACTCGCCGAACGCCAGTTCTTCCATGGCGCGGTAGGAGGGATGCTTTTCGATCCAATCGCCGTCATCGCCGGTGCGGCTGCGCACGTGCAGCGCCGGCGGGTTGCGGTCGGCCTGGCCCGCCAGTTCATCCAGGTGCCCGCCAGCCAGCGCGCCCAGGCGGTCAAAATGGGGTTCGAGATGCCGGAACAGTACGGGCGGCAGATATAGTGCCGCGAGCCGGGCCAGCGACGGATCGGCGCGGTAGAGGTTCAAACCGCAGCTATCAGGAACTTCGGCCCCGCCCATGCGGCATCTCCCGCTATCGTCATTATCCGCCTCATCTTCCAGTTCCACCGCTTCCGCGTCGAAGGCAAATGGCACGTCTTCCACCCGGCATGCGGGTCGACTTCGATTGGCATATCGACAGCTTCGATTGGTATATCGACAGCCTCGATTGGTATATCGACAGCCTCGATTGATATATCGACAGCGGACGATGGGAAACGTCTATCGGACCCGCATTGGATGGGCGCGTCACGGCATACCTTCACCGCGTTGTTGGCAGACCGGCGGTGTCGCAGGAAGCACTGTTGCGGGCCTCGCTACGCTGCGCCTGCCGCGTGGGCGGGCACCGTGAACTGGAAGCTGGTGCCGTGCGGTTCGTTTCCCTCCACCCACAATCGGCCGCCGTGTGCTTCGATGATAGAGCGGCAGATCGACAGGCCCATCCCCAATCCGCCGGGTTTGGTCGTGTAGAAGGGGTCGAAGAGGTGCTCACGCGCCGCCGGAGCCAGGCCTGGCCCCGAATCCCGCACCGCGATGAGGACGCCGTTCGGCTCGGTCCTGCCGGTGCCGATCAGCAACTCGCGGGCTCCCTGGCTGACGCCGCTCATCGCCTCGACGGCGTTGATGATAAGGTTGAGCATCACTTGTTGCAGTTCTACCCGATCGCCATGGATGATCGGCAGATCGTCCGCCAGCCGCGTCTGCACCGAGACGCCGTGCTTGGCCACCTCGCCATGCAGCAGGGCAATGACATCGACCAGCGCTTCGTTGATCGCCAGCGGCTGCCTGCGCGGTGGCGCCTTCTGGATGAGACCGCGGACCCGACCAAGTACGTCGCTGGCGCGGTTGCCGTCTCTGACGATGCGACCGAGCGCGTGCCTGACTTCGTCATAGTTTGGCATGTCAAGCCAGCGGAGCGCGGCCGCCGCGTTGGTCACCGTTGCGGCTATCGGCTGATTGACCTCGTGGGCAATCGACGCCGTAAGCTGGCCCATGGTGGCGACGCGGTTGGCATGGGCCAATTCCATCTGCACTTCGCGGTAGCGCCGCTCGCTGTCGCGGGCGTCTGCTTCGGTCCGCTTGCGCTCGGTTAAGTCGAGCACGAATGAGACACCTTGGTTCGCCGTCTGATCGAAACTCGCCGCACCGACCAACACGGGCACACGACTGCCGTCTTTCGCGACGTACTCCTTCTCGAATGGCGGGATGGTCCCGGTCGTCTTGAGCTGTGGCGTCCACCATCGTTCATGCCGGTCGCGCCATTCCGGCGGAGTCAGATCCGTCCAGCGCAGGCGGCCCGCGAGGAGATCTTCGCGATCGTGCCCTACCATGCGGAGAAACGCGTCATTGGCCTCGATGATCTGCCCTTCAAACTCCCAGATGAAAATGCCGATGATATTGGCGTCTACCAGTCGCCGGATCCTGGCCTCGCGTTCCGCGAGCTCGCGGTACAAGCGGGTGTTCTCCAGCGAGATTGCCGCCTGCGAGGCGAGCAATTTCAACACCGCAAGCCGAGCCGGCGTAAACACGTGCGGGGTCAGGTTGTTCTCGAGATAAAGCACGCCGATGAGCTTGCTCTGGTTGATCAATGGCAGGCAAAGAATCGAACGGACCGCATGCTCATGGAGGTAGGCGTCCGCGGCAAATGGGTTTTCGGCCGCGGCATCGTCGAGAATCACGACCTCGCGCGTGCGCACGACGTAATGCAGGATCGATTCCGGCAGCGCGGTGGCGGTGACGGCTCTGTCGGGCAGGTGCACGTTGACGGTGTTGCCGGCGGTCGTCGCTTCCGCGGCGATCCGTTGCTCGGCAGCGTGCGGCACAATCAGCAGCCCGCGTTGAGCGCCGGCATGCTCGATCGCACGTTGCATGAGTGTATCGAGCAGCTTTTCCAGCACGATCTCGCCCGACACCGCCTGGGAGACCCGGAGCACTGTCGCTAGGTCCAAGTGCTCTACCGGGGTGCCGACCGTGCCGGTCGGCACGGAGATCGGCTCTGCCTCCCGTAACTGTGGATACAGGCGATCGAGTTGCCGCACCTTGCCATCGGCTCCCCAACGGGCGTAGCCGTAGCGGGCGTCCTTCAGACATACCTGCGCGAATCTGTCGAACCCGCGCGCCGCGTAGAAGCGCGCCGTCAGTTCGTTGGCGAGCGCCTCGTTGTGGACAAAACCGTTTGCCTGGGCCGAGTGGATCGCTTGTTCGTAGAGGTCCATGGCCTCACGATCGCGGCCGTCCAGGCGGGCTATCTCTGCACCCACCAACGCGGCGCGGTTCTCGAAGTTCTCCGCACAGTTCGCCGCCCACTCCTGCAGTTGGCGGTGGTGGACTGCTAATGCCTCCAGGTGCTGGCTGCGCTCCGCGGCAGATGCCGCATCGCAGAGCGCAGCCCGTGCCAACGCGGCGTAGAAGTGGTATTCGGCAGATTCAAAGAATGATACCGATGTCCAGAGCAAGCGTTCCGCCTTCGCCGCGGCGGCGACGGCACCGGCATAATCGCCGGCAAAAAACCGTGCCTGGACCTTGCGGATGCTATAGCGGCAGGCGGCGACGGCCAGACGTCGATCCGCCTCCAGGTGTTGCTCGAACCGGCCCTCATCAAACCCGACATCGTTGAAGGACGCGAAATCCGGGGTCAGGCCTTGCAGAGTCCTGACCAGCCGGAGCGATCCGGCAACCATGTCGGCGACGAGACCGAACCGCGAATTCTGCGCGAACGCCAGTGCCTTCTCGGCTTGCTGCCGCACGTCGGCAAGCGGGTCACCGGCGACGAGAAGGAACGTGATCACGGTGTTGTGCGTATAGGCCGCGAAGGTGAGGTCGCCGGTCTTCTGCGCGGCGTCCAAGGCGCGCTGCAGCCACTGAAGGCCGGTGCGTACGTCGCACGACCAGGGACAGACGACGTTCGCGAAACTCAGGCAGGCGCGGGCCTTGAACCGGTCCAAGCCGCTTTGCTCAACCAGATCGACACCGAGCCTGCCGAAGCGAAACCCGGCGCCGTAGTCGCCGAAGTGCCATCCCAAAATCGCACCGAGCCAGACGTAGGCGAAGCATGATCCGTCGCTGTTGCCATACTCCAGGCTGAGATTTGCCATGCGACCGATAACGAGGCAAAGCAGATTCTCGTCGGTGAACAAAGCTGCCGGTTGGACGGCGGTGAGCACGTCGAGGGTTGCGCCACACTCCCGGTCGGTCATCCGCGGCAGCTCGACCAGTGCCTCGATCGGGCGGCTGCCGAGCTGGCGCCACATCCGCTCGTATTCTTGCCGGACTTCGTCCTGCGTCGGGTGCGCCGACCACCGCACGCCAACGCGGCGCAGATATTCGAGACATACCTCGACGGCACGGTCGCTCCGGTCCAGGGTCGTGTAGAGCGACAGGCGCAGGCAGGTAACCGCGGCGAACTCCACGAGCGGCCCGGCCCGGCTCGACAGAATCGAGAGCCGGCCTTCGGCTGCCGCCAATGCGCCGGTCAGGAACTCGCACTCCGCACGGTGGAACTCGACCGCGTAGGTGAGCTCCGGACGCCGCTCCCATCGGTCCTCGGCCAACAGCGCGCCACTCGCAGTGAGGTACGTCAGCGCGGCGGTGTAGGCTGTCGACTCCTTGGCACGCCTGCCTGCGATCAGATTCAACTCGGCGACCCGCTCTCGTTCCGCCACGGAGGTGACCAGGCCGGCGCCGCGGTTGAGCTGGTTAACGATCTCGAAAATGTTTTCCTCGATCGCCGCCGAGGCCATCCGCGACACGAGCGCCCTGCCGATGGTGAGGTGCCCCGCAGCCCGCTCGCTTTCGGGGATGAGCGCATAGGCCGCCTCCTGGACGCGATCGTGAAGGAACGTGTAGGTGCCGTCCTCGCGGAAGATCAGCCCCGCCTGCACAGCCTCCCAGAGAACCGCATGCAGCGCTTGCTCCGAGCCCTGATAAACCATGCCGAGCGTGGCGATTTTCGCGACGTTTCCCAGGCAGGCCAGTTGTTTCAGTGCAGCCTGCGTCGCATTGGGCAACCGGCTCAGCTTGCCGAGCATCAGCTCCACGACGTTCTCGGTGTAGCCCTTGGCGCGGATGCGATCGAGATTCCAGGTCCAGCCTATCGAGTGCGCGTCCCGTGCCAGCAATCCCTCCTCCGCCAGCGCGGTTAGAAACTGGATCACAAAGAACGGATTGCCGGTCGTCTTCTCCTGTACCAGCCGCGCGAGGGGCAGGGCACGCTCGTACTCGCACCGCAGTGCGTCGGCGACGAGCCGGCCCACATCATCCAGCCTGAGCGGTGCCAGGACGATTTCCTGCACCCGGCTCCCTGCCCTGCCGCGAGTTGCCGCCAGGCTTCTCGTCAACGGGTGCGCAGGACCAACCTCATTGTCCCGGTAGGCGCCGATCAGCAGCAGGTGCCGCACCTCGGGCTCTGTCGCCAAATACTCCAGCAGGGCAAGCGTCGCAGTGTCCATCCATTGCAGATCGTCAAGAAACAGGACAAGCGGATGCTCCGGCCGGGCGAATACGCCGAGGCAGCGCTGGAACACCATCTGGAAGCGGTGCTGCGCGTCTTGCGGTGGCAGCTCCGGCACCGGCGACTGGCTCCCGATGATCAGCTCGAGCTCGGGGATCAGGGTGACCATCAGGTGGCCGCTCGGGCCCACGGCCTCCTTCAGGGCATCTCGCCAACGCCCGACCTCGACGTCGCTCTGACCGAGAATCTGGCGGACCAGGGTCTGCAAGGCCTGCGCCAGGGTGGCGTAGGGGATGTCGCGCTTGTACTGGTCGAATTTGCCGGCGGAGAAGAGGCCGCGGGACGGGACAAGCGCCCGGTGCAGCTCGTGTACAACGGCGGATTTGCCGATGCCGGAATAGCCCGCGACCAGCACGAATTCCGTCGTGCCGGTGGCGACCATCCGATCGAACGCGGCGAGCAAGGCCTCGATCTCGCGCTCTCGGCCGTAAAGGTTTTCCGGCACCAGCAGCCGGTCAGGCGCGTCGTGTTGGCCCAACGGGAATTCGTCGATCCGGCCTCGCGTTTCCCACTGCGTCAGGCACAGCCGCAAGTCATGCTGCACGCCGGCCGCGGTCTGATAGCGTTCCTCGGCCGCCTTGGAAAGCAACTTCATGGCGATGGCCGAGACCGTGACCGGCACATTCGCCAACCACTCGGCGGGCGGTATCGGCTGTTTCGCGATATGGCAGTAGACCCACTCCATGGGATCGGAGGCGGTGAACGGCAGGGCGCCGGTGAGCATCCGGTAGAACGTGATGCCGAGGGCGTAGAGGTCGCTGCGAGCATCAATCGAACGGTTCATCCGCCCGGTTTGTTCCGGCGCCATGTAGGCCAGCGTGCCGGCGATGAATTCGGGCGGCTCGGGCGCCTGCCGCTCGCGGGACAGGCGTGAGGCGATACCGAACCCGGTCAGCCTCACTTCCCCGCTGGCGAGGTTCACCAGGATATGAACCGGCTTGAGGTCTTTGTGGACAAGGCCCTGCCGATGCGCCTTGCCCAGCGCGATAACGATGCCGATCGCGAGGCGTAGGAAGCGTCCCATCTCCATGGGCGCGCCGAGCAAATGTTCGAGCGGCTCGCCGCCCGGATCCTCGAGCGTCAGTACTGTTCTTCCGCGGGCATGCTCCAGTGCCAGCGGCCGCACCGCCCATCCTTGGTCCAACTCGTCCTTCAATCCGTACTCGTGAGCAAGACGAGCAAGGCCCGCGGGGGACGGGCGCGCAGCGGCGGGCAGCACAGTCAACACCGCCTGCCGGCTGCCGCCGGCGTCACGTCGCCACCGCCGGCAGAAGACGCGCTCGCTGTCCTCCCACAGAACCTGGAGGTCGCCCTCTATCGCAACACCAAATCTGTCAGACGGGTCCAATCGCCGCACCCCGCCGTCAAGTTCATTGTGGCCATCGGGCTCAGCAGCGAGCTCGTTTGCTCAGACCGGCCATAGACAGCTTGAGCCGCCAGCTTGCCACAGCCAAGGCTCCACGACGATCCCCGTTGCCGGCATTCAAGCGATGGCCCGGCGAACGGCATCGTCAACCTGACCAATCATGGCCGCGTTTGGACCGACGCCATCGGTGACGCGCCCCGCGTTGGCGGTACCTGCGCTGCATAGTTTCGATTGCCCGGCCCACAGCTTTCGGGCATCTTGCCCGCGTCCCAGCCACCCGGCGCGGGAGAGAGCGGCCAGCCCACCCAGGCCCGGCCGCCGCCGAAGGCGCAACCGGCCCCCGGAAACGCTCAGGCAAAAGGACCGCGGCGGGATACGGGATCTCTGGAAAGCCGGCCGGCGCCCGCGCGCCGGGCGCACCGACGGAGTAAGGGGCGGCGCCCCGAATCTCTCAGGTCCCGCGACAGAGGGGGGTCAACCGCGTTGGCGTTACAGCCGACCGGACGACCTGCCTGCGGAGTGGACCTTGATCGACAACACCCTGCCAGACGACCCGACCCCGAAGCCGCTGCGCACCACGCCGCTGGACACCTGGCACCGCCGCCTGGGTGCGCGCATGGTGGAATTCGCCGGCTATGCCATGCCGGTGCAGTACGACCTGACAGGCGACCTCGCCTCCCGCTGCCGCGGCGGCGTGCTGGCCGAGCATTTGCACTGCCGCGCCCACGCCTCCCTGTTCGATGTTTCGCACATGGGCCAGGCGATGCTGACCGGCCCAGGCGCGGCGGTAGCGCTGGAACGCCTCGTGCCCGGCGACATCACCGGCCTGCCGCAAGGCCGCCAGCGCTATACCCTGTTCACCAACGAGGCCGGCGGCATCCTCGACGACCTGATGGTCGCCCATCTCGGCCCCGACCGTCTGTTCCTGGTGGTGAACGCCAGCCGCAAGGACCACGACTTCACCCACCTCTCCGCCAACCTCCCCGCCAGCGTGAAGCTGACGCCGCTCGAGGACCGCGGCTTGCTGGCGCTGCAAGGTCCCGCGGCCGTGACCGTGCTGGCGCGGCTCGCGCCGGACGCAGCGGCGCTGCCCTTCATGGGCTTCGCCGCGATTGCGATCGGCGGCATCCCCTGCCTGGTCTCCCGCTCCGGCTACACCGGCGAAGACGGCTGCGAAATATCCGTCCCCGCAGAGCATGCCGAAGCACTGGCCGATGCCCTGCTGGCCCAGCCGGAACTGGCACCCGCGGGACTCGGCGCCCGCGATTCGCTGCGCCTGGAAGCCGGCCTCTGCCTCTACGGCAATGACATCGACGAGCTGACCTCGCCGGTGGAGGCCGGCCTGACCTGGGTAATCGGCAAGCGCCGCCGCGCCGCCTGGGATTTTCCCGGCGCCGCGGTGATCCGCGACCAGTTGGAGAACACCTTTCCCCGCCTGCGCGTCGGCATCCGCCCCTCAGGTCGTGCCCCGGCCCGTGCGCTGACCGACATCATCGCCAGCGACGGCACCGCCGCCGGCGTGATCACCTCCGGCGGGTTCTCGCCAACGCTGAATGCGCCGATCGCCATGGGCTATGTGCGCCGTGACCTCGCGGCCGCGGACACGCCCGTCTTCGTCGTCGTGCGCGGCAGGAACCTGCCCGCCACCGTCACCTCGATGCCCTTCGTCCCCCACCGCTACGCCCGCTAAAACAGGAAACGCCCCAATGCCCAACAAGCGAACGGACAAGCGCTACACCAAGGAACATGAATGGGTGGTGCTCGATGGCGACATCGCCACGGTCGGCATCACCGACCACGCGCAGGAGCAGTTGGGCGACGTGGTGTTCGTCGAGCTTCCGGAACTCGGCCGCGACGTCACCGCCGGCGAGGCCTGTGCCGTGGTCGAGAGCGTCAAGGCCGCCTCCGACATCTATGCCCCGCTTGCCGGCAAGGTGGTGGAGACGAATTCGGAAATCACCGACGACTCCTCATTGGTTAATTCCGACGCCGAGGGCGAAGGCTGGTTCTTCCGCCTGGAAATCGACGACACCGCGGCGTTCGAGGCCTTGCTCGATGAAGACGCCTATAACGAATACCTGGAGACCCTGGACTGATGGACGCCGTTTCGTCGCCGGGGTTCTCCCCCCTGGCCGAACTCGCCCAACTCGAAGCCGCCGACGCCTTTGTCACGCGGCATATCGGCCCGTCGGAAACCGACATCGCGGCAATGCTGCGCGTGGTGGGCGCCGCCACACTGGATGACCTGGCGGCAAAGACGGTGCCGCCAACGATCCGTAGCCGCGTTCCACTCGACCTGCCGCCGCCGCTCGATGAGGCAGGCGTGATCGCCGAATTGCGCACGTTGGCCGATCGCAATGTGCGCGACAAAAAATCGCTGATCGGCATGGGCTATCACGGCACCCGCACGCCGCCGGTGATCCAGCGCAACGTGCTGGAGAACCCGGGCTGGTACACCGCCTATACCCCGTACCAGGCCGAGATCGCGCAAGGGCGCCTGGAAGCGCTGCTGAATTTTCAAACGTTGATCTGCGAGCTGACGGCGATGGAGATCGCCAACGCGTCATTGCTCGATGAGGCGACGGCTGCGGCGGAAGCCATGGCGATGGCGCATGCGGTCAGCAAATCGAAATCCGACGTGCTGGCGGTAGCAACCGATGTGCATCCACAGACGCGCGCGGTGCTGGCCACACGCGCAAAGCCGATCGGCGTGACGCTGGTCGATGTGGCGCCGGGCGATGTCGCGGCGATTGGCGCAACGCAGCCATTCGCGGTGGTGCTGCAATATCCCGGATCGACCGGCGCGCTGCGGGCGCTGTCGCCCGAGATCACCGCGGCGCACGACGCCGACGCGCTGGCGATCGTCGCCGCCGATTTGCTCTCGCTGGCGCTGCTGGCGCCGCCAGGCGAAATGGGCGCCGATGCGGTGGTCGGCTCGGCGCAGCGCTTCGGCGTGCCAATGGGGTTCGGCGGCCCGCACGCGGGCTTTTTCGCCACGCGCGAGGCATTCAAGCGCCACATGCCAGGCCGGTTGGTGGGCGTGTCGGTGGACGCCGCCGGCGCACCCGCCACGCGGCTGGCACTGCAAACGCGCGAGCAACACATCCGCCGCGAAAAGGCGACCTCCAACATCTGCACGTCGCAGGTATTGCTCGCGGTGATCGCTGGCTTCTACGCGGTTTGGCACGGGCCGGAAGGTTTGAAGCGTATCGCCCGCCGCGTGAACCTGATGGCGCGCCTGCTGGCCGATGCGGCACGGCGCGGCGGCCATCGCATCCGGCACGATGCGTTCTTCGACACGATCGTGGTGGCATGCGACGACGCCGATGCACTGATGCGCGCGGCGCTGGCGGCGGGCTTCAACCTGCGGCGCGTGGACGACGACGCGGTGGGCATCGCGCTGGATGAGACCGTCACCGGCGAGGAACTCGCGCGTCTCGCCAATGCGCTCGGCGCCGAGCTGGACGGTGCGGCACCCAGCATTCCCGCGGAACTCTCGCGCAATACGTTTTTCCTGGAGCAAGGGGTGTTCGACCAGCATCGCACGGAGCATGCGATGCTGCGGTATTTGAAGCGGCTCGAGGACAAGGACATCGCGCTGAACCGCAGCATGATCCCGCTCGGCTCCTGCACCATGAAGCTGAACGCCAGCGCGGAGATGCAGGCGATCTCCTGGCCCGGCTTCGCCGATATTCATCCGTTCGCACCGGAGGATCAGACGGAAGGCTATGCCACGCTGATCCATCGGCTGAGCGAATGGCTGCAACGGATCACCGGTTTCGCCGCGGTGACGTTGCAGCCGAATGCCGGATCGCAGGGCGAATATTCCGGTTTGCTGACCATCCGCGCTTATCATGAGTCGCGCGGCGAGGCTGCGCGCGATGTGTGCCTGATCCCGTCGTCGGCGCATGGCACCAATCCAGCCAGCGCGGCGATGGCGGGATTGCGCGTGGTGGTGGTGGGCTGCGACCGCGAAGGCAACATCGATCTCGCCGACCTGTGCGCCAAGGCCACGCAGCATCGCGATCGGCTCGCCGCACTGATGGTGACCTATCCCTCCACGCACGGCGTGTTCGAAATCGCGATCCGCGAGATCTGCGACGTGGTGCACGAAGCCGGCGGCCAGGTCTACATGGACGGCGCCAATCTGAACGCGCAGGTGGGGCTGACCTCGCCGGCCATCATCGGCGCCGACGTGTGTCATTTGAATCTGCACAAGACGTTCTGCATTCCGCATGGCGGCGGCGGGCCGGGCGTCGGACCGATCGGGGTCGCCGCGCATCTGACGCCGTTCCTGCCCAATCATCCGCTGCGCGCGGATGCCGGGCCGGCGACGGGCTTCGGCCCAGTGTCGGCCGCGCCATTCGGGTCCGCGCTGATCCTGCCGATCTCCTACGCCTATATCCGCATGATGGGCGCCGCGGGCCTGACTCGCGCCACCGAGGTCGCGATCCTCAACGCCAACTACATCGCCACCCGCCTGCGCGGCCACTACCCCGTGCTGTATTCCGGCCCCGGCGGCATGGTCGCGCATGAATGCATCATCGACTGCCGCGGCTTCCAGGCCGAAGCCGGCGTGATGGTGGAAGACATCGCCAAACGGCTGCAGGATTTCGGCTACCACGCGCCGACCATGTCCTGGCCGGTCGCCGGCACGCTGATGATCGAACCGACCGAGAGCGAATCGAAAGCCGAGATCGACCGCTTCTGCGACGCCATGATCGCCATCCGCGCCGAAATCGCCGCCATCGCCGCCGGCCAGCTCGACAAGCTGGACAACCCGCTGAAGCACGCGCCGCACACCGCGCGCGAGGTGATGGCGGATGTGTGGACGCACGCCTATTCGCGCACGCAAGCCGCCTTCCCGCTGCCCTGGGTCGCCGCGGCGAAATACTGGCCGCCGGTGAAGCGGGTGGACAATGTCTACGGAGATCGCAACCTCGTGTGCACCTGCGCGCCGTTGGATGCTTATGCTGAGGCCGCGGACTGAGAATTCTTCGGGTTGACTGCGACCGGACTCAGACGCTGGAATTTCCTGGCGGCTGCATCGTCTCT
>DATJNA010000190.1:0-23982 GCA_035508435.1 Acetobacteraceae bacterium | reverse complement strand
CGTCCTCGTCCACCACGTAATGCGAGGACACATGCGCGTCCGGATCGCGCAGCCGCTCGATCGCCGCCCGGGCCGACTGCATGCCGGTGTAGTGCAGGATCAGCGTGTCGATCGGCATTCCGGCGGGCCGGTCGTCCTGATTCGGGCTGGGCAGATCAGCGATGGCGGCGAGATGGGGCGGCGACGGAATTCCTTCCTGCCCTGCGGCGGCGGTCCGGGAAGAAGCGGCTGGCCACACGAACCTTTCATTCGGTTCCGCCTCCGCGCCCCACAGCGTGCGGGCCGAATCGGGTTTCTGCGAACTCACAACCCCCGTTCCCGCTTGATGCGGTCCCAGGCGGCGTTGATCTGGGCCACCTTGTCGTTGGCGCGCGCAACAAATTCGGCCGGGACGCCGCGGGACGCGAGGCTGTCGGGGTGGTTCTCACGCATCAGCTGCTTCCAGGTGGCGCGGATCACCTCGTCGGTGGCGGAGCGGGGGACGCCGATCACCGTGTACGGATCCGGACCGTCCGATGACGGGCGCGGCACCCCGCCGCGCACACGGTCCCAGGCCGCCTGAGACAGGCCGAGGCGGCGGTGGACGCGCGCCAGAAAATCGTCTTCGCGGCCATTCACGGCACCGTCGGCGCGGGCGATGGCAAACAACGCGTTGAGCACGTCCTCCAGGACGCCATGATTATCCTCGAACGCCTCGCCGAGCTGGGTGGCGTAGGATTCGAAGCCGGTCGGATCCTCCCGGGCATGGTCGAACAAGCGGCCCACGTCGCGCACCGCCTGCGGTGGGATGCGCAACTGGCGCTTGAAGGCGTCGATCTCGCTGCGGTTCACCGGGCCGTCGCATTTGGCGAGCTTGGCGGCCAGCACCACGACGCAGATCGAAAACACCTGGTCGCGCCGCCCCAGCATGGCGGCGAGCCGCGCCGGGTTGAGCATGGAGGTGTTCTGGAACGAGAACCCCATGTTCGGCATCTGACCGCTATCCGCGGCGTGGCCAAGTGCCGCGCCCACCACCGCCCCGAACGGCCCGCCCATGGCGAATCCCGCCATGCCGCCGATGATCTTACCCCAGTAGCCCATGCGTCAGCCCCGTGGCGAGGCCGCGTGCGAGGCCGCTTCCCGCCGCCCGGCGAGACCGAGTCGCGGCACGGACCGCGCCGCGACGCCTGGCAATCGGGTGGCCATTCTATCGCGCCGGGGGAAAATGTTCATGCGCCCAGCAGCGACCGGTCCATCACGGTGGTGTCCTGCCCGACCACCGGATCGGCGATCGCCGCCTCCAGATTGTTGGCGCCCTTCCATTGCTCCGCGGGGCGGACGACGCCGTCGGAGCCGATCTGGTCGATGCCCCAGTAGATCTCCAGGTTGTGCCCGTCGGGGTCCTGGAACTCCACGGCAAGCTGCACGCCGGCGCGGCGGCGGCCCTCGAAATGAATGTGCACGTCGTGCCGGCGCAGGTGGTCGCGGGCGCGCAGCACCTCGTCCAGCGTCGAGACCTCGAAGGCGATGTGATGCAGCCCGGCGCCGTGGCGATTCTCCTTGGTCGCCTTGAACAAGGCGATGCCGTGGTGATCGGCGTTCAGCCGGATGAAGATGGCGCCGCCCGGCAGCAGGCCGGCGTCCTCCGGGTAGATGTCGGTGATCTGGAAGCCCAGCACGTCGGTGTAGAATTCCGCCGAGCGTTGCAGGTCCTGCACGTACAGCGCCAGGTGGCCGATCTTGTTCAGCCGGAAGGGCATGCCCTTCGGCCGGTGCATGGCAGCGACTTCCTTTGCATTCATGGCATATCTCCTTCGCAGCAGCAGAATACGCCGCGCGCCAGGATTGCGCCACCAGGACCGCAATGGCGGCGTGCGGCGGCCTGTCGCCATGACGGCGCAATGCCGAAGCGGAACATTCGCCGAAGCAGGCAGGCGCCGGCGGGAAGCGGGCCGAGGGCAGGCCGGGACCGGCGCGGCGGCGGCGGCGCCACGAAAAAATGCGCCTGACAGCAGCAAAGACAACCGTTCGTTAAACATTCGGGCGCATGAAAGGACCGTTCGAAACTATCCCAACCAAAAACTGTCAGGCGGGTTGGCGGCCATGCAGCCTCTACAGGAGCAGGCAAAATGAAACGCGTTCTTGCGGCCTCGGCCGCTGTGGTTGGTCTACTGATGGCTCAGCAGGCCTGGGCATCGCAGAACACCGCGACCACAACCCTCGACGTCAGCGCGACAGTCGATGGCTCGTGTTCGGTTTCTGCCTCCGGTGGGCTGTCATTCGGTACAGTACTTAATGCCGGAGCGACCGACGCCACGGGTACTCTCACCGTTAACTGCACCAACGGCCTGCTCTATAACGTCAGTCTGAACTACGGCTTGCAGCCGCAGACTAACCAACGCTACATGCTCGGCGCAGATTCTACCACCACGTTGGCGTACAACTTATACCAAGACTCCGCACATGACACACCGTGGGGCACCAACGTGGGCACGGACACCGTAGCCGGAACAGGCACTGGCATCGACCAACCCTTGACCGTCTATGGCGAAGTTCCGGTTTTGCAGCCGCAGGGTATTACGAATCAGTTCTACTCCGACACGGTGACCGTGACAGTCACCTACTGACGGTAAATCTCCGGACAGGGCGAATTTCGCAAAATGCGAAAGATGTTAGTGCTGGCAGCCGTCGCGCTGCTTGTCGGAGCCGTGGCCCAGCGCTGCTGGGCCGGCTCGCTCGAGGTGTTGCCAGTGCCGATCTTGCTGGCCGGCGGTGTCACCGCGGCGACGGTGGAGGTGACCAACCGCGGCGATGCGCCATCGGCGATCCAGGCGCGGCTGTATCGCTGGAGCCAGAGCGGCGACACCGATGAGCTGGCGCCGACCCAGGACGTGATCGTCTCGCCGCCGATATTCACCGTGCCGCAAGGCGGCACGCAGACCTTGCGGCTATTGCTGCGCCACCCTGCAGCGGGTGGGGAGCGCACCTATCGTCTGCTGCTGGATCAAGTGCCGGCCGCGACAGGACTGAGCCGGCGGGTTGCGTTCATGCTGCGACTATCGATGCCGGTGATCGTCGGTGCGAACGCCGCCGCGCATTCAACGCTGCAATGGCGCGCCCAACGTGAGCCTGGCGGACAAATCACCCTCACCGCCAGCAACACCGGCCAGGACTACGACCAGGTACGCGCGATCGACGTGACCCTCGCCAACGGCCGGCCCGCCAAAGCAACCGCCGGCGGTAGCAACCCCTACGTCCTGGCTGGCGCCGAACGCCATTGGATCGTGCAGGATCGCGGCGGGATGGGAGGTCCGCTGCACGTCAGCGTCACCACCCTGACCGGCAAACACGAGCTCACGTTGACACCGTGAGGCAATGCGGTGGCCCGACGCCGCGCTCTGGCCGCCGCCGTCATCCTGGCGCTATTGCTGCCGCTGCTTCCTGTCGCCGTCGCGGCGGCGGAACAGAGCCTGGCACTGGAAATGGTGCTGAACGGCCGCCCGACCGGCCGGGTCGGCGCGTTTGTGGAGCGTGACGGCATGCTCTACGCCCAGCCTGACGATCTGCGCGAACTCGGTCTTCGCGTCCCGCCCGGCGTGACCCACGGCAGCGACCCGATCCCGCTGTCTGCTCTGCCGGGTGTGCAGGCGCGGCTCGACGAGGCACATCAGACTCTGGTGGTGCAGGCGCCCGACTCCGCCTTGCTGCCGACCGAACTGTCCAACGGGGCTTCGGCCGCGAGCCTGGCCCCGCTGTCCCCACCGGGCTACGGCCTGGTGCTCAACTACGACTTGCTCGGCACCTTTACCGGGCAGCACGGAATCGGGGCGGACTGGCAGGATACCGGGGGCGCCACGCTGGATCTGCGCGCGTTCACCCCGTATGGCGTGCTGGAGAATACCGGCCTGGTCAACATGACGCCGTACTCCGGCGAGGCGACCACGGTGCGGCTGAGCAGTACCTTCGATTACGTGCAACCGGACGACATGCGGCGGTGGCGGGCCGGCGACCTGGTCACCGGCGCGGTGTCATGGAGCCGCGCGGTGCGGCTGGGCGGCTTCCAGGTCAGCAGCGACTTCGCCGTGCGGCCGGACCTGATCACCTATCCGCTGCCAGTGCTCAGCGCCTCCGCCGCGGTGCCGTCCACCGTTGACGTGATGGTCAATGGCATTCGCCAGTTCGGCGAAGCGGTGCAGCCCGGGCCGTTCGCGGTGCACAGCCTGCCGGTGGTGACCGGCGCCGGCGAGGTCGCGGTGACGGTGACGGATGCGCTGGGCCGGCAGACGCTGGTGACCCTGCCGTTCTACGCCAGCTCCGCCTTGCTGCGGCCCGGCCTGGCCAGCTTCTCCCTGGAAGGGGGAACGATGCGCTACGACTATGGGCTGATCAGGGACCACTATGCCGGCGAGGCAAGCAGCGGCGTCCTGCGGTACGGCATCACCGACTGGCTGACGCTGGAAGGCCACGAGGAGGCCAGCAGTGATCTGGCCCTGCTGGGCGGCGGCATCACGCTGAAGCTGGGCTCGATCGGGGTGCTGGACGCGGCGATGGCCGGCAGCACCGGGCCGCCGCCGGCCGCGACCACGCTGGCCAGGAGCGGTGGCCAGGCGGCGGTCGGCTTCCAGCGCGTGTCACGCGGCTTAAGTTTCAACCTGGCGGGAACCTGGACCACGGGCGACTACCGCGACATCGCCGCATTGGGCGGCGCGTCCGTGCCGCGCTCGACCCTGAATGCCAGCCTCGGCTACCAGTTCGGGCGCTTCGGCAGCGTCGGCATTGGCTATGTCAGCCAGGTGGCGAGCGCGGCGCTGCCGCTGTCGTCGGAGGCGCAGGAAAGCCTGCTGCCGATCGCCGGCACCACGGTTTCGCTGGCGACGCTCAGCTACAGCGTGCCGATCCGCCGCTGGGCCTCGTTCTATGCCACCGCGTTCAAGGACCTGCACGACGGCCACAATTTCGGCGTGACGTTCGGGGTCAGCATCCCGCTTGGGAAATCGGCCTCCGCCTCGGTCGGCGGATCGGTGGAGAACGGCCGGCCCGACACGGAACTCACGGTGGCCAAGCCGGCCCTGGTGGCGAACGACTACGGCTATCGGGTGCAGGACGTGGAGGGCCTCACGCCGGTGCGGTCGGCGCAGGGGGAGTACCTCAGCCCGTGGGGGCGGGTGACCGCCGGGGTGTCGGAAATGGCGACGGAGCATGCGGTGCAGGCGGGCGCCAGCGGGTCGCTGGTGCTGGCGGACGGCCATCCGTTCGCCGGCGACCAGGTCAACGACAGTTTTGCCATCGTGAGCACGGGCGGCATC
Organism: Acetobacteraceae bacterium; assembly: GCA_035508435.1. Classification (GTDB taxonomy): domain Bacteria; phylum Pseudomonadota; class Alphaproteobacteria; order Acetobacterales; family Acetobacteraceae; genus JASHVB01. The sequence continues at coordinate 18,697 of DATJNA010000190.1, read as the reverse complement.
CCCGGCGTGCCGGTGCTGTATGAGAACCGCCCGGTCGGCGTCACCGATTCGAGCGGCCATCTGATGGTGCCGTCGCTGCTGTCCTACCAGAACAATCGGGTGGCGGTGGACGTGAGTCGGCTGCCGCCGGATGTGGACGTGGGGCAGACCACGGTGGAGGTGCGGCCGCCGGACCGCTCCGGTCCGGTGGTGGATTTCCACATCCGCCGGGTGCATGCCGCGCTGGTGACGTTGCAGGACGCCAACGGCAAGCCGATCCCGCTGGGATCGATCGCCAAGGTGACGGGCGAGGACGACCAGCCGGTCGGGTTCGACGGGCAGGCGTATCTGACCGGGTTGAAGGCCAGCAACCACGTCGAGGTGGCGCTGCCGAGCGGCGGCAGTTGCAGCGTGCAGTTCGACTACCGGGCTGTGCCGGGGGACATCCCGGCCATCGGCCCAGTGCGGTGCCAATGACCAACCGGGCGGCGCCAATGAGCAAGCGGGACGACGCCGGGACGCCTGGTTGCGCGCGGCGCGGCCGTCTCGGCATCGCCGCGCTCTTGAGTCGGCTTTTGGCACCGGTCCCGTTGCTTGCGCCAGCGGTCCCGTCGCTGCTGGCCGCCATCCTGACGCTGCTTGCAGTGGTTCCGGCGCGCGCCGCCGGCAGCGCGGTCTGCAACATCACGGCGACGCCGCTGGTGTTCAGCGTCTATCAGCCATCCGGCACGGTGCCCACCGACATCACCGCGACGATCACCGTGACCTGCACCGCGACCGGATCGGCGACGGTGCCGATCGACGGGAGCATCGCCCTGGCCGGCTGGGCGGCGCCCTATGGCCGTCAACTCACCAGCGGGGCCAACACCCTGCGCTACCATACCTATGCCGACCCGGCGCGGACGGTCTACTGGGGCGACGGCACCGGGCGCGGGGTGACGCAGACCGTCAGCGGCGTGGTGGCACCCGGCACCCCGTTGCAGCAGGTGTTCACCGTCTACGGCCGGATCCTGGCACGACAGTCCAGCGCCCATGTCGGCAGTTATACCGACCAGATCACCGCCATCCTCACGTACTGAAATGCGGCGGCCAGATCGGCATCGTTGCGATTGTCTCGAATGCAGAAACTGCAATTGCCGGGCATCAGCGCCATGCGTATGCAGGCCCGGCGAGACTGTTCGGCTGTTGTGATGATGTCCGGTTCATGAGCATCCCAGGAGGGCGCGCCGTCAGTGCCCGCACCGTGTCGCTGATCGTCGCGAGCGCGATGTTCATGGAGCAATTGGACGGCACCGTGCTCGCCACTGCGCTGCCGACCATGGCCAGGAGTTTCCACGCCGACCCGCTGCACATGAACGTGGCGCTGACGTCGTACCTGCTGACGCTGGCGATGTTCATTCCCGCCAGTGGCCGGCTGGCGGATCGTTTCGGCTCACGCACGGTGTTCCGCACCGCGATCGGCCTGTTCACGCTGGGCTCGGTGCTCTGCGCGCAGGCGCCGACGCTGGCCTTCCTGGTCGCGGCGCGCATGCTGCAAGGCGCGGGCGGGGCGATGATGTCGCCGGTCGGGCGGCTGGTGATGCTGCGCGCGGTGTCGAAGTCCGAGCTGGTGTCCGCCATGGCCTGGCTGATGATCCCCGCCACCATCGGCCCCATCGTCGGCCCGCCGATCGGCGGGTTTTTGGTCACGTATCTGTCCTGGCACTGGATCTTCTACATCAACGTGCCGATCGGCATCACCGGCATCATCCTGGTGACGCGCTACATCGAGGAGATGCGCGAGCCGGCGCGTACGCCGTTCGATCTGCGCGGGCTGGTGCTGGCGGGCACGGCGCTGGCGTCGCTGATGTTCGGCATCGAGATGGCGAGCCGCGGCGTCGGTTCGGGACTGATGATCGCGGGGCTGGTGACGCTGGGGGTCGGCTCGGCGCTGGGCTACGGGCTGCATGCGCGGCGGTGCCCGCAGCCGATGCTCGATTTCCGCATGCTGCGCATTCCGACATTTCGGTTCTCGGTGATCTGCGGGTCGTTGTCGCGCATCGCGGTGGGGGCGATGCCGTTCCTGCTGCCGATGATGCTGCAACTGGGGTTCGGGATGTCGGCGCTGCACAGCGGGCTGATCACGTTCACCAGTTCGGTGGGGTCGCTGGCGATGCGGCTGGTGGCGCCCGGCATCCTGCGGCGGCTGGGATTCCGCGCGGTGCTGTCGTGGATCGGCATGGTCGCGACCCTGCTGCTGGCGCTGACCGCGGCGTTCCGCCCCGGCTGGCCGCTGGTGGCGATCTACGCGATCCTGCTGGCCAACGGGTTTTTCCAATCGCTCCAGTTCATGGCGTACAACACGATCGCCTATGCCGACGTGCCGCGGGCTCAGATGAGCACGGCGACCAGCTTCTATACGACGTTCCAGCAGATGTCGCTGACGCTGGGGATTGCGGCGTCGGCGACCGTGCTGGCGACGTCGATCCGGGTGCTGGGGCATCCGGCGCCGCTGCTGTCGGATTTCTCGGTGGCGTTCCTGACGGTGTCGGCGATCTCCATGCTGGCGCCGCTGCTGAGCCTGCGGCTTGACCCGGCGGCGGGGGCAGAGCTGAGCGGGCATCGGAGCCGGCCGGCCACGCCGCGGGTGGTGGCGGCGGAGTGAGGGCACGAGCCAACTCAGTAGGATCACGCAGCGACTTGCACCCGCGCGAGGTAGGTCGCCGTGTTCTCGCCAGGCCAGTCGCTGCAGCGCTCTTGAGGGATCGTCAACCAGCCGGCGCGACTATCCGATCAGGCTTCAAACCCTGCGTGGAACCCGCCGATGAAGGTGGCCGAGGCGATCCGTCTGATCGAGCGTGACGGTTGGCGCCGGATCGCCCAACGGGGCAGTCATCGCCAGTTCAAGCATCCACACAAAGTCGGCCGTGTCACTGTGGCTGGCAAGCCAGACGACGACTTGGCAATCGGGACACGGAACAGCATGTTGAAGCAGGCCGGCCTGAAAGGAGGCGCATGATGCGCTACGCTGTGGTGATCGAACGGGCGGAAGGGAACTTTTCGGCTTATGTGCCGGATCTGCCCGGCTGCGTTGCCACCGGGGCGACCATCGCCGAGGTGGAGCGGGAAATTCGTGGCGCAATCCGGTTCCACATCGAGGGTTTGAAGCAGGACGGCCTGCCGGTGCCCGAGCCATCTGCACTCGCGGCGTATGTCGCGGCCTGACCGCTCACCGGTTGCCGGGACTCACTCGTTACGTCCCGCTTGCAGCGCGGCAATACCGATCAGTCCGGCGAACTTCGATCAAGCGTGGCTTGCTTCCCAACTTGCCGGTTTGTCGCCGCGTCGACCGACATGCGGTTAGTGTCGTCGCCTACTCCTCCAGCCTCTCGATCTCCGCCCCCACCCCCGCCAGCTTTTGCTCCACCGCCTCGTAGCCCCGGTCCAGGTGGTAGACGCGGTTCACGATCGTCTCCCCCTTCGCCGCCAGTCCCGCCAGCACCAGCGAGACCGACGCGCGCAGATCCGTCGCCATGACCGGCGCCCCCGACAGGGACGGCACGCCGCGCACGATCGCGCTGGCGCCGTGCACGTTGATCCGCGCGCCCATGCGGTTCAGCTCCGGCACATGCATGAAGCGGTTTTCGAAGATCGTTTCGGTGACCATGGCCGCGCCCTCGGCCACCGCCATCAGCGACATGAACTGCGCCTGCATATCGGTGGCGAAGCCGGGATAGGGTTCCGTCATGACATCCGCCCCATGCAGTCCGTTCAGCCGGTGCACATGGAAGCCATCCGCGTGCTCTTCGATCTCCACGCCCGCCTCGCGCAAGGCGCGCAGCACCGCGCCCAAATGCTCTGCCCGCGCGCCGCGCAGGAACACGGTGCCGCCGGAGATCGCCGCAGCGCAGGCATAGGTGCCGGTCTCGATGCGGTCGGGGATCACGCAATGCTCTGCCGCGCCCAGCCGTTCTACGCCGTCGATCGTCAGCTTGTCGGTGCCGATGCCCTGGATGCGCGCGCCCATCTTCACCAGGCATTCGGCGAGGTCGCCGATCTCCGGCTCGCGCGCGGCGTTGGCCAGCACCGTGCGGCCGTCCGCCAGGGTTGCCGCCATCAGCAGGTTCTCGGTCGCGCCCACCGAAACGAACGGGAACAGGAAGGTGGTGCCGCGCAGGCGGCCGCTGACGCGGGCGTGGATGTAGCCGCCGTCGAGCAAGATCTGCGCCCCCATTTGCTCCAGGCCTTTGAGATGCAGATCGATCGGACGCGCGCCGATGCTGCAACCTCCGGGCAACGACACGCGTGCCTCGCCGACGTGCGCGACCAGCGGCCCCAGCACCAGGAACGAGGCGCGCATCTTGCGCACGATGTCATACGGCGCCTCGGTGCTGGTGATCGCGCCGCCGAGCGACAGCGTGCGGCCATCGTTGCCGATCGGCTCCACGGCGATGCCATGCTGAGCCAGCAGCAGCGACATGGTGGCGATGTCGTCCAGCTTCGGCACGTTGGTCAGCACCACGCGCTGGTCGGTCAACAACCCGGCGGCCATCAGCGGCAGGGCGGCATTCTTGGCGCCGCCGATCCGGATCTCGCCGGACAGGGGACGGCCGCCGCGGATGCGGATGCGATCGAGGGCCATTCAGGGTCTCCGCAATACGGTTTGCATCATAGCCGCGGCAGCGCGACGCCGCGCTGGCGCATGTATTTGCCCGCCTTGTCGGCATAGCTGGTCTCGCAGGGTTCGTTTCCCTGCAAGAACAGGAACTGGCAGATGCCTTCGTGGGCGTGGATTTTGGCGGGGAGAGGCGTGGTGTTGGAAATTTCGATCGTCACCTGGCCCTCCCACTCCGGTTCCAGCGGCGTCACGTTCACGATGATGCCGCAGCGCGCATAGGTGGACTTGCCGAGGCAGATCACCAGCACATCCCGAGGGATTCGGAAATACTCCACCGTATGCCCCAGCGCGAAACTGTTCGGCGGGATGATGCAGGTGTCGGTCTGGCGGTCGACGAAGCTGGAGGCGGAAAAATCCTTCGGATCCAGCACCGCCGAATCGATGTTGGTGAAGATCTTGAACTCATCGGCGATGCGCGCGTCGTAGCCGTAGCTGGACAGGCCGTAGCTGATCACGCCCTCACGCTTCTGCGCCTCGACGAAGGGGGCGATCATGCCGTGATCCTGTGCCATGCGGCGAATCCAGCGGTCCGACATCACGGCCATACGCGGCGACTCCGGCGGGGGGCTTGGCTGCGTCGTGTAGCGCAAGCGGCCAGCGTGCCGCAAACGGGTTTCGATCGTGCGACAGAACAAGCCGGGTCAGACGGGCGCGGTCTCCGCGCTATGCTCTGCAAGATGTGCGTTGAGATACCGGACGCCCTCGGCGAGGAAATCGATCACCACCCGCACGCGCGGTGGCAGGTGGCGGCGCGAGGGATACACCAGGTGGATCTTCAGGCGCTGCGAGGCGAAGTCCCGCAGCACCGGACGCAGCCGATCGGTGCGGATGTCGTCCACCACGATCAGTTCCGACAGCAGCGCGATGCCGTAGCCGGCCAGGGCCGCGAGCCGCACCGCCTCGCTGTTGTCGGCGCGGATGCCGCCGGATACCGGCACGTCGATCTCGCCCTCCGGCGTGTAGAAGACCCAACGCGCGCTCTCCGCGGTGCGGTCGTGAACGATGCAGGTGTGGTGCAGCAGGTCGCGCGGATGGGCGGGGACGCCGTTGCGTTCGAGGTAGGCGGGGCTGGCGACGGCGAGCCGGCCGAAGGTGCCGACGGCCCGCGCGATCATCGTGCTCTCGGGCGGTTCCCAGCCGATCAGCGCCACGTCCAATTGCTCTTCGATCAGGTCGCCGAAGCCGTCCGACACCACCAGCTTCACCGTCAGCCCGGGATGGCGGTTCAGCAGTTCGGGCAGCCGCGGCACCAGCCAGCGCATCGCCGCCACGGGGACGCCCAGCCGGACGACGCCGGAGGGGGACGCCGCCTGCCGCCCCAGCGCGCCTTCCATCTCGTCCGCCGCCTCGATCAACCGGCGGGCATAGGCGAGCAAGTCGCCGCCGTCGCCGGTCAGGCTGAGGCGGCGGGTGGTGCGCTGGAAGAGTCGGATGCCGAAATGTGATTCCAGTTGGTCGATCGAGCGCATGATCGCGGAGTGGCTGCTATTGCTCTGTCGCGCGACGGCCGAGAACGAGCCGCTCTCGGCAACCCGGATGAATGTCGTGAGTGCGCCCAGGAGATCCATGATCGGTCCGTATGCGGTGCTGCGGTGTGGGCTTGGCGGGCAAAGTGTAGGCGGCCCGCGTCAGCCCTGGCCAGCGCGGCAGGGGGCAGCGGTCAGCCAGGTATCATGTCTGTTTCGGCGGACCGGAGGCATCGGCACGCAGGCGCGCCTGGTCCTTGCGCTTGCGCAGGTTGGCGCGTAGCGCCGCGGCTTCGCGAGCCAGGCGGTCGGGCTTGGGCGCCGGCTTGTTGCCGCTCGGCGGGCGGGCCCGTGGCGGCTCGGCGGGTGGCGGCTCGGCGGGTGGCGGCTGGTCCGCGGTCATGCAAACAAGATCGGCCCCGCGCGGTTGGGGTCAACCCCCGCTTGCGCCTGCCACGCCGCGATGGCTATATCCGCCCGACTGATGCTGCTGTAGCTCAGTGGTAGAGCACCCCCTTGGTAAGGGGGAGGCCGACAGTTCAATCCTGTCCAGCAGCACCATGATTGTCCTGCCCAATTTGTTTCCGCGGCATGCGGGTTTTCGGCGCCGGATGCTGCGTCATCCCGGCCATGGATCGACTGCAGCGCGCCGGTAGTCGGGGCCGTATTTGGTATAGACAACGCCATGTAACGCACGGATTTTTGTTACCCAGCCGCGGCACTTCTCCAATCGGGACATTCCGATGCACCTTCCATGTCGCAGCCCGACGCAATACGCGGGCGCCGGAACAGACATCGGGAGCCGGCGTTGCCTACCGGATGTGGTGGCTGTTTACGGTTTGGCCCAGCACAATGTAGACTCCCGCCATGGACACGACCTACAACCTGAATGGTGGCTTCCAGCCGACGATGAAGCGCTTCGAGGACCTGGAAGGTCCGGATTTCTTCCCGACGCCGGATTGGGCCACGCACGCCCTCATCGACAACGAGGAGTTCGCCGGGACGATATGGGAGCCGGCCTGCGGCGACGGAACCATGGCCGAGGTGTTGAAGCGCACGGATTGTCCGGTTGAGGCAAGTGATGTGTATGACCGAGGTTACGGGGAAGCCGGTATCGATTTTTTGCATTCCCATCGGCTTACCGACAACATCATCACCAACCCTCCCTACAATTCGGCTGAAGGATTTGTCCGCGCAGGTCTGGTGCAGTGCCGACACAAGCTCGCGCTGCTGCTGAGACTGGCTTTTCTCGAAGGTGCGAACCGCCAGAAGACCATCTTTGACACGACCCCTCCGGCACGCATCTGGGTGTTCAGCGAGCGCATCACCTTCTACCCAGCCGGTGCCGTACAAAAAGGCAGCGGTACGACGGCCTACGCGTGGTTCGTTTGGGACAAGCAAGCCGCCGGGCAAAAGACTCAACTGAGATGGCTCCCACTTGGCTATAAGGCCCGCCACGCAAAGCCGGATCAGCGCGATGTCTTGAATCCCATATTATTCAGATAATCCAGCCCCTTTCTTGTCACCTTCAGGCCGTTCGTCGTTCGGGTGGCGAACCCTTTCACGAACGGCCCCTCTCTGGACTTCTGGTGGGAGACAACGTTCCCCACAACTTGTTGCCAGACATCCTCTCTCGGGCGCGATGGCGAGCGGACGCGATCCTTCGCAGACAGCTCAATATATCCAGGCACCTCCTTCTTCAAAAGCGAAGTCGATGCCGATCGGCCAGGTTGCTGGGCTGCTATCTTGAGAACAATGATTCGTGCCTCATGTTCACGCAGACGGTCATCGAGCTTTGGCCGTTCAAGGTGACCATATTCAAATGTCTGGCCGCGCCGCCACGCAACCGCCGTCAAAGGAATGACCATCCCGCGAATGACCAGATCAATGGTTTCCGCGATCACTTTCTCGTCTGATACACTATCCGGCAGATAAAGCGTGACCGTAAGTTTCGGGTGACCCCGGTAAACACGCAGATCGAAGTTGATCTCGTTTCCGATTGATGAAGGATACGGCATCGAACAGATCGAGCTCGTCTTCCCGTTCCCGGATATACATCGTGAAGTTGCGCAGTGGACGCCAGAAAATCGCCTGCGCCACGACATCGTAGTCCGGCTCAAACATCGACGGTCGGACTTCAATGTTGCTCATGCCTGGAGGTTTTTTACGACCGCTGTGATGCATGCAAACTCCTCTCCACCCTCACACCTCCTTTGAACCCCAGCCGTGAGGTAGAAGTACCGTCGCAGCTCGAAGAGGGAACTGTTCGGATGAGGCGCAATCTCGATGGTGAATTCAATCCCACGGTGGTTCACCAGCAGCCCCGGGTAGGCCTGCACTGTTGGGCCAAGGCCTCCATTCTTGGGCGTCCGGCCCCAGATTTCGCCGCTCGCCACCCGTTTGATGGCTATGGCCGGCGTCTGCGTCCTCCGCGTCTCCCGCCGGTTAACAGGCCCATGCGCAGGCACCGGTCCGGTTTCCGCTCATGTCGCACGCAGAATGCAAAGCGGCACCTTCCGTTGTCAAAGGCGTCCGGCCATGTCTCCGACCGTGCAGGTGCCGGCGGCCGGGGCGGCCATCACGCCGGCGGTGACGCATCGTGTCGGCCCCGGACCGCCGCGATCCGCGCCCCGCCGCCAAGCTATGAACCGTGCCAGGAAACCTTGCGCTTCGCCGCGTGCCGTCGTCCCTGTCGGAACACCTTGCGGTTGGCGATATGCGGGGATGGGTTCTGCCGTCCGTGCAGCTCCTGCCAGATCTCAGCGTCGCGGTCATAGAAATCCGGACGGAATTGCAGGTTGCCGTCGGCATCCAAGAACGCGGTCTGGTAGACGACGAATACCGGCACCGGCGCCGGCGGCTTGCTCAGCGCGGTGCCGCCCGTCGCGATCGCCTGGTTGATCGTGTCGATCGGTTGCTGCATCAGCAGGGCGGCCAATTCGCGCGGTTCCTGCACCCGGATGCAGCCATGGCTGACGCGTCTGTTATCAAGGCGGAACAGATTTTTGTCCGGGGTGTCGTGCAGATAAACCTCGAACCGGTTCGGCATGTAAAACATCAGCAATCCGAGCCCCGAATCGGGCCCCGGCAATTGCTCCAGGTCGCCATCGGCCAGCATCACCATGTTATTCTGAACCAGATAATCCGGGTCCCGATTGACCAGCGGCAGGATCTCCCGCGTGGCGATATCCTGCGGGATGACCCATGGAGGATTGAACACAATCCCATCGATCATGGCGCGGAACTCGGGGCTCTGATTGCGCTCGACGTCCTGGCCGACCACGACCTTGGTAGAGAAGACCGGCCGATCGGCGCGATAAAGTACCAGCCGTTCGTCGGCAACGTTGACCCAGACGCGCTCCGCCGGCAGCCGCCGCGGCAGCCAGCGTTGGCGTTCGAGGTTCACCTCGATCTCGCGCATGCGGTTGGATGACGACTGGCCGCGGGCAGGCGTGCCCGACCGATACTGCCGCAAAGCCTCAAGCAATGCCCGGTAGGTCGGCGTCGTCGGCGCCAGCGCCTCGATTGCCGCCGCCGGATCGGGGCTGCCGATCGCGGCGTCAAGCGCCGCCGGCACATCAATCGGCCCGGGCGTCAGCGTCTCGTCATCGCGGTCTTTTCGACGCTCGACCGGCACGGCACCGCGGGCCAGTGCGTCGGCGTACGAGAGGAAGGCGTCCGACAGCAGCAATTCGCGGTCGAGCGGTGGCAATTTTGACTTTTGCCGCAACACGTTCGCGTGAAACAGATCAGGATCGAGACCCTGATCGCCGGCACGCAGCACGGCATTCATCAGTGAGTTCGCCTGCGCCTGCCGGGTCGGCCATACCGGCTGGAAGCCATGGCGCGCGTAGAAGCGTCGTAGCAATTCAGCATGCAGCCGTTGACCGGAGATTCCCGACTCGGGCGCGCCTTCAATCAGGTTGTCGAGTTCGGTGTTGCCATTTGGCGCCTGCAAGGAAGCTGCTTCGGGCTCGGAATCCGCACTGCATGCAGCCAGCGTACATACCGCGGCGAGAGCCGTCATGACGCCGGCAATTGTCGCTCGGCGCGACACCTGAGCGGGCGGTGCGGAGGTCGAAGGATCTTGGCAACCGGGAGCAATCTTGTGCCATGACGCGCGAACCGGTGCCATCATCAACCCTTGTCGACCCACACAGACCGTCGATTTGACTGTTAGCTGAAAATCGCCCTTAAATCTAACCTGCTTACGACCGCGTCAACCAGGGAGAACCGGATGTTTGACGTTTCCGAGACAGTGGTACGCCGCACGCTGTTCCGTGGCGCCGTTGTCGCTGCTGTCGTGCTGCCCGCGGCGCTCCTCGGGGGGTGTGCGCAGCAGACCGCCGCGCAGCCCGCGCCAGTGGTCCAACCCGCGGCCCCACCACCTCCGGCTCCGGCGCCAGCTCCGGTTCCGACGCCGCCGGTACGGGGCTAGTCCGCGGGGCTAGTCCGCGGGGCTAGTCCGCGGGGCGCGACCCGGTACAGAAAGCGAGCCAGGAGTCGCCGACCCGCGACGTGCGGCCGTCGAGAGACCATCCGGGCGGTCGTCAGACAGCCGTTCAAGCCGAGAGCGCCGTGACTCGCGGGCGACGCAGGCCGGCGCGCATGGGCACGTGACCGCCCGGGAGACCCGGCTCCTGCCGGCCTGTGGGAAGGGGTCCGTCGACCTGACGGCGCCCCTTGCCGGGCCCTTGCGGGCATTCTGCGCGGCCGGGTCATGCGACGGTCGCGACGCGTCAGCTCACGCCTGGGCCCGGGGGCAGCCCCGCGCGGGCGATCCCACGGCGTCACCGATAGCTGTAGCGCGGCGCCCATCCCGCGGCCCCCGCCGGCAACAGATCGAAGAAGTGCCACAGCGCGCAGAAATCGTCGCCGGGTCCCAGCGCGGTGTCGGCAACCCGCGCAATTCGTGCGCCGTCGCGCTGGAACACCGAGACACCCGGCAACCAACCGCCGCGGTCTGACCGATACCCCATATCGGCGGCAAAATCGTTGCCCTGATGGCTGACCATCGGAAACCGCCAGCCGCGCCCGGCGGCGAATGTCTGCTGTGCCTCCGGTGCATCGGGTGACGACACGACGAACGCGGCGCGATCGGCAATATGCGGATAGAGACCGTTGAACCCGTCCGCCCATAGCGTGCAGTATGGACATGACGCGCCCATGTTATGAATGACAATCAGCTCGCGCTTGTCGCCGAACAAGGAGGCGAGGCTGCGCGGGCCCGCCGGCGTGGCGAACACGTAATCCGCGACCTCCTCTGGTTCCGTCTCCGCCTGCACCTGCCGCATGTTTTCGCGGAGCTGCGCGATTTGCTCGCGAAACGCCGCCAGCCGGCGGCTGCCGTCTTGATACTGCATATCAGTCCTCATACCGGTCATGCAGACGCACCCAGGCCATGTGCGGTTCCAGCGCCTCGTCGTCGCGGCCTTTCGGCACCAGATCGAGATAGTTGAATGCGCCGTTCAACAGGTCCAGCCCGCGCGAGTAGCAGGAATAGGTATGGAATACCGCGCTGGTCGGATCGCGATAGAACACGCTGATGCCCGGCAGTTCGGTCATTGACGTCCTGATCGATCGGTAATTGTAGCTGACCTCGCCGGCCGCCAGTTCCTCGGGTGTGAACGAGACGTGGAGATCGCGGTTGAACGCGCTGCCGCCCGACGACACCCAGGTGAAGCTCCAGCCCATGCGCCGCCGCATCGCCTCCAGCTTCTCCAGCGGCGCCGAGGACACCGCGATCAGCGTCACGTCACGATGGCGCAGATGCACCGGGATGCCGTTGAAATTGTCGGCCCAGAACGCGCAACGCCAGCAGGGTTCGTCCCAGTCGGCGGCGAACATCAGGTGATAGACGATCAGTTGCGATCGGCCATCGAACAGTTCCGCCAGTGTCCGGGAACCCTGTGGCGTTGCGAATTCATAGGGTTGTTCCACCCGCACCCATGGCAACGCACGGCGCTCGGCATTCAGCAAGTCGCGTTGCCGGGTGAAGGCCTTCTCCCTGGCGAGGAATTGCCGGCGCGCTTGCAGCCACGCCTCGCGCGACACGACGGGATGGGCGTCGATCATCGTGTGAGTTTCCTTCCTGCTGTCTTGCGTTTGCGTCCCCGCCTGGTGCGGCCAATCGCCGCGGCCAGCAGATCGAACTGCGCCTGCCAGTATTTGCTGTAGCGATTGATCCAGACGGCGGCGACGAAGATCGGCCCTGCCTCCAGGCTGCAGCGGCTGATCCGGCCGGTGCGTTCCTGCCGCACCAGCCCCGCCCGCACCAGCACATGGATGTGCCGCGATACCGCCTGCAAAGAAATCTCGAACGGCGCGGCAAGCTCGGAGACCAGCAACGGACTGTCATCCAGCCGTTGCAGGATCGCGCGCCGCACCGGATCGGACAGCGCGAAGAATACGCTGTCGAGCAATGCTGAGTCGTCGTCCGCCGATGGGTGATCGCGGACCAGCGCCAGGGCTGCCGGTGCCATGCATCGGCAAATATCAATCGCTCAGTTGATTGTCAACAGATGGGTTGAGCGAACGCTCACTCGCTGTCGGCGTTCCCATTGCCGCCGCTGTCGGCGTTCCCACTGCCGCCGCTGTCGGCGGCGCCACCGCTGCTGTCGGCGGCGCCAATGCCCCGTTGCGCCCGCATCTGCTGGCGCCACGCACGGATATCCTGCAACGTGACGTAGCCCTTGTGTTGCTCGTCGATCGCAGCGAAATTGCGCGCGATCATCGGCATGTGTGCGGCTTCCGCCTGCGCCAGCGTCAGGTGCCCGTCGCCGGTGGTGTTCGCGGCGCGGAACCGCTGGATGAAGCGCCCTGCCCGGCCTTGCGGCTGCGCGGAGAAGCCTGACGGAGGCGGGCTCTGATCCGGCCCAACCGTTTGCGCCAGAACGGGGATCGCGGCAATGCAGCACGCCAGCAATCCCACCTGCATCAGCATCGGAATGCGTGACATCGGTCTTTGCTCCCGTTGACAGTGCCGCCATGTTGGCGCGGCGATGCAACGCCGGGTTTGCCGGATTGTATGCGATTGTTGCGCCCGCCACCGGCCTGGACCACGCATCAGCGGCGGTCCACGATCGGCTGGCAGCAGGAAGGGAGCCGCGATGCATCGCAGGACGTTCGCATGAGCCTGACGCGGCTGGCCGTCGATATCGGCGGCACGTTCACCGATCTCGTGTTGGCGCTGCCGGATCGCACGCTCTCCGCCAAATTGTTGACCACGCATGACGCGCCGGAACGCGCGGTGATCGAGGGCACTGCGGCGATCCTGCACGAGGCCGGCATCGCCGCGGCGCAGCTCGACCTCGTGATCCACGGCACGACGCTGGCCACCAATGCGCTGATCGAGCGCAAGGGCGCGCGCACCGCACTCATCACCACGCAGGGGTTCCGCGATTCGCTCGAGATCGCCTATGAGCATCGCTTCGAGCAATACGATCTCTACATGGAACGCCCGACACCGTTGGTCGAACGCGACCTGCGGCACGAGGTGCCGGAACGCCTGGCGGCGGACGGATCGGTGTTGCTGGCGTTGGATGAAGCCGGGTTGGACGCCTTGGTCGCTCCGCTGCGACAGCAAAAAATCGAGGCCGTGGCGATCAGTTTCCTGCATTCCTACGTCAACCCCGTGCATGAGGCGGCGGCGCGTGCCCGTCTGGCGCGGGCGCTGCCCGACGTGGCGATCACCATTTCCTCGGAAGTGTGCCGCGAGATCCGCGAATACGAACGGACCTCCACCACCGTTGCCAACGCCTATGTGCTGCCGCTGATGGACCGCTACCTGGCGCGCATGCAGCAGCAATTGCAGACACTGGGCGCGGCCTGTCCGCTGCTGCTGATGATGTCGTCAGGCGGCATCTGTACGGTGGCGACGGCGCGGCGATTCCCTGTCCGCCTGGTGGAAAGCGGGCCGGCGGGCGGCGTGATCCTGGCGCGGCAGATCGCCGCAAGCGGCGGTTGGGACCGGGCGCTGTCCTTCGATATGGGCGGCACCACCGCCAAGATCACGCTGATCGACGAATTCGCCCCGCAGCAATCGCGCCATTTCGAAGTCGCGCGTGCCTATCGCTTTGCCAAGGGCAGCGGATTCCCGGTGCGCATTCCGGTGATCGCCATGGTGGAGATCGGCGCCGGCGGCGGCTCGATCGCGCGCGTTGATGCGTTGCGCCGCATCCAGGTGGGACCGGACAGCGCCGGCAGCGATCCCGGTCCCGCCTGCTATGCACGCGGCGGCACCGCGCCGACCGTCACCGACGCTGATGTGGTGCTGGGCCGCATCGATCCCGCACGTTTCGCCGGCGGCAAGATCGCGCTGGACGCCGCACGCGCGACCGACGCGGTGGCCAGGCTCGGCGCCGCCATGGGCATGTCAACCATGGAGGCCGCGCGCGGCATCGCCGAGATCGTCGACGAAACCATGGCGAGTGCGGCACGTGTGCACGCGGTGGAGAACGGCAAGGACACCAATGCGCGCACGCTGATCGCATTCGGCGGCGCCGCGCCGCTGCATGCCGCGCGGCTGGCGCAGAAGCTCGGCATCGGGCGCGTGGTGGTGCCGGTGGACGCCGGCGTCGGTTCCGCCCACGGCTTCCTGATGGCGCCGGTCGCCTATGAAGTCGTGCGCACGTTGCTGGTACGGCTGGATCTGCTCGATCAAGCCGCGATCGAGGCATTGTTCCGCGACATGCGCGGCGAGGCGGAAGCCGTGGTGCGCCTCGGCGCGCGCGACGCTCGGTTGCAGGAAGCGCGCACCGCCTACATGCGCTATCGCGGCCAGGGCCACGAGGTGGCGGTGGCGCTGCCCGACGGCGCATTGGACCCCGCGGCGTTGCGTGACGCGTTCGACGCGACCTACACGCGGCTCTATGGCCGCACCATCCCGCGTTTGGAAGTCGAGGCCCTGACCTGGACTTTGGCGCTGTCGCAGGCGTCCGATCTGCCCTCACGCGCCGCGCCGCCGCGCGACCTCGGCGCCGCCGCGCCCTCCGGCACCTGCCGCGTCACCGACAGCACGACCGGCGAAGCCCACACCGCCGCGGTGTTCCTGCGCGCCGCCTTGCGACCAGGACACGCCGCGACAGGCCCTGCGGCGATCGTCGAGGACGGCACCACCACCATCATCCCGCCCGGCCTCACCGCGCGCATTGCCGCGGGGGGCGAGATCGTCATCGAGGAATCCGCCGCATGACCCGCCGCAACATCCCCGAAATAGAACTTCAGATCATGTGGAACCGACTGCTCTCGGTGGTGGAGGAGCAAGCGACCACGCTGGTGCGCACCGCGTTCAGCACCTCGGCACGCGAGGCGGGCGACATCTCGGCCGGCGTGTTCGATCTGGGCGGGAGAATGCTGGCGCAGGCCGTCACCGGCACGCCAGGCCACGTCAACACCATGGCGCGGTCGGTTGGACATTTTCTCCAGTCGTTCCCGGTGGCGACGATGCGCGACGGCGATGTCTTTGTCACCAACGATCCGTGGAAGGGCACCGGCCACCTCTACGACCTCGTGGTGGTGTCGCCGACCTTCATGGATGGCGAGATCGTCGCATTGTCCGCCTGCACCACGCATCTGGTGGACATGGGCGGCGTCGGCCAGACCCCCGAGGGGCGCCAGATTTTTCATGAGGGTCTCTATATCCCGTTGCTCTACCTCGCGCGTGCCGGGACGATGAACGAAGACCTGCTGGCCATGATCCGCGCCAATGTGCGCGAGCCGGTGCAGGTGGTGGGCGACGTCTACGCGCTGATGGCGTGCAACGAGATCGGCAGCCGGCGCCTGGTCGCGATGATGCGCGAGTTCGACCTGCGCGATCTCGACGTGCTGGGCGAGGAAATCATCAGCCGCAGCCGTCGCGGCATGAGCGAGGCGATCGCTGCCTTGCCGAAGGGCACCTGGCAGGCGTCGATGCGGATTGACGGTTATGAGGCGCCGATCGACCTGGTCGCAGCGCTGACCATCGGCGACGACCACATCGCCGTCGATTATGCCGGCAGCTCCGGCATGTCGTCCTACGCGATCAACTGTCCGCTCTGTTATACCGAGGCGTACACGACGTTCGGCGTCAACTGCGTGGTAGCACCGCAGATTCCCAACAACGCCGGCACGCTGGATGCGGTGCGCGTCACCGCGCCGGAGGGATGCATCCTGAATGCCGCATGGCCCGCCGCGGTGTACGCGCGCTCGGTGATGGGGCACATGCTGCCGGATGTGGTGTATGGCTGCCTGGACCAGGCGCTGCCTGACCGCGTGCCGGCGGAAGGCACCTCGAATCTATGGACGTTGAATTTGATTGCGGGCCATGGCCTGACCGGCATCGGCGATCGCGTCGGCACATCGTTCATGGTGAACAGTTTCCATTCCGGTGGCGCGGGGGCGCGGCCGCGGCAGGATGGGCTGTCGGCGACGCCGTTCCCGTCCGGCGTGCGCAACGTGCCGGTGGAGGCGACCGAGGCGATCACGCCGCTGGTGATCTGGCGCAAGGAGCTGCGCCAGGATTCCGGCGGCGCGGGGCGCCAGCGCGGCGGGCTGGGCCAGGTGATGGAGATCGGCTCGCGCGAGGACGCGGCATTCGGCATTTTTGCTCGTTTCGAGCGTGTGGCGCATCCGGCGCGCGGGCGGCACGGCGGCGGCAACGGCGGGGCCGGGCGGCTGTCGCTGAAGTCCGGCACGGTGATGAAGGCGAAGGGGCTGGGCGTGGTGCCGCCCGGCGATCGGCTGGTGGTGGAGATGCCCGGCGGCGGCGGCATGGGCCCGCCGCGCGAGCGCGATCCGGCGGCGGTGCGGCGGGATGTGCGGCTTGGGTATCTCAGCCCGGAGGCCGCGCTGGGCGACTATGGAGTAGATGCGGACCCAGGCTGACCCGCGCCTGGCATGTCCAGCCGTCATTGACGTGGATACGTCATTGACGCATATGCGTCGCAGACGTCTGCCGCCATGAAATTCGAAAGTGACCAGGCCAAGAGCGAGCGTCATCGGCTGCAACGCCGCCTGGCTTTCGAGTTGTCCATCCTGCTGTTTGAAAGCCCTGCATTGGAGCGAGTCGACGAGCGGCAGGACGACGGTGAAGTCCGTGTTCAGGCGATCGGGATCGCAGGTGGTCGCGTATTGCTCTGCGTCTGCACCGACCGCGGCCCGATCCGGCGAATCATCAGTTTGCGCTATGCAAACCGGAGAGAATGCGATGCCTGTCGTGCGACGTTCCCGAGCTGACATCGACCGCACGCGACGGCTGCGTGATCTGGCGTCCCGGCCCCAGCCGAGCGAGGCGGAGATAGAGCAGCAGGCGGCACAGGACGACAACGCCTGGATCGCCGCCGATGCGAGTGACGCGGTCCCGGCCTATCCACCGGCAACCCCGGCGCAGGTTCGTGCCTTGCGGTCTCGGCTCGGCTTGAGTCAGGCGCAGTTCGCGCGTCGGTTCGGCTTCACAGTCGATACGATACAGCAATACGAGCAAGGCAGGCGGGTGCCGTCGGGGCCGGCATCGACATTGCTGCGCGTCATCGCGGCGGATCCGGACGCGGTTGTCCGCGCGCTCGACCCGCGGCGCAAGCCGGCGGCCCGCGATGCGCATGCCGCGGAGTGATTCGAACCCGCGGCCGCGCCGGCAGCCTCCGATCGGCGATCGCCCGTACTTTGATGACGCGCAGGCCCGGCTCGGCGCCACCAATTGACGACGGCATGGGTTGCCATGCCATGCAGGCATAATGACCGCCTCTGCCATACGGGGCTTGCTCCAAACCGGCCGAACGCGGAAACTCCACCGATAAACCCAATCCAAGGGACGGACGATGATGGAATTCGGTATGTTCCATGAGTTTCAGCGGATGCCCGGCCAGACCGAGACCGAGGCGTTCGCCACGTCGTTTGAGCAAGTCGATGCCGCCGAGAAAAGCGGCCTGGACGTGATGTGGCTGGCGGAGCTGCACAGCGCGCCGGAGCGCTCGGTGCTGGCGGCGCCGCTCAGCATCGCCAGCTCGATCGCCACGCGTACCAAGCGGATGAAGGTCGGCATCGCGGTTCAGGTGCTGCCGCTGTGCCATCCGGTGCGGATCGCCGAGGAAGCGACCACGGTCGATCACATCAGCCATGGCCGCCTGATCATGGGCATCGGCCGCAGCGGGTTCCCGCGCACCTACCAGGCCTATGGCATCTCCTATGGCGAGAGCCGCGAACGTTTCGTGGAGGTGCTGGAAATCCTGAAGCGCGCCTGGACGCAGGAACGCTTCTCGTTCGACGGCGAGTTCTATCATTTCCACGATGTGTGCGTGACCCCGAAGCCGTTCCAGGCGCCCTATCCCGAGCTGCGGATTGCCGCGAACAGTCCCGATACGTTCGAATCGTGCGGCACCCAGGGGATGCCGATCTTCGTCGCCACGAGGCTGGGGAATTTGACCGAGCTGGTGCCGAACCTGCGGGTCTATCGCGAGAACTGGGCGAAGGCCGGCCATCCCGGCAACGGCAAGGTGTTCTTGCGTGTGCCGGTCTACGTCGCCGCCACCGAGGCGCAGGCGCTGTCGGAGCCGGAAGAGAGCATCATGTATTTCTACCGCTATCTCGGCCAGCGGATCGAGGCATCGGCGACCCAGGA
>DATJNA010000189.1:0-44786 GCA_035508435.1 Acetobacteraceae bacterium | reverse complement strand
CATCGTCTACCTCCGTCCGCGCCGGAAATCCCGGCCAGGCAAGCGCAAGGCACGATCGAACGGATGCGGATGCTGGCATTGTTCCATCACCACCGGCAGCGACCGATCGGCCGGCGATACAGTATCGGCAGGGACGGCAGGTTGAAGCCGGCGGCGTCGGCATAATGGACGCATCGCCAGCACCCGGCACATCCCCGGTCCTGCGGACAGAGCCCTCGGAATGGCAACGCACGCTTTGGGTCATGATGGGCATCCAGCTCATCATGACGCTGTCGTTTACGGTGCTCAGCCCGATCCTGCCGTTGTTCCTGCCCGACCTCGGCGTGCACAACCCGCGGGCGATCGACCTCTGGACCGGTGTTCTGAACGGCGTCACGGCCCTCGTCGCCGCCTTCGTCTCCCCGCTCTGGGGACGGCTTTCGGACCGCAAGGGCCGCAAGCTGATGCTGCTGCGCTCCGGCATCGCGGTCAGCTTGTTCACCACCTGCATGGGACTGTCGCAGAACGTCTGGCAATTCCTCGGCGCCCGCGCGCTGATGGGAGCGTTCGCCGGTTTCTCCGCCTCGGCGATCGCCCTGGTGGCGACGCAGGCGCCAGAGAACAGATTGGGCTTCGCGCTGGGCTGGCTGAGCACCGGCCAGCTCGTCGGCGGTCTGATCGGGCCGGTGATCGGCGGGCTGATCGCGGACCTCTCCGGCAGCTACCGCCTGCCGTTCTTCGTCACGTCGTTCCTGACCGCCAGCGCGTGCGTGCTGGCATGGTTTCTGGTGCGCGAGAACTTCGCCGCGCCGCAAGGGCGCCGCAAGCGTGATTCCACCTTCCGCGCACTGCGCATGCTGGCGGTCTCCACCGGCCTGCTGCCCCTGTTCCTGGTCCTGCTGTTCGCACAGTTCGCGGTGCGGACGGTGCAGCCCGTGGTGACCCTCTACGTGCAGCAGCTCGCTGGCAACGTGCCGAACCTGGCGACGCTGGGCGGCGTGGCGTTCTCCGTCACCGGCGTGGGCGACGTGATCGCTTCGCCGTTCCTGGGCAAGCGCAGCGACCGCCTCGGCTACCGCCGCGTCCTGCTGATCTGTCTGATCGGCGCCGCAGTGTTCACCGCACCGCAGGCGTTCACCTCCAGCTACTGGGTGTTCGTGGCGGAGCGCTTCGGTGTGGGCATGTTCATCGGCGGCATTCTGCCGACGGCGAACGCCCTGGTGGGCCGCCTGGCGCCTCCCGAGCAACGCGGCACAGTGTTCGGCCTGACCGCTTCGGCGACGTTCCTGGGCAACTCGCTGGGCCCTTTGACGGGCGGCACCGTTGCGGCGTCACTCGGCCTGCGTTGGGTGTTCCTGGTCACCGCCGCCGTTCTGATCACGAACCTGGTGTGGGTCGCAGTCACCGTACCGCGCTCGGCGGACCGTCCGGAACGGTAACGCGCAAGGCTGCATTTGTTCCGTGTCATTGCGAGGCGCGCAGGGCGGCAGCAACCTCGGTCAGAACAGCGCAGTGCCAGCGCGCTGGTCATCGTGGGCGCGCTGACGGGGCCGGAAACCCGCGATGTTGAACTCAGCGCGGCCGATCTCACGGACGCGGCGCCGGTGCCAGGTGAGTGACGCCAGCGGTTGATCCTGCAATCCGCTACCCTCTCGCTGCCTGCCGCTCCAGCACGCCCTGCGCCAGTGCCACGGCTTCGCCGCGGTTGCGTGCACCGAGCGCGGTATAGACATGCGACAACTGTACCCGCGCCGTGCCGATGGCGATGTCCAGCCGCCGCGCCATGTCCTTCACAGAGCATCCGTCGGACAGCAATTGCATCAGTTCGATCTGCCGCTGCGTCAGGCGCATGTCGTTCGCCACTTCCGACGGCAGCGGCACGACCCAAACCCCCTCCCGCACGGCCTGCGGTGCTTCCACGCCGCCGCGCAGCCATGGCGCAAGCCAGGCCGGAATGGCCTCCACCGCCATCGGCGCGGCAATCAGGTAGCCTTGCATGTCGCAGCTTCCCAGCCGCTCGAGCAATTCCGCCGTCTCTTCCGTTTCCACGCCCTCGGCGACGCAGCCCATTTCCATGTTGGACGCGAGATCCATGATGGACTTCACGATCGCCCTTGAATCCCGCGATGTCGTCGCATCGCCGACGAACGACTGGTCGATCTTGATCTCCGAGAACGGCATCTGCCGCAGCATTTTCATCGACGAATAGCCGGTGCCGAAATCGTCGATCGAAAGCTGCATGCCCTTCAGCCGCACCCGGCTCAGGATGTCCATGGTCAGGGCGGCATCCTTGAACGCAGCGCTCTCGGTAATCTCCAGGCACAGATGCTGCGCCGGCATGTTGCCCGCGCGCAGCCGTTGCTCCAGCCGGTCCGGCACCGTCAGGTCGTGCAGGTTCAGCGTCGACATGTTGACCGCGATCGGCACGCTGACACCGAGTTCGCCCAGCACCTGATGGGCGTCCACCGCGGCGTTGACGATCCAGTCGGTCAGCGCATCGATCACCATGGTGTCGCTTTCCGCCATCGGCAGGAAGCTGGCGGGCGGCAGCCGGCCGGCGGTGGGATGTTCCCACCGCACCAGCGCTTCCAGCTTCTTCAACGTCCTGGGCGTGCGCGCGATCACCGGCTGGAATTCGAGGATCAGTTCGTCATTCACGATGGCGGACAGCAGCCGCTCGGCCGACGGCGTTTGGCCCACGGTCTGCAACCGCTCCAGAACTTGCTCCAACTCGCCGACGCGCAGCGGCTTCTCGAGCACCGCCTCGACCTTCAGGCCCAGGCTTTGCCCCAAGGCGCGTGCGGTCGATAGCACCCGCGGATCGAAGCCGCTCATCAGCACCAGCAGGCCGTTGAACTGGCGTTCGGCAAGCAAGCGCAATTGCTCCACGCCGTCGGTCTCGCCGAGCTGCAGGTCGAGCAATACGATCTGGGGCGTGTGGGTGCGCAGCCGCTCGGCAAAGGCCGAGGCATTCGTCACCGCGGCGGCATCCATGCCGGCCATGCGCGCAACCCGCGCCACCAGTCGGCCGATCGCGGCGTCGTCATCGAACACCAGGACTCGCGTGGTCATGCCAGGCCCCGCGGCAGGAGGAATCGACAATTACCAGAGTAGGCGTTGCCTCGCGTCGCGTGCAACCGCGAGGCGGCTGCTTCGGCTGGCAGGCAACCTGCACCGACAGGGGACGCGCGACGCGCCCGGTTTCGTTCCGGCATGCCCGCCCGCTGAATAACGCGCGCCACCATCAGACCTCCGCCACTATCGGTTGGACTTCGGCCGCGGGGGCGGGGTCGGCGGCCCTGTCCAGCACCTCGCGTATCCGCCGCGCCAGCGCGTCGTAGCGGTACGGCTTGGTCAGCATCGGGAACCGGCAATCCGCCATGCCGCGATCGGCGCCGCGCACGCCAGGGAAGCCGGAGGTGAGCAGTACTTTCAAACCCGGCCGCACGGCAATGGCACGGTGCCCGAGGCTCACCCCGTCCAGATTCCCCGGCATTACCACGTCCGAGAACAGGAGATCGGGCGCCGCGCTGTCAGCCAGCATCTGAATGGCGGCATCGGCATGCTCTGCCTGCAGCACCCGGTAGCCGAGTGCCTCCAACTGTCGCACCGTCGCCACACGAAGCTGAGTGTTGTCCTCCACCACCAGCACCGTCTCGTGCCCGCCCGGTACCGGGTCGCTGTCGACCGGAGCGGTCAGGTGACTGGCAGTCTCGGCATGGATCGGCAAATAGAGGCGGAACGTCGTGCCCAGCCCTGGCTCGCTGTAAACCGCGAGATGTCCGCCTGACTGCTTGGCGAAGCCGAATGCCATGGACAGACCGAGGCCGGTGCCTTTGCCAGGCTCCTTCGTGGTGAAGAACGGTTCGAAGATGCGGCCGATGATCTCGGGCGGGATGCCGTGCCCGGTATCGCTGATCTCGATGCGCACATAGTTGCCGGGGGTCACGTCGGGATGCAGCGCGGCATAACCCGCATCCAGCGTGACGGTGCTCGTGGTGATGTCGAGCCGGCCGCCCTTCGGCATCGCATCGCGCGCATTGGTCGCGAAATTGACCAGCGACGACTCGAGTTGCGCCGGGTCCACCATCACCGGGTGCAGCGCGGCATCCAGGTGCAGGTTCAGTGCGATGTCCTCGCCGAGCACGCGGCCGAGCAAACGCACGACCTCGCCGACCAGCGCATTGACGTCGGTGCGTATCGGATGCAGTGGCTGACGACGGGCGAACGCGAGCAAGCGGCGGATCAGGTCGGCGCATCGGCTGGCGCCGTCGAGCGCCTCGGCGCACAGCTCCACCGCGTCTTCGTCGTTGCGAATCGAACGCTTCAGCAGATCCAGGTTGCCGATGATCACGCCCAGCACGTTGTTGAAATCGTGCGCCATGCCGCCGGTCAGGTTGCCGATCGCCTCCATCTTCTGAGCCTGCGCGAGCTGGCGTTCGATCAGCCGGCGCTCGGTGATGTCCTGCATGGTGCCGGCGACGCGGTAGACGTTGCCGTTGCCATCGCGAACCGGGCGAGCTTCCACGCGCAACGTGCGCACCCCGCCATCGGGACGCACGATGCGCGGCTCCAGCACGCCTTGCTCCTCGCCCTCCATCAGCCGCCTCAGCCAGACCTGCACCTTCGGAAAATCATCCGGATGGACGAAGGGCGAAACGTTATCGAGGTCCGGGTTGAACGTCGCCGGGTCGAGGCCACGCAGGCGATACAGCTCTTTCGACCAGACATAGCGCTTGGTCGCGATATCCAATTCCCAACTGCCGATGCCGGCGATGGCCTGGGCGCGATCGAGCCGTTCCTCGCTTTCGCGCAGGGCCGCCTGCGCCTTCTTCAGCGCGGTAATGTCGATGCGCAGGCCGGCGATGCCGCCGTTCTTCATGCGCCGGTCAGTGGCCAGGTAGCAGGTGCCATCGGCGCGATGGTTCTCCATCGCACCCTGCGACGCGCGATGCTGGCGCAGGCGTTCGGTGATCCATTCCTCCTCGCGACCGACCGCCTCGATATTGCTGCCCTTGGCCAGCACCGCGCGCAGCACGTTCTCGAAGGTCACGCCCGGCTTCAGCACGTCGGCGATGTCGCTGTAAATCAGGCGATACACGTCGTTGCACAGCACCAGCCGGTCGTCCTGGTCGTAGATCACGAAGCCGGCCGAGATGCTGTCCACTGCGTCGCGCAGCAGCGTCTGCGCTTGCTCGGCGCGTTCCTTCGCTTGCTCCAGTTCTTGCTCGGCCTCGATTTGCTCGGTGATGTCGCGACCGATGCCGCGATAGCCGGTAAAGGCGCCGTTGGCATCGAACACCGGCACGCCGTGGATGCTGATGTGGCGCATGTGGCCGAATTGGTCTGCCCGGCGGTAGCGGAAGTCGCGGAACGGCCGCCGTGCTGCGATGTCGGCCTTATGCTGTGCCCAATGCTCCGGTGTGGTGGCGTCGGGATGGGTCTCCCAGCGGCGCTCGCCGATATAACCGCCCGGATTTGCACGGTTGGCAGGGGCCGCGTCAGAAATCCACAAAAAGCGCGCCTCGGTGTCCTGCTCCCAGAACCAGTCCGACGCCATTTCGGCGAAATCGCGCAGCCGGCGCTCGCTGTCGTGCAGCGCGTTCTGGATGCGCTTGAACTCGCTGATGTCGACGCGCAGCCCGGCGAGCCCGCCATTGCGCATCCGACGCTCCGAGACCTGAATCCAGCGACCATCGGTCTGCTGCGTCTCAAGCTCGCCCACCGCCTCGGTATGGATGCGCAGGAAGTTCTGCACCCAGTCTTCCTCACGCCCTGCGGCGTCGGGATAATGGCCGGAAGCCAGCGTGTTGCGCACCAGGGCTTCGAACTTCACGCCCGGCACCATCAGATGGGCGCTGGCCGGGTACATGCGGCGATACGCCTCGTTGCACAGCACCAGGCGGTCGTCCTTGTCGTAGATCACGAAGCCTTCCGCCAGGCTGTCCATCGCGTCGCGCAGCAGCGTTTCCGCTTGCTCGGCGCGCTGCAGCGCCTCGACATGCGCCGTCTCGTTGTTGGCGGTGCCGCGATAGCCGAGGAACCTCCCGTCGGCGTCGAACACCGGCTTGCCGCTGACCACGAAATTGCGCACCGCGCCGATCGAGGTATGCACGGCATAGCGGAATTCGCGGAACGGACGGTGCGCGTCGAGGTCCGTCTTGTGTGCGCGCCACGTCTCGTCGTGCCCGGGGTCGACCCTTGCCAGCTCCCAGCGCGTCATGCCGATCGTGCTGCCGGGATCGAGGCCGGTCTTTTCCGTATAAGCTTCAGTCGCGAGGTAGGTGAAGCGGTGCTGCGCGTCGGTCTCCCAGATCCAGTCGCCGCTCACTTCCGCGATGTCCTGGAACCGTTGCTCGCTCTCGCGCAGTTTTTGCTCGACCGTGATGCGGAGCGCGATGTCGGAGGCCAGCGCCCCGCGCTCCAGGCTGAGCTGGACTTCGTGCATCGCGCGCCGCCGCACCTCGGCGACCAGGGCGGCGAGCAATGCACCGATCAGGACGGTGAGCAAGGCAGCGGCAAGCTCGATCTGGCGGGCATGAGCGTGCACAGGTGCCAGCACCTGGTCGAGATCCAGCCCGACGCCGACCAGCAAGGGGTAACCGGGGATACGGCGATCGCTGTAGATGCGGGTGATGTGGTCCAGGTGGCTGGTGCCGACGTGCACCACGTCGCGCAGCGCGCCGGTGTCGTCGCGGCCGGCCATGGGCGCGAGTTGCTCGCCGGCGCCGACCGTGCCGTCCGGACTGTCGTCGCTGAACCGGGCGCGGACGACATTGTCGGTGCCGAACAAGGCGAACATGCCGCCGGGACCGAGATCAACCGCGCGATGCAGCGTGGTGAACTGCGCCGGCACGACGGAGAACACAACGACGCCGAGGAACCGCCCGTCCGCGGCGTCGACCCGCCGGCTGATCTTGATCGCCAGCACGCCCGTGTCGCGCCCGATCATCGGCTTGCTGATGAACAATCCATGCCAGGTGCCGTCGCGCTGGACCGCGAAGTAGCTGCGGTCGCTGAGATCGGTCGGGGCCGGATTCGGCGTCCTTGTGGTGGAGACCAGATGTCCATCCGGACTGACGATCGAGGCGGTTGCCGCCGGCGCGGCCACCAGCGGCAGGTCGTGCGCCCAGCCGTAGATGTCGAACCCATCGTCGCTGTCGCGCATGCGCTGGGCCACCAGGTCCATGGCGCCGGAGATCGTCGCGAGCTCGTGGCCGACTTCTTCCTCGAAGGCAGCGCTGAGGTTGCTGACATTGGTCCGCGCGTGCGCGATCGCCATGCTTCGCTCGGAGCCGATCAGGACACAAGCGGCGACCCACAGGCCGATGATGAATGCCACGCCGGTGAGGACGATCGCGCCGATCAGCAAGGCGGTGCGGCGCCGCACCGCGGCCGGATCGCCTGGATCGGCTCCAGGCCGGAGCGGTGTCATGTCTGCCGTGCCGCGCGCCACAGGCCGCGGCGCCGGCTGGGACGGGACGATGCGCGGGCTGGGCAGCACGCGGCACCCGGCCGCCTCGCGCTGAAATCGCGTAGCCGTCGTGGGAGCGTGATGCGCTTCGGCGACCTGCGCCATTCGTAGGACTCTGCTGGGAATTTCCAGGCTTCTACCCCGAGGATAGTGACGGCAACGTTGCGGAATACCCCGGCACGGCGAAACGGTTGGGCGTGGGAACACATCCTGGGCGCTCTCCACTGCGCAATCTCTTGTGACGCGGGCATCCTAACAGGGTTAAGTGATGTCGCAATACCTCCGGTTTGTCGAAAAAAATACCAGCCTGGGATGCTGCATTGAAGGAATTGGGCAGCTCTGGGGTCAACCCGTGTCAGCTTGCCTGGGCGTCGTGCGGTGTGGCCGGGACTGGTTGCATGCTCGGCGGACCATACACGTCCTGCGCGCGTTTCTTGAAGGCATTCACCATCCGTCGCACGGCTTCGTTGAACACCACGCCGATGGCCGACTGCAGGATGCGGCTGCGGAATTCGAAATCGATGAAGAAGGCGACCTCGGTCCCCGCGGGATGCGGGTGGAATTCCCATTGATTGTTCAAATAGCGGAACGGCCCGGTTTCGTAGCGCACCCGCACCGAACGCGGGCGGTCCAGCGTCACGCGGGTGGCAAAGCTCTCGCGGAACGGGCCGAAGCCGATGGTCATGTCGGCGAGCAATTCGTTGCCGCTGCGGTGGCGGACGCGCGTGGCCGTGCACCAGGGCAGGAACTGCGGGTATTTCTCCACCCCGGCGACCAGCTCGAAAAGCTGGTCGGGGCGGTACGGGACGATCTGGCGTTCGGCGTGGGTCGGCATCAGGTAGCCGCGTTTCCCGCTTGCGCCGCCGCAACCGCCGCCTCCCGCGCGGCGCGCAACGCCGCAAAATCGGCGTCCGCGTGGTAGGAACTGCGGGTCAGCGGCGTGGCGGCAACCAGCAGGAACCCCTTGGCGCGGGCCAGGGCGGCATAGTCGGTGAACTCGTCGGGCGTGACGAAGCGGTCGATCGCGGCGTGCTTGATCGTAGGCTGCAAATACTGGCCGATGGTGAGGAAATCCACGTTGGCGATGCGCAGGTCGTCCATCACCTGGGCGATCTCGGTGCGGGATTCACCCAGGCCGACCATGAGGCCGGATTTCGTGAATACCGCGGGCGTGCGCTGCTTCACGCCATCGAGCAAGCGCAGCGATTGGAAATAGCGTGCGCCAGGGCGGATGGTGGGATAGAGCCGCGGCACGGTTTCCAGATTGTGGTTCAACACGTCCGGACGGGCATCGGCCACGGTTTCCATCGCGGCCGGCTTGCGCAGGAAATCCGGGGTGAGCACCTCGATGGTGGTGCCGGGGGCGGCGGTACGGATCGCGTTGATAACACTTGCGAAATGAGACGCGCCGCCGTCCGGCAGGTCATCGCGGTCCACCGAGGTGATGACGACATGCTTCAGCGCCAGCCTGGCGACCGCGTTGGCGACGCGGGCGGGTTCGTCGGCGTCGAGCGCGAGCGGCTGGCCGGTGCGCACGTTGCAGAAGGCGCAGGCGCGGGTGCAGGTGTCGCCCATGATCATCATGGTGGCGTGCCGCTGCGACCAACACTCGCCGATATTGGGGCAGGCGGCCTCCTCGCAGACCGTGTGCAGGCGGTTCTCCCGCATCAGCGCGCGCGTGGCGTGATAGACGGGATGGGTGGGCGCTTTGACGCGGATCCAGGCGGGCTTGCGCTGGATGGGGTTATCCGGGCGGTGCGCCTTCTCCGGGTGGCGAGGGGCGGCATCGCCGGCGCGGTGGTCGATCACGAGGTGGGTGGACATTGCGGGGGTAGAAGTGGCGGGCGGGGGTGGGGGCGTCAAGCGCGGATGGCCGCCATTTCCGCATGCGCTGTCGGGCGACAGGGCAGGACGATCGGCGTCGGGCCAAGTTGCCGCAGCAGGTACATATGGCGAACATTCGCGCTGACCGGCAGCATGTGTTGCAGTATCGCGGCGGTATCAAGCCCGGCATCCAGCAACAATTCGCGGCGGCGACGCGCCGGTCGACGGCGAGCCAGGCCAGGGCCGCTTCAATACACCGATTCGAAGCGGCTCATCACATAGTTTGCCAGCACGACGGCCAGCACGGCAGTGACGCCGCCCCCGATCATATCCACCAGGTAGTGCGATCCCTCGATGGGAATCGAGAACAACATGGCTCCATTGAGGATCAGCACCGCCAGCACCAGCCACCGGACATAGCGTACAGCATACGGGCAAAGCAAAGCGATGACGGTGTGGAAACTTGGAAAGCTGACCGACCCGAACGCAGATGCGACATTGCCGGTATGGGCACGGATCGCCAGCAAGCCGGCAACCCAGAATGGCTCGTTCGCACCGTAGAAGTATCCTGCCCCTAACGCCGGCGCGACCGCATTGAATGTAGCGGCGATTGCCAAAGAGATCAGCAGACTCCACACGAAATGCTGGTAGTCCCGGGTTCGTCCGAGCAAGCATAGCAAGACGGCGCAGCCGACAATTTCCGGACCTGCACTATAGTAGCAGATTTTCAACAACCACTGTAAATTGGGATCACTTTGAAGCCACCGATGGTAAGCGACCCAGTCGAAGCCGAGCGCCGCGTCGGCCCTGGCGTAGGCGGCATCCGCCAACGGTGCATTCGTTGTCAGGGCAAGACAGCATAGCGCATTGAACAGCGAGGAAAACATGCCGAGCAAGCCAAACAGTGCGACATAGTCGCTGGCGGTACGTAAGTTTGCCGCACGAAGGCCCATGCTGATGGTAGCCAAGGTTCCGATGCTGAGATAGCCCCAGCGCGGGAACCGCGCCGGCATGCCAATCGCCTCTGACCAAATCATGATCACAAGAAACATTCCGACCCCAAGCAGCCACCATGCAGCGTAGCTGGAGAGGCGTGGCACACCCGACAGGTGAGTGCGCCGGGGAATCGACATCGTCAGCATTGTACGATCACCAAAACAACGGAATCAATCGCCAACTCTCACGAGCATAAGCCGCGTATTCCGGAAACGTTTCGTGCAGCAGGGACTCTTCATAATGTATGCGGCACAGTTGCAGGAGCCCATGCATCAGCACAATGCTCAAAGTGACGATGGAAAAGAACTGCAGCAAACTGCCAACCACAGCGATCTCTTCTGCCAAATAGAGCGGATGACGAATCCAGCGATACGGACCTCTGCGCACGAGGCTGCGTGCCTGGGGAACCAGGCTGAACGAACGGCCCAATTGGGTAACCGTCGCAATCGACAGCGCCAGCCCGAGCAGAAACAATCCGCTGGAGCAAAGGTTCAGCGCAAGAGAGCCGTGCCGCGGGAACAGTGGTATCGTCCATGGCAAATAGGTACCTGCGAAAGCCACGACGCCGGGAATAATACCCGTCGCGCGTGCCTTCGCCGGAGGACGCAAGACCAGCAACAGGCTCAGTATCACGTAGAACAGTACGAGACAATACCTGGACAGAGCCTGTACGAGCCCCGGAATCGGCCTGGCATCGGGCCAGACCAGGATCACCGCCAATGCCAGAAACCACAGCGACCCAAGTATCTGGGCGGGGTCACGTGGGACGCGCAAATGACCCGGCAGGCGATTCGCTACAGTACTGCTCATACGCGACTCCTAATGTGCGGTTTGAATGACCGTTGTCAGTGTGTCGTGAAGTTGCATGAATGAAGGTCCCAGCAATATTATATAGAGCGATGGCATAATGAACAGGATTAGGGGGAAGATGAGCTTAGCGGGCAGTTTGACGGCGCTTTCCTCCAGTTTGTTCATCCGGTCGCGCCGCAGCTCTTCCGCCACTGCCCGCAGCGCCTGACTGAGCGGGGTTCCATATTTGAAGCTCTGGTTCAACATTGTCGCGAAGCGACGCAGACCGTCACTGCCGGACCGCTTTCCAAGGTTCGTGAGTGCATCGCTGCGATCCGGCAGAACCCGCAGATCATCCAGGAAGCTGGTCAGGACACTTGCAACTGCCGGACTGGAATTCAGAGTTTCCTTTGAAACCCGATCGAGAGCGCTCTCCAGACCCATTCCTGCTTCATTACAGACGATCAGCAGGTCAAGCGCATCGGGTGTGCCGCGGTCAAGCTGAGTAACGAACCGTCGCCGTACCAGGGTCAGAATTTGCTCGGGCCCGATCACGGCGAGGATCCCACCGACGCAGATGACGAAAAACCCCTTCATGAACGAGCCTGCCAGGCTTGCAGCCACTATCGCGGCCAGCCCGATACCGACCGACACCAGCAGTTTAACAGCCAGCAGAAGCGGCAGGGTCTTATGGGGATTGAAGCCGGACGCTCGGACCATGTCGCGAAGATGCTCGATGTTGTCGACGGCGTAGAAGCCGCGCAGCCATTCGCCCAAGCGGCGTGCCAGGCTCAGCAGTCCCGCAAGCGGCGTTCTGCCGGACGAGCCGGCGACGAGGGCCCGGCCAATCCGAAGATCGAGCCGGCGTCTCTGCAATTCGCCCAGCAGCATGGTCAAGGCAAACGACGTCAACAGGATGACACCGATTATGCCAAACAGCACAGTCGGGTTGATGGACCAACTGCTCATACCGTGGTGCCTTTGCGGATCATGTGCCGCATGGTCAGGATGCCCAGAATGAGGCAAAGCAAACCGATACTGATCAGCTTTTCGCCGCGAGCGTCGTGAAAAAACATATCGAAAGTGGTCGGACGCTCAAAATACATGATGATGCTGGAGACGATCGGCAGCGACGCCAGAACGCGCGCCGACAGCGCCGCCTCGCCGGCCAGTGCCTTGGCGCGCCCCGCCAGGGCGATCCGCTGCCGGATCGTATCGCCCAGAATGCGCAATGTGTCAGCCAGGCGGCCTCCTGACTTACCCTGCACTGCCAGGGTAACGGAAAAGATGGCGTATTCCGTGACGCCGGTTCTTGCGAACACTGTGCGCAATGCTTCGTCGGTCGAACGGCCTAGCGACAGCTCGTTCGCAACCACACGAAATTCCTTGCCACTGGGGTCGGGCATGTCATGAGCGATCAGGCGGAACGCCTCGGATACCGGCAATCCGGCCCGCACCGAACTGATGACCAGCTCGACAACATCCGGCATTTGTCGCAACAGCTTGTTTGCGTACCGGCGCCTCTGCCAGCCGAACAGCATGTGCGTCGTCAGACAGAAATCGGCCAGCGCGGCGATTCCTGCTTCCCACCGCGGCAACAGCATACCGCCAAAGATGATGCTCGCCAGCGCCGCGATCAGCCCGGCAGCGAATGTGTAGGCATGCGGCCACTGACCTGGCGCCCCACGCCGGTAACCGCACAATATCCGCAGCAATAGATCGGCCGCTTGCGGTCGAGTCCGCGACAATCGTACCGGTTGCTGTGTGGCTGGACCGTCGGAAGGCTGATCGACCGCAAGCGCGGCAATAACCCGGCCCTCCAACCGCCGTCTGCCCGAGTCTTGCCGCAGAATAACGACTCCCAGCACCAAGACCATGGACAATCCGACTATGATGGCAGCGATCATGGCGTGACCACCTCCCGCATCGCCTCCTTCCATGCCCGGTCAAGACCAAAATAGGCGAGCCGGTCGTTGAATTTGGGAACAATCGACGATGAGGTGTAGCGGCCGAGAATACGTCCCTGCGCATCCTCATGGGAGAACTGGAACACCGCAACGTCGTTTGTGGTGATGACGTCGCCTTCGATGCCGCAGACCTCGGTGACCTGCACGATCCGCCGCTGTCCGTCCCGCATCCGTTGGATCTGCACGATCAGGTCGAGCGCCGAGGCGATCTGCATCAGGATCGCGCGCTGCGGGAGGTTGACCTGGCCCATCTGCACCATGTTTTCCACGCGGGTCAGCGCATCGCGTGACGTGTTGGCGTGAATGGTGGAAATCGACCCGTCATGGCCGGTGTTCATCGCTTGCAGCATGTCGAACGCCTCGGCGCCGCGCACCTCGCCGACGATGATGCGGTCTGGACGCATGCGCAGCGCATTCCACACCAGGTCGCGCTGGGTGACCTGTCCGGTACCCTCCAGGCTGGGCGGACGTGTCTCCAGCCGGATCACATGCGGCTGCTGCAATTGCAACTCGGCCGCGTCTTCGATGGTGATAACCCGCTCGCTATGATCGATCGACCGGCTGATCGCGTTGAGCAAGGTCGTCTTGCCGGATCCGGTGCCGCCGGAAATGATGATGTTGAGGCGCGACCGTCCGGCGATATCCAACAAACGGGCAATGCCGGCATTCATACTGCCATTGGCGACCATGCCGGCAAGATCGAGTTCACGCGTCGAGAACTTGCGGATCGAGATGCACGGGCTATCTATCGCAAGCGGCGGGAATATAATATTGACGCGGCTGCCATCCGGCAGCCGGGCGTCCACCATGGGACTGGCTTCATCGATCCGCCGCCCCACGCGCGACGCGATCTTCTGACCCACGGATGCGATGTGGCTGTTGTCCCGGAACCGAACGGCAACGCGCTCCAGCCGGCCGCTGCGCTCGACGTAGACCTTGTTCGGCGCATTGACCATGATGTCGTTGACAGTTTCGTCCAGCAGCAAGCTCTGCAACGGTCCGAGCCCCGTCATGTCGTTCGCCAGGTCACGCGCCAGGCGTGCTTGTTCCGCCCCCGACAGCTCCATCCGTTGCTCGTTGGCGATCTGATGGATGATCGCTTCGATATGGCCTTCCAGGACCTCGGAGGAACTGGACGCCGCAACGGCGGGATCGATCTCCTTGAGCACCCGATCGCGCAGGCTCACGGCTGCCACGGGCTGACGATCGTCGGCCGCTGCGGATGACGGCTGTGGCGTCGCTTCCGCTATAGCGTCAACGTTGCGCTTGCCGAAGTTCTTCATCGTGCGAATAACCAGCGGAACAAGGATCTTGGTGTTTCTGTCCTGATGCCGGCGATCTCGCGCACCATCGGCGCCAGGCTGCGTCGCAGCGCGGGCAGCCGCGCCAGCGCCGGAACGCCCTGATTGACCGCTTCGGTCATGCCTTTGCCGAGATCCGGGATCAGAATATCGGGGGAGGCTTCGAGCCCCTTGGTGATCAGCTCGACCAGAAGCCCGCCCGGTCGGTTGTACCGGTTCAACACGGTAAATACCCGGTTCTTGCCGGAGATGGCGGTCACGTTGGCGCGCAGCGCGCGGGCGTTGCGCAAACCGGTGACCTCGGCCTCGAGCAATACAAAGATGTGGCGCGACAAGGCGATCACCGCCTGGATCGCCGGGTTCAGGGGCACCGGGACATCGACCACGATGAAGTTGAACCGCTTCCGCAGCAGCTCCAACAGGTGGCGTGTGCCGGTTTCGGTGATTCGCAGCTCGGCATCAAGGGCTTCATCCGCGGCGATCAGCCGAACCCGTTCGTTGACTTCGATGGCCGCCCTTTCCAGGAACAATTCATCTGCTCGCGACGGGTCCTCGAGGGCGATGCGCAGGCCTGGCCCCGGCCGAACATTGAGCATGACCGCCGTTTCGCCGCCTTGCAGGTGAAGGTCGAGCAAGGCCACCTTCGCCTTGGTCGTCTCGGCGAGCTGCAAGGCCAGATTGACGGCAATGCTGGTGGCGCCGGCACCGCCCTGGGCGCCGCAGATCGACACCACATGTCCGCCGCGGTTCGACTCGGCGCCATCACCGATAAGTTTCGGACGCAGCACGGTCAGCACCGCGTCGCGCGTCAGCGGCTTGGGCAGATACTCCAGCACCCCCATGTCGATCAGCGTGCGATACAGCGCGAGATCGGACCTGTCGCCGACCAACGCGACACGGACGTCGGCGGGGCAGACCCGTGCCAGGCTCTCCAGCGCCGCCACGTGATCAGCAACGCCGGAGATATCGGCAATCACCGAATGGAGCTCGGTGTCGTTCTCCAACAGGCGAGTCGCGTTATCAATATCGCCGCGCTTCAGTTCCAGCGTTTGTGCGATATCCTCGAGGCCGGTGCGCAGGGCCGAGGCGGTGATGTCATCCTTTACGAAGGCGGCGATGCGATTTCTGCTCAGTAATGAAGATCGCCTCGGCGGATCGGCCGCACTGGGTTTGGCAAGGGCGAGGCTCATTTGAAGGTCACCTCCTTGCCTTCGCCGCCGTTATAGACCGTCACCTTTGCGCCGACCGGCTGCTGCAAGGCGGGCGATACGTCCGCGCCAAAGGTCGGGGCTGTCTCGGGCGTCGGTGCGGTTCCGGCGGCTGATCGGATCGAGAGCGAAAGTTTGCCCATCGTGGCTGCGACGGCGATTTTCTGCGCCTGCAACGGATCAACCTCGAGGGTTACCGTCCGCACCAGCTTTCCCGGGGAGACGCTGGCACCTGCGGCGGCCTGCACCATGTCCTGATCGATCGCGATCACCCGCACGTCGGTGATGACCGTCTCTGCCAGGGCACGTTCGGCGAGCGGCTGGCTGTCGCCGATCGTCTGGGTGAGCAGCAGGTCGACATGGTCGCCTGGCCAAATCAGGCCGCCGACGCCGGTCACGGGGTCGACGCCAACCGCGACGGCGCGATAGCCCTCCCGCAGCACACTGGCGATGAAGCCGCGGTCACGCGGCCGCAGGACATCGGCGACGGTGACCGGCGTGCCGGCCTCGATGTAGTTGCGAATCAGCGACCCTCGCAGGCTTGCTCTGGCCTCCCGGGTGTCAGCGATGGTGTCGGGCAGCGACACACCGTTCGGCGCGGTCTTGGCGACAAAGTCTTCGTCGCGCGCCAGAGTGCCCGCGGCGAGTGTGTGGGCCGCCACCAGATAGGGCGGCGCGGGCGCAGGCGGTGCCGCTATTGCCGCCGGTGCTGACGTCCGGTGCGGACTCATCGCGCTGAAAATGGTCATGCCCAACGCCGCCGCGGCGGTGAGCAATACCGCAATTACACTGAAACGTAGCGTCGAAGACATGAGATTAGGCTCCAATGGCCGGCAGCATCACCCAGATGCCGCCGCAGGCGATGGCGACGCCGTAGGGCAACGGCGCATGGCGGAGGATGCGCCAGCGCTCCACCGCGCAGACGCGGCGCAGCGCCGATGCATTGTTGGTTGAGGCGCTGGGCCGCGGCAGATGGCGCATTGCCAGATGCAGCATCGCCAGCAGCCCGCCGGCCAGCAGTGTGACGGAAAGTGAATGCATGAGAGTGAGCGGCGACAGGCCGGCAGCCAATGCCGCCCATAGTTTGACGTCGCCGCCGCCCACGACTCCGAAAAAGAAAAGCATCGACAGGCTGAAAAAGACTCCAGCGGCCAGGCCCAGCGAAATTGCGAGGTCGAGCGGGCCGAGGAGCAAGCGGTTGGCAATCCCGAACAAGGCGAGGATGAGGCAGATGCGGTTGGGGATCAACCGAACTGCCACATCCCGCCAGGCCGCTGAAATGAGCAAAGAGATTTCGGCAATGACGATGACTGAAGAGGCAATCTTAAATGCGTCGACCATCATACAATACCTGAGACCATCGGCGCGCCGGATTTCTTCCAGCGCGCTGCTGTCGGCTGGTGAATTATTATGCGCTGCCGGCAGCGCTCGCCAACTGGGTCTTGATGCCAGTCCAAACCGTTTCCAGACTGCCGCCCACCGCGACGATCGACGCGCCGACGGCGGCCACCGTGAACGCGGCGATGATGCCGTATTCCATCGCGGTCACGCCCTTGCAGTTGTCCTTCAACTGCTCGACCTTGCACTGGGCCCAAACGAGATACTTCAGCATGCTATATTCCTTTCAAAGGACCTTCGGTTTGAATGTGGAGGTAATTGGCCTCGACACAATTATTGTGTAGCATTTCCTTAAGAACACGTCAAGAAAATTATTAGAATACTTTCTAATCTGAAAAGCCAATGGAGGGTCAATGTTGCAGAGTGATTAGTCAAAGCCACGAACTCATGGCGCAATTGCCGCGCCGTCGCGGAGCGACGTACGCGACGCCAGGCTATCGGATGGTTACGCGGTTTCGAGCCTGCCAGCTTCACGGACATCCGCGCAGAGGCCAGTCGGCAGGATGATGATCAGTTGGTGTTGTCCGGCAGCAGGCGCGGCCCCACCAGCGACGACGCGATGGATTTGAATGCCACCAACAAATCGGTAAATGATTGGGCGTTGGCACAGGAATCGGCATAGAACTGCGCCGATGAAGACGCAATGTTTTGCATCGTGTAGCACGATGAGCTGTACGGCGAAGTATCCGTCGTGCAGCCGCTGGACGATGCCCCGTAGGCGACGGCATATACCCAGGTGCCGGCCGCGGTCGCGCTCTGGGCGGCGGTGACGGCCTGTTTGCACTGGTTGGATGCGGCGCCCTTCGGCACATTCGACGCACTCGCGTTGGCCTGACCATCGCTCAGCAGAATGATGACATTCTGCGCATTCGGTTGTCCCAGGCTTTGCAAGGTCTGCTGCGCCTGGGTGATCGCGGCGGCATAGTACGTGCCCACGCCACCGATCGCGTAGACCCCGTTGCACCCGCTGGTGCCGCTGGCCTGCGCCAGTGCGCCGCCACTCAGCGCGCCCTTGGTGAGCTGGTAATTGTTCAGGCTCGGCGAGGTTATCTGATAGTTTGGCGACGCGGAGTAGGCAGCAATGATGCTCCTGGACGGTGTCGTGGCGCTGCAATAGTCCTGGGTATCCGGATTGGTCGCGGAGGTCAGGCCCGGAAACACCATCATCCCGACATAGTCCACCGCCGGAGACAGGCTGGTAAGAATCTCCTGGGCTCCGGCTCTGGCGCACGCGATTCTGGTGGCAGTGCCATTATCCAATGAGCAATTGGGATCGGTCGTGTTCATCGAGGCGGTGGTGTCGAGGATCAACTCCACCGCGAGCGGTTGCGGCACCCCGCCGGCAACACCGGCGGTCGCGGTCGCTCCGATCGAGATGGAGGTGATGCCGGCGAAGGCAGCGAACCAGGTCGTCACGGTGGTCTGCTGCCTGACCACGATGCCATTGGCGCCGCTCACGCCGCTGCATGACACGCCGGTGGACTGGAAGCACTTCAGTACCGGATAGCCGCTGACCATGGTCACGGTCTGGCCAGGCAACTGATTCATGCCGCCGGCGACGGCGCTGTAGGTGGTCGCGGTGGTGATCGCCTGATTGGGGGCGCCTGTGCAGCAGTTGATCTGTCGGGCACCCGCGAGCGCCGCGGCGTCGGTGGAGGCCTGCAGGGCGCGCTGCACCGCCAGCACGTTGCCGAGATCGACCACCAGGCCGGTGATGAGCAATAAGGCCGTCGACGCCACGCTGACCAGCAGTGTGGACACGCCACGTTCATGCCGGATGATGGACGCCAGCAGGTCGATGATGCGCGGGCGCGGGCTCATTCCACCACCTCCGTCGTGACCGCACTCAGCGTGCAGCCGGGCCAGTAGTTGATCCCCATGATGGTGAGGTTGCAGGGATAGCTTGCGGTGATGCTCGCCGTGCCGCCGGCGGCGCCGGTCAATGCCGTCTGGCACGCACCGTCGCTGGCGCATGCGGTGCCGTTCACGGAGAGGGCGAGGGTCACGCTCGCGGTAGGCAGCGTCGGGGTCGCCTGACCGAATGCCAGTGTTGCGTTGGTCCACGGCGTCGTGCTGCCGCGACTGATCGCGAGCACGCGGGCGCCGACCCGTACACCGTCGCTGAGCGCGATGTAGTTGCTGAAGGTGAGGCCGAACTGCACCAGCCCGAACAGGAGGCCGAGCAATACCGGGCCGACCAAGGCGAACTCGAGGGCCTCGACGCCAAGCTGATTGTGCCAGAGCGACGCCGGACTGCGGCGTGCTTGCTGCGGATGGGCGTTTGGTTCGATAACGCGGTTGCGTGTAGAGCCAAGCGAAACAGGATGCGTAGGCATCGGCAATTCGTCTCAATTAATGTTCTAAACTCATATTCCACCATTAATCGGTAGTCAAGTGTCCAAATATCGTGCATGGGTGGTATGTTTTCTTGACAACATACAATCTTAGGTTTATATAGACGCACGAATTCGATTTTTCAGAGCACATTCGTATGTTAGGGACTCTGTTCGGCCGGGCCGTCGTGCCCTGCCTGACCCGTTCTCCGCATCGTCGGCCCACAAACACCGGCGATCGGAGGTCGGCGAGGGTACCGTTCCGCGGGGCGTCGCTGGTTGCGGCTCGAACCACGTCCCGGACACCTCCGAGCATCAATCAGCCATGCCGTAAGGAAGCGATCTCATGCGTCTCAGTCTGATTCCGCTTGCGCTCGTCCTGCTGTTGGCGGCGGGATCGCAAGGGAACGCCACCGCCGCAGCCACGCCCGCGGCACCGACGACCCCACCCGCAGCAAGTTCAACTCCAACCAGGAGCGTGCCGCTCACCCTGACCGCCGGCCGCGGTGTCCTGCTGGCACTACCGCAGCCGGCGGCGACCATCATGTCGGCCGACCCTTCCGTCGCGCGGGCGCAGCCGGCTTCGCCTGACAGTGTGTTCCTGATGGCTGTCGCACCCGGCGTGACCACGGTGATCGCCACCAACAGCGCCGGCGCGGCGATCGTGCAATACGACGTCCTGGTCAACGGGGCAGCCCATCCCGAGGCAACCGGCGCCGCACCCGGCCCCGCCGCGAGCGGCACTCCCAGCGGAATCACCGCCGGGACTGCCGCCGCGGCGCAGGCGGCGATCGCGCAGAGTGTACAGGGTGCTCAGGACGTACGCGTGCGTGCGGCGGGCACCGAGCTCGTGCTCTCCGGCACCGTGCCGACCGCGTATGCCGGCCAGCAGGCCAACGCCATTGCGCGGGGCTATGCCGGCGAAAAGGGCGGCGTGGTCGATAATCTCACCGTGCTCGGTTCGATCCAGGTCAACGTCCGGGTACGCATTGCCGAAATCAGCCGCCAGATCACGCGCCAGCTTGGCTTCAACTGGCAAGCGCTCGGAGCCGGCAACGGCTGGCAGTTCGGCCTGCACACCGGCCAGGCGGCAGTGGGGCTCACCAATCCGCTCATCCCTCTGGGACTGGCGGCGTTGAGCGGGGCACCCACCCCCAGTCAACTCGGTGCGGGCTTCTTCAACAAGAACTGGGATGTGAACAACATCGTCGATGCGCTCGCCGCCGATTCACTCATCACCATGTTGGCGGAACCCAACCTGACCGCGCTCTCCGGCGAGACCGCCAGCTTCCTGGCGGGCGGCGAGTTTCCCGTCCCGGTTGCCGGCAACGGCAGCAACGGCACGATCCAGATCAGTGTCGATTTCAAGCAGTTCGGTGTCAGCCTGGCGCTGGTGCCCACCGTGCTGTCGCCGGATCGCCTCAACCTGCGGATCCGTCCGGAGGTCAGCCAGCTCTCCAGCAATGGCGCCGTGAGCGTTCCGGTTGGCAGCGGGACACTGACCATACCGGCGCTGACGGTACGGCGCGCCGAGACAACCGTCGAGCTTGGCAGTGGTCAGAGCTTCGCCATCGCGGGGCTGCTGCAGCATACGTCAAGCGACGCCACCAACGCATTGCCGGGCTTCGGCGAAGTGCCGGTGATCGGCGCATTGTTCAAGTCGAATGACTTCCAGCGTGGCGAAAGCGAGCTGGTGATCATTGTCACTCCATATATCGTGCAGCCGACATCGTCTCCCGCGGCGCTGCATCTGCCAACTGACGGGTTCAGGCCTGCGACCGATCTCGATCGCATATTGTTCGGCCGGCAAATGGCGCCGGGTGTCGCGTCAGGACTTGACGCCGGGTTCGTTCTGAAGTGAGGACGCATAAGATGCGCAAGCTTTATCTTCTTGCCGTGGTCGCAGCGGTGGCTGCGTGCACACCGGACTACCCGTTTGACAAGCCAGGCACCTGGAGTTTGGAGAGCAGACCCAGCAGCAATGATGAGAATTTGCATGCGATGCTGGTCGATCCGCACGATCTGATCGAGGGTCGCAGCGCGTCGGTCAGCCTGAGCGCGCAGGCAGCGCCGGCGGTCGCACGACTGCTGGTCGGTCAGCCCGCTTCCGCCCAGGGGACCGGTAACCTCACGACCGGCGCAAATAGTCCGCCGGTGCAGCCGACATCGCAGCAACCGGCGACCGCGCAGTAATCCCGGCGGAACTCGAATTAGCTCTGGAGATTCGGTTCATGAAGATACGCATGTTTGCCAGCCTGGCGGTTGCCGCATTGCTCACCGCCTGCGGAACGCCATCCACAACGCAAAATCTCGGCCGGGAGAATGACGAATCGCACTTGCGGGTGGCCCAGGCAGCGGCGGCGTCCGGCGATCTGCAGTTGGCAGAATCAGTGTATGCCAATGCCTCGACGGCAGCCCCCTCCGACACGACTGTACAGCTCGGCTACGCCGATACCCTGCTTCGGCTCAACCAGATCAGCCAGGCTCGCGACGTGCTGGTCAGCCATTTGCAGACTGTGCGGGAGCCACAGCGCCTGCGCGGCCCACTCGGGGCGATCGACGTGTTGCAGGGCAACGCGACACAAGCGGTCAAAGAACTGGACTCGGCGATTGCGGGAGATCCGGGCAGCATGCGTTGGGTTGTCGATAAGGCGATAGCGCTTGACATGCTGGGGCAGCATAGTGCGGCGCAGGTGCTTTACCGTAAGGCGCTTGCCGATCAACCCGACGATATCATTACTATCAACGATTTCGCGTTGTCGCTGGCTTTGTCGGGTCAAAAGAGCGAAGCATTACGGATCGCCGCGCCGCTGGATGAGCATACGGATCTGCCGCATCGCGTTGCCGTAACCTATGACGTTCTGCGCGCCGTTGGCGGCGGCGACGTGTCCGGCGGCCGAGATTCCCTGGACCCGAGCGATCACGACAAAGTACTTCGGCTTGCCAAGGCGATGGAGGATGCCGGTCATTGAATTGCAATGCGCGGCCGGCCGATGGCACCACACACAGCTTCGCCTCGCCGAGACAGCCGCGTAAGGCGGCAGATGGTCACCTCCATCTTTTTGCCTGCCAGGTTGCGAGCCTGCGACCTCGGCGCCAGGACCACCAGCCGATCGTCTTGCGCTGAATCCACTGCCAATTGATCTGCATCAAGGACTTTGGCGCGACGCAGGGTTACCAACCCATATTCGGTCGCGGCACCGCCGGCGTGTGGCGGAAGCCGGGGACCGACTCGCAGGGAGACATCATGGGAAACTTCCGAACCTTCGCGGCTGCCCTGCTGTCGATCGGCACAGCGCTGTGCGGCCAGCCCGCGGTTGCCGCCGACCCCGCTGCGTCACCGGTCACTATTGAGATGTGGTGGCATGAGTATGGTCCCTACACCGCCTA
Source organism: Acetobacteraceae bacterium (assembly GCA_035508435.1). Lineage (GTDB taxonomy): Bacteria > Pseudomonadota > Alphaproteobacteria > Acetobacterales > Acetobacteraceae > JASHVB01. Next base: position 22,127 of record DATJNA010000189.1, on the reverse strand, counting down.
TGTGAAGCAGTTGATTGCAGCTTATGAAAAGCTGCATCCAAACGTGACGATCCAGCCCACCGTCACGTCCTCGGCCGACATCAACCAGAAGATCAGCGTCGCGCTGGCCACCGGCACCGGGCCGGACATCATGGACAACGACGCATCCTTCTATTCACTGTATTACAACAAGGGCGTGCTGGAACCGCTGAATCTCAAGTCCTTCGGCGCCACGAGTTACGCCGAGTTCATTGACCGCTACACGCCCGGCGGACTGAGTGCCTCAACATTCAATGGCGTGGTCTATGCCCTGCCCTATCAGGGCAACTCCATGAGCCTGTTCATCAACAACAAGGAATTCCGCGCCGCCGGCCTCGATCCAACAAAGGACGCGCCAAAGACCTGGGCTGATATGGTCGCGCTCGGCCCCAAGCTGAAGATTGTCCAGGGCACCCGCACGGTGCAGAAGGCATTCGACTTTCCCTATCACAGCGCGCGCTGGGAAGTGCAGGACTTCCAACCGCTCACCGAGCAATTCGGCGGCAAGCTGCTGTCCGACGATGGCAAGACCGCATATCTCAACAGTCCCGCCGCGGTACAGGCACTGACACTGTGGGTACAGGTCACCAAGGCGGGCGGCGACCCCCGCACCACCATGAACACGCCCAGCAACCCGAACCAGGATTTCGTGGACGGCCGCGTTGCGATGTGGATCACCGGCCCCTGGGCGACCCCACAGGTAGAGCAATCGCCGATCGGCAAGGACTTCACCGTGGTGTCATTGCCACAGCTCGCCCCGGCGCATCCGCACACGCTGGTCTATGGCTGGATGTGGGGTGTGAACAAGGCCAAGCCCGCGGCGGAGAAAGCGGCGGCCTGGGACTTCATCCACTTCATGCTGTCGAAGCCGGATGAGTGGCTGGGCAAGGTCGGCTTCGTTCAGCCAGTGAAGGGTGTCGAGCAAAGCGAAACCGCGAAGAACTTCCCGTATTTTGTCGTGCATATGCGCGACGTCTCGACCGGCTCATGGTACCTGCGTTCGGAATACACCAACGAGATCACCCAGGCCCTGGGACGCGCGATCGAGCGCGTGGTGTATGACGGTGCCGATCCCAAGGCGTCGCTCGATCAGGCACAGGCCGAGGCGGAGAAGGTTCTGAACCAGTAGCGCATCACCGCCACGCCCTCCTGTCATGGCACGGCGCGCCGCGGCCAACCACTCACCCGGTCTGCGGCAAGCCTCGCCGCCGAATGGAGGATGGCTGCGCCGGCTCCGGCCCGCACACCGCGCCCGCTCCTCGCAATGATCGGATGGGCCGGCACGCCAAAGGACGCCGCACGTGTCTTCTGCCGCTCATGCCGAGCCCATCTCGCACCCGCGCCGCTGGCACCTGGGCACGACACGCAAGCAGACCCTCTTCGCCTATACCATCCTGCTGCCGACGCTGCTGATCCTGCTCACCTTCCGCTTCCTGCCGATGATCGACGCCTTCATCATCGCCTTCACCAAATTTGATCTGATCCATCCGCCGCGCTTCGTCGGCTTCAGTAACTTCATCGACCTCATCCACGACCCGCTGTTCCGCAATTCGGCGCGCGTGTCGCTGACCTATGTAGTGTTCAGCGTACTCCCGGTCTGGCCACTGTCGCTCGCCCTGGCGGTATTGTTCAACCGCAGTCTATGGTTGAAGAATGTGATGCGGTCCGCCGTATTCATGCCGGTGGTGATGCCGGCGGTGGTCATGGCCGTGGTCTGGACGTTCATGTACCACCAGGACGGCGTCATCAACACCTTCCTGGGCTGGGCCGGCATCGATCCCGTGCCATGGCTACGCAGCAGCAAGACGGCACTGTGGGCGGTGATCCTGATCGGCATCTGGCGCGCGACGCCTTACTACATGGTGATCTTCCTCGCCGGATTGCAGGCGATCCCCACCGAGTACTACGAAGCCGCGGAGATCGACGGCGCCAGCCGCTGGTCCGCGTTCTGGAACATCACCCTGCCCTTGCTGAAGCCGACCACGCTGCTGGTCATGGTCATGACGGTGATCGTCGCGATGAAGGTGTTCGCGGTCCCGATGATCATGACCGGCGGCGGCCCAGCGGATTCCACCCGCGTGCTGCCATTGTTCATTTACCAGACGGCGTTCGAATTCTTCGACATGGGCCGCGCCGCGGCCATGAGCGTCTTTCTGTTCGTTGCCGTCATGCTGTTCTCGGTGGCGCAGATTCGTATCTTCACCTCGGGCGAGGACTGAGATGGCAGAGCCGGTTCCATCACCCCGACCGACCAGGCACGTCATACTGGGTGGAGCAGGCCCCGAAGAACGGGCCGCGGCCCCGCCATCCACGACCTTCGTCGGCTCTGGCGGCAAGGTCATGGACGATGGGCCTTCCCCCGCCACGACGCGATGGGCCGCGCGGGATGCAGCCTCGCGATCAGCGATTCATCCGCCTCGGTACAAGCCACCGCCCAGCCTCCTTCACCGCATGCTCGCCGGTCGCGGCGCGGTCATCTCCCAGGTTCTGGTCCTGCTGGCAGCGCTGATCGGCGTGGTGCCCTATCTCTGGATGCTGTCGTCGTCATTACGGACGATGAACAACATGTTCGCGATTCCGATCCAGTGGATTCCCCACCCGGTCAACTGGCGCTCTTATGTCATCGCCTGGCATGCACAGGACTTCACGCGCTACTTCGTCAACAGCGGCGTTGTCGCTGTGGCCATCACGCTCGGCAACCTGCTGCTATGCTCTCTCGCCGGTTATAGCCTGGCGAAATTCCGCTATTTCGGCCGCGGCGTACTGTTCTTGCTGATCCTCAGCACCATGATGCTGCCGCTGGAAGTCACCATGGTGCCCCTGTTCCTCATCATCAAACGGCTTGACTGGGCGAACAGTTACCAAGGGCTTATCGTGCCGTTTTTGGTCGATGGATTCGGCGTGTTCCTGATGCGCCAGTACATGCTCGGCATCCCCAAGGACCTGATCGATTCAGCCCGCATCGATGGCGCCTCGGAGTTCCGAATCTTCTGGCAGATCGTGCTGCCGCTATGCAAACCCGCGCTGGTCGCGCTCGGGGTGTTCACGTTCCGTGAAGCCTGGGACATGTATATCTGGCCACTGATCATCGTCAGCAAGGATTCCCTGCGCACGCTGCCGCTGGCGATTTCCCTGTTCATGAGCAGTTACGGCACCGCATGGGACCAGTTGATGGCAATTGCGGTGCTGGGCACGCTGCCCATGATCGTACTGTTCTTCTTCCTGCAGCGCGCCTTCATCCAGGGCATCGCCGTCACGGGGCTGAAGGAGTAGCGCATGTCCGACACGATGCGTGCCGTGGTGATCACTCGTTACGGTGGCAGCCTGGAAGCGACGCACCGCCCGATCCCGCAACCGAACCACGGCGAGGTTTTGCTGCACGTGCGCGCCAGTGGCCTGTGCAGCACCGATTTGCATCTGCTGTCGGGGCGTCAGCCGCTCGGCGAACTGCCGCGCATCATCGGCCACGAGATCGCCGGTGACGTGGTCGCGTTAGGCGATGGCGTGGCGCAGTGCTGCCTCGGCGACCGGGTCACGGTCGCGATCGACGTCACCTGCGGCCACTGCCGCCATTGCATGGATGGCGAGACTCAGCGTTGCCCGGCGATGCAGCGGATCGGTTTCGAACGCGATGGTGGCCACGCCGATTACGTCGCGGTGCCCACCGCCAACCTCGTCACGCTGCCGCCGGAGATTTCCTATGAGGCCGCGGCGATCCTGCCGGACGCCGTCGCCTGCATGTACCATAGCCTGGTTCATCAGGGCCATGTCGCGCCGGGACAGCGCGTGCTGATCCTTGGCATCGGCGGCCTTGGAGTCCACGGTTTGCAGATAGCACATAACGCCGGCGCCGAGGTGTTGGCGACCAGCCGGCGCGCGGAGCGCTTGGCATTGGCCGAACGCTTCGGCGCCATCGGCATCGATCCGACCGCGGAACCGCTGGACGTTGCGGTGGCCCGGATTGCCGGCGCCGACGGCGTCGAGCTTGTGGTGGACAATATCGGTACGCGCGACAGCGTAAAGCAAGGCCTCTCGGTGCTGCGCCCGGGCGGCAAGCTGCTGCTGGTCGGCTACCTCGATGCGACGCTGGAAATCCCCTCGCTACGCTTCTTCAAAACCGAGCAACAGATCATCGGCTGCCGCGGCAGTACGCGGCGTGACCTGATCGAGGTCGTTCGCCTGGTGCAGACAGGAGCGCTGACACCGGTGATTGGCGCGCACTACCCGCTGGAGGAAATCAGCGCAGCGGCAGCACGTCTTGAGTCCGGCGAATTGCTCGGACGCATCGTTCTGACGCGCTGCTGACGACCGCACACCGCAGGATGGAGACTGCCATGTCAACCTCTCTCGCCGAAACGACGCAGCAGGCGGTCCTGCCGGAGCGAATGCGCGCTCTGGTGCTGACCTCGCCGGGGCAATTCGAAATCCGGAGCGTGCTGGTGCCACGCCCCGGTGCGCGTGAAGTGCTGTGCAAGGTCGGCGCCGTGGCGATCTGTGGCAGCGATCCCGAAATCATCCGCGGCGACCTCGCCGGCACCTGGCCACCGGCCTACCCATTTACCCCTGGCCACGAATGGGCCGGCGAAGTGGTCGCCTGCGGCCCCGACGTGGTCGATCTCGTACCTGGCGATCGCGTCGCCGGCCAGGCACATTGCGGCTGCGGCACCTGCCCCAATTGCATGGCCGGCCGCTACACGATCTGCGAGAACTACGGCCGCCCCGAAGCCGGACAGCGCCACTACGGCTTCATCACCAACGGCGCCTATGCGCAGTATGTGGCGATTTCGGTTAGAAGTGTGAACCGCATGCCGCGCGCGGTCAGCTTTCGCGAAGGCGCGCTGGTCGATACCGCGGGCGTGGTGCTGCACGGCCTGGAGCTGTCCGGCATCACGCCCGGCGGCACCGTTGCGGTCATCGGCCCCGGGCCGATCGGTCTGATCGCGATGCGCATGGCGCGCGCGCTGGGTGCGGCGCGGGTAATCGCGGTGGGACGCGGCGCACGCCTGGCTGTATCCGCAAAGTCCGGCGCCGATCTGCAGGTGGATTTCGAGCGATCGGATCCGGTGCAGGCGGTACGTGCCGCCAGCAATGGCCGTGGCGTCGATGAGGCGATCGAATGCTCCGGCGCCGCCGGCACGTTCCGGCAGGCGGTGGAGATGGTCCGCAAGGGCGGGCGCGTCGCCTTGCTCGGCGTGCCGCCAGGGCATGTGCAGGAGCCGTTGCCGTTCAAATACGTGGTGCACAATGAGATCGCGATCTTCGGCTCGCGTGCCAACCCCAACGTCTCCCGCAAGGTGATCAGCCTGATATCCGCGGGGCAGTTGCAGGTGAAGGATCTGATCACCAATGCATTTCCATTGGAGGATTTCGCCATCGCGCTCGACACCTTCGTTCACCGCCGTGGCGGTGCGATCAAGGTTGTGGTTGAACCGAACTGAGACACGCCGTTAGAAGGGCATCGCCATGGCTGGCGCGGTTCTGGTCTACGTCGGCACCTACACCGAGACGATCTTGTTCGGTACCGGCATGTCGCTGCAAGGCAAGGGCGAAGGCATCTATGTCCTTCGCCTCGATCCCGAGACTGGAGCGTTGGATGCCGTCGCGACCGCGACTGGAATCGCGAATCCGTCGTTCCTGGCATTCGATGCGACGCAGCGCTTCCTGTACGCAGTGAACGAGTTGAAATCGTACCAGGGGCGCCCGTCCGGCAGTGTCAGCGCTTTTGCCGTGGATCCGATCACGGGCACGCTGGCGTTGCTGAACCGCCAGCCGACGCACGGCACCGACCCGTGCCACGTCGTGGTGGACAGCCCATGCAAGCACGTCTTCGTGGCAAACTTCATGAGCGGCAGCATCTGCGTCCTGCCGGTGAACCAAGACGGCAGCCTCGGTCCGGCGTGCGATTTCGTGCAGCACGTCGGGGCCGGCATTGATCCGGTACGGCAGACCGGCCCGCACGCGCATTCGATTACGCTCGATGCAGCGAATCGCTTCGTATTCGTACCCGACCTGGGATTGGACAAGGTGCTGATCTACCGCTTTGACGCAGCGCGCGGCATGCTGGAACCGAGCGCCGTACCATGGCTCAAGCTGAGGCCAGGTTCCGGCCCGCGCCATCTGGCGGCGCACCCGAACGGCCCGTTTGCCTATCTGGCCAACGAGTTGAGCAATACGGCCACGGCATTGGCGCACGACGCTATGTTCGGCGTGCTTCGGGAACTGCAAACCGTCTCGACGCTCCCGGCGGAATTCCACGGCAACAATGGCTGCGCCGATATCCACGTGCATCCATCGGGCCGGTTCATCTATGTGTCGAATCGCGGCCATGACAGCATTGCGAGCTTCGGCGTCGACCCCGCAACCGGCCACCTCACCCCGCTTCGCCACACCGCCACCCTGGGCCGCACGCCGCGTAGTTTCTGTATCGATCCCAGTGGCAAGCTCCTGATCGTGGCGAATCAGGACAGCGACTTGCTCGTGACGTTCCGCATCGATCCAGCGACCGGCGCGCTGCAGCCCACCGGCCATGGCGCAACCGTCCCTACTCCGGTCTGCGTCAGGATCCACGCTGCGGCGACCGAGCAATAGAAGGGAGGAGCCATATGGCGTCGGTAACCCTGGAGCATGTAGTCAAGCGGTTCGGCGACACGACCGTGGTGCATGACGTATCGCTGGCGATCCAGGACAAGGAATTTCTGGTGCTGGTCGGCCCCTCGGGCTGCGGCAAGTCCACCATCCTTCGCATGATCGCCGGCCTGGAGGAGGTGTCGGAGGGCGACATCTATATCGGCGACCGCTGGGTGAACGACGTCTCCGCCAAAGACCGCGACATCGCGATGGTGTTCCAGAATTATGCGCTGTATCCGCATATGAGTGTATTTGACAACCTCGCATATGGGCTGCGGCAACGGCACACCGCAACCCAGGACATCAAGCGGCGCGTACAGGCGGTGGCCGAGCGGCTCGGCATCGAGCAACTGCTGCACCGCAAGCCGCGGCAATTGTCGGGCGGGCAGCGGCAGCGCGCTGCTCTCGGGCGGGCAATTGTACGCGAGCCGCTGGTATTCTTGATGGACGAGCCACTATCGAACCTCGACGCCAAGCTGCGCGTCCAGACACGCGTGGAGCTGACGCGGCTGCACGCGCGGCTGCAAACCACGGTGATCTACGTGACGCACGATCAGGTGGAGGCGATGACGCTCGGCAACCGCATTGCCATCCTGAAGGATGGTGTGTTGCAACAGGTTGATACGCCGACCGCAGTGTATGCGAAGCCCGCCAACATGTTCGTCGCCGGATTCATTGGCAGCCCGTCGATGAATTTCTTCGCGGCACGGCTGGACCAGGTGGACGGCGAGCTACGAGTGAGCGGCAGCGGGATGCAAATCAGCCTGCCGTCGGAAATCGTGATCCGCGCGAACGGCTACAATGGGCGTGAGGTGATCCTCGGCGTGCGCCCGGAGGACATCCGTGACGGCAGGCGGGCGCCGGATGGCAGCCCGCCGGCGACTGCCAATGTCGAGCTGGTGGAGCATATGGGCAGCGAGAACATCGTGCATCTGATCAGCGGCGATACCCGCTTCGTCGCCCGCATGGAGCGCTCGGTCGATCCCAGGCCAGGCGACATCCTGCCGATCAGCGTGGACGCTCAGCGGATCCAGTTGTTTGATCGGACAACGGAAGCGGCGATACTGAAGTACCGACGATAAATGCCGGGCGGGTCGTGCCCTCCTGTTGTGACATCGCCTCGTCCACGTGTTATTTGTCTCCTGGCCGCGCGCAGCGGCGTGGCGGCAAGATGGGGCGGGTAGCCGCTTGTGGCCGTCAGCCTCGCCCGCCACCATCCTTGCCGCCAGACTTGGTCAATGTGACAATCTCCAGAGGTCACCAAGGTTACCGGGATGCGTCCCGCTGTCGGTTGATTTGACAATGCCTTGCCGAGCGTTTGTGCCGGACGATCAGGCACGGCGAATGTTCCAGAACAACGGCATTCCGGTCAGCCCGTCGACCAGGCTCGTTCTCTGCGTCGTTGGCTGGAAAAACTGGCCAAGCGGAAGGAAAGGCACATCGACAAAAGCCTGCGCCTGGATGTCGGCCGCGATCTTCTTTTGCGTGGCGAAGTCGTCAGTGGCCATCCATGCATTGCGCAGGCGCTCCAACTGTGGCGCAGTAGGCCAGCCGAACCACGAGTTCAGCCCATTGCCGCGCAAGGCGAGGTCACCGATCGGGCTGCTCATGTCGGCGCCGGTAAAGGTCGTGATGAATGCGCTCCAGCCGCCCTGGCTCGGCGGCGCCTTGCTGGCCCGTCGCTGAATCACAGTGCCCCAGTCCATCGCCTGCAAATCGACATTCAGGCCGCAGCGACGGAACAAATCCGCGGCCACATTGCACAAGGCGTCGATACGTGGATAGTCGCTGGGCGTCATCAGCACGACCTTCTCGCCCTTGTACCCAGCCGCCATGATCGCGCGCTTTGCTGCCGACGGGTCACGCGGCGTATTCAGCACTGCGAGTCCCGCGTCACTGGACATCGGCGTGCCCGGTCCGAAATATCCCACATTGCTACGTGATGCGTCGGGCGCGTCGCCTACCACCGCGGTCATGAAATCCGACTGGTTCAAAGCGAGCAACAGCGCGCGACGGATCGCCGGGTTATCGAACGGCGGGAAGAGCTGGTTCATCCGCAGCAGGCCGATGTTCCCGGTCACCTCCACAACAGTTGTGCGCAAATCGTGCGCCTGGTTCAGCAGCGGCAGCAGATCGAAGATCGGTTGGTCCCACCAGTCGGCCTCGTTGTGCCGCATCGCCGCCGCCGCGGTGGCGGCATCGGGGATTACGGTCCAGTGCACGCGGTCGAAATGCACGACTTTCGGTCCGGCGGTCCAGTCCGGCTTGCCGTTCGGCCGTGGCCGGTAGCCCGCGAAGCGCGCATAGGCGGCGCGAACGCCAACCAGCCTTTCGTCGGCCAGGTAACGAAACGGGCCGCTGCCGACCATCTCGGTTATCTGCTTGAACGGATCGGTGTTGGCCAGGCGCTCCGGCATGATTGGCAGCATGTTGATGCCGATCTTGCCCAGCGCTTCCGGCAAGAACGGAAACGGCTGCTTCAGGCGGAACTGGATGACGCGGTCGTCGATGGCCGACACTTCGTCGGTCATCAGCATCAAGGTCTGGCCGAAAGCGTCGCGGCATGACCAGCGGCGGATGCTGGCAACGCAGTCTCGCGCCAGCACCGGCGTATTGTCGTGGAACATCAACCCATCGCGCAGCCGAAGGCGCCACAGCCTGCCGTCTTGCTCTACGCTATGGCCTTCGACCATTTGCGGCTGGATCCGGTACTGGCTGTCCTGGCCGTATAGCGTGTCGAACACCAGATAGGCGTGATTGCGAGTGACATAGACCGAGGTCCAGATGGGATCGAGCGCGGTCACATCCGACTGTGGGATGAAGCGCAGGACGCTCTCCGACTCGGCCCGCACCAGGCTGGGCGCGGCCAGCGGGGCGATGATGGCAGTCGCAGCAGCGCCACGTAATAAATCGCGTCGTTTCATCGGCAGCACCTCATAAATCAGGTCAAAACAGGCGGCGCCAGCATGCCGATCCGATCGTTGGAGTGCAGTCTGGCGCCTATCATGGCTTGCGACACACCGCGGCAGAGGCTGACGACCGATCGGCGGAGCCATGTCCTGCCGCCGCGGAACTGTCGGCCTGGCACGTTACCGTGCCTCGACCCATGCAGTCGGCATGACAACACGGCGTTCCGCATTCATGATCGACAGCAGAACGGCTACGCGTTCGGCGGCACTGCAATAGCCGGCAAAGATGGCCTCGAATGCATGGAACGGTCCGTGATTTATCTTTTCGGGCATGCCCCTTGAGAGTCTGGGTTTCGCGAGATCGACCAGGCGATCCGCACATCTTGCGATCGGCTCATCAACGACCCAGGTCGGCACGACAGCCGCCTGGTCGCCGAACCGCACGATGTCGCGGACGCGCGGCGTATATCGGATTTGTCTCGCCGCGTGTGCCAAACCAAAGAACGCAAAGAGAAAGCATGGGAAGATTGGGCTGACTCGTTGAAAGGTGCGCCCCCTCTGCCTTAGCTGTGTCTTAGCCAACGGCAGAATGATCCGTTCCACGATGTGTTGCAACTGATCATGTGCAATTCTTTCGGCTCCGGCTTTTGTCCGGACCAAGTACCAATGAAGCATTTCATGCTCTACTAATCTCGGCGACTTGCGCTTTCAAACAATGCGGTAGATTCAATTCCGACGCACCCTGGACGATGGGAGCCCCCCTTGCCGTCCGGTTTCGTATCGTTAAGACATCGCATCCCCGGCAACCTTCCGGCATTGATCTAGATCAAACCATCGTCGCGGTTCACCCAATCCGGCGATATTCGCCTTCACCCAATCCGGCGATATTCGCCGAGGCTGGCGAGAGTGGCGGCATGCAGCCGCAACCCGGCCCGGCATGCCGCCGCTACCGCCCAGTCAGCCCTGACCTGGTGCGTGCCTTGCCGAAACTGACACACGCCATTGCGACGGTGACCTGGCCGGCGTCCATGGCGAGATCGCGCGAGGCTCGCGCGATCCAAGGGCCGGTACGCCATTGTTTCGGCATCCGGCCATGGCGACCTGGCCGCAGGCACGGGGCGATCCCACCCCGCGCATGATAACCGAATCTCGGAGCGCAGCCGCGACCTCCGGAGGCTCACCCCGCTGCCGCATCGTCGGCGAAACTGACCAGAAGCTGGCCCTCCTGCACCGATTCGCCGACCCGACAGGCGACGCGATCCACCATCCCATCGGCCGGAGCGGTGAGGCGGAATACCGTCTTCATCGCTTCCAGTACCACCAGGACCTGACCGCGAGTCACCGCGGCGCCCGGCTCGGCCAGTACCTGCGTCACCTGACCCGGCAATGGCGCGGTCAAGCGGCCGCCGGCCTCGTCCTCCGCGTCGGCATGTGCCATCGGGTCGGGCAGGGTGAACCGGAACGTCGTGCCGGCATGGCGCACCGACAGCACTTCGCCGTCACGCGTCACCCGGATGGCGCAGCGGGCGCCATCGAGCGTCAATGACAACGCACCATCCGCGCGGCGCGAGGCATCCGCGCGCAGCCGGCGGCCGCCGATGGTCAGTGCCCAGGCAGTGTCGTCGCGTTGCGCCACGACCGGATGCACAGCCTCGCCCGCATGCAGTTCCAGCACGCGTTGCGGCTGCATATTCAGCCACCATTGATCGCGCGCATGCCACGGCGAGAACGGGTCGGCACTGGAGGCGGCGTGGCGTGACGCCGCGGCGGCTTCGTCGCTCAGCACCGCGAGGGCGGCGGCAGCGAGCACCTCGTGCGGTGGTTCGCCCTGTGCCGCCAGCAGCGTATCGGCGTTGCGGGCGATGAACCCGGTATCGACGCCGCCGGCGGCAAACGCCGCATGTGTCGTGATGCGATGCAGCAGATCGAGATTGCTTGCCACGCCGGCCACGTCGCATTCCGCCAGCGCGCGCTGCAACGTGGCCAGGGCGGCATCGCGCGTGGCACCGCGCACGATAAGTTTCGCCAGCATCGCGTCATAGTGCGTGGCGACGGTGTCGCCTGCGGCGAATCCGGCATCCACGCGCACGGTCTCTGAGGCGCCGGGAAGATGGAAGCTGACCAACCGACCCGTCGAGGGAGCAAAATCGCGTGCCGGGTCCTCGGCGTAGATGCGCGCCTCGAATGCGTGGCCCGAGAGGTGGATCGCATCCTGGGTTGCGGGCAGGGGCTCGCCGGCGGCGACGCGCAATTGCCATTCCACCAGGTCGAAGCCGGTCACCATTTCAGTGACCGGGTGCTCCACTTGCAGCCTGGTGTTCATTTCCAGGAAATAGAAACTGTCGCTATCGGCAACGAACTCCACCGTACCGGCGCCGACATAGCCGACGGCGCGGGCGGCGGCGACGGCGGCCTGGCCCATTGCCGCGCGGCGTCGCGGATCGATGCCGGGGGCAGGAGCTTCCTCGATCACCTTCTGGTGGCGGCGCTGGACCGAGCAATCGCGCTCGAACAGGTGGACCGCGTTGTCGTGGGTATCGGCGAAAACCTGGAGTTCGATGTGACGTGGACGTTGCAGGTAGCGTTCGATCAGCACGCGGTCGTCGCCGAAGGCGGAGGCGGCTTCCTGGCGTGCCTCACGCAGGGCGGCGTCGAAGCCGGCGGCATCGGCGACGACGCGCATGCCGCGGCCGCCGCCGCCCGACACCGCCTTGATCACGACGGGGAAGCCGACGCGTTCCGCCTGGGCGGCGAGAAAGCGCCCATCCTGACTGTCGCCATGGTAGCCGGGCAGCAGCGGCACGCCGGATCGTTCCATCAGTGTTTTGGCGGCGGATTTCGAACCCATGGCGCGCATGGCGCTCGCCGGGGGACCGACGAAGATCACGCCGGCGGCAGCGCAGGCTTCGGCGAAGTTGGGATTCTCCGAGAGGAAGCCGTAGCCGGGATGGATCGCCTCCGCCCCGGCGGACTGCGCCGCTGCAATGATGGCGGGAATGTTGAGATAGCTGTCGCGCGCGGGCGCCGGGCCGATGCGCAGCGCCCGGTCGGCGGTGCGGACGTGCAAGGCGTTGGCGTCGGCATCGGAGAAGACGGCAATGGTCTCGACGCCGAGCCGCTGCGCGGTACGGCCGATGCGGCAGGCGATCTCGCCACGGTTGGCGATCAGCAGGGTACGGAACCCGACCGTCATTGCGAGGCCCGCAGGACCGAAGCAATCCCGGTCATGAGGGCGGACCTATGACCGGGATCGCTTCGTCGCTGCGCTCCTCGCAATGACAAAGGGGGCGCTCCTCGCAATGACACCCGGTTCATCACATCCGGAACACGCCGAAGCGTGTCTCCTCGATTGGCGCATTCAGCGCGGCCGACAAAGCGAGACCGAGCACACGGCGTGTGTCGACCGGGTCGATCACGCCGTCGTCCCAGAGTCGCGCCGTCGCGTAATACGGGTGGCCTTGCGTCTCATACTGCGCCCGGATCGGCGCCTTGAACTTTTCCTCGTCTTCCGCCGATGCTTCGGCGGCGCCGCGCCGAACCGTGGCCAGGACGTTGGCGGCTTGCTCGCCACCCATCACCGAGATGCGCGCATTCGGCCACAGGAACAAAAAGCGCGGGTCATAGGCGCGGCCGCACATGCCGTAATTGCCGGCGCCGTAGCTGCCGCCGATGATGACTGTGAGCTTCGGCACCGCCGTGGTGGAGACCGCGGTGACCAGCTTGGCGCCGTCCTTGGCGATGCCGCTGGCCTCGTATTTCCTGCCCACCATGAAGCCGGTGATGTTTTGCAGAAACACCAGCGGGATGCCGCGCTGGCTGCACAGCTCCACGAAATGCGCGCCCTTCAGCGACGATTCCGAGAACAGGATGCCGTTGTTGGCGAGGATGCCGATCGGGTAGCCGAACAAGTGGGCGAAGCCGCAGATCAGCGTGGTGCCGTAGAGGCGCTTGAACTCGTCGAATTCGCTGTCGTCGACAATGCGGGCGATCACTTCGTGCACATCGTAGGGGGCGCGCAGGTCGGTCGGCACGACGCCGTAGAGCTCCGCGGCGTCGTAGCGTGGCGGCGCAGGCATGCGCAGGGACACGCCCGGCTGCTTCACGCGATTCAGGCCGGCGACGATGCGACGGCACAGCGCCAGCGCGTGGCGGTCGTCGTGGGCGTAGTGGTCCACCACGCCCGAGGTGCGCGCATGCACGTCGGCGCCACCCAGTTCCTCCGCGGTGACCACCTCGCCGGTCGCCGCCTGCACCAGCGGCGGGCCACCGAGGAAGATCGTGCCCTGCTTGCGCACGATGATGCTTTCGTCGCTCATCGCCGGGACGTAGGCGCCGCCGGCGGTGCAAGAGCCCATCACGACCGCGATCTGCGGAATGCCGGCCGCGGACATGTTCGCCTGATTGAAGAAGATGCGGCCGAAATGTTCGCGATCTGGGAAGATCTCGTCCTGCATCGGCAGGAAGGCGCCGCCCGAATCCACCAGGTAGAGGCAGGGCAGACGGTTGACGCGGGCGATCTCCTGCGCGCGCAGGTGCTTCTTGACGGTGATCGGGAAATAGGTGCCGCCCTTCACAGTGGCATCGTTGGCGACGATGACGCATTCACGTCCCGCGACGCTGCCGATGCCGGTGACGATGCCGGCGGACGGGACCTCGTTGTTGTAGAGGCCGTACGCCGCGAGCTGCGATAGTTCGAGGAACGGCGAACCGGGATCGATCAGCGCGGCCACACGCTCGCGAGGGAGCAACTTGCCACGGGCGCGGTGGCGCTGGCGTGCCGTTGCGCCGCCACCTTGGGCAACGGATGCCACCTTGTCGCGCAGGTCGGCGGCCAGGGCCCGCATCGCTTCGGTGTTGGCGGCATATTCGTCTGACCGCGCGTCGATGTCGGAACGCAGGATCATGCGGGGAATGCCCGCGGCATCGGTGCCGATCGCAATAGCTTCAACAGTATATATGGCCGCCGATGCACGCCGATGCACGCCGATGGGCCGGAGAGTACGCGCCGCATTCTGCTTCGGCAAAAATTATCCTGCTTTGGCCAAAATAAATCCTGCTGCCTTCGTCGCAGTGAATTGTCCTGACTTCGTCGCAAAGAATCGGCCGCAACGTACTCAGTGGATATGCGTACGGCACGGCACCATCTGCGTGCATCTGCGTGCATCTGCGGCTGAATTGCCTGCTTGGTCATGCCGTCTCGGCGAACAGTTCTCGGCCGATCAGCATACGGCGGATTTCGCTGGTACCGGCACCGATCTCGTACAACTTGGCGTCGCGCAGCAGACGGCCGGTGGGATAGTCGTTGATATAGCCATTGCCGCCGAGCGCCTGGATCGCCTCCAGCGCCATCCAGGTTGCCTTCTCCGCGGCGTAGAGAATTGCCCCCGCCGCATCCTTCCGTGTCGTCGCGCCGCGATCGCACGCCTTCGCCACAGCGTACACGTACGCCTTGCACGCGTTCATTGTGGTGTACATGTCGGCAAGCTTGCCCTGCATGAGCTGGAACTCGCCGATCGGCTGGCCGAACTGCCTGCGCTCGTGCACATACGGCACCACCGCGTCCATGCAGGCCTGCATGATGCCGAGCGGCCCCGCCGCCAGTACCGCGCGTTCGTAATCCAGGCCGCTCATCAGCACGCGCACGCCGTCGTCGACCCGGCCGAGCACGTTCTCCTGCGGCACTTCACAATCCTGGAACACCAGTTCACAGGTATTCGACCCCCGCATGCCCAGTTTGTCCAGCTTCTGCGCGGTGGAGAAGCCCTGGAAGCTGTTCTCGATCAGGAACGCGGTGATGCCGCGTGGGCCGGCATCGGGAGTGGTCTTGGCGTAGACCACCAGCACGTCCGCATCGGGACCGTTGGTGATCCACATTTTCCCCCCATTCAGCACGAAGCGGTCGCCGCGCTTTTCCGCGCGCGTGCGCATGCCCACCACGTCGGAGCCGGCGCCGGGCTCGCTCATGGCCAGCGCGCCGACATGCTCCCCGCTGATCAGCTTCGGCAGATAGCGCCGGCGTTGCTCATCAGTCCCGTTGCGCCGGATCTGGTTCACGCAGAGATTGGAATGCGCGCCATAGGACAACCCCACGGATGCCGACGCGCGCGAGATCTCTTCCATCGCGACGACATGCTCCAGGTAGCCCATGCCGGCGCCGCCCCATTGCTCCTCCACGGTGATGCCGAGCATGCCCAGGTGGCCGAACTTGCGCCAGAGGTCCATCGGAAAGGCGTTGTCGCGATCGATGGCAGCGGCGCGCGGCGCGATCTCGGCGGCAGCGAACGACGCCACCTGCCGGCGCAGCATGTCAGCGGTCTCGCCCAAGTCGAAATCCAGGCCGGGCATGTGGTTCGGGATCGCTGGCATCGGCAATCCTTCGATATCGAACAATCTCGCGCACAGGATGGCCCATCGCCCGCAGCGCGCCAAGTAACGGGCGCGCGTTGCGCTTGTGCGCACCCCTCCCCCAGCCTCGATCCGCTTCGCGGCTCGAGTCCGCAAGGGAGGCGGAGGCGCTTCGAATCCCCTACCGCACCGCCGCGACCCGCAGCGCGTTCGTGGTGCCGGAATGGCCGAACGGCACGCCTGCCGTCACGACGATCTCCTCGGCATGTGCCGCGAACCCCTCCACGCGCGCCACATGCGACGCCCGGGTGACCGCCTCGCCCATGGAATGCACGTCCGGCACCACCACCGCGTGCACGCCCCATACCGCCGCCATGCGCCGCGCCGTATCGATATGCGGGGTCAGGCCGATCACCGGCGCCTCCGGCCGCTCCCGGGCCACCCGCAGGGCCGTGGCGCCAGAGGCGGTGAACGCCACGATCGCCTTCGCCCCTGTCGTATGCGCCACCTGACGCGCCGCCGCCGCGATCGCATCCCCCACCGAAGGCTCCGGCTCCGGCCGCGATGCCTCGATCATCGCCCGCCACCCGTCATCTTGCTCTACCCGCGCGATGATGCGGTCCATCATATTCACCGCTTCGTAGGGGTACTGGCCGGCGGCGGTCTCCGCCGACAGCATCACGGCGTCGGCGCCATCGAACACCGCAGTGGCGACGTCCGAGGCTTCCGCTCGGGTCGGGGCGGGAGCGTTGATCATGCTCTCGAGCATCTGCGTCGCCACCACCACCGGCTTTCCCATCTGCCGCGACAGCCGGACGATGCGCTTCTGCGCCAGCGGCACCTCCTCGGGTGGCAACTCGACGCCCAGGTCGCCGCGCGCCACCATCACCGCGTCGGTCAGCGCCATGATGCCGTCGAGGTTCTCCAGCGCCTGCGGCTTCTCCAGCTTTACCATGATCCAGGCACGGCCGCCGGTGAGTTCCTTGGCCTCGGCCACGTCCTCCGGCCGCTGCACGAAGGACAGCCCGATATAGTTGGCACCGTGCTGCAAGGCGAAGGCGAGGTCGTTGCGGTCCTTCTCGGTCAGTGCCGGGATCGGCAGCACCACGTCCGGCACGTTGACGCCCTTGCGGTCGGATAGCGGGCCGCCGACCACCACCTCGGTCTCCAGGGCGTTCGGCCGCTTGCGCGCGACGCGCAGGCGCAGCTTGCCGTCGTCCAGCAGCAGGGTGGAGCCGATGCCGGCCGCCTCGATGATCTCCGGGTGTGGCAGGTTGACGCGGCCGGCATCGCCCGGGGTGGCATTCAGGTCCAGGCGGAACGGCTGGCCGGTCTGCAGGAACACGCGCCCGCCGCCGAACGTGCCGACGCGCAGCTTCGGCCCCTGCACGTCGCACAGAACGCCGATCGGGCGCTCGAACTTGTCCTCCAGCTCGCGGATCATGGCGAAGCGGGCGGCGTGGTCATCGTGGGTGCCGTGGGAGAAGTTCAGCCGGAAAACGTCGGCGCCGGCCTGGAACAGTCGGGTCAGCACGTCGATGGAGGAGCTGGCGGGGCCCAGCGTGGCGATGATCTTGGTGCGCCGGCGGCGGCGCAGCTTGGGTCGGGTGGCCATGGGGGAAGATCCTCAGTGGCGGGGAAAAGCCGTGCTCCCCCTCCGCTTGTGGGAGGGGATGGGGGAAGGTGGTCGCGCCGTCCTAACCGCCCCCTCCCCTACCCCCTCCCGCGACAGGAGGGGAAGCGCTTTGCCACGACCTCACGCGATCAGCACCGCGCGGAAGTCGTTGACGTTGGTCAATGTCGGGCCGGTGCGGATCAGGTCACCGGCGGCATCGAACAGGCTGTGGCTGTCGTGACCGGAGAGCGTGGCGCGGGGGTCCAGGCCCTTGGCGCGAACCCGGGCCAGTGTGTCGGGGGCCAGCAGGGCGCCGGCGACCTCGTCCATGCCGTCGATGCCGTCGGTGTCGCCGGCAACCGCCCAGATGCCAGACGCGCCGCCCAGCGCGACTGCCAACCCGAGCAAGAACTCGGTGTTGCGGCCGCCGTGGCCGGCGGGGCCATGGCCGAGCGTCACTGTGGTCTCGCCGCCCGACAGCAGAACCGCCGGGGCGGCGACTGGTTCCCCGTGAGCGCGAACACTGCGGGCGATGCCGGCCATGGCGATGCCGAGTTCGCGCGCCTCGCCCTCCAGCGCATCGCCGAGGATGACGGGGGTGAGGCCGAGTTCGCGCGCGGTGCGGGCAGCGTGGCGCAGCGCCAGCATCGGGGCGGCGATCAGGCGGAATTCGGCGTGGGGCAGGCTGCCGGGCTTGGGGGTCTCGTCGTCCACCTGGGCAAGCCGCGCGGCAACGGCGGGGGAAGGCTCGATCCCATAACGCGTCAGGATGGCGCGAGCCTCGGCGAAGGTGGTGGGATCGGGCACGGTGGGGCCGGAGCCGATCACTGCCGGGTCGTCGCCGGGCACGTCGCTGATCGCCAGGGTGACCACCCGGGCGGGCGCGGCGGCGGCGGCCAGGCGGCCGCCCTTGATGGCGGAGAGGTGCGTCCGCACGCAGTTCATCTCGCTGATGTTGGCGCCGCAGGCGAGCAAGGCGCGGTTCACCGCCTGCTTGTCGGCCAGCATCAGGCCGGGTGCCGGCGCGGCGCACAAGGCGGACGCGCCGCCGGAGATCAGCGCCACCACCAGATCGTCCGGGTGCAGGCCATGCACGCGTTCCAGCAGGCGGAAGGCGCCGCGCTCGCTGTTGGCATCGGGGACGGGGTGGGAGGACTCGATCACCTCGATGCGGCGGGTCGGCACCGCGTGGCCGTAGCGGGTGACGGCGGTGCCTTCCAACGGGACGTCCGGCCAGGCATCCTCCAGCGCGGCGGCCATCACGGCGGCGGATTTGCCCGCGCCGACCACGATGCAGCGGCCCCGCGGCCGTTCCGGCAGATGCGCCGCCAGCACCTTGCGCGGATCGGCAGCGGCGATCGCTGCGTCGAACAAAGAGCGCAGGACGTGGCGGGCATGCGTATCGTCCCGGATCATCGATCCGCTCCGGCAGTTGGGCCTGTCTGGCAGTATGGCCGCGTGCCGCCGTGCGCGCCATGTCGGGCTGACGGATGATTTACCCTCCCGCGCCGCCTGTGTACGGCCGGCGTGGGCTGGCGGTTCTGCCACGCGTTCCCTGGCATCGTGTCAGGGTGCTTCGGGGCTGCCCCGCGGCAGCTTATGGTTCCAAGGCAGATCGTTGCATGGCGTGCCGCGTCAGCGGCGCCAGGCTGTGGCCGGCATCGTGGTCAACCGACACTGCAATGTCTCCCGCAACGACTTCGACGCGCTGAAGGCCATTCTGCTCAACTGCGTGCGTCACGGTCCGGCGGGACAGAACCGCGATGGCGCGGCAGACTTTCAAACGACACCTGGTCGGGTGCGTGACGTGGGTGGAGCAAGTCAATCCGGCACGTGGCGCGAAGCTTCGTGCGTTGTTTGACCGTATCGCGTGGGGATAACGCGTGGGTTTCGGGGACCGGTGGCATGCCTGCGGCAAGACCGGTGGCGCGCCTATGGCAAAAGGACGCATTCGGCGCCATCTTCAGCGGGAGAAGAGGAGGTTCGCGATGTCCGTACCGCATTTCGACGAACAAACCCGCACCGAACTGGAAGCCGCGGCGTTCCGCCGGCTGGTGGAGCACCTGCGCGAGCGGACCGACGTGCAGAACATTGACATGATGAACCTGGCGGGCTTCTGCCGGAACTGCCTCAGCCGCTGGTATCGTGAGGCGGCGGAGGCGAAGGGCATTGGCCTGGCCGATCCGGACGCGCGCGAGATCGTCTACGGCATGCCCTACAAGGAGTGGCAGGCGAAACATCAGAAGGAGGCGAGCGCAGAGCAAAAGGCAGCGTACGCGAAGGCGAATCCCGGGCACTGATGGCTCGGCGGTTGTAGACGCGATGACACGGCTGCGGTCGTGCCCGTGTCATTGCGAAGACCGCAAGCGACGCGCGGCGTGACGAAGCCATCCCGGTCATGCGGTACGCGCCGGCATCTCGTGTAGCAAGCGGCCGAGGCCGGGGAGCGGCGCGGTCCATTTCATCACGCCAAGCATGGCCCACAGCGCCGCCTGGTTGGTGGTGATGACCGGCTTGCCGAACTCGCGTTCCCAATCGCCGATGTGCGCCATGGTTGGGAAATTGCCGCCCGGCACCACCAGCGCTTCGATGTCCACCGTGTTGATCCGGGCGAAGGCGTCGCGCGCATTCTCCGGGCCGAGCGTGCCGATGGCGTAGGCGTCGGTGGCGTCGAACGGGTCGGTCGCCAGCACTTGCAATCCGTGCCTGGTTTCATAATAGCGTTTGGCGCGGTCGATCACCTCGGCGGAGTAGGGCGACACCAGCGCGATCCGCCGTGCCCCTAGCGCGCGCACCGCCTGCCCGACGGCGACCGCGGAGGTCAGAGCCGGACACCCGGCGGCTTCCTGCATGGTTCGGACGGTGCGTTCGTCGTAGTCGTCGAGGAACAAACTGGCGGAGGTCTGGGCGAGCGCGATGACCTCTACCTTGGCGGTGCCCAGCAATTTCGCCTGGTAGGCGACGTCGGTGTCGAGGCTGGGCGAGAACGGCGTGTTGCCGCCCTTGCCGAGGCGGCCGACGTGCATTTGCAGGTCGGTTGGCAGCAGCCGCGAATATTCGATCTCGACCGTGGTGTTGGTCGATGGGATCAGCACGCCGAAATGTCGCATGATCGGGTTATCTCCTACGGACGACAGCCTGTGGTGTGCCAGCTTGTCATGATCATCCCGTGGCCGCCATGAGCGCGTTCACCCGACTTGCGAGCTCCGGCTCCCGCAGCAGGCTTGCCGGCCCGGCGAGGCGTTGCACTGCCGCGACCAGCCGGTGCAGGTGCGCGTCTGCCGCGGCGAGCCGGGCCAGTGCGGCGCCATGGCGCCGTCGCTGCGGGAGGTCCGGCGGGCGGACACCGCGGGTTTGCGGGAACACGAAATCGGTTGCGGCGGCGTGTCAAGGCGCCGCGAACCAGGACCTTATGCCTGCGCAAATGTTGACCAATCGCTGCCGACGACACGTTGTCAGGGCTTCACCTTCGCCTCGATCCGGTCCCAGATCGCTGCCTCGATGTTGATGCCGTCGAAGCGGTCGATCTCCTGAATGCCGGTGGGTGAGGTCACGTTGATCTCGGTCAGCCAATCTCCAATGACGTCGATGCCGACGAAGATCATGCCTTGCGAACGCAGCGTTGGCCCAATGGCGGCGCAGATCTCGCGGTCACGCTCGGTGAGCGTGCATTTCTCGGGCCGGCCGCCGACATGCATGTTGGACCGCGCCTCGCCTTCCGCCGGCACGCGGTTCACCACGCCCATCGGCTCGCCATCGACCAGGATGATGCGCTTAGCGCCCTTGCGAACCGCAGGTTCATAGCGCTGGAACATCAGCGGCTCGCGCGAGCGGGCGAAATGCATTTCCAGCAGTGCGGCGAGGTTCTCGTCATCCGGCTTGATGCGGAACACGCCGGCGCCGCCGTTGCCGAACAAGGGCTTGACGATAATGTCCTTATGCTCCTGGCGGAAGCTGCGGATCGCTTCCAGGTCCCAGGTGATCATGGTGGGCGGCATCAGGTGGGGGAAATGCGTGACCAGCAGCTTCTCTGGCGCGTTGCGCACCGCGGCGGGCTCGTTCACCACCAGTGTGCCCGGCTGGATATGCTCCAGCAGGTGGGTGGCGGTTATGTAAGCCATGTCGAAGGGCGGATCCTGGCGCATCAGCACCACGTCCATCGTCCCGAGGTCCAGCCAGGCGGGATCGCCAAATTTATAATGGGCGCCGTGTTTGCGTTCCACCGTCACCGGGCGGGCACGGGCGGCGAGGCGCTCCTCGCGGTGCTCACCCTGTCGCTTCACACCCTCCCGCAGCGCCATGTGGCGGACTTCATAGTGCCACAGCGTGTGGCCGCGCTGCTGCGCTTCCAGCATCAGGGCGAAGCTGGAGTCCGCGTCGATGTTGATGGATTCGATCGGGTCCATCTGGACCGCGACCTTGAGCTGCCGTGTCATGTCCGCCCCTCCTGAAGCTGCGTCAGGACGCTGTGTCTAGTGAACCCGGGGCGGGCAGGGAAGCCGGGCCGGCGCCTGTCGTTCTGGCCTGGCGGCCTCCAGCCGAGCACGGGTCATCGGGCGGCGATCGGCACCAGGCATCGAGGTCGCGCGACCCATGGACGACGTGAATGATCT
>DATJNA010000188.1:0-16671 GCA_035508435.1 Acetobacteraceae bacterium | reverse complement strand
GCGCCGTGACAACCGGGGTGCTGAAACAGGAGCACCCCCAATGACCAAGACCCCGAAGACCACCAAGGCCCCCAAGAAGACCGCCGCCCCAGCAGCCGCGAAACCCGGCCGGGGCGCAGGGAAGGCCGCACCCGCGGCAGCAGCGCCTGCCGCCGCGGTGACCCCGGCCGACCCGGCCTCTGCGCAAGAAGCCCCTGCCCAGGGGGCTGGGGCCACCCTGGCCCCCACCACGCAACCGACACCGCCGAAGGCCCCTCGCAGTGACGGGGTTATCGCCACCCTGGTTACCCTGCTGCGAGCCGGTGGTGGCACCAAGGCCGAACTCTACGAGGGTCTTCGGGCCAAGTTCCCGGAGCGAGGCGAAGGCATGAAGACCACGGTCGCCGTGCAGCTCAACGCGCTGCCGAAGGCGGGCAAGCTGGTCATTCACCAGGCCAAGGATGCGGAGGGAGCGACGCGCTACTGGGCAGACCCGCTGCCGGCCGAGCAAGTGCCGCCGGCCGACTGACCCCCGCCGCCAACCACGGCCACCCTGGACGGGCGCCCTTGCGGCGACCGTTTTGTTCGTGGGGAGGTCGGCACCCCGCCGGCAGAAGAACGCCCCGGCCGAGGAGACTCGCCGGGGCGTGAAGTTGCTATGTCACACAGCGCCGGGTGGGGTGCCCAGCGCGGGGCAAGCTTCCCCCAGGGGGCGGCGCGAAGGCAAGAACAGAAATAGAACATCGGGTGCCCCGAGGCGTTACACCTCAGTTACCCCAGTGTGGGCAATTCTGGTTTTTCGTTAGGTATATCAATGCACTAGGCCGGTTACCGCCTTAACCAGAGGTTAAGCGGGCGACGTGCCGGGCCGCGGCTGATACCGAGCTCCGGGATCGGCCGCATTGACACATGTCCTCGCCAGCCACCGAGCTGCCGCGCGCCGTCTGTTGCGAGATGCCACTGCTGGCAGGGAGACAGGCGGTACTCGCAACAGCCGGCCTGGCGCGCATCCTCCCGGCAGGGCGGTGTTCGCTCTGCGGCGATACGCCGCTCCCGATCGCGTTATCCCCGTGCGAACGCCGCGGCGCCTGTCCCGGCGATGCGTCCAAAGGTGACGCCCGCGACCAGTCCCGTGCCGCTGCCATAATTATGATAGTAGAGCCCGCCGACGATCTCGCCCGCGGCGAACAGCCCCGCGATCGGCGTACCTGAGGTGTCCTCCACCTGCGCCGCCGTGGTGACCTTCAACCCGCCGAAGGTGAACGTGACGCCCGCGGTTACGCCGTAGGCGTGATAGGGCGGCGTATCCAGCCTCTGCGCCCAGTTGGTCTTGTCCACATTGAGGCCGAAGGTGCGCAGGCCATCATGAATGTTGGGATTGAACGCCACGTCCGGCCGCGGCGCGTCGTTGTAGGCACGCAGCGTCGCCAGCACCGCCTGCGGATCGACGCCGGTCAGTCTCGGCGCCAGCTCTTCCAGCGACCCCGCGGTCTCCTTGGTGATGCGCGCGATGCGGTACTCGTCGCGCAGCAGGTGGTTGATCTTGGAATCGAAGATCTGCCAGGAGAACAAACCGGGCTGCTTCATCACCTCGTGGCCGTATTTGGCATAGGTGTAGCTGTGGAAATCCGCGCCCTCGTCGAGGAACCGCTCGCCGCGGGCATTCACCAGCACGCCGAACGGGTAGTTGTGCTTCTGGAAACGGTCGCCGATGGTCAGGTCGCCATAGGGCGGCGCGTTCATGTCCCACTGCACCGCGTGGGCGCCGGACCAGTGGCCGGCGACCGCGGCGCCGATGTCGATCGCCATGCGATGGCCATAGCCCTGGTTGAAGCGCGTGCCGCGCACTTTCGCGAGATCCCAATTTGGACCGAGGTACCGCGCCCGCATCTCGGCATTGGATTCAAATCCGCCGCAGGCCAGCACCACCGCCTTCGCGCGGAGGTCAAAGCTGCGGCCCTGGTGGCGGGCACGCACGCCCTGGATACGCGCGTCATCATGCAGCAGCGCATAGACGGTGGTGCCGTACAGCACCGGCACGCCGGCCTTCTCCAGCGCCGCGTGCAGCGTCGGCACGAGCTGAGCGCCACCGCCAAGCACATGGCACGCGAGTCCGCCCCAGAACTTGAATTTTCCCTCGACCTTGAACGCCTGCCGTCCGAGCGCCGGCTGGAATCGCACCCCGTGCCGGCGCAGCCACAGCGCAGAGGCGTAACTGTTCGCGATCAGCACCTCGGTGAGGTCGGGGTCGCAGCGGTATTCGGTGAGGCGGCCCATGTCGTCGAAATACTGGCCCTCGGTGTAGGTGCCGAAATCGATGCTCGCGAGGTCGAGGTCCTTGATGTCGGGCGCCAGCGCGATCAGGTCGTCCACGCCGGCGTAGACGAAACGGAAGGCGCCGCCGGTGAAGGCGGAGTTGCCGCCGCGCGCTTCCATCGGCGCGGTCTCCAGCATCGCGACCGAGGCCCCGGCCGCATGCGCCGCCAGCGCCGCGTTCGCCGCCGCGTTGCCGGCGCCCACCACGAGCACGTCCACCGGCGTGTAGTTTGTTGGTGTCATTGGCTGAACACTCCTCCGATTCCCACCCGATGTCATTTTCCCCACCGTATGTCATTGCGAGGACCGCGAGCATAGCGCGGCGGGACGCAGCAACCTCGTTCCGGCAGCAGCCTCGTTCAAGCCGCGGTCTCGCTCAAGCCGCGGCCTCGCTCAAGCGGCGGCCTCGTTCAAGATGCACAAGGCTGTTTCGTGCACATCATGACCGGGATTGCTTCATCGCGCCGCTCCTCGCAATGACAGGGCGATCCAATGACAGAAACTCGCAATGACGGGAGCCATCATCACCGGGTCTGTTCGGATCTCAATTCCGCGGCAGTCGCGGCACCTGCGGCGCGTCGGGATTCTGCGCCCGATGGCGCAGCAGATGATCCGCCAGCACGCAGGCCAGCATCGCCTCTCCCACCGGCACGGCACGAATACCAACGCAGGGATCGTGGCGGCCCTTGGTACTGATCTCGATTTCGGTCCCGTATTTATCGACCGTGCGGCGTGGCGTCAGGATCGAGCTGGTCGGCTTCACCGCGAAGCGTGCGACGACCGGCTGGCCGGAGGAAATGCCGCCCAGGATCCCGCCCGCGTGGTTGGATTCGAATTGCACGATGCCGTCCCGCATGTGCATCTCGTCGGCATTGGCCTCGCCGGACAGCGCGGCGGCGGCGAAGCCCTCGCCGATCTCGACGCCTTTCACCGCATTGATCGACATCAGGGCCGCAGCGATGTCGGCGTCCAGCTTGCCGTAGACCGGCGCGCCGAGGCCGGGGGGCACGCCGTCGGCCACCACCTCGATCACCGCGCCGGCCGAGGACCCGGCCTTGCGCACTTTGCCGAGATAGTCCTCCCACTGCGCAACCATGGCCGGGTCGGGACAGAAGAACGGGTTCTCGTCCATCGCATCCCAGTCCCAGCGGGCGCGGTCGATCCGGTGCGGGCCGATCTGGATCAGCGCGCCGCGAATCCGCACGTCGGGGCCGAGGACCAGCCGCGCAATCGCCCCGGCGGCGACGCGCGTCGCGGTCTCGCGCGCGGATTGCCGGCCGCCGCCACGATAGTCGCGAACCCCGTATTTGAGTTCATAGGTCAGGTCGGCATGGCCGGGACGGAACTGTGCGGCGATGGCGGAGTAGTCGCGCGAGCGCTGGTCGACGTTGTCGATCTGCAGCGCGATCGGCGTGCCTGTGGTGACGCCCTCGAACACGCCCGACAGGATGCGCACAGCATCGGGTTCCTGCCGCTGGGTGGTGAAGCGCGACTGGCCGGGACGGCGGCGGTCCAGCCAGGGCTGGATGTCGGCCTCGGCCAGTGTGATGCGCGGCGGGCAGCCATCGACCACGCACCCGATCGCCGGACCGTGGCTTTCGCCCCAGGTGGTAACGCGGAACAGGTGGCCGAAGGTGTTGTGGGACATCGGGTAGGGCCCGTGGTGGCTGCGGCGCGTGGGGGGTGGATATCACGCGACACCAGCAGGGAGGAAATCGCTGCCGGGCAACCGATGGTGCGCGACGTCCTGCCCGCTGATCGGGGCACTGCGTGTTTCCAAGTCCGGCCCGCATCGCCGAACCCCTCGCCTCGTTGCATTCCGCGTCCGTCAACGCCGACGACCCTGGGAAGGAAAGTCTCGTCAAATGGCAGTTCCCGGGAGAGTTGCCAACTTAGCGGATAGGGACATAGCGGATAGGTAGTTGAGGATTGCCGCGCTCTGTTGGTTTCGGCTGGCTCACGGCCAGAGGTGGCTCAACTGACCAACGCCACATCGATTGAGCATGAAAATAAAATAGTCCTTATTGCCCGGCGACAATTTCCACTCGGCAATTCTCCCTGTTATGTATTGCTCCAGATTGGCCCGAAGGTACTCACCGGTCTCCGTCTGGCTGTTGCAGAGTCGAGCGAGCCAGTCCATCTCAAACAATCGCGCCAGCCTCTCATCCTCGGGACCGCCGGCTGCACCGGGATGCACGGCTGGACAGGATGCGCACCACGCATGTGCCAACTCGTGCACAATGACCCCAACGCCATTTACATTCAGCTCACGACTGGGCATTACAACGGTGCCCTTGGGCCCGACTGTCTGATTTGGCAGGAATCTGCGCGCTGATCCGTCTTGCCGCACAAATACTCCCAGCGGAGATTTCATCAGTAGCATTCGGGCGAGCGGGAAGTCCTCCTGCGTGACAATCAGTACCGTGGTAGTCACGTCATTGACGCGGTCTCCTGCAACTGTGCCCAGGTCTGCGATGACTGTCTCTATCGTAGGCATCCGGTGTTCCTAGATCTCAGTGCACGGTTTCCGCATTGCGGCCTGCTCCAGGTTCCAAAGGGTATATGCCGTTGTAGCGGAGCCTGTTTCCGTTATGGTCCCATAACCAAACACTTGGGGCAAGTCCAACGGTGGCCTCGCGATACGAAACATGCGCCGCCTCTGTCGGCAAGCACCTTCGATCCGCCCCGACCATCGCGTCGAACGCTGGGGTCGGATTGCAGGCAAAGTGCGGGCACTCAAGCTGCGTGATGTTGACGGCGTGCGCACATGCAGCAGCGAGAGCTTCCTGCACCGCGGCAGTCTAACGCCAGCAGACGGCGGTTATGGTTAGCCGGCTATAGCAACCGGTCGCCATTCCGGCCCGGCCGGGCGGGCATGCTCACGTCGACCGGGGGCGCTCGACGCGTTCGTCGACCGGACGCGCTCGATAGGTTCGCCGACCGGAGGCGCTCGACAGGTTCGCCGAGCGGGGGGCGCTCGACAGGTTCAAGGACCAGGCCAGGCGGTTGCGGCGACCCTGCCAGATCGCTGCGCCCGCGGCCCCGGCGCGGGTCAACTTCTCCTGCCTCCTACGTCCCGCCGGCCGCCGCCGGGCGCGGGATCGCGATCGGCGGGTGCCGCTCCGCCGCCGTCTTCGCCGCCACGACCGGCGCCGCGGGATCCACCGCCAGGTAACGTGCCGGCAGGCGCGTGCCGGGATCGAGCCGGTATCGGTCGGCGCACGCCAGCACGGCCCGATCCTCCTCCGACAGCCGGCCGACCTCGCGCAGATGGTCGGTCCAGCTTTCCATCGACCAAAGCTCCAGCCAGCCGTCGGGATGCGCCACGTCCTCGTAGAGCTGCCAGAAGCGCGCGCCGGCGCGGCCGCGCACCTGGCGGACCTCACGCATGGTGGCGAGGAAGGCGGCGCGCTTACCAGGGTCGACGCGGTAATGCATGGTCTCCATCACCTGCCCGCGCGCATGGCGCAGCAGCGGCACCAGTTCGGCGGCCGGTGCTTCGGGGGTAGGGGCAGGCTCGCCCTGCGGCACCGCCGGCTGCACCGGCCCGATATTCTCGATGCCGAAGCGCTGCACCACGAAGGCCAATCCCACGCCCAGCGCCGACGCCGCCACCAGCGATTCCGCCATGCCGATCTGGCCACCCACGGCGCCCCAGACGAACGAGCCCACGGTGAGCGCGCCGTTCTGCGCCAGTTGGTAGATCGCGAGCGCCCGGGCGCGCACCCAGGTGGGGCAGACAAGCTGCGCCGCCGCCTGGATGGTGGCATAGGCCGAGGTCCAGCCGATGCCGAACAACAGCATGCCGGTGGCGGCGACCAGCCAGTGCCGGGCGACGCCCACCAGCGCGATGCCCACGCACGAGAACAGGGTGCAGCCGACCACGGTGGCGTTGCGGCTCAGCCGCCCTCGCACCAGCGGCAGCAGCATGCCCGAGGTGACACCGCCGATGCCCATCATTCCCAGGATCACGCCATACATGCCGGCGCCCAGGTGCAATTGCTCGCGCACCACCAAAGGCAGGAGTGCCCAGGGAGCCGAGGCCGGCAGCGAATAGGCGATGGTGCGCACCATGGCGTGGCGCACGGCGGGGGTGTTGCGCACGAAGCGAACGCCGGCGCGCATCGCGGCGACGAAATGCTCGCGCGGCAGGCCGGTGAAGCGCTTGCCGCGCTCCCAGGACACCAGCGCCACGATCACCGCCACGATCGAGACCGTGTAGAGCGAGAACGCCAGGCTGGTGCCGCCAAGCAAGATCAGGAAGCCGGCCAAAGCGGGACCGACGGCACGGGTCAGGTTGTAGCCGATGCCGTTGAGGGCGATCGCCTGCACCAGGTCCTCGCGCGGCACAAGTTCCGGGATGATGGCACTCCAGGCCGGCGCCGTCAGGGCCGAGCCGATGCCGATCGCGAAGGTCAGCACCAGCAGCACGCTCGCGGTCATGGCGTGGCCCAGGGTGAGCGCGGCGAGCGTGGCGGCGGCGAGAATGGTCCAGACCTGGGTGCCGATCAGGAAGATCCGGCGGTCCACGATGTCGGCCAGCGCGCCGCCGGGCAGCGCGAGCAAGAACACCGGCATGATGGTGGCCGCCTGCACCATGGCGACGATCAGCGGACGCGGCGCCAGCACCGTCATCAGCCAGCCGGCGCCGGTGTTCTGTAGCCAGGTGCCGAGCCAGGCGACGACGCTGGCGATCCAGAGGCGGCGGAAGGTGGTGTTGCGCAGCGGCACCAGGGCGGACGGCAGGCGGATCATGGATGCGCGACTGGATGGCGAGCGGGATGACGTGACATGGCAGCGCTTCAAGGCGTTTCGGTCCGAGCATAGCATGGCTGGGCGGGCGCGGCGTACGATTACGCTCCGTCCGCGCGCCGTCGCGCGGTGCCGCTACGCGCCGTCCGCGGGCCGTTGCGCGGTGCCGCTGGTGCGGCCAAGTTGACCGCATGATGCAGGCGCGAACCATCGCCGAACTGCGCGAGGCCACGGCGATCCTGCGCCGTGACGCGGGTGCCCTGGCGCTGGTCCCGACGATGGGGGCGCTGCATGCCGGGCATGTCGCGCTGGTGCACGCTGCCCGCGAGAGCAAGGCGGCCGCGGTTGCGTCGATCTTCGTCAATCCGCTGCAGTTCGGGCCGACCGAGGATCTGACGCGCTATCCCCGCGATGAGGCCGGCGATCTCGCGGCATTGGCAGCCGCGGGCTGCGCGCTGGTCTGGCTGCCGGACGTGGCGACGATGTATCCGCCGGGCGATGTCACGACGATCAGCGTCGCGGGACCGGCCGAACGATGGGAAGGCGCGGCACGGCCCGGCCATTTCCGTGGCGTCGCAACAGTCTGCGCCAAACTGTTCGGCCAGGTGCGGCCGGATCGCGCCTATTTCGGCGAGAAGGACTGGCAGCAGTTGCAGGTGGTGCGGCGGATGGTGGCGGATCTGCACCTGCCGTTGGAGATCGTCGGCGTCCCCACGGTGCGCGACGCGGATGGGCTGGCGCTGTCCTCGCGCAACCGTTTCCTGAACTCGGCCGAACGCGCGGTGGCGCCACGGCTTCATGCGGTGCTGCGCTCGGTGGCAATGGCCCTGGCCGGCGGCGGCCCGGCGAGCGAGCCGCTCGCAATTGCGCGGGACGAGCTGACGCGCGCGGGCTTCGCGGTCGATTATTTTGCGCTGGTGGATGGCCCCGGCCTGGAGCCGCTATCGTCGGTCCGGTCCGGCGCGCGGCTGATCGCGGCGGTGCGGCTGGGCGCGGCGGCGCGACTGGGCGCGGTGCGGCTGATCGACAACGTGGCGGTTTAGTCCGTCACGGACATCACCTGTGCCGCCGCACGCGCCGCCGGCGGCATTCGTTTCTTCCAAGTACTGCTCAGCACAGATTGCACAGATTCCGCAGAGCGAGGCGCCGGCGGAATTCGTTTCTTCCAAGTACTGCTCAGCACAAATTGCACAGATTCCGCAGAACGAGGCGCGGAATGCAGTATTGTTGGTAAGAACAAGGCAGTTTCATATCGGCAAGGCAGTCTCGGTCTCATATGAGCAAGGCAGCTTCATATGGGCAAGGCGGTCTCGTATGAGCAAGGCAGTTTCATCAGAACCGGGCAGATTCGTAAGAGCAAGGCAATTTCATATCCGCGCGTTCAGCAGTGCAATCTGTGGTGATCCGAATACATAATGCCGGCGGCACCGGTGCCGCGAGTCTCCCCCGTGATGCGTCATGGCCCGCGGCACGCGGCCTCACACAGCGTCCATCACCATGTCGGCGAGCCGGTTGCCCTGGCGATAGCCGAAGAAGATGTCCGGCGAGATCTCGGCGATGCTGCGGCAGCCGGTATAGGCCATCGTCTTGTCCAGCTCGTTGCGGATCAGGTTGATCGCCTTGAAGGCGCCCGCCTCGCCGCCCACCGCCGTGCCGTACAGCGTGGCGCGCCCGGTCAGCACCGCCTTCGCCCCCAGCGCCAGTGCCTTCGCGATGTCGGAGCCGCGGCGAACGCCGGAATCCAGGATGACGGTGCCGCGCTCGCCGACCGCCTCGGCGACCTCGGGCAGCGCGTCGATCGAGGCGACGACGCTGTCCATGTTCCGCCCGCCATGGTTGGACACCACGACGCCGTCGCAGCCGTATTCGATCGCCTTTACCGCGTCGTCGGGCCGGTTGACGCCCTTGATCATCAGGATGCCCGGCCACTTGTCGCGGAAGATCTTGATGTCGTCCCAGCACAGCGAATCCTGGCGCGTCATCTGCGCGGTGTTGGGATCGTTGCGGCTCATCCGCTTGTATTCGTCGGGGTAGTTCTCGTTGCGCGGCATGCCGATGGTGGTAAAGTATTTCATCAGCACGTTGGTGAACCACACCGGGTGGCGCATGATGTCGAGCGTGAACGTGACGTTCGGCGTGAACGGCAGGACGAAGCCGTTATGCGTGTTGTACTCGCGGTTGGGCGGCACGATGGTATCGACGGTGACAATCAGTGCCTCGAACCCGGCACGGTGCGCGCGCTCGATAAGCTGATACGACATCTCCCGCTTGTTCCAGACATAGAGCTGGAACCACAGCCGCCCGCCGACGCCGGGACCGGCTTCCTTGGCGATCTTCTCCATCGAGGTCATCGCGCCGGTGGCGAGCGTGAAGGGGATTTTGGCTTTGGCCGCGGCCTTGGCGAGTTCCAGCTCGCCTTCGTGCCAGCACAGGCCCGCCGCGCCGGTGGGCGCGATCGCCATCGGCATGGCAACCGGCTTGCCGAACAGGGTGGTGTTCATGGTGCGGCCGGAGACATCAACCAGGGCGCGATGGCGCAGCTTGATGCGCTCGAAGGCGGCGCGGTTGTTGGCGACTGCGATGCCGTCCTCGCTGCCGCGATCGACGAATTCGAACACCCCGCGCGGCAGGCGGCGCTTGGCGGCGGCACGCAGGTCATAGACGTTCAGGCAATGGTCGAGCGCGGACATTCATGCTTCCCCTGGGACTTTCCTCCCGATCTCAGGATGATGAAGGCAGGCAGCGCGATGTCAAGGCAAGTGCCAAGCCTCCGCCGTGAGCAAGAGGACCTTCTGTCACCCCACTTCCCGCAGCACCTCGGTCTTTACCGGCAGCACTTCGCCCATCCATACCGCGTTCAGCGTGTGATCGTCGCGCGGGCGGCCCGACTGCGGATGCAGCAGGATGGTCAGCCCCATGCGGTTCATCATCAGGAACGGCACCAGCGCCGCCAACAGCTCCGGCGGGAACGCGATCTGGTACATCGCCTGCACATGCGGCCCCACCGGCTCGTCGTGCCAGCTTCCCATGCGCATCTGGCCGGGGAAGCGTTCCTCCACCCATTGCCGCAGCGCCGCCGCGCGATCCTTGCTGGCGGGATCATAGTAGATATGCGCGTGGTAGTCGTGGATCGACGCGATTTCCTTCGGTGCGTCCTGCATCAGCCTTCCTCCGCCAACTTCTGTTTCACCTCGCGCTTGATCACCTTGCCGTAGCCGGATTTCGGCAGCTCGGACCACGTAACAAACCGCGACGGCCATTTATATCTTGCCAGCCGTCCTGCAAGATGCGCCCGCAACGCAGCCTCGTCGATCGCGGTGTCCGACGCGGCAACCAGCACCGCGACGCCGCTTTCGCCCCAGCGCGCGTCCGGCATTCCCACCACGCAGGCCTCGGCGACCGAAGGATGCAACAGCAGCGCCTCCTCGATCTCGCGCGGATACACATTTGAACCGCCGGAGATGTACATGTCCGACGCGCGGCCGGTGATGTAGACGAAGCCCGCCTCGTCCGCGTGTCCCAGGTCGCCGGTGTGGAACCAGCCGAAGCGTGTCGCCTGCGCCGTGGCGTCCGGATTGTTGTGGTAGCCGGCAAAAACGCCGGGGCCGCGCACGCAAATCTCCCCCGTGTCGTGCGGCGGCAGCATCCGGCCCGCCAGGTCCAGGATCGCCACCGCCATGCCGGTGCGCGGAACACCGCAGCTCCCGACGCGCATTTTCGCATCATCGAGATCGTGTTGCTCGCGCGGCAGCACGGTGATGTTGCCGGTCACCTCGCCCATGCCGAAATACTGCACGATGACCTTGCCGAGCTTGCGCAGCGCATGCACCTGGTCGGCGCGATACATCGGCGAGCCGGCGTAGATCACATAGCGCAGCGACGAATGATCATAATGGTCCACCGATTCATGCCGGGTGAGCATGGTCAGGATGGTCGGCACGGTGAACATGTTGGTGACGCGGTGGCGTTCCACCAGGCGCCAGGCCTCCTCGCAGTCCAGCCGCTCGCCCGACAGCAGCACCGTCGCGGCGCCACGCGCGACCTGCGGCAAGGCATGGATCCCTGCCCCATGCGACAGCGGCGCCACGACCAACGATACGTCTGCTTCCGTGGTCGCCGGCATCAGGTCGCACAGATGGTTGCAAACGACGTATTCCATCTGCCCGTGCGTCAGCACGCCGGCCTTGGGACGCCCGGTGGTGCCTGAGGTGTAGAAGAACCACGCCGGGTGGTCATGTGCCACATCGGCGGCACGGGTCAGAGGCGTGCCATGCGCGGCCAGCGCGTCCCATTCGAGCGGGGCGACCGGCGGGACGTGCGGGTCACTTGACCGAGGTTGCGATTCGATCGACCCAGGTTGCGATTCGATCGACCGAGGCTGCTTCGTCGCTGCGCTCCTCGCAACGACCTCGGCAGCGGCGGCCGCGACATCAGGGGCGATGGAAATTTCCAGTCTGCAGGCCGGATTTTCCGCCTTCGCCGCCGCCGCATGTTGCGGAAACCCCGCGTCGAAGATGTGGACCGAGGCACCGGAGGATGCTGCGAGATAGGCCACCTCCGGCGGCGTCAGGCGAAAGTTCGTCGGTACCCATACCGCGCCGAGCATCCAGGATGCGAACATCGTCTCAAGCACGGCATTGCCATTGCGCGCGTGCAGCAGCACGCGGTCGCCATGTCCTACGCCACGCTCTGCCAATGCGCCGGCAGCAGCCTGGACCCGCGCGGCGAACTCCGCCCAGGTCCAAACTCGCTCACGCCAGATGATCGCCGGCCGTTGCGGGAACCGCCGCGCCGTCTGCAACAGCAGATGCGCGAGGTTGCTGGTCGGGATCAGCGCATCGTCTCCATGATCGACACATAGTTCGCGACCGCCGCGCCGCCCATGTTGAACACCGCGCCGAGATCCGCCTTCGGCAATTGCATGCCCTCGGGGGCCTGCCCGGTAAGCTGCATGGCGGTGATCGCATGCATGGAGACGCCGGTGGCGCCGATCGGATGTCCCTTCGCCTTCAATCCGCCGGACGGATTGACCGGCAGCCGGCCATCCTTGCGCGTCCAGCCTTCCAGTGCGGCACGTGCGCCCTGGCCGGGCGGCGTCAGCCCCATCGCCTCGTATTCCAGCAGTTCCGCGATGGTGAAGCAGTCGTGCGATTCGACGAACGAGAGGTCATCCAGCTTCAGCGCCGCCGCGTCCAAAGCGCGCGACCAGGCCTGCGCCGCACCGTCGAACTGGGTGATGTCGCGCTTGCTGATGGGGAGGAAATCGTTCACCTGCACCGCCGCACGGAAGCGCACCGCCTTGCCGAGCGAGCGAGCGGTCTCTTCATCCGCCAGCACCAGGGCCGCCGCGCCGTCCGACACCAGCGAGCAATCGGTGCGCTTCAGCGGCGGGGCAACATACGGGTTCTTCTCCGACACGGCGCGGCAGAACTCGTAGCCCAGGTCGCGGCGCATCTGCGCCCAGGGATTGTCCACGCCGTTCTTGTGGTTCTTCGCCGCGATCGTTGCCAGCGCGTCGGACTGGTCACCGTAGCGCTGGAAGTAGCGTTCCGCGATGCGGCCGAACACGCCGGCGAAACCGGCGGGGATTTCGCCTTCCTCCTTCTGGTAGCAGGCGCGCAGCAGGATCTCGCCGACCTCCGGGCCGGGTGTGGCGGTCATTTTCTCCACGCCGATCACCAACGCGAACCTGCCGCGGCCGGCACCGATGAAGTCGCGCGCGCCATGCACCGCGGCGGAGCCCGAAGCACAGGCATTCTCGAACCGCGTGATCGGCTTGAAGCGCAGGTCGGGGATGTGCTGCAGCACCAGCGACGCCGGAAAATCCTGTTTGGAGAATCCGTTGTTGAACAAACTGACGAAGGTGGCATCGATGTCGGTGGCGGCGACGCCGGCATCCTCGATCGCGGCGCCGGCGACCCGGCCGATCAGCGATTCGATGTCGGGATCTTCCAGCCGGCCAAATGGCGAATGGGCCCAGCCGACGATGCAGGCTTCGGTCATGGCGTCGATCTCCTGATCTGGTTCGCCGAGCCTAGCCGATCGGCACCGGGGTGGCGACCCGATCCCTTGCGACACCCGATCCCTTGCGACACCCGACCCGTTATGACCCGCGGCCGGAAGCGCGCTGCAAGGTGGTCAGCGAGATGCCGATGAAAACCAGCACCGTGCCGGCGGCGAACGAACGATCGATCGCATCGCCGAGCAATGCGGCGGATGCCGCGACGCCGATCAATGGCTGAAGATATTGCGTGCCCGCGGCGATCCGCGCCGGCAGCACGCGCAGCACGTTGAGCCAGATCCAGATGCCCGCCACCGTGACCAGCACGCCGAGATACAGCACCACGCCGATGCCCAGCAGCCCCGGTCTGATGTCTGTCGCATGCCATTCCCAAGCCAGCACGGGCAACAGCGGGACGACGCCGAACAGCGAGCTCCAGGCGGCGACCGTGATCACGGAATGGCGTTGCGACAGCTCCGCGCTCAGCACGTAGTAGAGCGCGACGCTGACGGCCGACACCAGCATCAGGGCGTCGCCGCGCCATGCGGTTGCGGACATGCCGGCGAACGCCCGCCAGTCGCCGTGGGTTGCCACCTCGGCGATCCCAAGCAGGGCCAGCGCCAGGCCAAACGCGTGGCTCGGACGCAGCTTCTGGCGCAGGCGCCAACTCGCCAGGACCACGACGAACACCGGGATGGTCGCGGAGAAGATGGTCGCCACGGCAGCGGCGGTGTCCTGCACGCCGAGCACTTGCGTGAGCTGGCCGCAATCGATCCCGAGTACACCGAGCGCCGCCATCGCCAGCAATCCGCGGCGCGACGGCAGTGACCGGCCGAGCAGCAGCAAGGCAAACAGCGGCGCGGCGGTCAGATAACGCAGCGTCGCCAGAAGCAGCGGCGGAAACGCCTGCAATCCGAGCTTGGTCAGCGGAACCGACAGGCCCCAGACCAGGCACAACGTCAACAGGCCCAGCAGCGGCAGCATCGGCGGCCGGCGCACCACCGCCTTGACCGAGCCGCGCGGCGCCGCAGCGGCGCCTCGCCTGTTCTCCAAGCCGGCTGGCCGAACCGCGGAAGCCGGCATTTCCCAGTGTCCCTCGCGCCACATGGAGCATCCGGCGCTGGCGGAAACGCGCCGGCGGACACGAGCCGATGGCGCCGCGCCTGAATACGCGCCGGCGGCAGATCTGCCGCGCTACGCGATCGGGACCACCGTTCCGGAGGCCATCACGTCTTCCAGCCGGTCCTCCACGCGGGTCACGCCCGGCACATTCTCCGCCGCGACGCGGACCGCCATTCGTTGCTCCTCGCTGCTGATCAGGCCCCACAGAGTCACCACGCCGTCCTGCACCGTAACGTCGAGCTGCGCCACCCGTGCGCCCCATTTATGCTCTTGCAGCTCATTGAACACCGTCATGCGAATGCGGCGGTCGTTCGGCAGCGGCTCCGGCATCGCGTGCAGCCGCGTCGCCAGGGCGCGCAGCAGGTTGGC
Source organism: Acetobacteraceae bacterium (assembly GCA_035508435.1). Taxonomy (GTDB): domain Bacteria; phylum Pseudomonadota; class Alphaproteobacteria; order Acetobacterales; family Acetobacteraceae; genus JASHVB01. The sequence goes on along the minus strand of DATJNA010000188.1, from coordinate 2,132 downwards.
GCGGCTGACGATGCCGACCAGCTTGCCATCCCGCAGCACCGGCACGCGCTTGACCCGATACGTCTCCATCGCCTCGACGATCATCGCAACCGGCGCGGTATCCTCCACGCTGATCACGTCGGCTGTCATCACCTCGGACGCCTTGCGGCCATGGGAGCGGGCATATTCGCCGGCAAGCGCGGTGGCGCTGGCGAATGCCTCGAGCCAATGCGAGCGGCGCGGCTGGGTGCCGAGCTCGACCCGGCGCAGCAGGTCGCCCTCACTGATGATGCCCACCAGGTTATCCTGGTCGACCACCGGCACGCCGCTGATGCGGTGCTCCAGCATCAACGCGACGACTTGTTCGAGCGGGGTATCGGGACTGACCGTGATGACGTCGGGCGTCATGACATCGGCCGCGTTCATGCGTGCCTCCTCCGTTGTGCGGGCCTGGAACGTTTGGTGGCCGCGTTATCGCCACAGCCGCCGGGAAACGCCTTGATCTACGTCAACGAGCGGTTAAGCAATTGCCCACCGCGTGCCTGCCGTTGCGGCAGCGGCGGGGCCGATCAGCGCCGGCCGGATCCGCGCCCGTCCTGGCCGCGCCTTGCTAGCGCGACACTTGTTCCAGCACCGCGCGGGCCTGCTTGATGCCCAGGCCGCGGATCAGCACCGCGGGCAGCAGCGCGCCGGGCAGGACGATCCACAGAATCCAGCCCAGATGGTTCGGACCGAACTGATAAAGCGGGCCAAGCAGGGTGACGCCGCCCCAGGCGCCGAGATGCCCCAGACCGTCGGTCCAGGCGAACGCCACCGCACGGATCCGCGTCGGGTAGGCGACCGCGGTGTAGTTGTAGAGATTGAACAAGAACAAGCCGGTGCCAATGCGGCTGATGATGTAGCAGAGCGCGATCACCCACAGGCTGGGCACCAGCCAGGCGACGATCCAGCAGGCGGCGAACAACAGTGCCATCAGCGCGATCACGTCGCGGCGCTCGACGTCCTCGCCGAGGCGCGCGTTCACCTGGAAGCCGATGAACAAGACCACGTAGGCGGCCGCGACGGTGCCGAACACGCCGTGCGCCGAGCCGCCATGGTCCACCATGTAAACCGCGAAGAAGGCGCCGACGCCGTAGATCAGGCCGGCATAGCCGGCGAGCCAGCAGATGATCAGCACCAGGGTACGGCTGCGGTATTGCGGGTTGGTGAACAACTCCTTCCAGGCACCGGCGCCGGCCATGACCACGGGATTGTCTGCCCCGACGGGCTCGGCCAGCGGTGCGGTGAGGTAGCGCTGGCAGCGTTGTTCGTAGTCGGCCATCGCTCGCTCGGCGTCCTCGTGGCGGCCGTGCGCTTCCAGCCAGCGCGGCGACTCCGGCAGATAGAGATACAGCAACGGCAGCAGGATAATGATCTCGACGGCGGCGCTGACCCACAGGAAGGCCTGCCACTGCGAGGGAATCAGCCACAGCGCGAGCAAGTTGACGCCGACCGCGACCAGGGCGGTGACGCCTTGCGAGGTCAGCAGCACCTTGTTGCGCACCAGCGGCGAGGTCATCTCCGAGAGATAGACCGAGTGGGTGGCGACGATGCCGCCGACGCCCAGCGTGCTGGCGACCGACAGCAGCACCATGCCCGAGAAATCCGTTACGTAGGCGAACGGCCAGATGCAGAAGCCGCCGAGCAAGGTGGCGATCAGGATGGCCGGGCGGCGGCCGTAGCGGTCGGCGATCCAGCTCATGAGGTAGACGCCGAGCAAGATGCCGGCGCCGACCTGCAAGGCCTGGATCACCGCGTACTGGTAGACGTCGATGATATGCAGCGGGCGCCAGACGAAGGGATACAGGCGCGCGCCGATGCCGTCGGTGTCGAAGATGATGAAGCCCCACGTCACCTCGACCAGCACCGCGAGCTGCCACTGCACGCGGGTCAGCGGCAGCCGGTCGATACGGGCGGCGATATGGCCGTGGAAATGCGCCGCGGATGCAGCGGTGGCCGAGTGGTTGGTTGCCTGCGACATGCCGTTTCCCCCTGCGACGCGGCATGCACCCTTGCGGGCGCGTTTCTTGCTTTCAGTCACGAACTTCAGGTGGCGAACGATGGGGGTGGGGCGGCAGGGCTGTCAATCTCGGCAGTCACAGCCCTTGGTCCAG
>DATJNA010000187.1:0-21464 GCA_035508435.1 Acetobacteraceae bacterium | reverse complement strand
ACCTGGGTTCGCACCCATCCTGATCCGGAGGTCCCCGATCATGTCGATCGATCGCGCCGTGCTGGCTTTCGCGGGCTTCATGACTTTGCTCAGCGCATTGCTGGTCGCGCTGGTGAGCCCCTGGTTCCTGCTGCTGACCGCCTTCGTCGGCGCCAACATGATGCAGGCCAGCATCACCGGCTTCTGTCCCGCGGCCATGGTGTTCAAGGCTCTGGGCGCCAAGACCGGCGTGGCGTTCCAGTAACCGGCCTGGCGGTCGTGCCATGCACATCATGCTCGCGATCGGATCGGGCTCGCTGGTCGGGTTCACGCTGGGGCTGATCGGCGGTGGCTCGGCGCTTGGCAAGGCGGTCGATGGCCAGCGCCTGCTGGCATTGTTCGCCGTGCTGATGCTGGTAATTGCCGCTCTGATGCAACGCCGCCGCCGCGCAGTGAGTTCCGAGGACGGGCATCTGTCACCCACCGCCGTACTCCGGCTGGCCGGCGTTGGTATCGCGACCGGCGCACTCGCCGGATTCTTCGGCATCGGTGGCGGGTTCCTGATCGTGCCGGGACTGATCCTGGCTGCCAACCTATCGACACTGCACGCGATCGGTTCGTCGCTGGTTGCGGTGGGCAGCTTCGGCCTGACCACCGCCGTGAACTATGCGATGTCGGGCCTGGTGGATTGGCGGATCGCCACGTTGTTCATTGCCGGCGGCGTCGCCGGAGGCTGGGCCGGGGCCAGTCTGGCGCACCGCCTTTCGCATGGCCGCGAGACGCTGAACCGCCTGTTCGGCGCCGTGCTCGTCATCGTCGCGGTCTACATGCTGGCCCACAGCGTCGGCTGGCTGCCGACGCGATAAGCGCGGGCCGAACCTCGAGCCATTGGCTGGTGGGTATTGACCTGGATCAATGCATACCATGGCCCTTTCGGGATTCTTCCCGTGGCACCGCAGCAATCCGTTGTTTGCGGTGCCCGCCAATCGCGTCTCGCCCGACCCCCGACATCGCGGGCCAAGCCGACACGGGGGACTGGACGTTCAGGATCACCATCCCGGGGACAAACATGACCGTCGTGGAACTTTCCCGCCTGCAATTCGGCCTCACGGCCATGTACCACTTTCTGTTTGTTCCGTTGACGCTCGGATTGTCGATCCTGCTCGCCATCATGGAGAGCATCTACGTCACCACCGGCCGCGCCATCTGGCGCGACATGACGCGCTTCTGGGGCACATTGTTCGGCATCAACTTCGCCCTCGGCGTCGCCACCGGCCTCACCATGGAATTCGAGTTCGGTACCAACTGGGCCTACTACGCCCACTATGTCGGCGACATCTTCGGCGCGCCGCTGGCGATCGAAGGGCTGATGGCGTTCTTCCTGGAAGCCACCTTCATCGGCATGTTCTTCTTCGGCTGGAACAAGCTCAGTCGCGTGCAGCACCTGGCCGCCACCGTGCTGATGGCGCTCGGCACCAACCTGTCCGCGCTTTGGATCCTGATCGCCAACGGCTGGATGCAATACCCGGTCGGCGCCCGCTTCAATATCGCCACCATGCGCATGGAGATCACCGACTTCTGGGCCGTGGTGTTCAATCCGGTGGCGCAGGCCAAGTTCGTCCATACCGTGTCCGCGGGGTATGTCACCGGTTCGATGTTCGTGCTGGCGGTCAGCGCCTTCTATCTGCTGCGCGGACGCTATCGGGGGCTCGCGATCCGCTCGATGACCGTGGCCGCCAGCTTCGGACTTGCCTCCGCGCTGTCCGTCGTCGTGCTGGGCGATGAGAGCGGCTACATGGCCAGCCTCAACCAGAAGATGAAAATCGCCGCGATCGAGGCGATGTGGCAGACGCAGCCGGCTCCGGCCTCCTTCACCATCATCGGCATCCCGGACATGCAAACCCATGAGACGCCGGATGCGATCCGCGTGCCGTGGGCATTGGGGCTGATCGCCACACGCTCGATCAGCGAGCCGGTCGAGGGCATCGACAACCTGGTGTCGGAAGCCGAACTGCGCATCAAGAGCGGCATGATCGCCTATGGCGCCATGGCGACGCTGCGCCAGCACCCCGACGATGCAACGGCGCGCGCCGCTTTCGACGCACATGTGCACGACCTGGGCTATGCGCTGCTGCTGAAACGCTACACACCCACCGTCACCAACGCCGGCGAGGACCAGATCGCCGCGGCAGCCCTCGACACCATTCCGCCGGTGCTGCCCCTGTTCTTCAGCTTCCGCATCATGGTCTTGCTCGGCTTCTACTTCATCGCCTTGTTCGGCACCATGTTCGTGCTGGCGTCACGACGCGCGTTGGAACGCCATCGCTGGTTGCTGCATGTCTGCCTGTGGTCGCTGCCGTTGCCGTGGATCGCCGCCGAACTCGGCTGGGTGGTGGCGGAAGTCGGCCGCCAGCCCTGGACCATCGACGGCGTGCTGCCAACGTTCCTGTCGGTGTCCAGCGTGCCCGCCGTTGACGTGTGGATCTCCATCGCCGGCTTCGTGTTGTTCTACTCGGTGCTGGCCGTGGTCGAGGTCTACCTGATGGTCCGCACCATCCGCCTCGGCCCCGACACCGAACCGCATCCCGCCCGCGCCGCGCTGCGCGCCGCCGCGGCGGAATAGGAGCCTGCCATGACCGAATACGAAATCCTCCGCCTGCTGTGGTGGGCCGTGCTGGGCGTGCTGCTGATCGGCATCGCGGTGATGGACGGCTTCGACATGGGCTCGGCGATCCTGCTGCCCTTCGTCGGCCGCACCGACATGGAGCGCCGCATCGTCATCAACACGGTAGGGCCGGTGTGGGAAGGCAACCAGGTGTGGCTGATCCTGGGCGGCGGCGCGATCTTCGCCGCCTGGCCGGCAATCTATGCCGTCGCGTTCTCGGGCTTCTACCTGGCGATGCTGCTGTTGCTGCTGTCTCTGATCCTGCGGCCCGTGGGGTTCAAATACCGCAGCAAGCTGGACGACACGCGCTGGCGCATGATCTGGGATGTGGCCTTGTTCCTGGGCGGACTGGTACCGGCGCTGGTGTTCGGCGTGGCATTCGGCAATGTGCTGCAAGGCGTGCCGTTCCGCTTCGACGATACCATGCGCATGACCTACACCGGCAGCCTGTTCGGATTGTTCAATCCCTTCGCGCTGCTGTGCGGCCTGGTCAGCGTGGCGATGTTGACGATGCACGGCGCCACCTGGCTTGCGTGCAAGACCGAAGGCGCTTTGCGAGCGCGTGCCCGGCGCGCCGGCCTTTGGGCATCCCTGATCATGACCGTGTTGTTCATCGTCGGCGGAATCTGGGCCACGGAGCTGGACGGCTACGTGCTGAAGTCGTTCGCCGGCGTCGATGCCGTATCGAACCCGCTGGCCAAGCAGGTGGTCCGCCAGACCGGCGCGCTGGTTACGAACTACGGCCTGATGCCGGTGAGCATGCTGGCGCCCTTGATCGGGATCGCCGGCGCGCTGGCGACCGCTCTGCTGGTGTCACTGCGACGCCTGCGCGTGCTGGCATGGGTGACCAGCGCGCTGTCGATCGCTGGTGTGATCGCAACCGCCGGCGTCAGCTTGTTCCCGTTCCTGCTGCCGTCGTCACTGGATCCAAACTCGAGCCTGATGGTGTGGGACGCGTCGTCCTCGGCCATGACGCTGTTGGTGATGACCGTCGCGACGGTCATCTTCCTGCCGATCATCCTGGCCTATACCGCCTGGGTCTACCGCGTGCTGCGCGGCCCCGTTACCGCGCGGGACATCGAGGCCGACCCGCACATTTCTTATTGAGGAGCGGTCGCATGTGGTACTTTTCCTGGCTTCTTGGCCTGAGCTTTGCCGCGGCATTCGCCTCGCTGAATGCGATGTGGCTGGAGCTGGCACCCGGTAAAGGACTGCCGGAGTAGCGCCGAGACCCGTCATAGCGGGCCGCGCCCTCCAGTCATTGCGAGGCCCAGCGGGCCGAAGCAATCCCGGTCAGGGATGTGCCCGGACAGTTCGTGCGCAGTGCGACCGAGGTTGCTTCGGCCCTGCGGGCCTCGCAATGACAGGCGTAGCGCGACCCTCGCGACGACAGGTGCAGCGCGACCCTCGCGATGACAGGCGTAGTGCGGGCCTCGCGATGACATGGGTGCGCTACGCCGCCAGATCCCGCATCACTGCGTAAAGGTCGGACTTACCCTCGAACCCGATCCCCGGCAGTTCCGGCAAGGTGACGATGGAATTCTCCACCCGCGTGCCGTCCGGGAAGCCGCCATAGGGCTGGAACACATCGGGATAGCTTTCGTTGCCGCCCAGCCCCAGCCCCGCGGCGATTGCCAGCGACATTTGGTGCCCGCCGTGCGGGATGCAGCGTTGCCAGCTCCACCCCGCGTCCCGCAACATTTGCAGGGTGCGCTGGTACTCGCACAGGCCGTATGACAGCGCGCAGTCGAATTGCAGCCAGTCGCGATCGGGACGCATGCCGCCATAGCGGATCAGGTTGCGCGCATCCTGGTGCGAAAACAGATTCTCGCCGGTCGCCATCGGTCCGGGATAGAATGCCGCCAGCGCCGCCTGCAATTGATAATCGAGCGGGTCGCCCGCTTCTTCATACCAGAACAGATCGTAGTCGCGCAGCATCCGGGCGTACGCGATGGCGGTTTCCAGGTCGAAGCGGCCATTCGCATCGACCGCCAGGCGAGCCTTGCCATCGAGCTCCTTCAACACGGCCTCGATGCGGCGGCGGTCCTCGTCGATGGCCTCGCCGCCGATCTTCATCTTCACCACGGTGTAGCCGCGATCGAGATAGGACCGCATCTCGGAGCACAGCGCGGTGTTGTCCTTGCCGGGATAGTAGTAGCCGCCGGCGGCATAGACGAACACGCGCGGATCGGCTTGCCTGTTGTGGCGTTCGGCCAGCAGCCGGAACAGGGGCTGGTCGGCGATCTTGGCGACGGCATCCCAGACGGCCATGTCGATGGTGCCGACCGCGACCGAGCGGTCGCCATGTCCGCCTGGTTTCTCGTTGCGCATCATGCAGGTCCAGATGCGGTCGGGATCGAAATTCTCGCCGGTTGCATCCAGCAACGACGCCGGATCGGCTTCCATGATGCGCGGTGCGAAGCGCTCGCGGATCAGCCCGCCCTGACCGTAGCGGCCGTTGGAATTGAAGCCGTAGCCGACCACCCGCCTGCCGTGGCGTTCGACGTTGGTCACCACCGCGACAAGGCTCGACGTCATCTTCGAGAAGTCGATATAGGCGTTGCGGATCGGCGAGCTGATCGGCTGCGTAACCTCCCGCACGTCGAGAATGCGCAGTGGCATGGCGGTTCCTTTCCCGATTGGGCCGGGCGCGATATCGGCCTGGCGGGAGCATCGCGCAACTGGCGGAGCCGGCAGCGGCGGACGCTTTTCCGTTGTCATCGCTGGCCGCAACGGTGCATTGTGGCAGACGAGTTCTGCCGACCGGGAGAGAGTCCGACGATGCCCGAGCAAGTTGTAACCGGCGCGATGATGATGTGCACGTTTGGTGCGGCCCCCGCCTCGCTGATCGCGACCAGCGCCCCCACGACCATGGTGGGCGGTCCACCCGCGGCAACCATCATGGATTTCGCGCCGATGGCAAACATCCCCACATTCGGCATGTGCATGAGCCTTGCCAATCCCGAGGTGGCATCGGCGACAGCGGCGGCGTTGGGGGTGCTGACGCCGATGCCGTGCATTCCGGCCACGGCCGCCCCCTGGGTCCCTGGTGCGCCGACGGTCACGATCGGCGGCTTTCCGGCCCTCGACAACACGTCGAAATGCATGTGCACCTGGGCTGGCGTGATCAGCATCACGGTGCCGGGGCAATTCACCACCGAGGTGCCATAGCAAGGCAGCCAGGTCCTCCGGCAAACCGACTAGGTCCGCAGCAGCCGGGACACCCGTGCTTCCAATCCCGTGGCATCGACCGGCGCGCGCACTTTGCTATCGTTATCGAAATACACGAACACGTCGCGCCGGCGTGGCGGCGCCTGCGGACCGACACGTTCGGCATCCTGCGGCTCGCGACCGCTGGCCCAGGCGGCGACGCGGCGCGCCCAGTCGTCCAGCGCCTCGTCGTCATAGCCGCTCGCGTACAGCTCTTGCGAGCCGTGCAGCCGGCAGTAGATGAAATCCGCGGTGACATCCATCAAGCGCGGCCATGCCACGGTATCGGCACACACCAGCGCAGCCTCGTACTGCCGCAGCAGATCGATGAAGGCGCGGTCGCGGAAGCTGTCATGCCGGACCTCGAAGGCATGGCGCAGCTTTTGTTCTTGCTCTGCCTTCAGCCAGGCCGGCGCGCGCAGCCGGTTGTCGTGCTTGCGCGCGAGCCCTGCGGCCGCCTCGGCGTCGCGCGGGAGCAAGCGCAGGAACGCCTCGATGCGCGCCGGGTCGAAGCGGAAATTCGGCGGGAATTGCCACAGGATCGGCCCGAGCTTTTGCCTCAGCCGCAGCAATCCGGAGGCGATGAAATTCGCCAACGGCGCCTCGGCGTCGCGCAGTCGCTTGATATGGGTGACGAAACGCGGACCCTTCACCGCGAACACGAAATCGTCAGGCACCTGCGCGGCCCAGGCGGCGAACGCATCGGGCGTCTGCATGCGGTAGAACGTGCCGTTGATCTCGATCGAGCGGAACTGCCGCGCCGCATAGTCCAGTTCGCGTTTGTGCGGCAAACCCTTCGGATAGAACACGCCGCGCCACGGCGCGTAGGTCCACCCGGAGATGCCGATACGGATGTCGCCAGCTTGAGACATGCCGATGGAGCTCGAGGGCTGTCATCGCCGACACGCCCCCTTGTCATTGCTGGAACCGCGAGCGAAGCGCGCCGGGACGAAGCAACCTCGGTCGGAGAAATGGGCCAGTGGCAGGTGCACCAAATGACCGAGATCGCTTCGTCGCGCCGCTCCTCGCAATGACAAAGGGGGTTGTGTCGGCCATGACGGGTTGCCGCGTCACGCCGCGAACGTTGGCAGCTTCACTTGTTCCCAGCCTGACAATTGCTCCACCGCGCGCCCGATGCGGAACACCATCGCTTCGTCGAATGGCCGGCCGACGATCTGCACCGACAATGGCAGCCCGTCCGATGCCAGCGCCACCGGCACGCTCATCGCCGGATGGCCGGTGACATTGAACGGGATGGTCTGGATCGGCGAGGCCGAGGACAACGAATCCACCGGCGCATCGAAGCGCGGCGCGGTCGCCAGCGTCGAGGCGGTCAGCAGGGCGTCGCAGCGTCCCAGCGCCGCGTTCACCGCATCGGCCAGTTCGCGCCGCGCGCGCAGGGCATTGATGTAGTCCGCCGCGGTGATCGCCGCGCCCAACACGAACCGGTTGGCGGTGATCTCGCCATAATCCATCAGCCGGGTCTGCATGTCGGCTTCATGGATGGCGAAGGCTTCGGACATCAGGATCACGCGCCCGGCCGCGGCGAACAACGCGTAGTCGGGAAGCCGGATGTCCTCGACCGTAGCACCCGCCTGGCGCAGCGATGCGACCGTGCGGTCGATGGCGCCCAGCGCCTCCGGGGTCAGCGCCGAGGCGGTGGCGAAGAACGCGCGCGGCACGCCGATGCGCAGGCCCCTGGCGCCTTGTTCCAGCCCGGCGCGATAGTCCGGCACCGGAACGTCGGCGCTGGCCGCGTCCTGCGGATCGTGGCCCGCCAGCACTTGCAGCGTGATCGCGGCATCCGCCACGCTGCGGGTCAGCGGCCCGCAATGGTCCAGCGTCCAGGACAGCGGGAACACGCCGCGCCGTGACACGCGGCCGTAGGTTGGCTTGATCCCGACCAGCCCGCACCAGGCTGCCGGCCCGCGGATCGAGCCGCCGGTATCCGAGCCGGTCGCCATCCGCAGCATCCGCGCCGCCACCGCGGTGCCCGAACCGGACGACGAACCGCCGGTGATATGGGCCGGGTTCCACGGATTGCGCGACGGCGGAAACGGCAGGTCGAAGCTCGGCCCGCCGATTGCGAATTCATGCGTCGCCAGCTTGCCGAGCAACACGGCGCCGGCCGCGGCGAGCCTTGCCGCCACGACGCTGTCCTCGGCCGGCACGTGATCGACCCGCAATTTGGAATGGCAGGTCGTGCGGATGCCGGCGGTGTCGTAGATGTCCTTCAGCGCATAGGGAATGCCGTGCATCGGCCCGTGGTCGTGGCCGGCACGCAGTTCGCGGTCGGCGCGGCGGGCTTGCTCCAAAGCGTGCGCCTCGGTCACCAGGACGAAGGCGTGCAGCGCCGGATCGCGCGCCGCGACACGGGCCAGCGCATCGCGCGCCAATTGCTCCGCCGAGACGGTGCCGGCGCGCAGCGCCTGGCCCATCGCGGCAATCGACAGGTCTTGCGTGTCCATCACGTAGGCTCCACGGGCGAGAGGCGGAACACGTTGGAAGGCTCGGCGGCGGCACCGTAGCGGCCATGCAGCAAGGCAATTTGGCTGCGCAGGTCGGCGTACGCCGCCAGCACGGTGGTCCGGCGCGAAGCGGGAACATTGATGCCGGACCGCGCCATCAGCATGTCGAATTCGGCGGCCAGAGTTTCGGGCGATGGTGCGTCGGGCATGATGGCTCCTCCCTGCTGTGTCGGGATGGATTATGCACCGCCGCCGCGACCCCGCCACAGTGCGGCTTCCGGGGGTGGGCCACGGCTCGATGCGGAGCGAGATCGGAATCGCCGGCGCCGGGCCCGCCGGCCGGCTGGCGTCGCGTCTGCTGCATCCGAACGGCATCGAGTCCGTCGTGCTGAAGGCGCGCTCACGTGACTATGCCGAGTGTCGAGTGTCCCTATCCGGTTAGCGCAGGCTGCCAACCCCTGACCACGGTGCGCCGACTGCGGCCGGGTCCGCCTGCGCTAACCGGATAGGGAAAATGTCGAGAACCGCATCCGTGCCCCCGCAGCTACCCGGCCGTCACCGCTCGCGGTTGCCGCACGCCGGGTGGGCGCGGGCGGACCATCGCTGGTGGTGTAAACGTGGGGATCGCAGTCACACCGTGAATTGCTCGGCGATGATGCGTTCCGACAGGCCGCGGTCGGGGTCGAACAACACCGTGACCGTGACGCTACGGTCTTCCTGGACCTCGACGCGGCCGACATCACGCACCTCGGTGAAATCGGCGACCGCCGCGGTGGGGCGCTTGTCGGCCTCCAGCACCTCGAACACCACCCGCGCGGTGCTGGGCAGCAGCGCGCCACGCCAGCGCCGCGGGCGGAACGCGGAGATCGGCGTCAGCGGCAGCAGGTTCGCCGACAGCGGCACGATCGGGCCATGCGCCGAGAGGTTGTACGCGGTGGACCCCGCCGGGGTGGAGATCAGCACGCCGTCGCAGGTCAGTTCCGCCAGCCGCACCGTGCCGTCGACGGTGATGCGGATCTTGGCGCTCTGGCGCAGTTGGCGAAGCAGGCTCACTTCGTTGAACGCGAGCGCCTCACAGGTGTCGCCGGCGCGCGAGACGGCGCGCATGCGCAGCGGGTGCAGCTCGGCGGCCTGTGCGCGGGCGAGGCGTTCGGGCAGGCTCTCCTCGTCGAAGGTGTTCATCAGGAAGCCGACCGAGCCGCAGTTCATGCCATAGACCGGGATGTGGCGGTCCAGCACGCGGTGCAGCGTCTCCAGCATCGAGCCGTCGCCGCCGAGCGCCACCACCACGGTGGCGTGTGCCAGGGGGCAGTCGCCGTAGCGGGCGACAAGACGGTTCAGCGCATCGGTCGCCAGCGGTGTGGCGGCGGAACAGAACCCGATGCGGCCTGGGGTGAAGCGGCCGGCGGCGGGTGGCGCGGCGGGGGGCGCGGCGGGTGGCGCGGCGGGTGGCGCGGCGGGTGGCGCGGCGGGGGGCGCGGCGGGGGGCGCGGCGGGGGGCGCGGCGGGGGGCGCGACGGGGGGCGCGGCGGGGGGCGCGACGGTCTGCGGCTGGTCGTTCAAAGCCGCTTCCGGTGTTCCAGCACCGGCATGTCGCGGCGCACACGGGCGGTCACCGCCGGGTCGATGCGGGCGGTGGCCCAGCCGACGCCGTCGGACACTTTGGTGACCACGTGGCCCCAGGGGTCGCAGATCAGCGAGTGGCCGTAGGTGAAGCGAGGCTCCCCCTTGCCTTCCAGGTGCTTTCCCCAGGTGGCGGGGGCGGCGAACCAGCATTGCGTTTCGATGGCGCGGGAGCGGATCAGCGCCTCCCAATGGTCCTTGCCGGTGGCCAGGGTGAAGGCGCTGGGCAGGAAGATCACGTCCGCGCCTTGCTCGCGCAGCTTCCAGAACAGATCGGGGAAGCGGATGTCGTAGCAGATGGCGCAGCCGACCTTGGTGCCGTCGGCCTCGTAGGTGACGACCTCATCGCCCGCGCCATAGGTGTTGCTTTCGCGATAGCCGGTGCCGTCGGGGGCGGTGATGTCGAACAAGTGGATCTTGCGGTAGCGGGCGAGCTCGGTGCCGTCGGGGTTGAACACGACGGTGGTGTTGAACAGTTTGTCGGCGCCTTGCTCGATGATCGAGCCGCCGTGGACGTGGGTCCTGGTGGCGCGGGCGGTCTCGCGCAGGAACTCGTAGGCCGGGCCGCCGGGTTCGTTGGAGCCTTTCGCCGGCAGTGTTTCCGCGTTGGCGTTGCGAATGCTGCGGTCGCCGCCAAGGCTGTCCCAGACCTCGGGGAGCGAGACGATGTCGGGACGGTCGGCCTCCACCGCCTGGGTGATCAGGCGGCCGGCCTGGGCGATGTTCTCCGCCTTGTCGGCGCCGGGGTTCATCTGGACGACGCTGATGCGCATGGGCGGGGTCCTGCTTGCCGGGAGAGCGGCAAGGAAGCCCATTTCGGGGCTTGCTGGCAACCGGAGGAGCGGTCGCGCCCGGGTGGCCGGACGCAACAGCCGTGGCGATGCAGTGCCGCCAGCAGGAAATTCAGACGCCAACGATTGGACGCCAACGATTGGACGCCAACGATGAGAGCGTCTTGCCCGCACGCGATCGGCGCAGAGCAAGCGGCGTGCGGGACAGGCGCCCGCGCCGGCGCACGGCCGCCCGTTGCGGGACCGCGGACGCGAAGCGGGGTGCCGGGGCTGGCCATCGGCCGCACCCGGGCAGATTATATTGCTATATCGGAATAATATAGCTCAGGGCAGTGCTGTGGCGGCGGCCTCCCGCACTGGCGGCAGCGAAACCAGCCATAGCATGGCCGGCGCGGTTTCGGTCCGCGCGAATGCGTTGCCCGAAGCCGCGCATGGTTCGGCTTCCGGCAATGCACATTCGACTGACGCTGCCTGCGGCCGTGACACATCACGCAACTGCTCTTCCGCCGCGAGGCAGTTGGGGCGGGGGTGTTCCGGCGGCGCCTCAAAGCGCGGCGTCTCGACACGAGACGCGGGCGCTCTGCGCCGGTCAACCTCCGCGATGGATTGGCTGATGGAGCGGCACAGGCACGTGCCGTCGACATGGATGCCGCCGGTTAGGAGGCACCGGCGGGCGAGGACGCAACCGAGGTCCCGGACATGACCGCCGAAGGCGCGGACCAGGTTCCTGCCCAGCGCGATGACACTGAACGCGAGGGCGACAAGACCGGCGACGGCGTAAAGGGTTGCGGAGACGCGGGCCCAGGCCCGCATGAGATCGGGTTGGGCAGCGCGAGCGGATACGGCGGCTGATGCTGCGTTCATCGCGCGGTTATGGCACAGGACGCGAGGGTTTGTTAATAACACAAACAAAGAAGGCCTGTAACTAACGGAAGGAAGGTCGGTAACTTACGTTGGGCGCCGGACCGCGGGGCGGCTTCGGGCGGAGGCGCGCGGTTGCACATGACCTTCGCCGCGGCAGCGCCGGCGCTGGCGCGGTGCGAGGCAGCGGCGCGGGCGCGTGGCATGCGACGGCGGCTGGGACCGGAGTCTGGTGCATCGGGTCTTTGCTTTGGTGTGCGACCCATGCATTTCGCTGCCGGCCGCGCCGGCGTCGCTTCAGGTGCAAGGGGTCCTGTTCCGGTTTTTTGCGTTGGCGATCGGGACCAGGCCTGGGCGATGCTTTCCCCCCCCCGGCGGCGGCGGGGGCTCCCTGGGCGATGCTTTCCCCCCCGGCGGCGCCGGGGGCTCATAGGGAGCTTAGCCGTGGGTGATGAAGACGCCGGTGCCGCCGTCGACATTGAAGTGGAACGTGCCCGCCCCGAGGCTGGAGCTCTGGAACGCCAGAGTCGCCATCTGCGAGGCCGAGTTGGTCAACTGCAAAAGCCCACTGGAATTCGAGAAATTCATATCCAGGCCGGTCATGCCGAAACCCTGGAGATCGACAGTGGAGCCGGCGAAATTCTCCAGCATTGGACCCGCGTAGCTGCCGGTCCCGACGTTCTCACCAAACTGACCAAAGCTGTCGACCACCAGGCTGCTGCCGGCGGCGAAGCTGATCTTCGAGCCGATGCCGAGCGCTGCCGCGACTTCCAAACTCGAATGTGCATCGAGTTGGAATGTGCCCGTACTGCCCCCGGCCACGGCTGTGGTCACATCCAGGGAGCCGGCGACGCCCAGGCTACCGTCGTTCACCACCGTGGCTACAGTATTGGGACCATTCAACGTCCAGTTCGCTCCCGAATCGGTCTTGAGCGTATCGAACCCGTTGAACTGCCCGCTGCCAATGCCGCTGATGGCGCCGTTGCCACCGGCGAGCTCCATTGTGCTGTTGCTGCCGCCGCTGGCTTCCGCCACGCCGTCGAATACCGCGCCCGGTTTGATGACGAGAAGGTTGTTGGCCGTCGCCGGGTCGAACAAAACGCTGATGCCGGGATGGCTCGCCCCGCTCGCTATGAGGCCCTGGTTGGTCACCGTACCGGAGCCGGCAGAAACCTCGACGCCTCCCAGGATCGAGCCCTGGTTGGTAACCGCGCCACCGCCGAGTGCAATGCCCCGGAAATAGCAAGAGATCAGGCCCTGGTTCGCGACCGTACCATTGCCGAGCTGGATCCCGGCATACCCGCCGAGGATCGTACCGAGGTTGTTGATGGAACCCGCTGCGAGTGCGACGCCGGAGGCGAAGCCCTCAAAGCCTTGTATGAGACCCTGATTGGTGACTGTGCTGGCGCCGTTCATCGCCGAAACGCCACTGCCCAAAGCGGTTATGCTGCCGGAATTCGTGATCGAGCCACCATCTGTCAGTACGACACCAAAGCCATCGCTGCCCCGGATGGAGCCCTGGTTGATGACCGCCCCTTCGCCAAGCGCGACACCGGTATTGAAGCCGAAAATTGAACCCTGGTTGATGATCATGCCATTGCCAATGATATCAACCCCGAAGCCCATGCTGCTGATGGCACCTTGGTTGTCGACGACGCCGTTGCCCCTGATTTCAACGCCTGCCAGTTCACCGTTTATCGCGCCCTGGTTCATTACCCATCCAAAACCGCCGATCTCCACGCCCCCCATATTAGGTCCTGATATCGACCCGTAGTTATAAAGGTACCCGTCACCCGCTAATGAGATTCCCCATCCTGTCCCGTCCGACACCATGCCATCATTGGTAATCTTCCAGGCGGTATCAGCCGGTCCGCTAATGCCAGCGGTGATCGTCCCCGCGCTGGTGATGAGCAGCGGATTGTCGGAACCACCGGATGCGGCGGGATCGGAAAGGCTCAGGATCAGGGGATCGATGACGGTATCCGCTATAATTCTTGTCATGATAATCTTCCTCCGCGGTCACGGACTTTCGAACTCAATCGATTTATGGCACTGTCACGCCAGCAAATCATTGATCTAAATCACAGGTCTGTCCACGCACAATGCGACGAGTCATAGAAAACACACGCCATTGTGTTGTTTCAGAATCCATTATACAACTATAGCGTGCATTACTGCCCTATCAATACACGTTGTGATAATTAAACCTCACGCATCTTCTGCCGGCGACGCCGGGGCCCACGGCGTTAATTCAGGGTATGCGTCCGGTGACTCAAACAAGTCGCCATGCCTGCCGCACCGTTAAATATATTATGCAGTTCCAACCCCGGGATCGAACGATGGTCCGCCGCCTGACCGGGCCGCCGCCCGACGACCGCGAGCACGATCGGCGGCCCGGGCAGCGGGGATGGGGCCGGCTGCGTCGTGCGCCACGACCGCCGATCGGCCGATGCCGCGAGATGCAGCGCGGCGCACTGGCGCCCGCCGCACCCGCCATGCGATGCTGCTGACATGCGGTGCCTTGCCCTCGCATTCCTTGTCGGTGCCGTTCCGGCGCTGGCGCACGCACAGACGCCCGCCGAAAACCGCGCGGCGGCGAACAAGCTGCTGGATGCGCTGAAGCAGGCCCCCAGCGAGGCCGCCGCCGCGCCGCTGGAGGAGCAAATCCGTGCCCTCTGGGCGCATGCCGGCTCGCCGGCGGTGATGCTGCTGATGACCCGCGGCCTGCGCGAGATGCACGCCGACGCTCTGTCCGACGCGATCCAGGATTTCGGCGACGCCATCGTGCTGGATCCCTCGATGGCGGAGGCGTATCGCGAGCGCGCGGTGGCTCGTTACCAGGCCGGCGACGTCCCCGGTGCCATCGCCGACCTTCAGGCGGCGGTGCAGCACGAGCCGCGCAACTTCGCCGCCTATGACACGCTGTCGCGGATCGCCGAGGACAGCCAGGACTGGAAGGGCGCCTATGCCGCCTGGCAGAAGGTGATGGAGATCGACCCGAAGACCCCCGACGGTGAGCAACGGCTGAACGAGCTGAAACGCAAGGCGCTCGGCGAGGAGACATAGCAGCGTGCCGCGCCTGCCCGGCTTGCGTCGCCGCCGCGTCCGCCGCACTTTCCCGCGCATAACGGCAGGGAGGCGGCAATGACCAAAGTGGCAGTGCTCGACGATTGGCAGGGTGTGGCGCAGACCAGCGCCGACTGGTCGAAGCTGATGGCGCGCGCCGAGGTGGTGTTCTTCGCCCAGGCCTTCGCCAATGAGGACGACGCCGCGGCAAAGCTCGCCGATTTCGACATAGTGCTGTCGATGCGCGAGCGCACGCCGCTGCCGGGCAGCCTGATCAATCGCCTGCCCAAGCTGCGCATGCTGGGGATGACCGGCGCGCGCAATGCGTCGCTGGATACGGCGGCCTGCACCGCGCGCGGCGTCGTGGTGTGCAACACCCAGGGCGGCGGCAATACCGAAGCCGCCACCGCGGAGCTCGCGTTGGGCCTGCTGATCGCTGCCGCGCGCGCCATTCCGGCGGGCGATGCGAATATCCGGGCGGGCAGGTTCCAGGAGGGCGTGCCGGTCGGCATCAACCTCGCCGGCAAGACGCTGGGGCTGATCGGGCTGGGGCGCCTCGGCGGCCACATGGCCCGTTACGGCCGCGCGCTGAACATGAACTTGCTCGCCTGGAGTCAAAACCTGACGGCGGACAAGGCGCAGGCGGCGGGCGCGACGCTGGTTGCGAAGGAAGAACTGATGTCCCGCTCCGACGCGGTCAGCATCCATCTGGTGCTGTCGGACCGCACGCGCGGGCTGATCACCGCGGCGGATCTGCAGCGGATGAAGCCCGGCGCGATCCTGATCAACACGTCGCGCGGCCCGATCGTCGATGAGAAGGCGCTGATCGCGGCGGTGCAGGCGCGGCGGATCGTTGCGGCGCTCGACGTGTTCGACCGCGAGCCGCTGCCGCCCGGCCATCCGCTGCGCAGCGCGCCGAACGCGGTGATGACGCCGCATCTGGGCTACGGCGTGCAGGATACCTGGCTGCAATTCTATCCACAGAGCATGGAGAACGCGCTGGCATTTCTCGATGGCAGGCCGGTGCGCGTGGTGAACCCCGAGGCGCTGACCTCGAGGCGCTGACCCCGAGGCGCTGACCCCGAGGCGCCGACCCCGAGGCGCCGACCCAGGGGCGCTGACCCCGAGGCGCCGACCCCGTGGCGCTGACCCCGAGGCGCTGACCAGGTCCTGACACTGCGATGACGCACGTGCGGGCGATGCCGCGGCTGGCACCGCGAGTTCATCGCATTGTCACAGCGCCGCAGGCACGTCTGCGCTAGGCGCTGCTCTCGCAGGGCAACCCGCGTGGAGGAGACTGCCATGTCCCGTGCACCGCATCATCGGAAGCCGAAGGCGGCGCATCCGACCGACGAATCTGCTGATCGGACCGAAGAAATTGACAACACCGACCCCGTTGCCATGGCTGGACCGGTGTTCGCGCAACCGCAGCCGACCGCCGATCCGACGAAATTCGAAATCCGGCATCCGTCGGACAATCCGGCTTACCAGAAGATCGACGAGCTCAACCGCGAACATAAGCTGGAGCCGCTGCCGTTCCCGCCGCCGCGCGGCCTGCCCGAGCCGAAACTGACGCTGGCGGCGATACTCGGGAACAATGGCAGCGCGGCGGTGCAGAAGATCACGCAATCCGGCCAGATCGTGTTCCACGCCCTCGGCGATACCGGCAACACGCGCGGCCCGGAGAGCCAGAACCTGGTCGCCGACAAGCTGGTGAGCGACTTCAACGAGACGGATCCGAACGAAATCCCCAGCTTCTGCTTCCATCTGGGCGACGTGATCTACAGTTTCGGTGAAGCCAGGTACTATTACGATCAGTTCTACGAGCCGTATCGCGACTATCCCGCGCCGATCGTGGCGATCGCCGGCAACCACGACGGCATGGTGGCGCCGGGCACCAGGGCGGAGACCCTGGCGGCGTTCCTGGAGAATTTCTGCGCCAGTGAATTCGAGATCACGCCGGAAGCCGGCGGCCTGTCACGCACGGCGCAGATTGAGCCTGGTGTGTTCTACACCTTCGATGCGCCGTTCCTGCGCGTGCTGTCGCTGTACAGCAACACGCTGGAGGATCCGGGCGTGATCGCCGACTCCCATATCGGCGAGTCGCAACTCGATTACCTGAAGGCGGCGCTTGGACGCGTGAAGTCCGAGGGGTTCAAGGGCGCGCTGATCATCGCGCACCACCACCCCGCCTACACCGCCGGCAGCAAGCACGGCTGGAGCGAGCAAATGCTGTCGCAGATCGACAAGATCTGCGAGGCGACGGGCGTGTGGCCGCATGCGGTTCTGTCGGGACACGCGCATAACTACCAGCGCTTCACCCGCCATCACGGGCAGACGCAGATCCGCTATGTCATCGCGGGCAATGGCGGCCACGGGCTGGCGAAACTCACCCGGCGGGGCGAGCCGACACTGCGCACACCGCAGGCGCTGCAGATCACCGGCCACGCCGACAAGGTGACGCTGGAGAACTACGACGACCGGGACTACGGCTATCTGCGCGTGGTGGTGACCGCGGCGCAGTTGCGCATCGAGTATCATCCCGCCAGTGACGGCGCCGGCGCCAAGACGCCGGACGATTTCGTCACGGTTGATCTGGCGTCACGCAAGCTGGTGCATTTCAGCGGCTGAATCGCCGGAGGCGATACCAGGTGCATATCCCGCATAGCGGCGCTTGATCCGACCAGGCGCGCGTTCCGGTTATGGTCGGGCGTGACCGGGCATCTGCGCACGATCGATCAGGGGTGGCCGGCCGGCGCACGGCCGGCCATGTCGAGGCAGCCATAAGAGCCACGCGCCGGGGACGGCTTCATTGCCTCGTAACAGCGTCATCGCACAACATGCCGAGTCGCTGGGTCAGCAACGAGAACAGTGCAACGACCGCATCCCGCTGCTCCACGGCGGGTACGATTCGGCCGGCCGCCTGCGCGATCCCTTCCAACAATATGCCGATCAGCAGATGGTGGTCGGTATCGGTATTCTGCAGCGCCTTGATCTGGGCGATCAGGCTGTCCAGCGCCGCCGCATCACGCGCGGCTGCTTGTTCGACCTCGGCAATCAGCTCGTCCATGACGCCGAAGTTGCCGGTCGGTTCGTTGCCACACTGATCGCCAGCCACAGCCTCGCCGCCCGGCGACATCCCAATCGGCACCACGGTACTTTGGCTCAGCAATTCCCGGCTCGCGGCGAGCCGCTGCCGCGCGGCTGTCACACTCCTGTCAGCCGCGCCGACATGCCGGCGGCTTTCCCGCAACCGCTGCCAGCAGTCGTCGATCATCGCTTCGTGCCGCCGTGCAAAGCCGGCGCCAAACTCATTTGGCCACATACACTCCTCACCGCGCCAGGGTCTCATGGCACCACCCCACGCCGCCACCCCGGGGCGTGCCACGGCGCTACAGCCGATATGGTGTGATCATGCCTTCGTGTGTTATGCTGCGCAACGGGCACCAACCCGAATGACACGAAGGGGTTCCCGGGGAGTACCAAGCGATGAGCAGGAAGCTGCTTGTCATCGACAATCATCGCGATGTCGCGGACCTGGTTGCAGACGTTGCCCGGCCCCTTGATTATGAGGTACGTATAGTGGCTGATTCCCGGCAGGCCGCCCGGGAATTCATCTCGTTCGCACCAGACCTGGTGATTCTCGATGTCGTCATGCAGGGCGTCGATGGCATCGATGTGCTGAGCAGCCTGATCGTCAGCGGCCTTCGGGCGCTGATCGTGCTGACCGCGTCGGTTGGCGTGGGCGAGGCCTATCTTCGCATCGCGCAGGGTGTCGCTCGTTTCAACGGTCTCGAACCGCTGCCGGTGCTTTCCAAACCGCTCGACGCGGCCCGACTGCGGGACGTGCTGGCACACATTCCGCCCCCGGCTGACCGCGGCGCGCCACACGTGCGGCGTCGTCTCTGACCGCGGGGCGAGACAGGCGCGGCGACCTCGGTGCCACCTAGCCGGCGCCCGGCTGATGTCCGCGGCCGGCGGTGTCGCGCGGCGGCACCATGCATTTCCAGTTCGCCGCATCATCCAAGGAACCGCTGCCCGAGAAACGTGCCTGCTGCGGATAAGGGCAGAGTGGCAGGTGATGCGGAGCGCTGCTGCCTGGCCTGGTGCTCGCCGGGATGGATTGCGGCGCCACGCCATGCTCCACCCATCCCTCGAGCGCGGTGAGCGTATCGAACTGGTCCGGCCCGATGCCGCCGCCGCAGTGCTGCATGCCGGGCACCAGGAACAAGCGAACGCTGGCCCGGGCCTTATCCATGCCGTGCAGAGTCGTTGCCAGCGCGTGATAGAACCAGATGGAGCGCGCGGCCGGAATCGCCGGGTCGCTGGCGCCATGATAGATGATCAGCTTGCGTCCCTGGTGAATGAACGCCAGCAGCTTCGCCGGATCCTTGGTCTCGCCGGGGCCGAGCGCGCGGTGCACCTCGGCTACCAGCCTGTCGCTTGCGGTGTTGGTGTGGGCGTCCACGTCGGCGGTCGCCATGTTCGCATCCGGACCGAGCCCGAGCCAATAGGTCAGCGCCTGATGCGCAAACATCCAGCCGCGCGGCGGCGCGGCGGGATCGCTGCCCCAGGGCGCTTCGCGCGCGGCCAAATTCGGCGGCGTGTCACCGGTGGTCCAATAGCTGATGCCGCGCGGGCCGGAGAGGTTGGTGATGGCCCAGCCGGGATACAGCAAATGTCCGCGGCGGTCGCGCAGCGGGGTGGTGTAGGCGTGCAGGACGCGCGCCTGGTCCGGCGTCAGGCAATCCGCGTTGGCGTTGTCATGACAGATCAGGTCCTCGTCGCGCATTGGGCAGCGCGCCGGGTTCTGCACCAGCCCATCCTTCGCGCCATCGATCGCATCGCAGCGCGCCGTCACCCTGGCGTCGATGGCGGCGAGGGTCTGTTGCGGGATGTAGGCGGCGGGCGATGCCAGGGCGAGCTTCTGCACCGCGAGGCGCAGCATCACGGAATTATAGTCCATGCCCGGGTCGCCGGCGATGATGCCGTCGTAATCGGCGGGATAGCGATCGGCTTCCATCATCGCCATGCGTCCGCCGTTGGAGCAACCGTCGAAATAGGCGTGCTGCACCGGGGCGGCGTAGTAGGCCTGCGCGAACAGCTTGCCGGCGAGCGTGACGTCGTGCGCGCCGCGATAGAAGAAGTCCGTGACCTTCGCCGCGTCGCGTTTGCCGTCGGGCGTCATCACCCAGTCGGCATCGGTGCCGTTGCCGGTGTGGCCGGTGTCAGTGAGGATGACGGCGTAGCCCTTGCCCAGCGCCTCGGCATGGTCCGTCGGGTTCGTCGCGGCCACCAGCCGGCCGGCATTCCCGCCAACGCCCATGAAGAAGAAGCGCTGCTGCCACGTCTGCGGAAGCTGCATGACAAAGCGGGCGGAGCCGTCCGGTGCGCCCTCGCCATGGGTGGCGACGGTGCCTTGCACGTCGCAATGGGCCGGCGCGGCGCCGTTCGCGTCCACCGCCTTGGCGCTGTCGATATGGACGCCGGGCACATTCAGCGCGTTCAGCGCATCGGCGGTGCAGGTGGGCGCGGCGTTCGCAACCGATGCCACGCCGGCGAGCAAGAGCGCCGCCGACAGGACGGCGGTGGTCGCAGTTGTCATTGTCGGTTCCCCCTGGTGGACGCGGCGCGGGGCAACGGCCGTGCACAGGCCAGCACCTTCGGTGCCGTCGCGCAACCGGAGCCCCCGCTATTCCCGTCCCCCGGCACCTGCTCTATCCATCGCCGACGCCAGATGCAGGAGGAACCGACATGCGCGCCTGGGCCGTGGTCGAGAACGGGGCACCGTTGCGGGAAATCGAACTGCCGACGCCGGAGCCGAAGGGCACCGAGGTGCTGCTGGAGGTGACGCATTGCGGCGTCTGCCACTCCGACCTGCACATCTGGGACGGTTATTACGACATCGGCGGCGGGCAGAAGATGTCGCTGAAGGATCGCGGCGTGACGCTGCCTCTGGCGATGGGGCACGAGATCGTCGGCCGCGTGGTGAAGCTCGGGCCGGATGCTCAAGGGGATAAGCATGGCGTGAAGCCGGGCGACGTGCGGATCGTGTTCCCGTGGCTCGGCTGCGGCGAGTGCGAAACGTGCCGGAACGAAGAAGACAATATGTGCACCGTCGCCGCGCGCAGCCTGGGCGTGTACGCCAATGGTGGCTACGGCACGCATGTGATCGCGCCGCACCCGCGGCACCTGGTGGATCCGGGCAGCCTCGATCCGGCGGTCGCCGCGACCTACGCGTGCAGCGGCATCACGGTCTATTCCGCGATCCGCAAGGCGATGCCGGTGCCGCCGCATGAGGCGATCGTGCTGGTGGGGGCTGGTGGGCTGGGGCTGAACGCCATCGCCGTGCTGAAGGCGATGAAGCACCAGAACATCGTGGTGGTGGACATCAGCCCGGAGAAGCGCGAGGCGGCATTGCAGGCGGGCGCGCACAAGGTGGTGGACGGCAGCGGCGACGGCGTGACGCAGCGCATCTTGGACGCCGCGGGCGGGCCGGTGCTGGCGGTGATCGATCTGGTGAACGGCACGCAGACTGCTCGTTTCGCCTTCGGCGCGCTGCGCAAGGGCGGGCGGCTGATCCAGGTGGGCTTGTTCGGCGGCGAGCTGATGCTGCCGCTGCCGATCATGGCGATCCGCGCTCTGACGGTGCGGGGCAGCTATGTCGGCAACCCGAAGGAGCTGCGCGAGCTGGTGAAGCTGGCGCAGGACGGCGCGTTGCAGGCGCTGCCCACCGCGACGGTGCCGCAGAGCCAGGCGTATGAGGCGCTGATGCGGCTGAAGGACGGCAAGGTGACCGGG
>DATJNA010000186.1:0-13466 GCA_035508435.1 Acetobacteraceae bacterium | reverse complement strand
GTCACATTGCAACCAGGAAGCTCTAACACCGCGGCGGGAGCGGCCATTTGCCTACAACATGTGGCAGATCGGACTCAGTCCCGTCGGACGAGGCCCCGGCTGGAGCCCAGAATGCGACTCAATCACATTGAGAACTGCTGGTGGCCGTCTGGCTTCGTTGCTTGGAATACGATATCATTCGGATGGTGGCGGCATCCGGAGAGACCCGATGAACAGCACCAAAACAGGTATCATCACGTTCGGCTTGTCCGTGGTGCCATACCTACTTGTCGCCTGGGCTTACGTCGAGTTTACAGACGGGCGCACAAGGACATTCTGGATAGCACTCGCCTTGTTGGTCGGACTGCGGTTATTCTTTGCCTTCATTGAATGTATCGGCGGCATCCTCGTATGGCGGCTCTACGGGCGCGAGCTTGTGGTCAGCAACTTTCTGCGTGTCCTGCGCGAGAATAAGTTCCCCACGCGTTATTATCAGCATGATGACTTTCTCAACTATCTGAGCCGAATAAGCGATGACTATGCTTCATCCAACGCGCTGAAATATGAGGTCAAGGCGATGGAAGCGATGTTATTGATGTGGGAAGACTCAGGATTTCTCGTGGGGGCACGGATGCACGCCGCGACCGAGATTGCCTTGGAAAGATACTCGCCAAGGCAATCCGCGCCAGTTTTGTCGCGGGATTAGCCTTGCTGAAACTCATGCTTGAGGCTCATATTGCGCGCCATCGCACGCATCTTCTGGAACTGCTCTGTTTCCTCAAGTCGAAGATATCCTCCAACGATATTGCGCTTACCGTTGATCGTCACTTGATGAAGCTCTGACGCCAGCGGTTGCGTGTCCAACTTGACAAACGCGTGAAACCCAGAGACGGCGACACCGTATGCTTCCAGCCGAACCGGGTTTCCGGGGAAGGCCGTTGGATATGGTACGAAGCAGACGTTTTCTGACGGAATAATTTGGCTACAGTAGAGTAGCATCGTGATTGCCGGTTCCACCGAACAATCAGCCTCGTAAAACAGGATGTCTCGTATGCGATCTTCATATGCGCCAAGCTTTATGTTTGTCGTCTGTAGAAGATTTGATATCGAAAAGCGCCACAGAATGGCCAACCAGAACTTGACCAGCTTGCTGGAATCAACACCATAGACTTCCCACATGTTCGGGATGGCGTGCTGAGACCTTGTCAGGAAACTCCGGCAAAACTCAGTGCCATAGCGATCGTAATCGCCCAGAGCGCGGTCATGCACGGCGCACAAAATTCCAGTGTCCGATAACCCCGCCTGGACGATGAGACGACCGGGTGCGGAGGCGCTGCCCACAAAGAGGTTCTTTTGATCCCCCCTGAGATCATGCCCAAGTGCGCGCGGGAAAAGGTGAGCGTTGATGGTGTCCCTGGACCCGCACACGCGGCATTGCGGCTGCAAGGATGGTGCCACGGTCGGTTGAGCTTCGCCCCCGCTCGCGGATGGTGGCTTTATAGGATCGTTCATGGTCGTTTCTCTGCATTCCCTTGGGGAACTGCGAGCCGGACCACTCCGGCGAATTCCTTCGACCCACGGCAACCGTGGACCCACCCCAGGACAAGAAGACTGTCAGATTCGCCGCGAGAACACAAGAGGAACTCTCCGCGGCAGGATGGTTTCGCCCGCTCGACTCGGGCGTTGCGAACCAAAGCGCCTGTTGCAAATTTCCGTGTCAGTAGCGGAACCATAAAATTAGTTATATCAACAAGCTATGGCGCGCCCTGCAGGACTCGAACCTGCGACCCACAGCTTAGAAGGCTGTTGCTCTATCCAACTGAGCTAAGGGCGCGACGCTCCGCCGCGGGCTCGCAGCCGGGGTGCCGCGCGACCTAACCGTGCACCGCATCCCCGGTCAAGGCCGCGGTAAATCCGCCGCCCGTCCCCCGCCGCCAGGGGCTGGCTGGCGCTGCTACATTGCCACGCCACCCTCGGCCGCCGCCTGGCGCGCCGCCATGCCGTGGAGCCAGAGCGGCATGCGGTGACCAGCCGGCCGGTCATCTCCCCGGAGGCCTGCCCGGTGGGCGCCAGGCCGGCGATGCAAACCGCCGCCGCATTGCCTTCGCCGACACCGGGATTGGCGGCGGTGGCCGCAACACCACGCCCCGAATTCCTTGCCGCCGCCACATTATTTGCCGCCGAATTACGGAGTGATGATTTTGGTAACAATGGATAATCCGTGCATTGAGGGCACCCCCCATGGGCGCCTACCTTCCCAGCCTCACGTTTCCGCCTTGCCGCGGAGTTGGCACAGACCGGATGGATGAACGCGTCGATCGGCCCGAGGCCGACCATGTCCCTCAGTCGCGCGGGCCTTTGCCGCCGGTGCGCCGCTCCCGCCTGCGCCCGCTGGTGTGGCTGGTGGTGGTGCTCGGCCTTGCCCTGGCGGGCGTCTGGTACTTCACCCACCACGCCCCTCGCACCGCAAAGCATGCCGGCACCGGCGGTGCGGCGGCGACTCCGCCACAGCCGGTCGGCGCCGCCACCATCGGCAAGGGCGACATCCGCATCATCCTGAACGAGCTCGGCACGGTCACCTCGCTCGATGCCGTGACGGTCTACACCCAGATCAACGGCCAACTGGTGGATGTCGGCTTCAAGGAAGGCCAGGTGGTCAAGAAGGGCGAGTTCCTGGCGCAGATCGACCCGCGCCCCTACCAGGCGGCGCTCGACCAGGCCCAGGGTACGCTGGCGCACGACCAGGGTCTGTTGGAGCAAGCGAAGTCCGACCTGAAGCGATACCAGACCCTGGGGCGCCAGGACTCGATCGCCCAGCAACAGCTCGAGGACCAGAAATACCTGGTGCAGCAGTACACCGGCACGGTCGCCGCCGATCAAGGCATCGTCGAGAACGACAAGGTCAATCTTGCCTATTGTCACATCATCTCGCCGATCGACGGCCAGGTCGGCCTGCGCCTGATCGATCAAGGCAACTATGTGCAGACCTCCAACACATCGGGCATCGCGGTGATCACCCAGATGCAGCCGATCTCGGTGTTGTTCTCGGTGCCGCAGAACAATGTGCCGGACATCATCAAGCGCATGCGCTCCGGCGCGACACTGCCGGTGACCGCCTACGACCAGGGCAACACCAAATTGCTGGCGACCGGCAAGCTGGGGACAATCGACAACCAGATCAACACCACGACAGGCACGCTACAGATGCGTGCCATGTTCGATAACCCCGACGAGGCACTGTATCCCAATCAGTTCGTCAACGTGCGCCTGCTGGTCGATACCATGCAGAACGTGGTCCGCGTGCCTGTTCCCGCGGTGCAGCAAGGCGCGCCGGGCACCTATGTCTACGTGGTCAACGCCAATAACACCGTCTCGGTCCGCCCAATACAGATCGGCCCGACCGACAATGGCTACGATGCGGTACTGTCGGGCCTACAGCCTGGCGAACGCGTGGTCACCGACGGCACGGACCGGCTGAGCGACGGCGTGAAGGTGACGATCCCGCCGCCTGCCGCGACTCAGGGCGCGGCCACGGGAACCGCGGGGCAAGCGGCGTCCGCCGGCGGGTCCGGCCAGCCAGCACCGACCGCCACGGGCGGGCAAGCCGAGCCTGCCGGCCAGGTCGGCCAGCCAGCCGCATCCGGCCAGCAAGGCCAGCATAAGCGTCCGCCGCAGCAGTCGCAGTGACTTGCGCATCATGTCATTGCGAGCGACCGATGTCGTTACGAGGAGCGAAGTGACGCAGCAACCTCGGTCGCGGCGTCGCACCAACGGTCCGCGAGCCCTCCCGACCGGGATTGCTGCGGCCCAACGGGCCTCGCAATGACAACGACGGGTGTCGCATCGACAGTGACGGGCCCTGCGACAGCGCCGCGCCTTGCGATAACAGCGACGCGTACCGCAATGCCGGCGACGCGTACCGCAATGCAGGCGGCGGGCGCCGCATTGCCAGCACCGCGCGGCGCACCGTCACCGTTCGCACCGTCATTGTTCGCGCCGTCACCGTTCGGGCAGTCAACGTTCGTGCCGTCACGCAGTTTACGGAGCCCGGCCACTAGCGCGGCGTGCCGATGAGCCCCTCCCGCCAGTTCATCCTGCGGCCGGTCGCCACCACCCTGCTGATGGCGGCGATCCTGCTGGTGGGCATCGTCGCCTACCGCTTCCTGCCGATCTCCGCGCTGCCGGAAGTCGACTACCCCACGATCCAGGTGCAGACCTTCTACCCAGGCGCCAGCCCGGAGGTGATGACGTCCTCCGTCACCTCGCCGCTGGAAGTGCAGTTGGGCCAGATGCCGGGCCTCAACCAGATGTTCTCGACCAGCTCGGCCGGCGCATCCGTCATCACGCTGCAATTCAGCCTCGACCTCAGCCTCGACATCGCCGAGCAAGAGGTGCAGGCGGCGATCAATGCGGCGGGCAACCTGCTGCCGTCCGACCTGCCGGCGCCGCCGATCTACGCCAAGGTCAACCCCGCCGACGCACCGATCCTGACGCTGGCGCTCACCTCGAAAACCCTGCCGCTGACCCAGGTGGAGGACCTCGGTCAGACCCGCCTGGCGCAGAAGATCTCGCAGCAGCCGGGCGTGGGTCTGGTGAGCATCAGCGGCGGCCAGGTGCCGGCGGTGCGCATCCAGTTCAATCCCCGCGCGCTGGCGGCCTTCGGCCTGAACATCGACGACCTGCGCACCACTCTGGGCAACGCCAACGTCAACACGCCGAAGGGCAATTTCAACGGCCCGGCGCAGGCCTCCACCATCAATGCCAATGACCAGATCACCGAGGCCAGCCAGTACCTGAACGTGGTGATCGCCTACCGCAACGGGGCACCGGTACGATTGAAGGACGTCGCCACGGTCGTCAGCGCGCCCGAGAACACTCAGCTCGCCGCCTGGGCCAACCGCACGCCCGCGGTGATCCTGAACATCCAGCGCCAGCCCGGCGCCAACGTCATCCAGGTGGTGGACAACATCAAACGCCTGCTGCCGTCGCTACAGGCGGCGTTACCGGGCGCAATCGAGGTCGCGGTGCTGACCGACCGCACCACCACCATCCGCGCCTCGGTCGCCGACGTCGAGTTCGAACTCGGTCTCGCCGTCGTCCTCGTCGTGCTGGTGATCTTCCTGTTCTTGCGCAACCTGCCGGCGACGATCATCCCCAGCCTGTCGGTGCCGCTGTCGTTGGTCGGCACGCTGGCGATCATGTACTTGCTCGGCTTCAGCCTCGACAATCTGTCGCTGATGGCGCTGACCATCTCCACCGGCTTCGTGGTGGACGACGCCATCGTCATGATCGAGAACGTCGCCCGCTTCGTCGAAGCCGGCGAATCCCCGTTGCAGGCCGCGCTGAAGGGCAGCGAGCAAATCGGCTTCACCATCATCAGCCTGACCGTCTCGCTGATCGCCGTGCTGATCCCGCTGTTGTTCATGGGCGATGTGGTCGGCCGCTTGTTCCATGAATTCGCCATCACGCTGTCGGTGACCATCGTCATCTCCGCCATCGTGTCGCTGACCCTGGTGCCGATGATGTGCGCGCGGCTGGTGAGGCACCGGCCCGACTCCCAGCGCGGCCGTTTCGACCTGGCCGCCGAGCGTGGCTTCAACTGGATGATCGGCCACTACGATCGCGGCTTGCGCATGGTGTTCAACCACCAGTGGCTGACCCTGCTGGTCGCGCTGGCCACCATGGCGGTCACCGTCTGGCTCTATATCATCGTGCCGAAAGGCTTCTTTCCGGTGCAGGACACCGGCCTGCTGCAAGGCATCTCGGTGGCGTCGCAGACCACGTCGTTCGCCGCCATGGCGCAACACCAGCAGGCGCTGGCCGACGCGATCCTGAACGATCCCGACGTCGTCAGCCTGAGCTCCTTCATCGGCGTCGATGGCACCAACATGACGCTGAACACCGGCCGCTTCCTGATCAACCTGAAGCCGAGGGACGATCGCGCGCTCGATGCGACCCAGATCGCGCAGCGCCTGTCGCAGCAGACCGCCAATGTTCCCGGCGTCACGCTGTATCTCCAGCCGGTGCAGGACCTGACCCTGGATGCCGCGGTCAGCCGCACCCAATACCAGTTCGTGCTGGAGAACCCGAACCTCGCCGCATTCAACGAGTGGGTGCCGAAGCTGATCGCGCAGATGCGCCAGTCGCCGGCGCTGACTGACATCGCCAGCGACCTGGAGCAACAGGCGCTGGACATCGACCTGGTGATCAACCGCGAAGCCGCGGCGCGTTTCGGCATCACCCCCGCGACGGTGGACAATGCGCTGTACGACATGTTCGGCCAGCGCATCATCTCCACCATCTACACGCAGTCCAACCAGTACCGCGTCATCATGGAGGCGAGTCCGTCGCTCCAGGATACGCTGAATTCGCTGAACGCCATCTATCTGCCAGCGTCAGGGTCCACCACCGGCCAGGTGGCGCTGTCATCGATCGTGACCGTGGAACAAAAGCCGGGGCCGTTGCAGATCAGCCATCTGGGCCAGTTCCCGGCCACCACGATCTCGTTCGATACCGCGCCCGATGCGTCGCTGGGCGACGCGGTCACCGCCATCAAGCAGGCAGAGCAAGATATCCATCTGCCGGGAAGCTTCGTAACCGCGTTCCAGGGTGCCGCGGCGGCGCTGGAGGCGTCGCTGTCGAACGAATTGTTCCTGGTGCTGGCGGCGATCCTGACCGTCTACATCGTGCTCGGCGTGCTGTATGAGAGCTTCATCCACCCGATCACCATCCTGTCCACGTTGCCGTCCGCCGGCGCGGGCGCGCTGGTCGCGCTGCTGATCGCCGGCGACAACATCGATGTGATCTCGATCATCGGCATCATCCTGCTGATCGGCATTGTGAAGAAGAACGGCATCATGATGGTGGACTTCGCGTTGCAGGCCGAGCGCGAGGAAGCCAAGCCGCCGCTCGAGGCGATCCACCAGGCCTGTCTGCTGCGCTTCCGCCCGATCCTGATGACCACGATGGCGGCACTTCTGGCCGCGCTGCCGCTGATGCTCGGCAATGGCACGGGCTCCGAACTGCGCCGCCCCCTTGGCGTCGCGATGGCCGGCGGTCTGATCGTCAGCCAGGTGCTGACCTTGTTCACCACACCCGTGATCTACCTGATGTTCGACCGTCTGGCGTGGCGGTTAAGCGGCAAAGGCCTGGCCCACGGCCCGGCAGGGGAAGCGGCGGAGTGATGGTTCATCGCTGCATCGGGAGCTTCGCCCCCGAACCCCCACCAAGGGGCGCTGCCCCTCGGATCCCCGCCAAGGGCGAGCCCTTGGAACCCTTTACTTGGCTGGCTGGCGGAGAGGGGGCAAAGCCCCCTGGCGGGGTCCAGGGGCAGAGCCCCCGATGAAGTCATGAACATCTCTGCCCCGTTCATCGCGCGGCCGGTGGCAACCACGTTGCTCACGTTCGCCATCGCGCTGGCCGGCATATTTGCGTTCTTCCAGCTTCCGGTCTCGCCGCTGCCGCAGGTGGATTTCCCCACCATCTCGGTGCAGGCCAATCTCCCCGGCGCCAGCCCGGAGACGGTCGCGACCAGTGTCGCCGAACCGCTCGAGCGCCATCTCGGCCAGATCGCCGACGTGACGGAAATGACCTCCACCAGTTCCGTCGGCCAGTGCCGCATCGTGCTGCAGTTTGGCCTCGACCGCGACATCAACGGCGCCGCGCGTGACGTGCAGGCGGCGATCGTCGCCGCGCGCGCCGACCTGCCCACCAGCCTGCGCAGCAATCCCACCTATCGCAAGGTCAACCCCGCCGATGCGCCGATCCTGATCCTCGCACTGACCTCTCCCACGCTGACCCGCGGCCAGATGTACGATGCCGCCACCAACGTGCTGTCGCAGCGCCTGTCGCAGATTACCGGCATCGGCCAGGTGATCGTCGGCGGTGCCGCCTTGCCGGCCGTGCGTGTCGAACTGAATCCCACCATGTTGTTCAAGTACGGCATCGGGCTCGAGGACGTGCGCGCCGCGCTCGCCTCGGCCAATGCCAACAGCCCGAAGGGCGCGATCGAGGCCGAAGGCAAGCATTATCAGATCTACACCAACGACCAGGCAACCAAGGCGGCGGACTACCGCGACCTGGTGATCGCCTATCGCAACGGTGCGGCGGTACGGCTCGCCGACGTGGCAGACGTCGAGGACTCCGTCGAGAACATCGACAACGCCGGCTTCTCCAATGGCAAGCCGGCGGTGCTGGTGATCGTGTTCCGTCAGCCCGGCGCCAACATCATCCAGACCATCGACAGCGTGAAGGCCGCCATCCCGGAACTGATGGCGGCCATGCCTCGCTCCATGCACCTGGCCATTGCCAACGACCGCAGCACCACGATCCGAGGCAGCCTCAGCGACACCGAGAAGACCTTGCTCATCGCGGTCACGCTGGTCACCCTGGTCGTATTCCTGTTCTTGCGCAGCGTGCGCGCGACCATGATCCCGGCGGTCGCGGTGCCGGTCTCCATCATCGGCACATTCGGTGCCATGTACCTGATGGGGTTCAGCCTGGATAACCTGTCGCTGATGGCGCTGACGGTCTCCACCGGCTTCGTCGTGGACGACGCGATCGTGGTGCTGGAGAACATCTCCCGCCACCTCGAAGCCGGCACCCCACGGCTACAGGCGGCATTGCTCGGCGCGCGCGAGGTCGGCTTCACCGTGCTGTCCATGAGCCTGTCGCTGGTCGCCGTGTTTCTGCCCATCCTGCTGATGCCCGGCATCGTCGGCCGTCTGTTCCGCGAGTTCGCCATGACGCTGTCACTGGCGATCATGGTCTCACTCGCGATTTCGCTGACCACCACGCCGATGATGTGCGCCCTGTTCCTCAAGCCCAGCGTGAAACCGGAAGGGCCACAACATCGTACCTTGTTCGACCGTGCGCTGTCGCTGTACGAACGCACCCTCGCCTGGTCGTTGCGCCACAGCGGTCTGGTGCTCCTGGTACTGATGCTCACCGTGCTGATGAACATCGGCTTGTTCATCGTCGTGCCCAAGGGCTTCTTCCCGCTGCAGGACACCGGCCGCTTGATGGGCGGGCTGGTGGCGGACCAGAGCATCTCGTTCGATGCGATGGAGCACAAGCTGGACCAGATGATGACGATCGTGCAGCACAACAAGGCGGTGCAGAGCGTCGTCGGATTCACCGGTCAGGGCGGGTTCGGCGGCGCCAATACCGGCCGGGTGTTCGTCGCCCTGAAGCCGCTGTCGCAGCGGCCCGGCGTCGAAACGGTGATGTCGCAACTGCGCCGCGCTCTCGCCGTGGTGCCCGGGGCTCGACTGTTCCTCATCCCGATCCAGGACATCAGTGTTGGCGGAAGGCAGAGCAATGCCGCCTACCAGTACACCCTGACCGCAGACGATGCCGACCTGCTCTATCAGTGGACACCGAAGTTGCTCGCTCTTCTCGAGAAGAGCCCGGTGCTGCGCGACGTGAGCTCCGACCAGCAGCAGAAAGGCCTGCAAACCAATCTGCACATCGACCGTGCCACCGCCAGTCGGCTGGGCATCAACGTGAGTCAGATCGACAATACGCTGTACGATGCCTTCGGCCAGCGGCAGGTGTCGACCATCTACAGCGCACAGAACCAGTACCATGTCGTGATGGAGGTCGCGCCGCGTTATTGGCAGTCCCCCGACACTTTGAAGGACATCTGGGTGAGCACCTCCGGCGGCTCGGCCAGTGGCACTGACAGCAGCAATGCGGTGATCGGTACGGTGACGGCGGGCAGTTCCGGCAAAACGGTGACAAGCGCGCTCACCACCAGCCCCCCGGCCGCCACGACTGCCGCGAGCGCCACCGCGTCGAGCAATACCGTGACGGCAGCGAGCGTCGCCAACAGCTCGGCGCGCAACGCCGCGACCAACGCGCTGGCCAATACCGGCAAGGGTGCCGCATCGTCCGGCGCGGCCGTGAGTACCAGCCAGGAGACCATGGTGCCGCTGAAAGTGTTCAGCAGCTATGAACCGGGCACCACACCGCTGGCCGTGAGCCACCAGGGTCTGTTCGTTGCCACAACAATCTCCTTCAACCTGGCAAATGGCAGGTCGCTGAGCGACGCCACGAAAGCGATCGACAATGCACTGCAACAGCTCGGCATGCCGTCCACCATCCATGGCGGGTTTGCCGGTACTGCGCTGACCTACCAGCAGACGGTGACCAACGAGCTGATCCTGGTCGTCGCCGCGCTGGTGGCAGTCTACATCGTCCTGGGCGTGCTCTACGAAAGCTACATGCATCCGATTACCATTCTGTCCACGCTGCCATCCGCCGGAGTGGGCGCGGTCGTGGCGCTGATGGTATTCGGCACGCAGTTCACCATCATCGCGGCGATCGGCGTCATTCTGCTGATCGGCATCGTCAAGAAGAACGCCATCATGATGATCGACTTCGCGCTGGAAGCGGAACGCGTCCGCGACATGGACCCGCGCGACGCGATCTTCGAGGCCTGCCGCCTGCGATTCCGGCCGATCATGATGACCACCGCCGCCGCCATGCTGGGCGCGCTGCCGCTGGCGCTGAGCTTCGGCGAGGGCGGCGAGCTGCGCCGTCCGCTCGGCATTTCCATCGTCGGCGGGCTGATGCTCAGCCAGGTACTGACGCTGTACACGACGCCGGTGGTCTACCTCTACCTCGATCGCGCCCGCCTGCGCGTCCGCCGCTGGTGGCGCCAGACGTTCCCTGGCTTGTCCACCAGTCCGGGGCCGGCGGAATGAGGATGGGTCGATCGTGCGCAGATGGCCGGGGCAATCCCGGCCATGGCGGGATGCGTCGAGCCTGCGCAGGTGGGCCGGACACGCCCGGCCACCATCGGGTGCGGGGCCACGGCCACGCCGGCGCCCGCTGCGCATCCGTGCTGCTTGCCCTCGCGCTCTCCGCCTGCATGGTCGGCCCGGACTACCATCGCCCAAGTGCGACGCTGCCGGTCGCTTATAAGGAGCTGGCGGGCTGGACGATCGCCCGGCCGCAGGATGCCGCTGATCGCGGCCCATGGTGGTCGATCTATCACGACCCGGAACTCGATCGGCTGGAACGTCAGGTCAACGTCTCCAACCAGACGGTGAGGCAGTTCGAAGCCGAATACCGCAACGCCGTGGCGCTGGTGCAGGAGGCGCGCGCCAATCTGTTTCCGACGGTCGGGGTCGATTCCGGCGTGACGCGCGGCTCGGGTTTTGGCGGCGGCGGCAGCAGGAGTTCAAGCAATTTCAGCAGCACGTCATCCACCGGCGCGGCAAGCACCGGCAGTGGTGGTGGCGGCGGAGGTGGCGGGGGCGGTGGCGCGCCTGCCACGCAGTACAGCATCGAAGGCTCGATCGACTGGACTCCCGACATCTGGGGCCGCATTCGCCGCCAGGTGGAAAGCCAGGTCGCGGCGGCGCAAGTCAGCGCTGCCGATCTCGCCAACGCGCAACTCTCCGCGCAGATGACGCTCGCCGTGGACTATTTCGACCTGCGTGCCGAGGATTCGCTCGCCGACCTGTTGCGCAAGACCGTCGCCGCCTATGCCTCCACGTGGCGGATCACGCATAATCAGTACTTGGCCGGCACGAGTTCGCTGGCCGACGACGTGGAGGCGCGGGCGCAACTCGAATCGGCACGCGCGCAGCTTGTCGGCGTCGGCGTGCAGCGCGCGACCTTCGAGCATGCGATCGCCGTGCTGACCGGCCATCCGCCCGCCGACCTGACGATCCGGTTCGCACTGATGCCGGCCAATGTGCCCGTGCTGCCCCCTGGATTGCCCGGCACGCTGCTGCAGCGCCGCCCCGACGTCGCCGCCGCGGAACGGCAGATGCAGCAGGAGAATGCACTGATCGGCTACCAGATCGCTGCGTATTATCCGACGATCAGCCTGTCGACCCTGGGCGGCTTCTTTGGCAGCCCGCTATCGGAATTGTTCACCACGGCAAACCGGGTGTGGTCGCTGGGAGCCTCGGCGAGCGAACCGATCTTCCAAGGCGGCGCGCGTTCGGCCGCGGTGGCGGCGGCGCGCGCGACCTACGACCAGAGTGTGGCGAACTATCGCCAGGTGGTGTTGACCGCGTTGCAACAGGTCGAGGATGAGCTGGCGTCGCTGCGGATCCTGGAGCAACAGGCGCATGCCGAGCAAGTGGCGGTGGACGCGACGCAGCGGGCCGTCACCGTATTGCTCAACCAGTATCGCGCCGGGACGGTCGCCTATACCAGCGTGGTGACCGAGCAAACGGCGTTGCTGTCGGACCAGCAGGCGGCGCTGGCGATACAACAGAGCCGGCTGGTGGCGAGCGTCACGTTGGTGACGGCACTGGGCGGTGGCTGGAATACCGGCGCGCTGCCGGGCAAGAATTCATTGCAGACCTGGGGATCCAACAAGCCGCTGCCTCCGGCGGTGGGGGAGAGCATGCCGGTGTCCGAGCAACGGCATCGTTAGGGTGTCAGTGCGTTAGGGTGTCAGTGCGCACAGCAGGATGTCACCGCAAGCACCGAGGGAGTCATCGCAAGCGGCGAGAGGGTCATCGCAATGAGGGCATGTCGGTCATTCGGGCAGTGTCGTGCGATTTACGCATCCCGCGGCAGCTCCTCATCCGAGAAGGCGATCGCGTGAACGAACCCGTATTGCGGCGTGGCGACGCGCGGCACCGGCTTCGCGCTCAGCAGGTACTGCCGCAAAAAATCCATCCGCTCCGCCCGGCTGATCGTGCACCATGCGCCATCGTCGAACAGGTGCATGAAGCGATAGGATGACAGCGCCTCGGCCGCGCCCAACGCCGATCGCAGCCGCAACAGCGCATTGTCATAGGCATCGCCCGCCACCAGGTTGAACGGATGGAACGACACGTGCAGCCATGGCTTGCTCGCCGCGAGCAATGGCGCGATGGCGCGCAGCACCTCATATTCCGCGCCCTCGATGTCGATCTTCAGCAGCGACTGCCGGTCGATCCCGATCTCTCGCAGCACCGCCGCCGCATCGCGCAGTGCGATCGCCGCGTCGGGCCGCGCCGCCACCACGCCCTCGCGCTCCACGTGGCGGAACACCGACGACCCGGAATCCGCCGTCGCCTTGGCATACAGCGTCACCGTCTCGTCGCGCGCGCCCAGCCCGTGGCGGAACAAGTGGACGCGGGGCGCGAGGTCGGGGTTCTCGGCCACGTTGCGGGCCAGCAGCTCGTAGTTCACCGGGCTCGGTTCGAAGGCATACACTGTTTCCACATGCGTCGCGGCATACAGCGCGGTCAGCCCGATATAGGCGCCGAAATCCACCATGCGCGTGCAGCGCGGCAGCACCGCGTCGAACAAGCGCAGCGTGCCCTCCTCGAAGCCGCCGCAGAACTCGTGCGCCGCAGCCTTGGCCAGCGGATCGTCGGTCAGCCGGAACGACCGCTCCCCCCGTGTCACCACCGGCGGCTGCCGACCTGGCATCGTGTCCATGACGTGTTCCTCCCGCCAAATCAGCGGGAGAGGCTAGGGCGCGGTGGTTAAGACAATCTCAACGCCGCCACGCAGGCGCGTGGATTTCCGGG
>DATJNA010000185.1:0-5064 GCA_035508435.1 Acetobacteraceae bacterium | reverse complement strand
GTCACATTGCAACCAGGAAGCTCTAACACCGCGGCGGGAGCGGCCATTTGCCTACAACATGTGGCAGATCGGACTCAGTCCCGTCGGACGCGGCCCCGGCTGGAGCCCAGAATGCGACTCAATCACATTGAGAACTGCTGGATCACCGGGACGGGCCTAGCGAAGGTGTGCCGCAAGGCTAATATCCCAGTCCCGCCGCGGGGCTACTGGAACAAGCTCCAATACGGCAAGCCTGTGATCAAGAGACCACCGTTGCCACCGGCAACCAACGGCGCCGGCGAGACACTGACGATCCAGCCGAGCAGCCCGGCAGGTGGCGCGGATCCGGTTGTCGATGCGCGGGCTGCCGAGGAACAGAAGCCGGAAAACCGAATCGAGGTCAGCGACCAGCTCCGTCGGCCGCATCCTCTGGTTCAGGCGACGAACGCGGCGCTAGCGAAATCCCGCAGCGGGGAACACGCTGTGCCGGCCGCCGGAAGCGTTGCCTCCAAGACAGAGGCGATTCTCGACATCCGTGTAAGCCCGGCGACCCGCCATCGGGCATTACGGCTGGTCGATGCGTTGTTGAAGGCATTGGAAGCACGTGGGTATCAGGTCAGCGCGCGCGGTGTGACGATCGAGGGTCAACTCGTACCGATCGGTGTAACCGAGAAGGACGACCGGGCACTGCACGTGCCGACCGCCGCCGAACGGGCCGAAAAACAGCGCTACCCTTGGACGCGCATCCCTACCTGGGACTATGCGCCGAATGGGCAGCTGTCGATCCACGCAGACGCCTATGTCTGGTGGCGGAAGGATCTCCGAAAGCGTTGGAGCGATTCGCGCTCGGTGCACCTCGAAGATAAGCTGAACGATGTCGTGGTGGGCCTCGTGGCGCTTGGTGCAGCGCTGGGGCAACGGGCCGATGAGCAACGGCGCGAAGCGGACGCCCGGGCGGAGCAGGAGAGGTTACGGCAGGAGAGAGCGCGCCGGGCACGCATGGAGAAAGCGCGCCGCGACCATCTGGTTGCCAGCACCGAGTCCTGGACGACTGCCGAACGGATCAGGCAGCTCGTTGCCGCCGTCGAGCGACGCGCGACAGCTGGCGAAGGTGGGATCCCGGCCGATCTCGCGGCCTGGACCAGTTGGGCGAAGCAGGTTGCTGACGACCTGGACCCGCTGGGGGCCGGCATCGATGCACTGCTGCGCCGGCAGGAAGAGGCGGCAGAAACCGCCAGCCAGTCATCACCGTACGGCATGTGATTTGCGCGCCCGACGGCAACATGGGTTCCGGCGGGCTTGTCAGTAGGCGACCTTGAACGTCGGGCTGCCTTCCGGTCGGGAATGGCGATGGTCATAGATGCGGGTGGTGTCCGTGGTCGCGTGCCCGACCCATTCCTTTACCTTGGCGATGTCGGCCTGCTGGTCGAGCGCATTAGAGACGGACCGCAACCAGAACAGAGGAAAATTGACCGAGATCACTCGTGTTCACACAAGACCCATCCCAGCGCCCGAATCTCGTTGAGCACGTTCTCGTCCACTGTGGCTTCTTCCCCGCCCAAGTACCAGTCTAAATAATCGCCCTGACCTCGCAGATGAGCCACGGTTCTGCCGGCGCCGCGCCAGCTCACATGCCAACGTTGCCCCGACCTCTCATGCACCCACTCCGTGTTGCACAGCGCCGCGTAGAGCAAGGCCGCGAACATGTCGCTCACTTGCACCATCCTGCGAAATCGCGCTGACATAGCCATGTCGAGCCCGAGGTCATGAACTATCGGCTGAACCGAACGCGGCATGTCGGCCGTCGGCTCGTCATGGAAGCGCAACGCAATTCCGGCCTCGACGCGTAGGCGACCACGCCGCCGGCGCGGACTATCCGAAGCAATCGGCCGACTCCAGACACGTTCGTCGTCCGCAAGACCATCCTGCTGGGATAGGCATCTTGCCGCAGTCAGGGTTCCGTCCGATAGCAAACAGCCGAACGCCTCCGCAGGAATACCGTTGCGCCGGACAAGTTCGCCTTCGCCGTGGCGTTCCCTACTAACTTGTCCTTCCTGCAGTACGGACAGTTCCGCCAGAGCTTCCCACAGCTCCCGGCGATCACCACCGATCTCAGTCTCGCGCGTCGTCAAACCGAAACCTCCATTGGGTTCCACTGGGTCAGGCGGCGTCCCGTAAGCGAACGTCCGGCAGCGATGGTTCGGACGCTTTCAATCGGAAGCCGATGGGGGGACGGCCATCTCCTTTCGCCGCAAGTTCCTCCAGGAGCCACGCAGCGAGCCGCTCCGGACGTGCGTCTTCCAGCAGTTCGCTCTTGCGCCGAACAACGGCGAAATCGCCTGGCGTCAACCCCTCGGGCAATGCACCGGGTGGCGCGCCTCCGAGGATGCGCTGAAACGCGAGCGTCGCCCGCACCGGGTCGAGCACTCCGAACCGCAGCTTCAGCGTGAAACGCCGCGGCACCGCGCCATCGAGACGTTCAGGGAGGTTGGTAGTGCAGACGAACGGCAACGGATGACGCTCCATCCAGGTGAGCAATTCGTCCACCTGGCTGACCTCGAAGCTGCGCTGCGCGGCGGTACGGTCGAACAACAGCGCCTCAGCTTCATCGATCAGCAGCAACGCACTCCTTGTCCGCGCCTCGGCGAACGCATTGGCGATCGCCCGTTCGCTGCCACCGACCCACATCGACAACAGGTCCGAGGCTCGCTTCTGCAGCACCGGCAATCCCAATTGACCAGCGAGATGGTGGGCGAACGCGGTCTTTCCGGTGCCGGAGGGCCCGGAAAGGCACAGCGACCACGCTCGCGGTGCGCCGGGACGGGCCAGCCGCGCGCACAGTGCTTCAAGGTCCTCGGCACAAACCGTGAGCGCCGGGTCAAACCGCGCAGGCGGAAGACTGGTATCGGCGCCAGCGGAGCCAACGGCCTCAGCCACGCCGGCGAGCGCAAGCTCCAGCTCGCCCAGACCGCCGCCGGCCAGGCGTGCGGCCCGCGCCGCGCCAGCCGCGACACCGGCCGAGACGGGCCAATTCGCGGCCAGCCGACCGGGCGTGCCGGGTGGCAGCGCCAACCCTTCCCGTGCCAGCACTCGTTGCCAGATGCCGGCGCGAAGTCCGGCGTCCGGCACCGGCATGCGCAGCACCAATGTCATGCGCCGCAGCGTCGCCGGATCCATCCAGCCGATTTCGTTGCACGTCCAGATCACGGGCACTGCCGCCAGCTCCAGCGTGCGGTTGAGGAACAACTTGGAGAAGACCCCCCGCCGCGCGCCGAAGGACCGAGGTGCATCCAGGACATCCTCGGCCTCGTCGAGCAATACGGCGGCATCGCGGCGATGACGCAGCAAGGCGAGGCTGAGCCGCAACGCTGCCGATCGCGTAGCGCGCGAGGGCTCCTCACCAGCCTCCGACGCTTCGCCGGCGGCATAGAGGGTGAGGCCCGCGCGCGCCGCAAGCGCCCGAGCCAGTTGGCTCTTGCCGGTACCGGGAGGACCGAAGAGCAATACGTGCACGCCTGCTTCGCCCGCCGATGCCGCAGCGGCAAGTACACGGGCTGCCAGCAGCGGCGCCTCGCCGAGATGGTCGAAACAGGACCAGGGCAAATCAGGTTGGCAGGGCCGACCGATCAGCGCAGCCCGCCAAGCATCACGATCGATGTGCGCAGCGAACATCGGGCCCGCCGCGGCCGGACTTATCGCCAGCACAGACGCAAAGCCGGTGCCGTAGGATTCATCGGGATCGAGTTCGATCAAGCCACAGATCAGCAAAGGAGCGCCGGCGGCAAGACGACTTTGCACTTGCTCCACGTCGTGGCCGAGCAAGGCCGCTATGGTGCGCATCGGATCGCGCAGCACGTCCTGCACAGCGCCGCAGAACCGTGCGAGCGAGCGGTTGCGGCGAAGCCGCAGTGCCAGCAGGAGGATGTCGAGCTCGATGTGAGAAAAGCCGAACTCCGCCGCGGCGAACCGTGCGTTGCGTTCCAGCGGCTCGCCCCCAGGGCAGGGTGGCGGCAAGGCACCGAGGGCGCGATCGAGACTTTCAGCGGTAGCATCGGCCAGCGCCGCGCCGAGCACGGTCGGCGCAGCATCGGCGATCGGCTTCAGCAGTTCTGCCGCAGCATCGCAGTGCAGTGCATTACGAAGATAATGGCCGAGTACTCCCTCGGCGGACGGCGCAATCACGACAAAGGACTCCTGTTCGTCTCGAACGTCCTGGTGGACGGACTTGCCGCCACAGGTCGTTGCAGGACGCAGGACAGGCGGCGAACACGGCAGCTGTCACGGCTGGATGCATGCTTCGCGCGCCCTTCCTTTGCCAATGTCGTTGGGATGCGCCGTACGGCGCAGGTCGTCAGGATTTATCGGGGGGCCGGGTAAAG
Organism: Acetobacteraceae bacterium; assembly: GCA_035508435.1. Lineage (GTDB taxonomy): Bacteria > Pseudomonadota > Alphaproteobacteria > Acetobacterales > Acetobacteraceae > JASHVB01. Next base: position 706 of record DATJNA010000185.1, on the reverse strand, counting down.
AGGAAATCCCGCGGAACGTCAACCGAAATTTCTGAGTGCAGAGTCGGCCTACAGCCTGATCCGCTCCACCTCATCCTGGGTCAGCCGTTCCTGGGTGCGGTCATAGAGCTTTGTCGTGCGCGGGCTCTCATGTCCGGCCATTGCCTGCGCGTGTTCCAGCGCGCCGCCATTCGACAGGTAGGCCGTGATTCCCGTCGCGCGAAAACTGTGATTGCCGATCGGCGCGGCGATGCCGGCGGCCGCGGCGCGTCGGCGGATCATCCGCCAAGCGTCGGGCTGGCCCATCGGCTGGTCTGCGAGCACGGTCCCCTTGTGCCCGCGGCTCGTGCGGAACAGCCAACCCTTGCGGTCCTCGCCGACGCCCGCGGCGTCTATATAGGCGCGCAGTGCCTCGGCGAGCGCGTGGTGGCAGGGCATGGTGTGGTGCTTGCCGCCTTTCTCGTGCAGCCGGATTTCCCAACCCGCGCCCTTGGGCCGGAGGTCTTCCACCTTCATGGTCAGCGCCGCGGTGACGCGCGCGAAGGAACAGGTGAGGGTGGCAATCAATGCGCGATCGCGCAGGTCGCGCACCGTTCCGGTCGGGATGGCGTCGATCAGCTTGCGCCATTCCTTGCCGTCCAGCACCGGGGTCTTGCCGGTCTTCACGACGTGCTTTGGCCCGCGCACCGCCGCGGCAGGATTGGCCGGCACGACCTGGCCGGTGATC
>DATJNA010000184.1:0-18021 GCA_035508435.1 Acetobacteraceae bacterium | reverse complement strand
CTTCAGCGCCATGGCCAGGGTGCGGGTCTCGCGGGCCAGGCTGGCCCAGTCCTCGCCCCCGAGGCCGTATTCGGTGGCGGTTTCCAGGATCTGGGTGATGCCCTTGCGCGCGATCGTCGCCCGCCGGCGCAGCCGACCCATCTCGGCACGCTCCGCCCTGGCCTCCTCGGCCAACCGCACGAACTCCGCGTGCCGCGCGGCGATCGGCGAGAGGTCGAAGCCGTAGGCCTCGGTGATCCGCCCGGCGCGGTCGCGCAGCCCGTACCGCTTGCCGTTCGGGCTGTCCTTCATCGTCACCAACCCGGCCTCGATCAGCGCCCGGTTCAGCGCCTTCACCCGGCTTTCCGACAGGCCAAGCGCTTCCTGCTGCAAGCCAGCCGATGGCCAGACGATGGGGCGGCCTCCCCTCCCCCAGTCCTGCGGCTGGGTGAAGCGGAACAGCCAGTCCACCGCGTGCACCAAGCGTGGCGACAGCCCGAGGCGCGCCGCCGCGGCCTTCAATGCCGCTAGCAATTGCCCTGGAGCCTCCACGCCCTCCGGCAGGCCATCAAACCCCTCGGCCGCGCGGTCGGCCCGTAGCAGGCTTGGCGTCAGTCGTCGGAAGCCGGTCGGGGTGCCGGCATAGCCTTCCCCATGCGCCTCTCGGGCGCTTTCCGCAGCCATCTTGATCCTCCGTTCGGGTGGATCGCGACGGGCAAACCTCTCCCGTTGGCGGAAACGGCAATTTCCGCTTGATGGCAAGGCATCCACTGGCTACGTTGGGGGTGTTCTTTGGCCGCCCCTAGACGTAGCCAACAGGCCCGTCGCGAAGTTTCGCTAAAGCCCGCCCGGCAAGGCGGGCTTTCGCACTTTCAGGACATCTGCTGGGCGGTCGCCCTCCCCTGTTCTATAAGCTGTAGAAGCGCCTGACTGCGGTTCCGCAGGCCTTGGCGTTCTTTGATCGCGTCGAGCATTGCCACTGTCTGCTGCGGCAGCTTGAAGAGCACTTCCTGGTCACCAGCCGCCGCAAGGCGGCGGCGATACGCCTGCACGTGCTCGGCAATTCGGCTGCGCGGTGTAGACATGAACGACTCGGCTCCGCCTTACGCGTAACGCCGACTGTCTGACTGAAAAATCGAATTGTCCACAGTTTCTTGTGCCCGAGTCGGGCTTAGTCACTGAAAAACCTTGTTTTTCCTGTCACAAATCCCTCTGTGGAAATTCCGCTGCCGCTATCTTTGGGCGGCGACTCGGATGGCTGTTGGATTAGGACCTATACGTGTATGCACGTATACTCTTATGCGCGTGTGATCACTCCTTTCCCCTTCTTCACGAACAAAAGATCAAGAGCCTCTTCGAGAAGCGCTTGAACGGTAGTCTCCTCCTCTGCCGCCAGCAGCTTGAGCTGTTTGGCGACCTTCGGATCGAAATGGCCAGCGATCAGCCGCCGCCCCTCCCGAGATGGCCGATGGAATTTGGGCGAGCTGGGCGTATGGCTCTCGTCCGCCTGGCTGGGCGCAGTTGGCGCCACCTCCGCCGGGCCGCGGGCCTGACGCTCAAGAACCGCTTGCAGCGAGTTGCGTGGGGTTGCCATGACTGTCTTCAGATTCATCCCGGTATAGGTGCATACACACAAACGAGTATAGCTGTTTGATCTCGTCCGCTGCTTTTCCGTCCGGCTCGAACTCCTGGGCGCTCAAGCCCGTCTGCTGGGCTCGCGAATAGGCCACCCGGTTATGGATGCGGACAGGAGCAAGCATTGCCCCGAGCTGCCTCACGCGTCCCTGGATGGGGCAGAACGTAAGCACCACACTTGATGGCTTGGTGTAGTGCCTGACTAGCTCAAGGGTCTTGGTCATCGCCATCACATCGAGCACCGCTGGACGCGTCGGAATCAAGATGAAGTCCGCATGCTGCGCTGCCTCAAAAGCGATGTCCTTCGCGAACGGGGGTGCATCAATGACCGCGAGGGCGCATCCCGAGCCAGCCGCGGCTTTCAACACGTGCTGAAGCCGGGCAGGAGGTACGGCAATCACAGCGGGGGTCTCGGCCTCTCGCGTGTCCTTCCAGAAGGCCGCCGATGCCTGCGGATCGAGGTCGAAGACCGCGGCAGGGCGGCCGTTTGCTTCGGCAGCCACGGCCAATGCCGTTGCCAGCGTCGTTTTCCCAACGCCACCTTTTTGGCTGATGATCGCGAGTGTTTTCATGTTTGTGCGTATAGCTTTACACGTGCATACACTTAGACACATTTGCGAGTTTGATGCAATACGCGTATTGCCCTAGCGTCGCCGTTGCGGTTATTTCGTATATTGCGGTAGCTGCGATTTCTGATTAGATCACCGGCTGGAAGGAGCCTCTCTATGTCCGCTGCCCTGAGCCTCCCCCCGGAGGCTGCGCGCCCCACCGCGGCCGACACCGTGTTGGCGCACGACGCGCACCAAGCTCTCGCCCGCCTGGCCGACCACAACAAGACGGTGCGGATCGACGCCCATGAGGAAGGGGAGGGGGAGGGCACCACGTGCATCCTGCCGGCCCGCGCGGTCCGACTCTTGTGCGACCTCCTGGATCAGATGGCGGCCGGAAACACTGTGACCATCACGTCCGTGCCTGCCGAGTTGACCACCCAGCAGGCGGCAGACCTCCTGAACGTCTCGCGGCCGTTCCTGATTCGCCTGCTCGAGGACGGAAAACTTCCGTTCCGCAAGGTCGGCACGCATCGCCGAATCCTCCACACCGATCTCGTGGCTTACAAGACGCTGGAGGACAAGGCCCGGCGGGATGCCCTCAAGGAATTGGCCAAGCAGGCGCAAGAACTTGGGTTGGGCTACTGAGGCCAGACGGTGACGCCCGTCATAGTGCTGTATGATGCCTGTGTGCTGTATCCCGCGCCGCTGAGGGATCTGCTCATGTGGCTTGCCCTCACCGATCTGTTCTGCGCGAGGTGGACGGATCGTATTCATGATGAATGGATCGGTGCAGTCCTGCGCGAGCGTCCGGGGTTGAAAAACAATCTTGAACGCACGCGCACGATGATGAACGCGCACGTGCGAGATTGCCTTGTCACCGGCTACGAGCCGCTCATCGAAATGCTCGATCTTCCCGATCCCGATGACCGTCATGTGCTGGCCGCTGCCATTGTTGGCCGCGCCGAATTCATCATCACCAAGAACCTGTCTGACTTTCCCGCCAACCGGCTCGCGTCGTTTCGTATCGAGGCCCAGCATCCCGATATTTTCGTGCGAACCCTGCTCGACCTCGATGAAACAACCGTCCTTGAAGCGGTCGCAGAGCACCGTGCCAGCTTGCAAAATCCACCGAAATCGGTCGAGCAATACCTCGACACACTGGCCGTGCAAGACTTACCGCAAACCGTCGCCTTTCTGCGGCAGCGGCAGACATTGCTCTGATCTGGCAACACCGCGTGCAACTCTGCCGATGATTGCAGTTCGCTACAGCTAGCAATCATCGTCGTCCTCGCACGGCTGGCGTTCCGGCTGGCCGCCTTGTACGAGCACCAGGTTCGGTTGCGTTCCCCTGCGGCTTCCTCCTGATGGCCCCGAAGATGATACACCGGTCAGCGTGCGGTCGATGCGCAGAACGGCATCAAGCAGCGCGCCCGCGGCTCGGACATCCCCCGGAAATCCATCGGTGTAGATGGTCCGCGTGCTCGGTTCATACACGCCATAGAACGATGCGCCGGTGTGCGAACGATGTGCCGTATCCGAGGGTCTCCGTCGGGAGCGGTACTGCCGGCACACTTCCCGCTTCTCGGCCAGTTGCCGCGCGATTTTCTTCCAATCGAAGTCAATCTCGGGATACAGCCGGCGCATGTGGCGCTTGTCGTCGGCGTCGATCGTGTAGGCACGGATGCGCATGATATGGAAGTTGCGCCAGCCGCATTTGATCGTGAGATAGCAAAACCCCTTTCTGGTCGTGATGAAGGCACTGCCTTGCTTTTCCGCTGCCGCCTTCTTCCGGCCGCCCTTGTTTGCAGGCGCACCCGCGGGCAACAAAAGATCCTTCGCCCCTGCGCGCCCTGACCTTGGGCTGCCCTTCAAACGCTGGCTCGGCCTGCTGATTGTCATCCCCACATCCTCTTGGCGATGTCCTTTTCCTCGGCGCCGACAGCATCGGCATAGATCGCCGTGGTGGTGAGCTGGGCGTGGCCGAGCCATTTCTGCACCAGGTTGAGCGGGATGCCGGCGGAGACCGCGGCCACCCCGAAACCGTGCCGCAGCCCCTTGGGCGAGGCCTGTGGCCCGTCGAGACCAGCGGAGTCCATCACAGCGTGTACCGCGCGCCAGCCGGTCATGCGCGACCAGGGCCAGAGGCGTTCGCCGCGTCCCTTGCCGCGGCGCGCCTGGTGCTCGCGGATGCCGTGCACCAGGTCGAGGGCGTCGAGCAGGGCAGGGGGGACGGGCACGGCACGATAGACGCCGGTCCGGCGCTTCTTGAGGCTCTCGATCACCAGCACGCCTGCGGCCAGGTCCACGCGATCGGCGGTGAGGGCAAGGGCCTCGGACAGCCGGCAGCCGGCGTAGGCGAGGGTCATGCAGAGGGTGCGCACCTGGCGATCGGCGCGCTCGGCTTCGCGCAGGAAGGCGTCGCGCTCGCCGGGGGTGAGGTATTTCCGGGCGCCGTCCGCGGTGTGCAACTGCATGCCGGCCTGCGGGACCGGCGCGGTCTGCGGGGCAGGGGAGGGGGCTTTCGGCGAAGGGATGCCGGGTCCAGGGCCGGCGCGGCCCTGGCGGGTGCGCGAGGGCAGCGCCCTCGCCCTTGCTTTCGTCCGCGCGTTCACGCCGGGTGGTCCCGGTAGCCGCGGCGGCGCTTGGCGCGGGCGAGCTGGGCGAGGGCGTTGATGGCGGCGCCGGCGTCGGGGTGCGGGTCGAGCCGGACGCGGCCCTGGGTGCCGATGCGGCCCCATTGGCGGGCAAGCAGCGCGCGGCCGAACAGGTCAGGCCAGACCGCCATGCTGTAGAATCGCCATTCGTTGCGGTCGGGGCGGATGCGGGTCAGGGCCACCGTCTCGGGGAACAGCGGGAGCTGGATCGGTTCAGTGTCCATGACCGGCCGGCCGTGAGGAGCAAGAGATGGCACGATACCAATGCCGCGCCTGCGGCTTCGACGGCCAGGGCGTCTGGCACGGCGACCTGGTGTGCCCGCGCTGTGGCAGCCGCACGGCGGTACGGGTGGCGCTTGCGGTCGAAGAGATGACCGAGGCGGACCTGTCGGCGATCGAGGCCGCGGCGCCGAGCGGCGAGGACCTGGCCGAAGACGGGTGAGGCATGGCGTTGGTGCCTGAGCACGATTCACCGGGAACTGTATCACTGGGCGGCGAGTCGTACCAGCACTGATTGGCTGGAACAGTGGGGAAATGGGGGTTTACGTGGTGTGCGTCGGGGCAGGGGCGGGGTCCGTCTGCTACACTATTAGCCATAGTGTATCAGGTGCTGGCTTGACGTAGTCCCGCCGATGCCGCCCCTTCCGGGCGGCTACCAGCGGACCGGTCCCCAAGTGCCCTACTCCAACTCCATTTCGTAACGCGTTCTCTCTACAAGCCGCTGCACGGTCGTCCTGCCCGTCCATGCGGTCAACATCACCCGGTGAATGTGAGAGGGAGCAAAGCGTCCTTCGTATTCGTGTAGCAGCGCGCCGAACGCTTCATTGAGAACGGCAAGGCCCTCCGCATCAAAGCCGCGGGTGTTTTCCGGTGTAAGAAGCTCCTCGGGCACTGCTCATCTCCCTACTGGCCGATGAATGTTACACCACCTGCACCGCTTGCGCAGGCGACAAGAGCTCCAGCCCACGGGAAGCGCCGGGAAACCGGTCCCGCTGCGCAAGGGCCGAGCCCCCGCCGGTCCGGGGTGGCCGAGGGTCGCGCGGCGCACCTCCCGGTCTGTCGCCCCAGTCGCCGGCCACTCTCGATAAAATCTTTCAAGAATAAAAGTCCAGCCAAGTGCTCGGGGGGGGGAACATCCCAGACCACCCCGATGCACCAGGTGCTGGCTTCAATCTGCTAGGCTAACGCCACAAAGGCCGTCGGTCAGGACGGCATGGTTTCGAACACGGTGAGGCCTGGCGGCATCAAGGCCCAGACGGGGCGGTCGCGGTTGAAGATCGCGATGGTCGGGCGGAAGACCGCCGGGTCGTCGAGGGAACCGGCGTAGATCGTGTGTGATGTATCCACCCCGACAATTCCGCCGAAGATCAGGCTGCCGCAAACCGGACAGAAATTGCGCACGGCCTCGCCGCCTCGTGCCGACTTGCTCCTGAATATCCGGGTCTCGCCGCTGAAACGCACGTCGCTGCTGGCCACCGCCATGAAGCCCACGAAACCCGAACCTGAGGCCTTGCGGCAATCAGCGCAGAAGCAGTAGCCGGCAAATCGCGGCTCGCCGGCCAACTCGTACCGCACCGCTCCGCAGAGGCAGCCGCCAGTGTGGCCCTTCGCCTGCGGCGCCGTTTCATCGCTCATGCCGTCGCTCCGTTTTCTCGCGGGGGTGATCGCGCAAGAAGTGCGTGGTCTCGACTGGCAGCAACGGGACGTTTGACGCCCGCACATCATGTTAATATCAACGCGATAGGTCAAGCGCGAGGGTGCGACACCGTGAAGCTATACTACTCCCAGAACCTCAATCCCCGCGTAGCGGTCGCCGTGGCACGGCATCTGGCTTCGCCGGTGGAGTATGTGCGGGCGAGTCCCCGCCACCCGGACCATCAGGCGGCCTTTCGTTCGATCAATCCCAACGCCCTGGTTCCCGTCCTGGTAGAAGCCGGGCGCACGCTCTGGGAGACGGACGCCATCGCCTGCCGGCTCTCGCAGATCGCCGGCTCGGACTTTTGGCGGACGGGAGAGGCGGCGCCGGAGATGATCCTGTGGGTCAGCTGGGCCACGCACCACCTCAACCCCGCCGCGAGCGTCCTTTACTGGCATAGGATCATTGTTCCGACGTTTTCAGACCAAGCGCCTGACCCGAACGTCATCGAGAAAGCGTTGGGCGATTTCCGACGCCATGCAGCCGTCCTGGACGCCCAGCTCGACCGCCGGACCTGGCTGGTCGGCGATCAAGTCTCCTACGCCGATTTCCGGGTCGCGACCACGCTGCCATTCGCGCAAGGCGCCGGTCTGCCCGTGGCGGAATTCCCAAACATAATGCGATGGCACGATCAACTATCGGCAATAGACGCCTGGCGCGCGCCGTTCGACGGTTTGGCCTGACGCAGGATCGTGGGAGGGGGGGAGTCTCGCCTCTCGAGCCGCTCAAGCATAACCTACACCACCGATCTATCGCTTAACCCAACTTCGCGGATTAGCGAGTCTGACGCAATTTAACCCATTGATCGGATTAGCTGCCCCCCAAAAGGTCTTCACTACATCGGAGGTGGCGAGGCGGGAGCTGCGCTGATCCGCGGCACCGGCTGAGCCGGCAGCTTGATCCCCAGCGTGTCCAGCAGCAGACGCAGCGGCGGTTCGGCTTCGGTGGTGCGGCTGAGCACGAGTTCGCGCCCGTCGGTGGTCGGCAGGTGCACATCGATCATCTGCACCGCCATGAAGGTCTCGAGCACTGCCCGCGGTGTCAGGCCAGCCGCGTGCGGACGCAATCGCTGGCCGAGCGTCACGTACAGAGCGTAGGCGAGGAAGGCGATGAAGATATGTGCCTCAACGCGGTTCTCGAGCTGGTGGAACACCGGGCGGATGGCGAGATCGTCCTTCAAGGTTTTGAACGCCTGCTCCACCTGAACGAGCTGTACATAATAGTGCCACAACTTGCCGGGGTCCTCCTCGGTCAGGTTGCTGCGCAGCAGATAGCGGCCTTCGCGGCGGCGTTGCTGGCGCAGCTTGTTCCGATCGAGCCGGTAGCTGAACCCGATGCGATCGGACGCCACATCGACAACCACGAACTGCCAGGCCTTCGCCGCGCGCGAACGGGCGGCGCCCAGCTTCAGCAGCAGTTCCTTCTGCGTCAGCTCCATCGCCGCAAGCTGCTTCAACCGCGCCCACAACCACTTCAGTTGCCGCCGGCGCATCGCGCGTTCCTTGGCAACGCGGTCCCGGCTCTCGGCAAATACATACAGTTCGCCATCCTCGGTCAGCAGCTTCACCTGCACACCGGGCCGAGCCTCCTGCCACGGCAAGGCGAGCAATCGCTGCTCCGTGCGCGACAGGCGGCCCTTTGGCGTCCCCACCAGATACTGCACCGGCGGATCCGACGCGCGCATCTCCGCCAGCACCGTCTCGGTCGGGATGCCGCGGTCCATCAGCCAGATCCGGCGGGCCTTGCCGTATTGCCGTTCGATCCTGGCAAGAAAGTCGCGCAACGTCGTGCTGTCGGCGGTATTGCCGGCCAACACCTCGTACGCCAGCGGCAAACCCTCCGGCGTCACCACCAGGGCGATCACCACCTGCATGCAATTCGGCCGCCGATCGCGCGAGTAGCCAAAGTGCCGCTTGTCGCCTTCCGGGAACGGCGGGTTGGCTTCAAAATAAGTACTGGTCAGATCGTAGAGCAGGACGTCGAAGCTGGCGTTGAACAGGTCGCGCCAACGCTGCGGCAGATGCGAGAACAGCGCCTCCTTGTGGATCAGCAGCCGATCGTGACAGCCATAGAGCTTATGGATCTCGGCCAGGTCGGCCGTGCTGCCCAGCAGATCGGCCACGGCGGTGCGATCATACCATTGCCGATACAGCCGCCATTCACTGCCAGGCGCCAGCAAGCGATAGACGGTGAGCACGAACAGGATGTGATCCCATCGCGTCTTCTTCCGGCTGGGTGGCAGGCGTTCCGACCAGAACCGGTCCAACTGAAGCTGCTGCCAAAGTTGCCAGGCCAGCCAGCCGCCGCCCCATTGGCGCGGCCGGCAGAGCCGAACCTCGGAAAGTTTCAGCCGCACGACCGTGCCGTCCGCAGTCAGTCCCTCGGCCCGTTCCTCCGGGAACAACGGCAGAGTGCGCGGACGAGGCGAGCCTTCTTCGAGAACCTCAATCGACTTGCGCCACGCTGCCGCCTGGCTGTCGTTGATCTCGCCCAGGTAGAGCACCGGGCGCTGAACCACCCCGCCCCCCACCACGCGACGGTTTTCCACCACGCTCCAGTAGCGATGGCGCTTGCCGTCCTTCTCGCGAATCGTCGAGCGCAGGAACATAACGGCTACTGACTATCCACATAGCCGCGGCAATTGGAACAGGCTTGGTCTTCACTACAGCCGTTTCTGCAACCTACCCGAGACCAGGACTCGGGATTTTTCCGCCGACTACCGCGAATCGGGGGCGAATCGGCGAAGTGGGGTTAACGGGGATACCTGTAAATCACGCCTCACTTATGGCGGTAACTTGTGCAAAGGAAAAGCTCTTTCAAATCAAGGGCTGAAAAACTTTGCATAAGTCTTGAATTCCGCATCGCGGTGCCGGCTAGTCATGGCCGCAGCAATGTCCGCCACTCCATGCCTCGCGGCCTTCCTTGACGACAAACCACACGATCGCCAGCGCGGTTACCGCATCTACCCACCACGCCCCCAGCACGTAATCTGCCAACAAACCAACGACAACAACAAGCGACAGCCAACCACAGATGATGCTCTCGGCAGCATCGGCTCTCATGGCGCGGCTACCAAGCTGCGTTGCAATCACGATCTTGCGGCGCGCCAGCACGGTCATAATCGGCATGGCTAGCAACGCAACGATCAACCCCGGAAATGAAAACGCTTCGCCGCGTTGAGCCCATAAGCTGCAGGCCGCTCCCGCGACGATGTAGGCCGCAAGCGCGAATAGCAACGCCCCACCGATCCGGCTGGCGGTTCGTTCGGCACGTTCAGAAAACGCCTGGCCGTGACGTAGTTCGACAGTGAGACGCCAGATGAGCACGCCCGTCGATGCCAGCTCAATCACGCTATCAAGCCCGAAGGCCATCAACGTCAGACTAGATGCTGCCACGCCCGAGATGATCGCCACGGCGCCCTCAATCACCATCCATGCGACCGTCATCCACTCAAAGCGAAACGCTTGCTCAATCAGCGCCGCACGCTCCGGTGTCAGCGTCAGCACAGAAGGAGCGGAGCCACAGCAGGCATCGGCGCAGCTCTCCACCGCGCCAGCCTTCACGAGGTCACCATCCAACATGCTCAAGACTCCCCCACATCGGCCTGTTCACCTACATGGGCCACCATGTCGACAGGATTGTGCCAGCTATCTACAACGCGACCAAGCGCAGCGGGATGTTTAGCGGGGAAGGTCGGTGGACTCCGAACTTTCGGGTCTGGTGCCAACGCGGGTAACGCGAGAAGCCGCTATTGGGCTAGTCCGGTTGCAGATGGTAGCCTCGCGAACTGTCACGCGGCGAAGCGCACCCCGACGGCCACAGGCCGCGTTAGCATCCGGTACATTCCGTCTACGCGATGCCCGGTGACCTGGCGAACCCGCCTGCGACCGCACGGGCAACCCGATTGCTGTCTGCGTCGGACCCTAGGTCAGGTAGGAGTGCACGATACGGATCAACTCTTCGGCTGCCTTAGTGGCGCGCGCGCGGTCACTCTCCTCCACTACACAGGAGCGGATGTGGTCCTCGATCACTTCGGCGATGAAGCCGTCCAGCGCGCCGCGGCAGGCCGTCGCCTGCTGCAGCACGGCGGCGCAACTCGCGTTCTCGTCGATTGCCCGCTGGATGGCCTCCACCTGACCGCGAATGCGACCGAGCCGTCTCAGCAGTTTGATTTTTTCTTCATCCGGCGACGACACGACCCTTGACCTCATACTGGGTATGAGTATATCGCGCACCGGGCTGAGGCGCCAGCCTCTGCCACGACGCGCCTGCGCCTATCCCGGCTCCGGCCGGGCCGATGCAACCAGTCAGGGATCACATGAAACCGCGACCTACCAGCCAGCCCTCGGAGAGCCACAGTAGGCGTTTGCCGCCTGCTGTGACCGTTCTGCTGGGTTGGACCGCCGCCCGGGTCGTGCTTGTGACCGTCATGCCCACCGCGCGAGCGCGCCCGGGCTAGCGGCCAGGCCCTCCCGGGTTCGAGCAACCGCTTGAACCGGAGGAGAGGGCCATGGCTGCCTTCCTCAAAGTGGATGTGCTGCGGGCACACGCCGTGCCCGACCTGCCGCGAACCGTGCTCGGCCATGCGCCCGCACGCCCGTTCCCGCCGCCATCGCGGCCGGTGCTGACCGCGCAATGGCTGGTTGCGCCCGACGGCCGACTGACCTGCCGCTGGCAGGCGGACCTTTCCACGCCCCACGGCCCTCCTCCGCATTGACGGCGGGGTGCGGTTTTGCCGCGCCTTCCGCTACCCGCATCCGCTCGGCCCCGTCGAGCGATCCCTGCCGCCGTCACTCCTGCGTCCCGAGGCCACCATGTCCGACCTTGTTCTCGATCCAAGCGTTGACACCAACACTGTGCGTCACGCCGTTCTCGATCCCGCCCACATCGGCGATATCGAGGGCGCGCTCGGCACCATCTATCAGGGCGACACGCGCCACCGTTGCACCTGGAAGGCGCGGCTCACGACGCTGATGGCGATCGTCGGCCCGGGCCTGATCGTAATGGTCGGCGACAACGATGCCGGCGCCTTCAGCACCTACGGCCAAGCCGGCCAGAACTACGGCACCGCCCTACTGTGGACCCTGCTGCTGCTGGTTCCGGTGCTCTACGTCAACCAGGAAATGGTGCTGCGCCTTGGCGCGGTGACCGGCGTTGGCCATGCCCGGCTGATCGTGGAGCGGTTTGGCAAGTTCTGGGGCGCGTTCAGTGTCATCGACCTGTTCATCCTGAACGGGCTGACTATCGTCACCGAGTTCATCGGCATCAATCTCGCCCTCGGCTATCTGGGCGTGCCGCGCGTCTGGGGCATCGCGGTCGCCGCCGGGATCGTCATTTCCGCCGCCAGTACCGGTAGCTTTCGCCGCTTCGAGCGATTCTCGCTGGCGCTGTGCTTCTTCAGCCTGCTGCTGGTGCCGATCTTCCTGATGGCGCATCCACCGCTCTCCGTGATCGGGCATGATCTCGTGGTGCCGCGGTTCCCTTCGGCCGGCAACCTGTCCGATGTCATGCTGCTGGTGATCGCCATCGTCGGCACGACCATCGCCCCGTGGCAGCTCTTTTTCCAGCAGAGCTACGTGATCGACAAGCGGATTACCCCACGCTTCATGGCCTACGAAAAGGCCGACCTGGTGATCGGCATAGGTTTCGTGCTGGCCGGCGCGATCGCGATCATGGCGTTTGCCGCGGTGGCCTTTCAGGGCACTGCCGGCTTCGGCCAGTTCACGGATGCCGGTGCGCTCGCAAAGGGCCTCGAGGCCTATGCCGGCCGGACCGCCGGCGTGATGTTCGCGCTCGCCCTGCTGGACGCCAGCATCATCGGTGCCTCCGCCGTGTCGCTGTCCACGGCCTACGCGATCGGCGATGTGCTGTCGCTGCGCCACTCGCTGCACCGCAAGCCGGCCGACGCGCGCGGCTTCTATGCGGTGTATGCCGGCTTGATCGCCGGGTCGGCGGCCCTGGTGCTGTTCGGCAGCGACGCGTTGCTCGGGCTGTTGACCAACGCCGTGCAGACCCTCGCTGGTGTGCTTTTGCCATCCGCCACCGTGTTCCTGCTGCTGTTGTGCAACGACAAGGCTGTACTTGGGCCGTGGGTTAACGGTCGCTGGCTGAACCTGTTCACCGGTGCGGTAATCTGGGTCCTGGTCATGCTGTCGATGGTGCTGACCGCGGCCACGGTGTTCCCGGACATCTCCGGCGAGACGATCATTGCTAGCCTCGGTCTAGGCACCGCGCTAGGCGCGGCCGGCTTTGCCGCCATCATGGTGCTCCGCCCGCGGCGCGCTGAACCGGGGACGGCCGGCAGCCTGATCGATCCGGATCGGCTGCGGACGCTGCGAGCGACCTGGCGTATGCCGCCGCTCGACACGCTGGCTCCGGCGGGCCTCAGCCTGAGCAAGAGAATCTGGATGATCATTCTGCGCGTCTATCTCGTTGCCGCCGTCGCCCTGGTCGCCTTCAAGGTGATCCAGCTCGCGGTTGGCCAGTAGCATAAGGTTGAGTGCGATGATTGCGTTTTGCAGGCTCGCCACTGGAACAACCTTTCCCGACCTGATTCTCATCCTGGGCAGCGACTTCGAGCCTCGCGATATTGCTCGTAGCGTGGTGATCCGAACAAACGATTCGACAATGACATCATGTTCGGCATGTGGGCGAACGTCACGTTCTCGTCCATCAGGAAGGGCGCAATGATCGCCACAATCGCCCTCGTCGAACTCGTCGGCTACGTCATTCTGCTGCTCTGGGGCATGCATATGGTCCAGAGCGGCGTTGTGCGCGCCTTCGGGTCGGATTTGCGCCGTGTGATCGGGCGCACACTGCGCAATCGCTTCGCGGCAGTCGGGGCCGGCCTGGTGGTAACTGCGCTGCTACAGAGCAGCACAGCGACCGCAATGATGACGACCTCGCTTGCTGCCGACGGCATGGTGGCACTGGTGCCGGCGCTTGCAGTGATGCTAGGCGCCAACATCGGCACGGCACTGATCGTCAAGGCCCTATCCTTCGATGTGTCCTGGGTCGCCCCGGTGCTGCTGATCGCCGGCTACATTGCGTTCCGGCGCGGCCGGAAGGGAATGATTCACGATCTAGGCCGCGTTGGCATCGGGCTCGGGCTGATGCTGCTGGGACTGCATCAACTTGTTCTCACCATCCAGCCGGTACAGACGGCGCCGGTGCTGGGCGCGATCCTGGGTGCTCTCACGCGCGAGCCGCTCCTCGACCTGATGCTGGCAGCGTTGCTCACCTGGGCAGCGCATTCGAGCGTGGCGGTCATGCTTCTCCTAGCCTCCCTGGCCGCGGGCAACGTGATCACGCCCGTTGCGGCGATCGCGCTCGTACTGGGCGCCAATCTCGGCGGCGCCATTCCGCCGGTACTGGAAGCTCCGAGCACGGAGCCGGCCAGCCGTCGCCTGCCTATCGGCAATCTCGCCTTCCGCGCCGCCGGTTGCGTTGCGACGCTGCCCTTTGCGCACCCGATCGCGGAAGCACTATGGGCAATCAGCCCTCAGCCAGCCGCGGCCGTCGTCAACTTCCACATCGCCTTCAATCTGATGTTGGCTGTCGTCTTCATCGGCTTGCTCGATCCCGCCGCTCGAGTCTTGACACGGGCCATGCCGGACCGGCCGAAGAAGACGGAAGACACCGCTCAGCCCCTCTACCTCGAAGAATCGGTATTGGACACGCCTTACCTTGCGCTCACCAACGCGTCGCGCGAAGCACTTCGTATGGCTGATCTGGTTGATGCCATGCTGCGTCGGCTCGTGCAGGCAGTGACGGGAAACGACTTGGAAGCGATCAAAGAGCTTGGCCGCGTCGGCAAGGCGCTGGATCGTCTGCAAGAAGCGCTGAAAGCCTACCTCACTCAGCTCGGCACCGACGGCTTGTCAGAGATCGATGCCAAGCGCCATCACCATGTACTCGATTTCGCGGTCAATCTTGGCCATGCGGGAGACATCATCGAACGCAGCTTGGCTGATGCCGCAGCTCGCAAAGCGAAGCGCGGCCTGGTGCTGACGAAAGAGGACGAGATGGATCTGCGTGCCTTCCATGGTCGTGTGCTCGAGGACCTCAAGCTGGCCTCCGCCACTTTCATGACGGAGGACTCCCGGTCAGCACAGAAACTACTCGACGCCAAGAGACAGCTGAACGCCATGGAGCGTGCGGCGGGTCGGCATCACCTGGCGCGTCTGGAGGCCCACCAGCCAGGTGGACTGGAAGCCAGCACCCTGCACCTTGCCATCCTGCGAGACTTGCGACGCGTGAACTCGCATGTCTCTGCGATCGCCTACGATGTGCTCGGCCTGGAGGATCCGCAGGAGGCCCGGGACGAACCAACAGCGGGCGCCGCCGAGCAATTTGCAGATGGAGCGAATCCTTGATCGCACGGCGGGAACGCCGGCCCGTGCCAGCGCTGAACCATGGAATGCCGGGAGCGATGCTCTGCTCGCCGCATCATGATCCCGACACCGAGCCCGGCAGCGTCATCACGGCAGCCCAGAGCGGCGCGGAATGGGGATATCGCCTGGTGTTGCCGCAACTCATGCTGGTACCGGCCTTGTTTATGGCGCGGGAATTGGCTGGACGGCTCGGCATGACAACGCGGCAGGGGGCTTGCCGAACTGGTGTTGCTCCGTTCGGGCCGCATTCCGGCGGTGCTGTTGCATGCCGACCTGACGGTAAGCTGCATCGGTGCGCTGGTGGCGGAACCGAGCGGACTTGTCGGCTTCGGGGAGCTGTTCGGCGTGCCAGTGTGGCAATCCTGCGCCGTTGCCACGGCGGGCCTGCTGAGCATTGTCTGGACCGGCAGCTACCGCTCGGCCGAGTTCGTCACGATCGCAGTCGGCTTAGTCCGCCGCCTCTGATCGTCGCCGCCGTGGCGTGCCTGTTACCCTTAACGGCTGGTGCACAAACCGCACCGGTAAGTGCCGACGCACCGACCTCCCCCGCGTCGGTCAATACCCCGCCGGTGCCGGACGATACTGCACCGGAACAGTGGGCCGTCCACGGTCAGGCGACGAATGTCTGGCTGCTCCAGCCGGCCTTCCGGTCCCCGTATCAGGGACCGCAAAGCCTGTCGCCGGCGGCAAACGGTCGCGAAACGTTGGACGCCACCGTCTATGCCGGCTTCCGTCCGTGGCAAGGCGCGGAGGTCTGGATCAATCCCGAAATGGATCAAGGCTTCGGGCTCAGCAACACCTTCGGTGTTGCTGGTTATGTCAGCGGCGAAGCATACAAGCTCGGCGCGACGGACCCTTACTACCGGATGGCACGCGCATTCTTTCGGCAAACCATCGATCTGGGTGGCGAGACCCAGAAGGTTGATCCCGACCTCAATCAACTCGGTGGCACACAGACGGCGAATCGCGTGGTACTCACCATCGGCAAGTTCTCCGTCGTCGACATATTCGACAATAACAAATACGCGCATGACCCGCGCAACGACTTCCTGAACTGGTCGATCATCGACGTAGGAACGTTCGACTACGCGGCGGATGCCTGGGGCGCGACCTACGGAGCCACGGCGGAGTGGTATCAGGACTGGTGGACTGCCAGGGTCGGGGTGTTTGACCTGTCGAACGTGCCCAACAGCACTCATCTCGCCCTGCCGCTATTCCAGCAGACCCAGTTCGTCGTGGAACTGGAGGAGCGGCACACGCTTTGGGACCAACCGGGCAAGCTGAAATTCCTGTACTGGCTTACGCGCGGCAATCTGGGCACCTATGCAGACGCACTCGCGCTCGGTGCGGCGACCGGGACGACGCCGTCAACGGGCGCTGTCCGCAACTATCGGAGCAAATATGGCGTCGCGCTGAACCTGGAGCAGCAACTTGCCAGTGACATTGGCATGTTCCTGCGTGCCGGCTTGATGCAAGGCAGCGTCGAAGAGGACGATTTCACCGACATCGACCAGAGTGTCTCGGCCGGAATTTCGTTGGCCGGCACACGATGGGGGCGGCCTGATGACACCGTGGGATTGGCGGTCGCGACCAGTCAGATCTCACATGAGGCCAAGCTGTATTTCGCCGCCGGCGGCCTGGGCGGCATCATCGGCGACGGCCAAATGCCAGAGGCCGGCCCGGAGCAGATCATCGAAACGTACTATAGCCTCGCCGTGTTCAGCTTCGGCCACATCACGGCAGACTACCAGTTCGTCAACAACCCAGCCTATAACCGCGAGCGTGGTCCCGTATCGGTGTTCGCTCTGCGGCTTCACGCTGAGCTTTAAGCTCGGACATATCAGCGTTGGCCGGCAACGCGCAACGGCAGAGCGCACAGGAAAGACCGAGTGATTACGCTCCTGGGCCGCATCAATCAGCACTGCGTTACGCCCGAATGTCGGCTTGCGACTGGCCGCGCGGTCACGAGCACGTGCCTTGTCGCAAGCGATCGAAGGGCATCGCCGCAATGAACCCGCCGTGTGGTGGCTTCAACGTGAGGGCTGCACATCCAGAATGCAGCGCTCGACCTTGCCAGTCCGCGTTGCCTCGGCCTCGCACTTATGCAGTGCGTCGGCATAGGCGTTGCCGAGCCGAATATCCTCATTCACCGCCGCAGCGACACCGGGGTTGTTCCGGTCGATGAGCTGATAGCCGGCTTGTAGCGTGTTCGCCTGCATCAGCCAGGCCGCCCAGTCCGCCGACCATCCCCAGTCGTCGGGCGCGTGCCGATTGATCTCCATGAACAGCATCGTGCCCAGCACGGCCCCGATCAGCGCCGCCCCACCGCCAACGACCCACAGGATGTTCCGATCGTGCTGCGCGCGCTGCTGGAAGAACGCCACACGCGCCAGAGTGTCCTGTCCTCGCTCGAAACCCTCCCGTGCCGCCTGCATCTGCCGGGCCTGACCATCGGCCAGCCGCGCCGCCTCGTCCCTTATCTGCTGCGCGATCGTCGCCGGCGTCACCTGCATCGGCGGCGCCGCCTCGATCGCATTGAGCCGCGAACCGACCGCCTGCAGTTCCTTGACGATCGCCCCGAGGGTCAGTGCGTAGTCCGGCGCCGTCTGCCCTTCGATGGTCTGGCGCAGCGCCACCACCTCCGCCCGCAGGGCTTCGAATGCCCGCTCCGCGCTGCCGGTGTCGGCCTCGTCGTCCATCGCCGCGGCTCACATGCCCATGCCAAGGCCGTGCCGCAGCCCCAGCTCGCGCGTCAGCGCGTAATCGAGTTTCTGACTCTGCACCACCAACGTCAGTCGCGAGCCATCCGCAATGCCGAGTTCCGGGCCACGCTGCCGCAACACGCTGTCGAGCTGGGGATCCCTCTTCAGCGCCTGGGCAAACCGTTCCATCTCCGCCCCGAGCGTTCGCTGCGTCCGGTGGTCATAGGTCGCTTCGGCTTGGTCGTACGCCTGCTCCAGCCTGGTCCAGGCCCGCACCGTCTCGCGTGCCCGCGCCTCCAGCTTTTCCCGACCGGTCCGCGCCGTGTGCCCCGCCTCGATCAGCACGGCCAGCCCGTAATCCGTGCCGGCCCCCTGCGCCAGCCGCGGCGCCTGGGTCAGCGCCGCATCGAG
>DATJNA010000183.1:0-20547 GCA_035508435.1 Acetobacteraceae bacterium | reverse complement strand
GGCGGGCGACGCGGCCGCCTTCCTGGTCCACCATCAGCACCGCCCTGGGCGGCAGGACGCGCCGTAGGGCGGCCACCAGCGCGGCCAACCGAGGCGGATCCTGGACGTTGCGCGAGAACAGGATGACGCCGGCCGGGGGATGGCGGCGGAGCAAGGCGGCTTCCCGGGGGAGGAGGGTCGGACCGGCGATGCCGACAATGGCGGCGTGCATGGGCAGAACCATGGTTTCAAGGCGGCGGGATGCTTGCCCCTAGCCCTCCGAGTCGCCGTCCTTGCGGAACGGCGATTGCTCTGCCAGGGCGGCCATTTCCGCGTGGATCCCCCGGCGTTCGTCGTGCACGAAATCGGCGATGGCCCGCCGCAGCCCCGGATGCGCGATCCAATGCGCGGAGTAGGTCGGCTTCGGCAGATAGCCGCGCTGGATCTTGTGGCGGCCCTGCGCGCCGGCCTCGACACGCGACAGCCCATGCTCGATCGCCCAATCGATCGCGCGGTAATAGCAAAGTTCGAAATGCAGGAACGGCCAGTCGCCGCGGCAGCCCCAGTTGCGGCCATATAGTGCCTCGCTGCCCGCGAGGTTCAGCGCGCCCGCCACCGGCCTGCCGTTATGCTCTGCCAGCATCAGCACGACACGTTCGCCCAGGCGCTCGCCCAGCAGCGAGAAGAACTGCCGCGTCAGATAGGCCGAGCCCCACTTGCGATCCACCGTGGAGCGATAGAAGCGATAGAACGCGTCCCAATGCGCTTCCTTCAAATCCGCGCCGCTCAGGGCGTGAAACGTCAGGCCGGCGGCATTGGCGTCGCGCCGTTCCCGCCGCAGTACCTTGCGCTTGCGCGACGACAGCGCGCCGAGGAAGTCATCGAAGCTGCCGTAGCCGGCATTCTCCCAATGGAACTGCATGCCCAGGCGCTGCAGCCAGCCGGCCTCGCCAAGCTCGGTCCATTCGTCTTCGTTGCAGAACGTCACATGCACCGAGGACACATCCAAAGAGCGGCAGGCTTGCTCCAGGGCATTCGCCAGGGCGCCCGCCGGAATGCCGCAGCCGGGACGACGCAGCAATCGCGGGCCGGGCACCGGGCTGAAGGGCGCCGCCACCTGCAGCTTCGGATAGTAGTCGCCGCCGGCGCGCTCCAGTGCATGCGCCCAGCCATGGTCGAACACGTATTCGCCGTAGCTGTGGGATTTCGCGTACATCGGCGCGACCGCCACGACGTTGCCGACCTCGCCGCGCAGCACGGCGTGTTGCGGCAGCCAGCCGGTGCGGGCCGAGGCGCTGCCGCTGTCCTCCAGCGCGCTCAGGAAGGCGTAACCGACGAAGGGATTGCCGTCGCCGGCGCAGGCGTCCCAGTCGGCGGCGGGAATGTCCTTGATCGCGCGGTGCAGGGTCAGCGTGAGCGTGGGGGATCCATCGGGCATGGCGGGAGCGTAAGGGGGATCGGCGGCTTTGTCAGGCGCTTTTACAGGCGGCGAGGCTGGCGCCGGCCGGGTCAGTACCAGCCGATCTCGAACAAGCCTTCGACTTCCACGGCGGCATCGGCGGGCAGCGAGGGGACGCCGATGGTGGTGCGCGCGTGCCGTCCGGCCTCGCCGAACACCGCCACCGCGAGGTCCGAGGCGCCGTTCATCACCTGCGCATGCTGCGTGAATTCGGACGGCGAGGCGACGAACCCGCCCAGCCGCACCACGCGCTTCACGCGGTCAAGATTGCCGTCGCAGGCGGCCTTCAGATGCACCAGCACATTGATGAAGCACAGCCGCGCGGCTTCCTTGCCCTCGTCGATCGCGAGGTTCAGGCCGACCTTGCCCGTGATGGCGATCGTGCCGTCGCGCGCCGGCACCTGGCCGGACACCGCGACGAGATTGCCGGTAACGACGTACGGCACGTAGTTGGCGATCGGGGCCATCGGCTTCGGCAAGCTGATGCCGAGTTCCGCCAGTTTCGCTTCGATGCGTCCGGACATGCCACGGCTTTCCTTCGTGTTGTCATGGCGAAATAAACCCCCCTCCCCTTGCGGGAGGAGGGCTGGGGAGAGGGGGTTGGGAGAGGGTGTACAACGGCAACTTCCGGTTTGTATGCCCCCCTCCCTCAACCTTGGTCCGCTGCGTGGCCCAAGCCGGCAAGGGAGGGGGAGCGGCGTTCCGCTACGCCGCCTTCGCCAGTGCCATCGCCTTCCACACGGTCTCCGGTGTGGCGGGCATGTCGATATGCGTCACCCCGTCGCCCGCGAGCGCATCGAGCACCGCATTGATCACCGCCGGTGGGCTGCCGACGGCGCCGGCCTCTCCCGCGCCCTTCACGCCGAGCGGATTGGTGGTGCACGGGACTTCCACCAGCTCCACCCGGATTTCCGGCAAATCGTCGGCGCGCGGCAGTGCGTAGTCCATGAAGCTGCCGGACAGGAGCTGACCGGAGCCGTCGTCGTAGGCGGTGCGTTCGAACAATGCCTGACCGGTGCCCTGGGCCACGCCGCCCTGTACCTGGCCGCGCACGATCAGCGGGTTCACCGCCTTGCCGACATCGTCGAACACCGCATACCGCACCACGCTGACCACGCCGGTTTCCGGGTCGATCTCCACTTCGGCGATATGGCAGCCATTGGGGAAGGTGTGGAAATCGATATTGGCGACTTCCGCCGCGTCCAGCGTGACGGCCGCTTCCCCTGCCGCCGCCTTGTTCCGCTGGGTCGCTGCCAGGGCAAGAATATCCACGCCGCGGTCGGTGCCGACGATGCTGAAGCGGCCGTCGGCGAAGGCGATGTCGGCGGGCGCCGCTTCCAGCAATTCCGCCGCCGCCTGCTTGCCCTTGGCGATGACCGTGTCGGTGGTGACCAGAATCGCCTGGCCTTCGGAATACAGGCTGCGCGCGCCGCCGGTGCCGCCGCCGACCGGAATCGCATCGGTGTCGCCCTGCCGCACCCGGATCATCTCGCCGTCGATGCCGAGCCGCGTGGCGGTGAGCTGTACATAGGCGGTCTCGTGCCCCTGGCCGGTGGATTGCGTGCCGACATAGACGTCGACCAGCCCGTCATCGGCGAAGCGGATTTCCGCGCGTTCGGTGGCGTCGCCGCCGGTCGCTTCGAGATAGTAGGAGAAGCCGAGGCCGCGGCGCTTGCCGCGCCGTGCCGCCTCCGCCCGGCGCGCGGCGAAGCCGGCGTAATCGACGCCCGCCAGCGCGGTATCGAACACCGTGCGGAAATCGCCGCTGTCATATGATTTGCCGACCGGCGTCGCATGCGGCATGGCGCTGGGCGGCACCATGTTGCGGCGGCGCAATTCGGCGCGGTCGATCTTCACCTCGCGTGCCGCGGCGTCGACCAGGCGCTCCACCAGGTAATTCGCCTCCGGCCGGCCGGCGCCGCGATAGGCATCCACCGGCACGGTGTTGGTGAACACGCCCAGCACATTCGCATACAAAGCCTGGAAGCCGTAGATGCTGGCGAGCACGCTGGTGCCGGCGAAGGTGGGAATGAACGGCGCGAAATTCGACAGATAGGCGCCCATGTTGGAAACGTTGCGCGTGCGCAGCGCGAGGAACCTGGCGTCCTTGTCCAGCGCCAATTCGCCCAGCGTGACGTTGTCGCGGCCCTGGGTATCGGCGAGGAACGCCTCGCTGCGGTCGGACACCCATTTCACCGGCCGCCCCAGTTTGCGCGCGGCGTAGCAGGTGAGCACATGCTCCGCGTAGAGGAACAGCTTCATGCCGAAGCCGCCGCCGACATCGGGGGTGATGATGCGGAAGCGGTCCGGCTCGACCCCGAACAATGGCGCCATCAGGCTCTTCACCAGCCAGCCGCCCTGCGTGTTGGCATAGAGCGTCCAGCGCCCGGCCGCGGCGTCGTATTCCGCCATGGCGACGCGCGCCTCCATGGACGACACAACGATGCGATTGTTGACCACGGTCAGGCGCGTGACATGGGCGGCCTTGGCGAATTGCGCCTCGGTGGCGGCCTTGTCGCCGATCTCCCAGTCGAAGACGAGATTGTGCGCAACGTCCGGCCAGACGCGTGGCGCGCCCTTGTCCATCGCCTTCGCGGTGTCGGTGACCGAGGGCAGGATGTCGTAATCCACCATCACTTGCTCGGCCGCATCGCGCGCGACCTTGGCAGTGTCGGCGACGACGAACGCCACCGGATCACCGACATGCCTTACCACGTCGTCCACCAGCACCGGATGCGGCGGCATCGCCTGTGGCGTTCCGTCCCTGTTCTCGACCGGCGCGGCGCATGGCAGGGGACCGATGCCATCCACGTTCAGGTCGGCAGCGGTATAGATGGCCTGCACGCCGGGCAGTTTCGTCGCCGCGACGATGTCGAGCCCCTTGATGCGTGCCGCCGCGTGCGGGCTGCGCAGCACGACGGCATGGAGCATGTTCGGCAGGACGATGTCGTCGGTATAGCGGCCCTTGCCGAGCAATAATCGCGGGTCCTCCACCCGGCGGACGGGTTGTGCCAGGCCGAACTTCGGCGTCGTCATGGTGCTGTCTCTCCGGCGTCTGTCATGCTGTGATCGGAGCATGCCTCTGGCGCGGATGAAAGGCCAACAGGACATGAACGCGACAAGCGTGGATCGTCGGATTTGCGTATTGAATGCCGGGTCCTCGAGCCTGAAATTCGGGGTGTATGGCACTGCGGGTGGGCTGCGCCAGATGCAGATCGGCGCGGTCGAAGGGATCGGCGGCAAGGCGCGGTTGCGCATCTCGACGACCGACGGCAAGCCGTTACACGAGGCGTCGCTGGATGCGCCGAACCATGCCACGGCGCTGGATGCGGTGGCGGCGGTGCCGGATGGGCCGCTGGAGCGCCAGGGACTGGCGGCGTTTGGCCACCGGGTGGTGCATGGCGGCCCGGACATGACCGCGCCTGTCGTGGTGGACGCCGCGACGCTGGCGCGGATCGAGGCGTTGAACCCGCTGGCACCGCTGCACAACCCGCCGGCGGTGGCGGTGCTGCGCGAACTGGGCGCGCGGTTCCCGGGCATCATGCAGGCGGCGTGTTTCGATACCGCGTTCCATCGCGGCCATCCCGCGGTGGCCGATCGTTTCGCGATTCCCGATGCGCTGTATCGCGAAGGTGTGCGGCGCTACGGCTTCCATGGCCTGTCCTACGAATACATTGCCGATGCGCTGATGCAGCAAGCGCCGGAGATCGCGCTGGGGCGCGTCGTGGTGGCGCATCTCGGGGCGGGCGCGTCGATGTGCGCGCTGGCGGGTGGGCGGAGTGTCGATTCGACGATGTCGTTCACTGCCTTGGATGGATTGCCGATGGCGACGCGCACCGGTTCGCTCGATCCGGGGGTGATGTTATGGTTGTTGCAGGAGAAGGGATGGACGGCCGAGCGGCTGGAGCACTTCGTTTACGAAGAATGCGGGTTGAAGGGACTGTCCGGCGTGTCGAACGACATGCGCACGTTGCTGGCGAGCGACGCGCCGTTGGCGAAGCTGGCGGTGGAGTACTTTGTGTTTCATGTGGCGAAGACGGCGGGCGCGCTGGCGGCAGGCATGGGCGGCATCGACGGCATGGTGTTCACCGCCGGCATCGGCGAGCGCAGTTCGGAGATCCGGGCGCGCGTGCTGCGGCGATTGGCGTGGCTGGGGTTCGTGCTGGATGAGGCCGCGAACCGGGCGGGTGGCATGCGTCTGACGCAGTCGGATTCACCGCGACCGGCGTTCGCGATCCCCACCGATGAGGAGATCGTCATCGCGCGTCACACACTGGCGCTGCTGGGCGAGACGTAACGGCATCGAGCGCTCGCCACGGTAACAGCGTGAGTCGCGCGCCCCATGTCATGGCGAGGACCGCGCGCTGCTCAATCGTCCTGTCCAGGCTGAACCGCCGCGTGTGGCTGACGGCGAAATCGCGCCTTCAGTCGTTCGCGTATCGACTGGAAGGTGACGTACAGCATCGGGATCATGAAAATCCCGATCGAGCTTGCCACGATCATGCCCGCGAACACTGCCGTGCCCACGCCGCGGCGGCTCAATTGTGCCGCGCCGGTGGCCCAGACCAATGGCATCAGGCCGAGGATGAACGCGACCGAGGTCATCATCACGGCGCGGAACCGCATGCGGGCGCCCAGCACCGCGGCCTCCCGGATCGGCATCCCCGCCTCCCGCTGCTCCTTGGCAAATTCGACGATCAGGATGCCGTTCTTGGCGGCCAATGCGATCAGCACCACCAGGCCGATCTGCGCGTACAGATCGACCGAAAGCCCTGCGATGCGAATGCCCGCATAGGCGCCCAGCACGCCCACCACCACCGAGAAAAGCACCGGCATCGGGATGGTCCAGCTTTCATAAAGCCCGACCAGGAACAGATAGGCGAACAAGACGGCGAGGCCGAGGATCAGGCTGGTGCGGCCGGCCGCCAACTCCTCCTGATACGCCGTCCCCGTCCATTCGAACCCATAGCCCGACGGCAGCGTGCGATCCGAGATTTGCTCCATCGTCGCCAGCGCGGTGCCGGACGAAACGCCCGGTCCGGGACTGCCATCGATGGTGATCGAACGATAGTTGTTATAGCGGGTGATCACCTGCGGGCCGGTGACGATGCGCAGGCTGGCGATCGCCCGCAGCGGCACCATGTCGCCGCGGTTGTTGCGGATGAAAATGCGCCATAGCGCCGGGATGTCGTTGCGATCGGCGGGTTCGCCCTCGATGTTGACCTGCCAGGTGCGGCCGAACAGATTGAAGTTGTTGACATAGATGCCGCCCATCGTGGCGCCCAGCGTGGTGAACACGTCGCCGATGTTCAGGCCCAGCGCCTGCGCCTTGTCGCGGTCGATGTCGAGATACAGCGTCGGGTTGGTGGCGGTGAAGGTAGAGAACACGCGCGTCAGCCGCTTGTCCTGGTTCGCGGCGGCGAGCAATCCGCGCATCACCGCGCCGTTGTTCGACGGGTCCTGGCCCTGTAGCGCTTCGAGCTGGTATTCGAATCCACCACTGGTGCCGAGGCCGATGATCGGCGGCAGATTGAACGGAAAGATGATGGCGGAGCGGATCTGCTGCACGGCGCCGAATGTGCGTCCCACCAGGGCCTGCACGGAATTGGCCGCGCCGACCCGATCGGCGAATGGCCGCATCCGCGCCACCATGAACGCGGCATTCGGCTCATAAACGCCGCCGTCCAGCAATGAGAAGCCGATAATGGACAGCGTGTCCTGGATTTGCGGCATGCCCTTCAGGATTTGCTCCACCCGCTGCGCCACCGCGGTGCTGCGCGCGACCGAGGCGCCATCCGGAAGCTGAATGGCGATGAAGAAGGCGCCTTGGTCTTCCTCCGGCAGGAAACCGGTGGGTGTGGTGAGCGTGGCGAAATAGATGCCCACCGCAAACACCGCGACCGCTACCAGCGACACGGCGGCCGCGCGCAGCACGCGCTGCACCACCCAGGCATAGCCATCGCGCACATGGTCGATGCCGCGCAAGATGCGGCCAAGTATGCCGCGGCGCTTCCCGTGATGGCGCAGGAATACCGCGCACAATGCCGGCGACAGCGTCAGCGCGTTGATCGCCGAGATCAGCATCGCGCAACTGATCGTCACCGCGAACTGACGGAACAAGGTGCCGGACAGGCCGGGGATGAAGCCGACGGGGACGAACACCGACAGCAGGACGAGTGAAATCGCGATGATCGGGCCGGTGATCTGGCGCATCGCCTCGCGCGTGGCCTCGGCCGGCGGCAGGTCGGGGCGTTCCTCCATCACGCGCTCGACGTTCTCCACCACCACGATGGCGTCGTCGACCACGATGCCCACCGCCAGCACCATGGCGAGCAAGGACACGGTGTTCTCGGTGTAACCCAGCGCCAGCAAGGCAGCGAATGTGCCGATCAGGCTGACGGGAACCGCGACGGTGGGGATGATGGTGGCACGCGCGCTGCCGAGGAAGATGAAGACCACCGCTACCACCAAGGTGAACGCGATGATGAGGGTGCGCATCACCTCCGTCCTGGTGTCGCTGACGAAGGTGGTGGAATCGTACATGACGCGTGCGTGCAGACCGGCTGGGAAACGCTGCTGCAGCCGCGCCAATGTCCGGGACACGGCCGCGGCGGTATCCACCGCATTCGCGCCGGGCGCGAGATAGATGCCGATCGGCACCGCCGGGCGGCCGTTCAGCCGGGTCTCGCTGTCCATGTTCTGCGCACCGAGTTCCACCCGCGCCACGTCCCGCAGCCGCAGCACCGAGCCATCCGGATTGGCGCGGATGACGATGGCGCCGAATTGCGCCGGCGTAACCAGCCGGCCCTGCGTCTGCAGATTGAACTGGAACTGCTGATCGCTGCTGATCGGCCGCGCACCGATCCGCCCGATCGGCGCCACCACGTTCTGCGCCTGGATCGCCGCGATGATGTCGCCCGGCGTCAGGTTGAGTGCGGTCAGCCGGTTGATGTCGAACCATACCCGCATCGAGTAGTTCAGCTTCGAAAACAGGTTGGCCTGGCCGACCCCGGGGGTACGCGACAACTGGTCCAGCACGTTGATCAGCACGTAATTGGTGATGAACAACGGGTCCATCTTCGGGCTGTCGCTGTAGAACGCCAGGAACTGCAGCACCGAGGTGGAGCGCTTCTGGACGGTCAGGCCCTCGAGTTGCACTTCCGGCGGCAGTTGCGACAGTGCGGTCTGCACGCGGTTGTTGACGTTCACCACGTCGATGTCGGGATTCGAGCTCAGATCGAAGCTGACGGTCAGCGAATAGCTGCCGTCATTGCCGCTGACCGACTTCATGTAGATCATCTTGTCCACGCCGACCACCTGCGCCTCGATCGGCTGGGCGACGGCGCCCTCCACCACGGCGGCGGACGCGCCGGGATAGCTGGCGGTGACGGTCACTTGCGGCGGAACGATATCGGGCAGTTGCGCGACCGGAATACGCAGCATCGCCAGCGCGCCGGCGATGGTGATCACGATGGCGATGACGACCGCCAGTCGTGGCCGGTCGATGAAGACGGAGGAGATCATCGACCGCCGGCACCCTGCAACGCGGCCGGCGAGGCGGTGAGTGTCGGGCTGGCCGGGCCGGGCGAGACCACCTGCCCGGGATGCACCCGCTGCACCCCGTCCAGGATCACCCGGTCGCCCGGTTTCAGGCCGCTGACCACCGCGGCCAGCGTCGGCGTGGACTGGCCAAGCTGCACCGGCGTCTGCCGCACCTTGTTGTCGGCATCGAGGGTGAAGACGTAGTCGCCGCTCTGGTCGGACAGCACCGCGGCGCGCGGCACAGTCAGCAATTGCACCGGCTGGACGCCCTCCAACAGGACGGTGACGAACTCGCCGTCCACCAGTTCGCGGACTGGTGCGTTGCCGATCCTGGCCTCGTTCAGCGGCGGGTTGGCAATAATCCCACGCAGGATGATCGTGTCTGTACTCTGGGAGACAGTGTTGTCCACGAAGTCAAGCTTGCCGGCCTGGTGGTAGATGCGGCCGTCGGGCAGGCGCAGCTTGATCTGCACCGCGCCGTTGACGCCGCCTTGCTCCGCATAGTGCTGGCGCAGCTCCAGCTCGGTGCGCAGTGCGATGGGGAACACGACGTACATTGGGTCCTGGCTGACGATCATGGCCAGCGTGCCCGAATTGGGCGAAACCACGTTGCCGATGGTAACGGTGGTGCGGCCGATCTTGCCGCTGATCGGCGCGCGGATCTCGGTATATCCGAGGTTGATCTTCGAGGTTTCCACCTGCGCTTCGGCATTCTGCACCTGCGCGGCGTCGGCCAGCATGGTGGCGCGGGAATCGTCCACGGTGGATTGCTGGCCGGCGGGCGTGCGCAGCAGCGATACCGCGCGATTATAGGCGATGGTCGCGTTGGTCAGGTTCGCCTGCAATTGCTGCACCGTCGCCTGCCTGGCCGCAAGGTCCGCCTGGAACGGCGGTTGCTCCAGTACATAGAGCAAGTCGCCCTTGTTGACCTCGGCGCCCTCGGTGAACAAGCGTTGTTCCAGGAACGCGGTGACGCGCGCGACCAGCGCCACCCGGTCCACCGCCTGGATGCGGCCGACGAATTCCGACGTTTCGGTGATCGGGTGCATCTCCGCGCGCACGATGCCGACGGCGGGCGGCCCGCCGGGGACCTGCGCCACCGCCGGGGCGAGGGCAAAGCACGTCAAGCACAGGAGCAAACAGGCCGGCAACCGCAAGAGCATGGAGTGAGCCTTTCCCCGAGGCGCCCGCCGGCGCAGTGGCGGCTCATGCCGGCCGCTTGCCTGGGGGAATAGGGAAGGCACGGACCGTTGGTCAACTGACCCAAGCCGCTTGCATCCACACATGACGTCTGCGTAAGCTTGCCCATAACTAAGACGAACGACGAGGGACTTCCAAATGCGCGGGGGGATAATTGCACGCCTTTTAAGCGGGTTGCTGGTTTTGGCGGCGTTTCTGCTGTCCGGCGTCACCGGCTGGGCGCAAGACAAGACCATCAAGATCGGCGTGGTCTATGACCTGACCGGCCCGTTCGCCGGCGGCGGGTCGGAGCTGCATTACGACGGCGCCAAGATCATGATCGATTGGTTCAACGCCCATGGCGGCATCGACGGCTACAAGGTCGATGCGGTCTATGCCGACGCGCAGAGCAAGCCGGACGTCGCCATCAACGAAGCGGTCCGCCTGATCGAGCAAGAGAAGGTGGACATGCTGCTTGGGTTCTATTCCTCGGCCGAGTGCGTGCCGGCGGCGGCGCGCATCGAGGAATTCAAGAAGTTCATGTGGATCACCACCTGCATCGCCTCGCCGGTGCTGCAAGACCGCCATCTGAAATACGTGTTCCGGCCGCAGCCTTACGGCACGCAATGGGGGCTGGCCTCCACCGCGATGCTGGCGGCGTATGCGAAACCGCAGCTTGGCAAGGATCCAAAGGACCTGCGCGTGGCTATCATCCATGAGGATGGCCCCTATGGCACCGACGTCGCCAAGGGCAACGAAATGGGTGCCAGGCAGGCTGGCATGCAGGTGGTGGTGGATGAGGGCTATTCCGTCACCTCCCCGGATCTGTCATCGCTGGTGACAAAGCTCAAGCGCGCCCATCCCGACGTGATCCTCCACACCGGCTACAATCCCGACATCAGTCTGTTCTTGCGCCAGGCGCGCGAGCTGGGGCTGCATTTCGACGCGCTGGTCGGGCACGGCGCGGGCTATACCGATTACAACAAGATCAAGTCGTCGGTGGGCAGCGATGCCAACTACTTCTTCGACGTCGATCCGATCTCGATCTGGGAGACCAATCCCAAGTCGCTGCAGCCCGATCTGCCGCCGCTGATCCAGATGGTCGGCGATGCCTATATGAAGCTGAAGCCGGATACCGTGATCAAGTCGCCGCATCTGGGGATGGCCGCGTCCAACACCTACGTGTTCCTGTATGACGTTCTGCCGCGCGCGATCAAGAAATATGGCGGCATCACCGCCGACGATCTGCGCCGGGCGGCAATGGACACCGACATTCCGGATGGCGGCACGATGCTCGGCTATGGCGTCAAGTTCGAAGGTCCCGATGCCGCCATGTCGGGCCAGAATGAGCGGGCCTTTCCGGTGGTGATCCAGTATGTCGACGACAAGAGCTACGTGGTGTGGCCGAAGTCGCAGCAGCAGCGCGAGCCGGTGCTGAAGCTGCCGGCCTCCTCGCCGTACGCCGCGCGGTGATCCTGCGCCGATGCTGGCAGTCGCCGGACTGACCAAGCGGTTCGGCGGCTTCACCGCCGTGTCGGACGTTTCGTTCCGCGTGGAGCAGGGGGAGATTCTCGGCCTGATCGGTCCGAACGGATCGGGCAAGAGCACGATCTTCAACATGCTGTCTGGCACGCTGGCGCCGACCGCTGGTTCCATTCGCTTCCAGGGTCGCGAGATCGGCGGCGCGCCGCCGCATCGCATCATCAATGCGGGGATCGGGCGCACGTTCCAAATTCCACGCCCGTTCCGCCGGCTGTCGCTGTTCGAGAACGTGGCGCTGGCGGGCTTCTATGGCCAGGGGCGTCACTCGCGCGCGCGCGCGTTCGAGGCAGCGGAGCAAGCATTGCGGCTGGTGGGTCTGCCGCCGGATCGCGACGCCTCGGTAGATGGGCTGGGCGCGGCAGGATTGAAGAAGCTGGAGTTGGCGAAGGCTTTGGCAACCGGCCCAAAACTGCTGCTGGCGGACGAGAGCCTCGGCGGTCTCGACGAAGCCGAGATGCAGCAAGCGGCGGACATGCTGCGGCGGATCAGAACAGAGCTGGGGATTACCATCATCTGGGTAGAGCATATCATGGGCGTGTTGATGCGCGTGGTGGACCGGGTGATGGTGCTGGACCACGGCGTGAAGATCGCCGAGGGATTGCCCGCCGAAGTGTCGGGCGATCCGCGCGTGGTCGAAGTGTATCTGGGAACCGATGCGTCGGCGGTGCAGGCGATGGCCGCGGCGAGGGCGAATGCGTGATGCGGGCGCATAACGGCGGGGTGGCATAGTGCCCGCCATGCTCTCGCTGGCTGCGGTCGATGCCGGCTATGGCACGTTCCAGGCCTTGTTCCGCGTTTCCTTGCAGGTGAATGCCGGGGAGGCCGTGGGTGTCATTGGACCTAACGGCGCGGGCAAGACCACGCTGATGCGGGTCATTTCCGGCCTGATCCGTCCGCGCGACGGCGCCATCGCGATGGACGGCACCAACCTCGCCGCCACCCCCGCCCACCGCATCCTCTCGTTGGGCATCGCCCACGTGCCGGAGAACCGCCGGCTGTTCCCGCGCATGACGGTGGAGGAGAACCTGCGCATGGGCGCGTTCATCCCCTCGGCCCGTGCGAAATTTTCCCAACGCCTGGCATTCGTCTACGACCTGTTCCCGCGTCTCTCCGAACGCCGCCGCCAGCCCGCCGGCACCATGTCGGGCGGCGAGCAACAGATGTGCGCCATCGGCCGCGCACTGATGTCGGAACCACGATTGCTGCTGCTGGATGAGCCATCGGCGGGGCTCGCGCCGGTGATCGTGCAACAGGTGTTCGCGCTGGTCGAACGCATCCGTGCCAGCGGCCTGACCGTTCTGATCGTGGAGCAAAATGTGCATCAGGTGCTGCGCGTGGTGGATCGCGCCTATCTGCTGGAAGCCGGCAGCATCCGTGCCAGCGGCACGGCGGCCGAGTTGCTCGCCAGTGCAACCATCCGCGCTTCCTATCTCGGAGTTTGATCCGGCATGTTCGGCATCTTCGACATCTACCTGCTGGAAGCCTTGATCAATGGCATCCTGCTGGGGGGCGTGCTGGCGCTTCTGGCCCTGGGTCTGAATTTGATCTTCGGTGTGATCGACGTGGTGTGGATCTGCTACGTCGAGCTGGTCATGATGGGCATGTACGGCATGTACTACCTGTTCTCGGTCTACCACGTGCCGTTCCTGCTCGACGCCGTACTGTGCATCGCCGGCGTCGGCGTGCTGGGCGTGCTGCTGCATCTGCTGGTGATCCAGCCGGTGCTGGCGACGGCGCCGATCAACCAGTTGCTCGCCACCGGCGGCGTGTTGTTCTTCCTGCAAAGCGCCGCCACGGTGATGTTCGGCATCGACTTCCGCAACCTGGGCATCCGACTGCCGGTGCTGGAGGTCGCCGGCATGTATATCAGCTACGCCCGATTGCTGGCATTCGGCTTCGCCCTGGCCGGCATGGTGGCGGTATATCTGTTCCTGGCACGAACCTATATCGGCACCGCAATTCGCGCCATCGCTCAGGACCGCCAGATCATGCCGCTGATGGGCGTGGACAGCCGCCGCGTCTACCTCATCACCTCGGCGGTGGGCGGCGCGCTGGCGGGGCTTGCCGCCTGCCTGCTGGTGCTGCAATACGACGTGCACCCGTTCATCGGCCTGACCTTCGGCCCGATCACATTCATGATCTGCGTGCTGGGTGGCCTGGGCAACATGGTCGGTGGCTTCGTCGCATCGTTCGTGTTCGCCGAGATCATCGAAGTCAGCGGCCTCTATATGGATCTCGAGTGGGGCTACGTGTTCGCGTTCGTGTTTTTCGTGGTGATGATGTTCGCCCGTCCGCGCGGGCTGCTGGCGCGCCGCGCATGACCGCACAGGCCCGCGCATGGCTGCCCTGGGCGATCGCCGGCATCGTGCTGGTGGCGCTGCCCTTCGTGTATCGGGAGCCGTATCCGCTCCACATCATGGTCATCATCCTGATCTGGGCGTTCGTCTACACGTCATGGTCGGTGATGGGGCGCTTCGGGCTGGTGTCGCTCGGCCATGGCGGGTTCTTCGGCATCGGCGCCTATGTCACGGCGCTGCTGTGGAATTATCAGCACTTGACGCCCTGGTTGGGCATTCCACTGGGTATGCTCGCAGCCGTCGTCGTCGCCCTGGCGATCGCCTATCCTTGCTCGCGCTTCCGCATCACCGGGCATTATTTCGCGCTCGTGACGCTGGCGTTGAGCGCGATCGTGTTACAGGTGGTCACGGCAACACGCGACACCACCGGCGGCTCGCTCGGCTTCACGCCGACGCGATTCCACGGCGGCAGCTCGATCTATGCGTTGCAGTTCACCGGCAAGCAGACCTGGTATTTGATCGCGCTGGCCGTGTGGGCATCGGGATTGCTGATCCGTTGGCGGGTGGATCGCAGCATGCTGCGCTACGCGCTGGAGGCGATCGCCGAGGATGAGGACGCGGCCGGTGCCGCCGGTGTGCACGTGATGGTCGAGAAACTGAAGGTCACCGCGCTGAGCGCGGCCATGACGGCATTTGCCGGGGCGCTCTACTGCCAGTACCAGATGTTCATTTCCCCCGATACAGTCAGTGGGGTGGCGGTCTCTTTGCAGATGGTGTTTGCGGTGGTGGTGGGGGGAATCTACGTGCTGCTCGGGCCGACATTCGGCGCGATCGTGACCATTACGCTGGCCGAGACGCTGCGTATCTGGTTCGGCACCGGGGCATTGGGCTGGGACAATCTGGTGTACGGCGCGCTGCTGGTGGTGTTCATCATATTCCTGCCGCAGGGACTGGTGGGATCGGCGCAGCTACGTTGGGCGGCGGTGCGGCGGTAATGGCCGGCGCCAGTGATCGCGCTGGCTTACCGTGCAAGAATACGGACCGAGCGCTCTCGGTCGCTCGGATGACGTGACGGTGGCCACGGCCTTCGCCTCCTGTGCGGATGCCAGCAGCGATGCCGCGCTGCTGCGGCCGGTCCAGTCGCAGCTTGCCCGCCTGCGCAATCGCCTGGCGCGCCTCGAGGATCGCTGGGACGGCCCGGACTGATCTTCTGCGGGCGGTTAGCGGGCCGTTGCGGGGGCGCCACTCGACCGCGCGGCCCCGATCGCATAACCTCCTGCGAGGCCGCCCGCGGTGCCATCGCCGCGGGCCGGGGAAACGTGAATACAGAGCGCGGGAGCAGTTATGCCAAGTCTCAATTACGCAGCACCGACGACCGTAGACGAAGCGGTCAAATTGCTGGCCGGCGCCACCGGCCTCGCCAAGGTTCTGTCCGGCGGCACCGATTTGCTGGTGCAGCTTCGTTCCGGCCGGTTGCGGCCGGACCTGATCGTGGATACCAAGAAGCTGCCGGGCATCATGGCCATCAGCGGCAGCGCCGCGACGGGCTTCACAATCGGTGCGGCGACGCCGGGCGCGGTGATCGAGGCCAACGAAGCCTTGAAGCAGGCATGGCCGGGTGTGGTCGAAGCCATGGATCTGATCGGTTCGACGCAGATCCAGGGCCGCGCGACGCTGGCCGGCAATCTGTGCAACGCCTCGCCTGCCGCCGACAGCGTGCCTGCCCTGTACGCCGCCGGCGCCACTGCAGTGATCGTTGGGCCCAACGGCAAGCGCGAACTGCCGGTGGAGCAAGTGCCGACCGCGCCCGGCCGTACGTCACTGGCGAAGGGCGAGTTCATCCTGGAATTCAAGCTGCCGCCGCGACCGGCGAACTCCGGCGACGCCTATCTGCGGTTCATTCCGCGCACAGAAATGGACATCGCGGTGGTCGGCTGCGGCATCAACGTGACGCTGGATGCCAACGGCACCTGCACCGCGGCACGCGTCTCGCTGGGCGCGGTGGCGCCGACCGTGCTGCTGGTCGACGCCGCGGCGAAGACGCTGATCGGCCACAAGCTTGATGATGCCACGCTGAAGGCGCTGGACGCCGCAGCGCAGGCGGCGTGCAAGCCGATCGACGACAAGCGCGGCACCATCGTCTATCGCACCAAGGTGGCCGGCGTACTGGCACGCCGCGTCGCCGCCATTGCCTTCGATCGCGCGCTCGGCAAGGCCGGCGCGACAACGCACTGACATCGGGGATAGTTCTACCATGGCAAAGCACCACGTTTCCGCCGTGATCAACGGCGAACCGACCGAATTCCTCTGTGAAACCCAGCAAACCATGCTGGACGTGCTGCGCGATGAGATCGGCCTGACCGGCAGCAAGGAAGGCTGCGCCTCAGGCGACTGCGGCGCGTGCAGCATCATCGTCGATGGCCGGCTGGTTTGCTCCTGCCTGATGCTGGGCTGCGAGGCGGACGGCACCACGATCACCACGATCGAAGGCGTCGCCCAGGGCGATCACCTGCATCCGGTACAACAGAAGTTCCTGGAGCATGCCGCGCTGCAATGCGGGTTCTGCACACCCGGTCTCATCGTAGCGTCGAAGGCTTTGCTCGATGAGAACCCCAATCCGACCGAGGAGGAAGCGCGTTACTGGCTGGCCGGCAACCTGTGCCGCTGCACCGGCTACGACAAGGTGATCCGCGCCGTCATGGATGCCGCTGCCGTCATGCGTGGGGAGAAGGTGGCATGAACTATGTATCGTCCGATCTGAAGGTCGTCGGCACGCGTCCGATCCGTCCTGACGGCGTCGAGAAAGTCACCGGCCGCGCCCAGTTCGGCGCCGATATGCGCATGGCCGGCATGATCTGGGGCAAGGTGCTGCGCTCGCCGCACGCCCACGCCAAAATCCTGTCGATCGACACCAGCAAGGCCGAGAAGTTGCCTGGCGTCAAAGCGGTGGTGACGGCCAAGGACTTTCCTCACATCGCCAACGAGGAAGCGTTCGTCGGCGAAGGCCCGATGAATTTTCGGGATTTGTCGCGCAACTGCCTGGCCTGGGACAAGGCGTTGTATGAAGGCCACGCGGTGGCCGCCGTCGCCGCCGCCACGCCGGCCATCGCCGACGCGGCGCTGGAACTGATCGACGTCAACTACGAGGTGCTGCCCTACGTCATCGACGTCGAAGACGCGATGGCCGACAATGCCCCGGTGCTGCACGAGGATCTGTTCACCGCCGGCGTCGAGCCGAAGCCGACCAAGCCGTCGAACATCGCCAAGGTGGTGACCTTCAAGAAGGGCGACGCCGAGGCGGGCTTCAAGGACGCCGACGTCATCATCGAGGGCCGCTACACCACCAAGGCGGTGCACCAGGCCTATATCGAGCCGCATGCCTGCCTGTGCTGGCACAATCCAGACGGCCAGGTGATGATCTATAGCTCGAGCCAGGGCCATTTCATGGTCCGCGCCTATTGCTCCAAGCTGCTCGGCATCAACATCGCCAATATCCGCGCGGTGCCGCTGGAAATCGGCGGCGGCTTCGGCGGCAAGACGCTGGTCTACCTGGAGCCGGTGGCGATCGCGCTGTCGAAGAAGGCGGGCCGTCCGGTGAAGATGCAGATGACGCGCGACGAAGTGTTCCGCGCCTCCGGCCCGACCTCCGGCGCCACGATGGAAGTGAAGCTGGGTGCCAAGAAGGATGGCAGCATCGTCGCGGCAAGGCAGGTACTGAAGTACCAGGCCGGTGCATTCCCCGGCTCGCCGATCGGCCCCGGCTGCATGTGCGGCTTCGCGATGTATGACATCCCGAACGTCGATGTCGTCGGCTACGACGTCGTCAGCAATCGCCCGAAGGTGGCGGCGTATCGTGCGCCTGGTGCGCCGATCTCGTCCTGGGCGGTGGAGTGCGCATTGGACGATCTTGCCCGCAAACTGGGCAAGGACCCGATCGAGATCCGCGAGCAAAACGGTGCCCGCAACGGCACCAAGACTCACTATGGGCCGACGCACCAGAATATCGGCTTCCTGGAGACGCTGAAGGCGGCGAAGAACCATCCGCATTGGCAGGCGCCGCTGAAGCCGGGCCAGGGCCGCGGCATCGCCTGCGGGTTCTGGTTCAACATCGGTGGCGAATCATCGGCGGGCTGCCATATCGGCGAGGACGGCACCGTGGTCGCCGTGTCGGGCAATCCGGACATCGGCGGCTCGCGTGCCTCGATCGGCATGATGGTGGCGGAAGTGCTGGGCGTGCCCGCCGAGCAAGTGCGCACCATCATTCCCGACACGTCGTCGATCGGGTTCAGCTTCCTGACCGGCGGATCGCGCGTGACCTTCGCCACCGGCATGGCGGCGACCCAGGCGGCCGAGCGCGTGGTGGAGGATCTGAAGCGCCGTGCCGCGCAGATTTGGGAAATCCCCGTCGAGGCGGTGGAGTGGAAGGACGGCAAGGCGTATCCGGCGGGTTCCAACGCCGGCGCGTTCGAGCCGCTCGATCTTGCCACGCTGGCGCTGCGGGCTGGCCGCACCGGCGGGCCGATCGGCGCGGAAGTGTCGCTGAATGCGCAGGGCGCCGGCCCCGGCTTCGGCGTGCACATCGCCGATGTGGAGGTCGACCACGAGACCGGCGCGGTGAAGATCCTGCGCTACACCGCGATCCAGGATGTCGGCAAGGCGATCCATCCTTCGTATGTCGAGGGCCAGATTCAAGGCGGCGCCGCGCAGGGCATCGGCTGGGCGCTGAACGAGGAGTACATCTACGACAAGAACGGCAAGATGGATAACTCCGGCTTCCTTGACTATCGCGTGCCGGTGGCCTCCGACGTGCCGATGATCGAGGCTGTCATGGTGGAAGTGCCGAACCCGCGTCATCCGTTCGGCGCGCGCGGCGTAGGCGAGGTGCCGATCATTCCGCCGATGGCGGCGATCGGCAACGCGATCTGTGCCGCGACCGGCGTGCGCCTGCACGACCTGCCGATGTCACCGCCGAAGGTGCGCGCGGCGCTGGACGAAGTCGCGCCGAAGATGGCGGCTGAATGACCAAGGTCGTCATCACGGGTTCCGCCTGCCAACGGTTCACTGGCGGCAGGACGGAACTCGAGGTGGCGGCGACCACGTTCCGCCGGTTGGTTTTAGAACTGGAGGAGCGCTTCCCTGGCCTGGGCAAGCAGGTCGAGGAGGGGATGGCGGTTGCGATCGACGGCGAGATCTTCCAGGACGCCTATTCGGCAAAGTTCAGCCCGGACAGCGAGGTGGTGCTGATCCCGAAGATCGGTGGGGGGTAGTATTGCTCACCCCTGTCATTGCGAGGCCCCGCAGGGGCCGAACCAACCTCGGTCATGGTCTGTCATTGCGAGGTCCCGCAGCAGCCGGCGCAACCTCGTTTATAGCACAGCGCGTTCCCTGCCATTGTGAGGCTCCGGAGGTGCCAAGGTAGCCTCGTTCGAGTGGGCGCATCAGCGTGCGCGCGATCGTCCGACCGGGATTGCTTCGTCCCGCTGCGCTCCGCTTGCGGTCCTTGCAATGACAGGCGGCCCCGTC
The DNA here is from genome assembly GCA_035508435.1 of Acetobacteraceae bacterium. Lineage (GTDB taxonomy): Bacteria > Pseudomonadota > Alphaproteobacteria > Acetobacterales > Acetobacteraceae > JASHVB01. The sequence goes on along the minus strand of DATJNA010000183.1, from coordinate 1,026 downwards.
ACGGGCTGGCTCTGGCGCGCCGCAATGACAGCGCACGCGCGCCTCAATCCCATATCCGCGGCAGCACTCAATCCGCGATCCTTGGCAACACCTGCTCGGTGAGCAGCCGGAACGAACGTCCGCTGAGCGGCGCGGCCATCAGGTAGTTCATGCCGATCTCCGCGGCGAAGGACTGGATTTGCTCCGCCACGCTCTCGGCCGTGCCGACGAACATAACGTCGTCGAGATAGTAATCGATCGGGTCCTTGCCACCGTACGTCCGCGCCTCCTGGCGCACATTGCTGCTGCGGCCGACATAGGTCGCCGTCATCCACCCGGCGGCACGCCTTGCCACGGCACGCGCCTTCTCGTCGGTCTCGTCCACCGCGACGAGCCGCGCCATCGGGATGCTGCGGCCGGCGTCGCTGAATCCAGCCTCGGCGAGCTTCAGCGCGTAATGCCGACGCTTGCGGATCAGGTCCTCACGCGAGGCATGCGGGTCCATCAGAATCGAGTGCCCCTGGCTCGCCGCCCACTCGATGGCGGGGATGGATGACGCGGCCATCCACACCGGCGGATGCGGCGCCTGCAACGGCTTCGGCAGTACCTCGACGTCGTCATAACGGTAGAATCGGCCTTCATAACTCAGCCGCTGACTGGTCCATGCCTTCAGCACGATATCGACCGTTTCGTGGAACCGCGGCCCGCTTTCCTCGCCAGGAATATTGAAGGCGGCGAACTCGCTGCGTTCGAATCCTCGCCCGGCGCCCCAGTTGACGCGGCCGCCGGACAGCACATCCAGCAACGCGACTTCCTCGGCCAGGCGCAGCGGATTGTAGAACGGCGCCAGTGAGACCGCGGTGCCGACCCGCAGCCGTTTGGTGCGCGCGGCGGCCATGGTGCCCATCATGTGCACCGACGGGCAGACCGAGAAACTCGAGAAGTGATGCTCCGCCAGCCAAACCGCGTCGTAGCCCGCCTCATCCATGATGGAGAAACGCTCGAGCCCCGCCTGATAGACCGAATTCAGCGGCACCGACCGGTCGC
>DATJNA010000182.1:0-24987 GCA_035508435.1 Acetobacteraceae bacterium | reverse complement strand
GTCGCGCCGATCGTCAGGCTGCCGGCGACATCGATCGAGGCCAGCGTGCCGCCGATCACCGTGCCGATGTTCAGCGCCGTGGTGCCGTCGTTCAGCACGAAGCCGTTGGCGCTGAAGCTGCCGACATTGGCGATGGTGTTGTTGCCGGAGAAGCTGGCCGACGCCACGGCACTGCCGTTCAGCGTGCCCACCTGGAGCGTGGCGTTCTCGAAGATCGTGCCGGCGGTGGCGGCAAGGTCCGTGGTGCCGCCGCCGTCGCTGACCAGCGCCGTGCCGGTGATCGCGATCGCGCTGCCGGTCAGGCTGACCAGCCCGGTGCTGACCACGCTGCCGGTGACCGTCAGAAGCTGCGCGTCGTCGATCGCAACGTTGCTGCCGCCATTGACGGGTCCGGTGACCGTCAGCGCGGTGGCGTCGTTCAGCGCCAACGCGGTCGCGCTGAAATTCCCCAGGCCGCCGATCTGGTTGGCGAACGTCCCGCCGTTGGTTGCCCCGGCAAAGCTCGCAGTGCCGCTGGCGCTGCCGATCAGCACGCCGGCCATCAGCGTGCCGGTTTCATTGATCGGCCCCGCCGTCGTGATCAGGTCCACCGTGCCCGAGCCGATCAGCGTGTTGATCGCCAGGCTTCCGGCCACGTCGATAGAGACGAGCGTGCCGCCCGCGACCGTGCCGATGCTGAGCCCCGTGCCATCGTTCAGCACGAACCCGTTGGCCCCGAAGCTGCCAATATTCAGAATCGTGTTGTTGCCAAGCAACGATGCCGCCGCCGCGGCGCTGCCGTTCAGCGTGCCGGCGATCAGCATCCCGCTCTCGCTGATCGTGCCGGTGCTTGCGGTCAGATCGACGGTTCCGCCGGTGGTGGCGTTCACCGTGCCCGGAATCGCGATGCTGGTTCCGACCAGATCGATCGCGGTCGCGCTGACCAGCGTGCCCACCGTCAACGAGCCGGCGGTGATCGACACCAGCGTCCCGCCGTTGATGACGCCGATGCCGAGATTGGTGGCGCCGTCGTTCAGCGTGAAACCATTGGCGCCGAAGCTGCCGATGCTGGCGATCGTCTCGCTGCCGTTCAGCGTGGCCGCGGCCGTGGATGTGCCGGACAGCGTGCCGGCGATCAGCGTGCCGGGCACGTTGATCGTGCCGTTGGTGGCAACAAGATCGACCGTGCCACTGGTGCCCGCCGTCGCCTCGCCGGGAATGGCGATGCTCGTCGCGGTGAGATCCAGCGTGGCCGCGCTGGCCAGGCCATCGACCGTGAGGCTGCCATTCGCGCCGATCGCGGCGAATGTCCCGCCGATCACGGTGCCGACGGTCAGCGCCGTGCCGTCGTTCAGCACGAAGCCGTTGGCGTTGAAGCTGCCGATGTTGAGGATCGTCGTGTTGCTGCCGAAATTGGCGGCCGCCTGCGCGCTGCCGTTCAGCGTGCTGGCGATCAGCGTCCCGGCATCGGCAATGCTGCCGCCGCTGGCCAGCAGATCCAGCGTGCCGCCCGCGACGTTGATCAACCCGGAGCTGTTGACGGCGATGATGCTGCCGGTCAGCACGATCGTATTGCTGGCGAGCAAACTGCCCGTGACAGTCACGCCCTGCGTATCGGTGATGGTGCCGCTGGTGCCGGCGTTCACCGGACCGGCGATCGTCAGCGCGGTGCCGTCGTTGAGGAACAAATTGCCCGCGGTGATGCTGCCCAGCGTGGCGATCGTGTTGGTGTTGGCGAGCGTCGCGCCGCCCACGATCGTGCCGACCAGCGTGCCGACCTGAATGCTGCTGCCCGCACCGGATTCGACGACCGACCCGGTGCTGTCCAGGCGCAGCGTCGTCGCCTCGCCGTTGAGGAAGAGCGCCGCATCCAGCACGATGTTGCCGGCACTGATTGTCGCGCTGCCGCCATTGGCGAAGTCGTTGTAGCTGCCGAGTTGCAGCGTGCCGGTGTTGACCGCCGGCAGCACGCTGCCGGCCAGTGTGAGGGCGTTGCCGACGCCGAACGCCGCGAGCGCCACCGTACCGTTGGCGGCGGTAATGGTGCCAAAGCCGGCATTCGCGGTGATCGTATCCGCGACCAGTTCGACCGTGGCCGGCGTCCCGCCTGCCGTTAGCGCGCCGCCCGAGGCGAGCGTGATGCTGTCGCCCGTCGTGTCCACTTTGACAAAGACGGCATTCTGCGCGCTGACCGCGCCGGCAATCGACAGGCTTGCGTTGTCCACCAGCAGGAATTCGCCGTTGGTGACGGTGAAGGCGCCAAGCGTGCCGATGCTGTTGGTGGTGCCCAGCAAGGAGACGGTGCTGCTGACGCCCTCGCCGCTGAGCAAGGTGCTGGCAATCACCGTGCCGCCATTGACCTCGGTCACGCCGCCGCCGGGCGCGGAGAGATCCAGCACCCCGCTCGCGTCCAGCAGGCCGCCGATGGATATGCCGGCCGCCGTCGCGGTCAGTCCCAGGCTGCCGCTGCTGACAATGCTATTGCTGGTGGTGATGGTGCCGGCGACCAGCGTGACGCCCGCCGCGGACACCGATCCGGTGACGTTCAGGTTGGTGCTGTTGCCGTCGACCAGCAGCAGCGACCCGCTGTTGACCACGAAGCCGCCCAGCGTGCCGACAGCGTTGGCATCGCCGAGCGAGACCGCGCCGGCGGAATGGCTCGCGCTCTGCAAGACCTTGGCGACGATCGAGCCGTTCCCGGACTCGGTGATGCCGCCGCCGGTGGTGCTGAGATCAACGGCGCCGGCGGTATCGGTCAGTACCCCGCCGCCGGCGATGACGATGCTGCCGCCGTTGAGCAAGAGCGTGCCGGAGGTGGCGGTGACGCCGGCGGTGATGTCGATGGTGCCGGGGCCGGTGATGGCGACGCCGGCGGCCGACAGCGCTCCGCTCACGGCAAGGCTGCCCACACTATCAGCGAGATCGAAGCTGCCCGAGGTGACGACGAACGTGCCCAGGGCCGCGATGGTGTTGGCGCCGCCCAGCCCGACCGCGGCGGCGGATCCGGTCAGCAGGTTGGCGTCGATCGAGCCGTTGGTGGCGTTTTCGCTGATCGTTCCGCCGCTCGCGATCAGCGTCACCGTGCCGGCATTCAGCAGGCCGCTCGTGGTGCCGGAGCCGATCGACAGGCTGCCTGCGGCGGTGAGCGCGATCGTGCCAGTGGTCGCTGCATCCACCGTCCCGAGCACGGCCAGCGCCGTCCCGTCATTCAGAACGAAATTTCCGCCGCTGGTGAACGCAGCCAGCGTCCCGACATTGTTCGTGCCTGCCAGCGATACGCTGGTTGCCGAGCCGGTCAGCACACCGGCGATGAGCGCTGACGTGGTTGCCGCGGCGATCGAGGTGCTGGCGTTCAGCCCGACCGTCGCGCCATCCAGCACGGCGGTGCCGTTCAGTGCGATGGCGCCCGACGTGGAGGTGAGGCTCACCGTCCCGGCAGGCGCGATGACGCTGCCGTTGTTCAGCGCGATCGTGCCGGAGGTGATCGTCGCGTTGGCGGCGCTCACGGTGCCGGTTACGGCGACGCTGCCGGCGTTCACCAGGTCGAAGCTGCCGCCGTTGCCGACGTTGAAATTGCCCAGCGTGCCGATCGCATTGCTGCCGATGAGATTGGCGCTGCCGGCGATGGTGCCGCCGGCGCGGCCGCTCAGCGTGCTGGCGGTCAGGCCGCCGGTCGTCTCGGTGATCCCGCCATTGCTGTCGAGTTCCAGCGCGACGCTGCTGCCGCCGAAGGTCCCGGCGATGACGATCGAGCCAGCCGTGGTGGTCGGACCGGCGGTGCCCGGTATCGAGATCGCGCCAATCCGCAGCAGCGAGCTTGCGGCGATGTTCGACGGGTTCGCCAGCGAAAACCCGCCGCTGCCGCCGAGCGTGACCAGCGTGCCGGAATGGAAGGGCGCGAGTTCCACAATGGGCGCACTGATCGTGCCCGACGTGAAGGTAAGCGTATCGGCCTGCAAACCGACCGTGCCGCTCGAAGCGCTGACATTGCCGGTCAGCGTGATGCCGGAGGTGTTCGAACTCGCCACGTAGATGTTGCCGGCGCTCGAACTCACCGAGGCCACGGTCGTGAGCGCCGACGAGTCGAGTACTGCGATGTTGCCCGATGCGCTAAGCGCGTTAAGACCGCTGATGGCGTTGTTGGGATTGAGCAAGGTGAGGCTTCCCACCGCGCCCTCAAGCAGCGCGCCGCCGATGATGGGCTGCGTTTGCGTCACCGCCCCGCCGGTGGTGGTGTAGAAAGACAGAGCGCCGAGGCCGGTGGTATCGACGGTTCCGCCGATGGTGATGCTGCTGGCACGTACCGAGCCGGTGCCGAACGTCTGACCCGGCGACGTCACGCCGCCGGCGAGCAAGTTGCCGGTGCTGATGCCGGCGAGAGAGACCAGCGACAGCTCGCCGCTGACCAAGGTGCCCAGCGACAAGGCGGTGTTGTTGGTGTCCGGTCCCAGCCCGACATAGACTCCCGTGGCAACCGAACCGCCGGTGACGATGGTGAAGGCGTTGGCCTGGAACGATGCCTCGCCGTTGTTGGGCGCTGAGACCTTGCCGCCGTTCGCGATCGTGATCCCGCCGGCGTTGGACGACTCCAGATAGATCTCGCCCGAATTGGCGGCGACCGAGAGGACGCCGGTCACGTTCAGCGCCGAACTGTCCGTCAGGTAGAAGTCGCCGGCGGTAACGGTGAAATTGCCCAGGTCGCCGACCGCGTTGCCGGTACCGAGCAAGCTGACCGTGCCGGCTGCGTTGAGATTGCTCTGCAGCGTGCCGGCGACCAGCGTGCTGGTGGCGGCCTCGGTGATGCCCGCGCCCGATGACAGGTCCACGGTGCCGCCATTGACCAGGGCGGTACCGGTCATCGCGATGCCACCGGTCGCGCTGGTGCCGTCCAACAGGACGAGCCCGGACGCGGCAACGATGCTGCCGCTGACGCCGATCGTGCCGGCGGTGAGCGCCACGTTGGCGGCATTCAGGCTGCCGGGCACGCTCAGGCTGCCGGTATCTACCAGCGTGAAGTTGCCGCTGCTGATCGTGATCGCGCCGAGCGCGCCGATCGCATTGCTGGTGCCCAGCAGCGTGGCGCCGTTGGCCATCGAGCCCGCCAGGGTCCCGACGGTGAGCGCCGCGGTGGCGGGTTGGGCCACCGCGCCGCCGCTGTCCAGCTCCAGCACCGCCGTCACGGTGCCCAGGTTGAGCGAAGCCGCCAGCGAGATGCCGCCCGCCGCCAGGCTGCCGGCCGCCTCGCCGACGCGCAGCAGGCCGGTGCTGGCGACGTCGCCCAGCAGCGTGGTGCCGATCCCCAGCGTGCCGCCGCCGGAGGTGCCGCCCAGGCTGATCGGCGTCGCGCTGGTGAACGGCGCGATCTCCAGCGTGCCGGACGAGCCCGGGACGATCGTGCTGGCGGCGCTGCCCTCGGTGATGTTGTCGGCGATCAGCGAAATGGTGGGATTGCTGGCCGCCGTTGCCGTCAGCGTTGCGCCGGCGGCGCCGGTGCCGCTGCTGCCGAACTGTAGCGTGCCGCCGGTTTGTGCCACGTCGAACAGCAGACTGGTGCCGCTGAAGATGCCGGTGAGCGTCGTTGTCGGATCGACATAGAGCGTCGCGCCGCCGCCGGTCGCGCTCAGGCCGGTGACGGTGGCCAGCGTGTTCGCCGTGCCGAGCAAGCCGATGGCGCCCGCGCTGGCCGAGGCGCCGAAGCTGGTGGCGATGATCGTCGCCGTCGTGGCCTCGGCGATGGACTTGGCGGAGGCGAGCGCCACCGTGCCGCCGTTCAGCAGGGCGTTGCCGCTCAGTCCGATGCTGCCGCCGGTCGAGATCAGGTCCAGCAGGTCCACGGCAAAGACGCTGCCGCTGACGACGATCGCATCGGCGGTGATCGTCGCATTGGTCGCGCCAACGGAGCCGACGACCGAGATGCTGCCGGCATTCGCCAGATCGAAGTCGCCGCCGGCGACGGTGAAATTGCCCAGGTCGCCGATGGCGTTGCTGCTGCCGAGCAGGCTGACCGTGGCACCGGCGCTACCGCTGCTTTGCAGCGTGCCGGCGATCAGCGTGCTGGTGGTCGCCTCGGTAATCCCGCCGCCCGAGGACAGGTCCACCGTGCCGCCATTGACCAGCGCGGTGCCGGTCATTGCGATGCCGGTGGTGCCGTCCAGCAGAACCAGCCCCGAGGCGGCGACGATGCTGCCGCTGACGCCGATGCTGCCGGCGGTGAGCGCCACGTTGGCGGCGCTCAGGCTGCCGGGCACGCTCAGGCTGCCGGTATCGACCAGGGTAAAGTTGCCGCTGGCGATTGTGATGGCGCCGAGCGCGCCGACCGCGTTGCCGGTGCCGAGCAAAGTGGCGCCGTTGGCCATCGAGCCCGCCAGGGTACCGACGGCGAGCGCCGCCGTGCCGGGTTGGGTGACCGCGCCGCTGGTGTCCAGCTCCAGCGCCGTCGCGACGGTGCCCAGATTGAGCGATCCGGCCAGCGCGATGCCACCCGCCGTCAGGCTGCCGGCGGCCGCGCCGACGCGCAGCAGGCCGGTACTGGCGACGTCGCCCAGCAGCGTGGTGCCGATGCCCAGCGTGCCACCGCCGGAGGTGCCCCCGAGAACGACCGGCGTCGCGCTGGTGAATGGCGCGATCGCCAGCGTGCCGGACGCACCGGCGCTGATCGCACTGGTGCCGCTGCCCTCAGAAATGTTGTCGGCGATCAGCGAGATGGTGGGATTGCTGGCCGCCGTTGCCGTCAGCGTTGCGCCGGCGGCGCCGGTGCCGCTGCTGCCGAACTGTAGCGTGCCGCCGGTGTGTGCCACGTCGAACAACAGGCTGGTGCCGCTGAAGCTGCCGGTGAGCGTCGTTGTCGAACCGACATAGAGCGTTGCGCCGCCGCCGGTCGCGCTCAGGCCGGTGACGGTGGCCAGCGTGTTCGCCGTGCCGAGCAAGCCGATGGCCCCGGCGGAAGCCGAGGCGGCGAAGCTGGTGGCGATGATCGTCGAACTCGTGGCCTCGGCGATGGACGTGGCGGAGGCGAGCGCTACCGTGCCGCCGTTCAGCAGAGCGTTGCCGGCGAGCCCGATGCTGCCGCCGGTCGAGATCAGGTCCAGCGAGCCCGCCGAGGCGATGATGCTGCCGCTGACGCCGATGGTGCCGGCGGTGATCGTCGCATCATTCGCGCTCACCGAGCCGACGACGCTGATGCTGCGGGCATTTGCCAGGTCGAAGTCGCCGCCGGTGACGGTGAAACTCCCCAGATTGCTGACGGCGTTGCCGCTGCCCGGCAGGCTGACTGTTGCGCCGGCGCCGCCGGTGCTCTGGAGCGTGCCGGCGACGAGCGTTGCAGTGGTCGCCTCGGTGATCCCGGCGCCGGTCGAAAGGTCCACCGTGCCGCCATTGAGCAGCGCGGTGCCGCTGATCGCGATGCCGCCGGTCGCACTGGTGCCGACCAGCTTCACCAGCCCGGCTGCGGCAACGATGCTGCCGCTGACCCCGATCGTGCCGGCGGTGATGGTCGCATTGCTCGCGCTCACCGAGCCGGCGACGCCGATGCTGCCGACATTGGTGAAATCGAAGTCGCCGCCGCTGGCCGCGAAGCTGCCCAGTGACACGACGGCATTCGTGGCTGTCAGTTGGGACGTGCCGGCCGAGCTGCCGGTCAGCGTCGCGGCGACGATCGAGCCGCCGGTCTGGCCGATCGTTCCGGCGGAAATCAGCGACACGGTCTGGCCGCTCGCCGTCAGGTTCCCAGCCAGCGTGAGATCACCCGACGTCGTCGTGGACAGGCTGATCGAGCCGCCATTCGTCGCAATGCCCGCGATGGTGCCGACGGTACCGATCGTCAGTCCGGCGCCGGTATTGTTGAACGCGAAGCCGTTGCCGCTGCCGGTCAGTTGCGCCGCGAGCGTTCCGGCGGCGTTGGCGCCGGGCAAGCTGACCGGCCCGACCGCGCTGATCGCAAGTGTCTGGGACGTGATCGATCCGCCGGTCTGGCCGATCGTGCCGCCGGAGACGAGATTGGTAAGCTGGGTGCTGGTGGTGCCCAGGTTCGCCGCCAGCCCGATGCCGCCGGTGCCCGCGGTCATCGACAGCGATCCGGTGGCAACGACGCTGGCATTGACGGCGATCGAGCCCGCGGTGCCGCTCGACGCGGTGAAGTTCGCCACCGTGATCGGCGAGCCGATCGTGATCGAACCGCTGCTGGTCGTGTTGCCCGCCGAAAGCGTCAACGCACCGCTGGTTCCGGTGATCGCGCTGCTGGGGCTGATGACGATGTTGTTGTCGGCGTGGAACGTCAGCGACGCGGCGGTGGTCCAGGTGATCGGTGCGGAATCGGTGATCGAGCCGAGCTCGGGCCCGTTGCACGTGCCGCCGCCGCAGGCCGTGGTGATCGTGACATTGGTCGGGGTATTCAGTGCCGACTCGATATCGCCATTGAAGATGTTGGCGGTGCTGACACTGCTCGCCTGGAAGATGCCGCCCGCGGTGGCGACGCTGCCGTCGGTGGGCGACGTGCTGATGGTGACGTCCACGGGGTCGAGCAACCAGGTGCCGGCGGCCCAACCCGGGGCCAGGGCGCCGGCCGTCACCGAAGCCGTGCTCGCCATGCCGAGCAAATGGCCCGAGGTCTCGATGAAGCCGCCATTGCCGCCGAGCGGACCGCCGGTCGCGCTGATGGTGCCGTCCATCACCGTCGTGCCGTCCGCCAGCGAGGACAGCACCGTCACCCGGCCGCCATCGCCGAGCATTGTCGCGTCCGCGGCGATCCGCGCGCCGGGGGCGATGTAGACACCGGACGAAGTATGCGTCGCGGTGACGCCCGGGCCGCCTTTTGCGCGCTTCAGCGTGGTGCCCAGTGCCACCACGCCGCCGCCCGCCTGGCCCGACGCGTCGATCCGCGCCGTCGCAGCGACATTCACGACGCCGCTGGGATTGACGACGATGTTGCCGCCGGTCGTGCCCGGCGTGTTGCCCCGCGCTTCGAGCTGTCCCTCGATGGTGATGTTGCCGCCGACGCCGGCCAGCCGGATCGTGCCGACATGACTGCCGATGGTGTTGGCGCGGATCTTCCCGCCGGCATCCACCAAAGTCTGCACGATGCCGTCGGCGGCACGCGCGGTGAGCTGCACCGTGCCGCCATCCGCGACGATGATGCCGCTATTGGTCACCAGCGCGGTCGCGCCGTTCGGCAGGGTTTTCACCAGGCCGGTGACGTCGATCGACATCAGCCCGTCGCCGTACAGGTCGAGCGTCGTTTCGGTGCCGCTGGCCAGCACCACATGGCCGAGCCGCGCAATGATCACGCCGTCGTTGCGGACCTGCGGCGCCACCAGGGCGGCCAGTCCTGCCTGCTTCACCGTGATCTGGCCCTGGTTGACCACGGCGGCATTCGGGTTCGCCGGCAGGTCCGTCACCAGCTTGCCGCCGTTCAGGAACGTCCGCGTCGCGGCGTCGCTGCTGGACGCCGCGGAGACCATCAGGCCCGCGGTGTTCACCTGCGAGCCCTTGTAGAACATGACGCCGGACTGGTTCTCGATGATCACCTGGCCGTTGGCGTCGAGCCTGCCGGCGATCTGCGAGGGGTTAGGGCCGGTGACGCGGTTCAGCGCCACCGCGGCGGCATTCGGCTGGTTGAACTGAACCTGCGCCTGGCTGCCGACGTTGAAGCTCTGCCAGTTGATGGCGGCGCGCTGGGTAGCCTGGTTGATGGTGGTCTGGTTGCCGCTCTGGCTGATCGAGGCGCTGCCGCCGAACACCGCGCCGCCGGTCGGCAGCGCATTCGGTGCCGGCTGCGCCGCGGCCGGCAACGACACCACCACGCAAACGGTGGCGCACAGGGCGGTGCTGACCAGCAGCGCCGGGCGGCGACGGCGAACCACCCCCAGCAGCTTCACGCTTCCCCTGCGCCGAGCCTTAGCCATCGTCGTTCCCCTGTGTGGATCGCGGTTGCCGCGGTCCGTTCGTCACTTGTCAGAAGCGCCCCAGCAAGCGCCAGTAGAGGCCGATCGCGTTTTCTGCCGAAACATTGGCGCCCGACCCGGTGGGATAGCGGTTCATCCGGTCGAGGGCCTCGAAGTCGACCTCGACGTATTGCGTCATTTGCAGGCGCACACCGCCGCCCGCGGACGAGACGCGAGCGGCGAAGTCGGTGGCCTGGTTCTGCCAGACCTCGCCCCAGTCATAGAACAAATAGAACTGAGTCGAAACGTTGGCGGAGAGGCCCCACATGGAAAAGTCGGTGCCGGTGTTGAACTGCAGCTCCGCCGTTGCGATCAGCGCCTTGTCGCCGGGAATCTGTCCGGCATAGTAACCACGGGTGTATTGCGAGCCGCCGAGATAGAATTGCTCGGCCGGCGGCAGGATGTTTTCGGTCCATTGTCCGCCCACCAGTCCCATCAGCGCGATGCTGCTGGCGGGGGTCGGCGAGAGCAGGGTCTGGGTTCGCGTGGCCAGGAAGTTTATTTTGGTAAAATTGCTTTGCTCGTTCTGGCGAGCCGCATCGAATACCGTGGGGTCGGCCTCCGCGCCCAGCAGGTGCAGGCCCTTGGACAGGCGGACGGTGACGGCATTCAACGCCGGGCGGCTGCTGCCGAGCAACAGATCGGACATCGCATAGTCGGCGCCGAATCGCATCACGCGCAGCGAGTCGAGGCTGGCGACCGTCAGGGTCGATGGGGTGGCGCCCTCGCGCACGTTGGATTCCAGCGCGTCGAGGTCGGCGAAGACGTTCAGCGTCTGCTGCCGCGAGCGGATCACCGGATAGCTCAGCGCGCCGCCGAAGACATCGGTGAAGCCGTGGTAGTTGTTGAGATCCAGGCCGCTGTTGCCGCCGCCCGCGGGGATCGCGTTGCCCTCACCCGCATAGAGCCGCATTTTGAGCCCGGAACCGCCGATGAAGAATTCCTCGGCGAACTGGCCGAAATTCTGGCTGTTCGGGAAGGTATGGTAATAGGTGAACTCGGTCTTCTCGCCGAATTCGGTATAACTGTTGAAATCCACCACGCCCAGGCCCTCGATCGGGCCGGTCTGATCGAACGCGCGATTGTCGAAGGTGAGCAAGCCGGAGATCGGCTTGCGGCTGACCTGGGCGATCAGGTTGAGCGCCCCGGGCTGGTCGGTGGAAGGCTGCAGCACCGCGCGCAACGTCACGCCCGGCACATCCTCGGCCAGCAACAGGTAGCGCTCCAGCGTGGCGGAATCGATCGGCTGGACATGGGTGAGCCGCTTCAGGAAGCGCAGCACCTGCACGCCGGCCGGGCCGATGTCGCCGTCCAGCTTGACGCTGGCAATGCGGCCTTCGGTGACGACGAAGCGCAGCACGCCTGTCGTGTCGAGATTGGCCGAGACCGTGCTGAGCACGTAACCCGCCGAGCGGTAGTGCTGCAGGATCGCCTGCCGCGCCGCGTCGATCTTCGGCAGCGGCACGGCGGGGCCGGTCAAGCCGGCCGTGTAGCGCGTGATCTGCGACAGCGGAAAGGCGGTGACGCCGTCGACGGTGACGGTGTTGACGCTGACGGTACGGTTCGGGACCTCGGCGCCGGGCGGCGGCAGCGCCGGCAGGGCGGTGCCTGGTGCGGTGGCCGGCGGCGCCGGCGGCAGCACGCGCGGGATCGGCGAGCCTTGCGGCACCTCGCGCAGATTCGGCGATGCCTGCGCCACGGATGTTTGTGCCGCTGATGTTTGTGCCACGGATGTCTGTGCCGCGGCGGGCAATGCGGCGAGCAAGCCGGAAATAACGATCGGTGCGAACGCGGCGCCACCGGTGCGGCGTCGCTTCTGCTGGCGTGCAATGTCGCGCTGCCGGCCAGTTGGCCGGGTATCCCCCCAAGGATTGTCCATTCTGTCCCTGCCCCGCACGGTCGGACGGACCGCTGTTGGGAGCAACCTTCCAGGTCATTCCGATTTGGTCAACGTCAAAGGCACGTATCCTGCTGCCGACTTGCCGCAGCAGAACGGGCCCGGCCATGACGCGACCGCACCAGTATCCGAACGACATTATACCCATGATAATCTCACCAGAGTGTGATGGCGATCACATTCTTAAACGTCAGGCGGAATGAGCGGGCGGTGTGGCGCGTTGCGGTTGACTTGCCGCGGTTTCCGCAGCCCAGTGGCCTGACGACCGCGGGAGGCCAGGATGCGTGAATGGGAAAAGCGCCGCGTTGGCAGGACCAACCTGTTTGTCAGCAGCCTCGGCCTGGGCACGGCGACGATGGGCGGCAGCCGCATTCCGGTGACGCGCGAGGAGAGTGAGAAGATGGTGCGCGCGGCCTGGCAGGCCGGGGTTCGTTATGTCGACACCGCACCGTTTTATGGCGTCGGCGCCGCCGAGCGCCGGGTGGGCGACGCGCTGCGCGACGAGCCACGCGCGGCGTGGGTGCTGTCCACCAAGGTGGGGCGGCTGTTGCGCCCGCGCACGCAGCCGGGCGGTGCCACCGACGGCCGCCTGGCGCCGCTGCCGTTCGAGGTGGTGTACGACTACAGCTATGACGGCATCATGCGTTCGGTCGAGGATTCGTACCAGCGGCTCGGGCTGGCGAAGATCGACATCCTCTATGTGCACGATATCGGCGTCTACCAGCACGGCGCGGAAGGCAATGCCCCCCACATGCGCGCGCTGCGCGACAGCGGCTATCGGGCGCTGGCCGCGCTGAAGGCCGACGGCACGGTCGGCGCGATCGGCATCGGGGTGAACGAGAAGGCGGTGCTGATCGAGGCTCTCGGCTTCGCGGATTGGGACGTGTTCTTGCTCGCCGGGCGCTATACGCTGCTGGAGCAAGCGCCGATCGACGACCTGCTGCCGATGTGCGTGACGCGGGGGACGTCGATCGTGGTGGGCGGGCCGCTGAATTCCGGCATTCTGGCGGGGCGGGATACCTGGAATTATGCCGCTGCCCCGGCCGAGATCGTGGATCGGGTGAAGCGGATCGAGGCGGTGTGCGACGCGCACCAGGTGCCGCTGGCGGCGGCGGCGTTGCAGTTCCCGCTGGCACATCCGGCGGTGTGCGCAATCATTCCGGGTCCGCGCAGCGCGGCGGAGTTCGAGGCGAACCTCAAGCTGCTGGATATGAAGATTCCGGCCGCGTTATGGGCCGATCTGCGGCAGGCGCAGTTGCTGCATCCGGAGGCGCCGACACCGGATTAGAAGTTTCGGCGGTGGGCCGCGACGCATGGAGCATCCCTGAGCGGCCGCCAACGCCGGCACCCATGCCAGGTGGCTCGGCAGCAGCATGAAGGCAGCGACGGGCGGCGTGGTGCCCGTCGCCGCCCTGTCATCGTGCTTGCACACCGTCCAGGCGGCGTGGACAGGTGATGGTCAATCGCGCAGTATCGTGGTGCGTGGCCGGGAGAGGAGGAAGTGAAATGCCGGAAGTCTATGTGCACGTCATCGAGGGGCGTTCAAAAGAGCAGAAGCGAGGGCTGATCAAGGACATCACCGAAGCGGTGGTGAAGAATTTCGCGGTGACCGCGGATGCCGTGCTGGTGGAGATCCTCGAGAGCTCGCGCGACAACAAGGCGAAGGGCGGCGTGTTGTTCAGCGAGCGCTGAACGGCGCGGAGGCTGGGTTTCTTCCGCGGAGGCTGGGTTCCTTCCGCGGAGGCTGGGTTCCCCGCGGAGGCTGCGTTCCCCCGCGAAGGCTGCGTTCCCCCGCGAAGGCTGCGTTCCCCCGCGAAGGCTGTGAACTCCGCCGGAGGCTGCGCTTCGCCCGCGGAGGCTGCGTTCCCCCGCGGAGGCTGCGAACTCCGCCGGAGGCTGCGTTTCTCCCGCGGAGGCTGCGAACTCCGCCGGAGGATGCGAACCTCCGCCTTCGCAAACGGAGGGGGATCCTGTTGGTTGCGCGGACCGGCTGGCGATGCGCCGCGACCACCGTCACGGCATTCGTCGCGGCAAAGCGTCAGCGTTGAACGGCGAACATCATGCCGCGTCGAATACCGTGAACACCTTGTTGGCGTTCAGCACGTAGGATTCGACCAGCTCGCTCCATACCGGCCGGCGGTCCAGCGCATCCATTGCGCCGGCGAGGCACACCCAGTTCAGCATCTCCTGCTGGCCGGCTTCCTCGAGGTCCGCGATGCGCAGGCCGCGCCACAGATCCAGCCGCCCGTCGCGCAGTTCGTCGAAGCGCGCACGATCGGCGGCCATGTCGGGCCAGACATAATGATTGCGTTTGGTCAGGAACGAATGCGACCAGCTCGATGAGGCGATCACCGCGACGCGCCACGGCGACTCCTGTAGCGCGCGCGCCGTTGCCGCACCGACAGCGAAGCAGCGCGCCGGGCTCGGGCCGGGAGGATCGGGCTCGTCGGAGCCGGTGCCGTCGATATGCGCGAATGCACCGCGCTTGGAGATCGTGGATGAGCCGTAGCAGTTCACATGGAACGGCAGCACCGGCCAGGGCCAGCCCTTGCGGTCGTAGTCGAGCAAGAGCAGGGCGTTGATGAAGGCGTGCGGCAGCCCGGCCTCGTGACGCATGGTGTAGGCATAGGGCATGTCGAAGCCTTGCTCGACCAGCGCCGTCGCCAGATAGCGGCCGGCGGCGCGATGGCCTTGCAGACGCACCACGGTGTCGTTCGGCTCGCCCCACGCATTCGCCGCCTTGCCCAGGCGGGCGAAGGGGCGGGATTCGATGGTGTCGAGCGCGAAGACGCAGAACGGCGCCACGCCGTCCTCGCGGAAATTCTCATACTGGTCATCGCCCCAGATCAGCACGAGGTCCGGATTGAAGCGGTCCAGCGCGGCGCGCACCACACGGAACGCCTCGATCAGGCGCTGGCGGTGCGGGCCGGCGAGGCGGCCGGCCTGATGCTCTGCCCATTCCGCCTGCATCGGCGCCGGCCAGCCGGACGGATCGCGCAGCGCCGGGGGAACCTGCGGGCTGCGCAGCACGCGTTCCAGGATGCCGGCCATGCGTTCGTCGGTGCCAAGCAGCGGCGGCGAGTGCGTCACCCCCAGCCCCAGAATCTCGGCCATCGGCGTTGCCTCCCTGCTCCGGTTGTGTGGCGAGAGGATAGGCGGGATGGCGGCCTGGCGGGAAGCCTGCCCGGCGCTGCCCCGAACGCCGCCGCCGGGGCGCGTCGGCCGGTGCCATGTCGCGCCGGCAGCGGGCGGCCCTCGCTTGCCTCGATCGTCGGTTTTCCCGGGTTTTTTTGCTTGACTCCATACCGACTGGTCGGTATCTCCCATACCAAGCGGTACGGACCAGGAAAATGACAGTCCAGGCACAGCACGAATCCAAGACCAGGCTGTTGGACGCGGCACTGCACGTTATCCGCGCCAAGGGCTACGCGGCCACCACGGTCGACGACGTCTGCCACACGGCCGGCGTGACCAAAGGCAGCTTCTTTCATCACTTCAAAAGCAAGGATGATCTCGCACTGTCCGCTGCCGCCCATTGGGGCGAGATGACAGCGGGGTTCTTCGCCGGCGCTCCGTATCACCAGTCGGACGACCCGTTGGAGCGATTGCTCGGCTACGTGGATTTTCGTGGCGACATCCTGCGGGGCGACCTGCCCGACTACACCTGCTTGCTCGGGACGCTGGTGCAGGAGACCTACGCCACGCATCCCGACATTCGCGCCGCCTGCGACAGGGGCATGTCCGCGCATATCGCGATTCTCACGCGCGATATCGAAGCGGCCAAGCAACTCTACGCGCCGGACGCGCCATGGAGCGCGGAGAGCGTCGGCTATTTCATCCAGTCGGTTTTGCAGGGTGCATTCATTTTCGCCAAGGCAAAACAAGGCCCCCAGGTGGTGCGCGAGAGTCTCGCGCATCTGCGGCGATACCTGGGCCTGATCTTCAATCAGCCGCGAATCATCAAGCGAAAGGGCACGCCATGACCACCGCAGCCGTCAAACCGATCCCCGAGGGGATGCATAGCGTGACGCCGCATCTGATCTGCGCCGGCGCGGCCGACGCCATCGAATTCTACAAGCAGGCATTCAATGCCACAGAGCAATCGCGACTGCCGGGTCCCGGCGGCAAGCTGATGCACGCCAGCATCCGGATCGGCGATTCGACGGTCATGCTGGTGGACGAAAATCCGCAGTATGGCGCCCTCGGCCCGAAGGCACTCAAGGGCTCCCCGGTCGTCATCCACCTCTATGTTCCGGACGTCGATGCCTTCGCCGCGCAGGCGGTGGCGGCGGGCGCGAAGATCACCATGCCGGTCACCGACATGTTCTGGGGTGATCGCTACGGCCAGCTCGAGGATCCGTTTGGTCACCGGTGGTCGGTTGCCACTCATATACGCGACATGAATCCCGAGGAGCTGCAACAGGCATTCCAGAAGATGTGCGGCGCGTAGCGGGGCATCCGCGGGCCGAATGCGCATCAACCAAAACAACCGGAGAGGAGAAATGCCATGCGGTGCATGGTTCTCGTCAAGGCGAGCGCGGATTCCGAAAACGGCGTCATGCCAACCGCAGAACTGCTGAGCGCGATGGGCAAGTACAATGAGGAACTGATACAGGCCGGCATCATGCAGGGCGGCGGTGGGCTGAAGCCGACCTCCCAGGGCGTGCGGGTGCTGTTCTCGGGTGCCGAGCGCAGCCGCATCGATGGCCCGTTTGGTCCGACCGAGCAGCAGGTCGCCGGCTATTGGATATGGCAGGTGAAGTCGATGGATGAGGCGATCGACTGGCTCCGCCGATGCCCCAACCCGATGCTGACAGACTCGGAAGTCGAGATCAGGCCGGAGTATGAGGCTGCGGATTTCGCCAGGTAGGATTCGCGCTCAAAGCAGTCGTCGCCAGGATGCCGTGATGCAGGTTCAGCGCCTTGCGGTTCGGATGGGCGCCGGTAGGGCGGCGGATTTCCACGAACTCCTCGATCTCGGGGTGCCAAACAGGCGGGTACACTGTTGCGGACCTGCGCCGCAGCGACCCCTGGGAAATGGCCAACGTCAAGGAATCCATCACCCGGATGAACGGGATCACGCCGGAGGTCTTGCCGACCGCGCCCACCTTCTCGCCGATCGAGCGCAGGTGGCGGGGCGGTGGGGTGGGCGCGACGCGCCGCAAGAGTGGCAGTGCCGGACGAGCGGTGCGTCGAGCGGCCGGATAACGGGCGGGACGATCCATCAGCATTGATGCCTTTCCCGCGGTCATCGTCCCTGTAGCGGCGGACGCCGAGGATTTGGCTTGAATGGCCGACGAACGCAGTGAGGAACGGCGGGCTGTTCGGGAGTCGCTCGGCTCTGGTCCGCGTGTTACGATCTTCGCGCCACAGTGCGGTCGAGAATCGCAGAACTCCGACAACGGGAGGCCTCATGCCCGATACGTTCAATTTTACTGTGGTACTGGAACCGCAGCCGGAAGGCGGGTTCACGGTCAGCGTCCCGCCTTGCCGGAGGTGGTGACCGAGGGCGACACCGAGGACGAGGCACTCGCAATGGCCGAGGATGCCATCCGCCTGGTGCTCGGCTACCGTCGCGACAACGGCATTCCAATACCGGGTCACGCAGAGCCGACGGTGCCCGCCGTGAATGCGCGGCAGGTGCTCGCTGCGCTACGGCACGACCAGAACGAACTAATTGTGGCTCGCTAGGACCCTTGCCTCGCGTTCCAGTCGAGCTCTGGCTCGCTGCCAATTCAATTTGGCCTTGTGCCACAAGTTGAAGTTTGACAGTGGTGGCGGATCGTTCCGAGGCGATTATAATCGCCGGTGCAAAAGACCGGAGCGGTCTGCCACCGCCAGAATTTTTCGCGCTCGATCCAAAGCGCTCGTTGATAGCGTGATCCCTGCATCCCGGTTTCTATTGTCACTGACAGGCCAGACACTCCTCATAATCCGTCCGCGTCCCGCCAGCAGCCAGCGCCACCAGCGGCAGCGACCCCTGCCCGTCGTTGGCCGCCTCGCCGACGGCGCCGACCATGGCCACCGGCGCCACCGCCTTCTCGCTGACCGCGTCCGCCCGGGCGATCGACAGGCTCCGGCAGTAGTACAGCGACTTCACCCCCTTCTTCCACGCCATGAAATGGATCTGGTGCAGATCCCGCTTATGCACATTCGCGGGGAGAAAAACGTTCACCGACTGGCTCTGGCAGATGAACGGCGCGCGGTCCGCCGCATGCTCTACGATCCAGCGCTGGTCCAGCTCGAACGCGGTCTTGTACACCGCCTTCTCCTCCGCACTCAAAAACTCGAGATGCATCACGCTGCCCTGCCGCAGCGTGATCGAGGACCAAATCTCCTCGGTGTCCATGCCCTTCTCCGCCAGCAGCTTCTGCAAGTGCCGATTCCGCACGGTGAAGCTGCCCGACAGGGTCTTCTGGAGAAACACGTTGGCGGCGATCGGCTCGATCCCGGGCGACGAATTCCCCGCGATGATGGAAATCGAAGCGGTCGGCGCGATCGACATCTTGTGCGAGAACCGCTCCATGATGCCATAATCAGCCGCATCCGGGCACGGTCCGCGCTCCTCCGCCAGCACGTACGACGCCGCGTCGGCCTGGCTCCGGATGTGCCGAAACATCCGCTTGTTCCACACCTTCGCCATCACGCTTTCCCACGGCACGTTCAGCGATTGCAGGAAGCTGTGGAACCCCATGACGCCCAGCCCCACGCTCCGTTCGCGCATCGCGGAGTATTTCGCCTTCTCCATCCCGGCCGGCGCGCGGTCGATAAAATCCTGCAGCACGTTGTCGAGGAACCGCATCACGTCCTCGATGAACGTCGGGTGGTCGCACCACTCGAACCACGTCTCCAGGTTCAGCGAGCACAGGCAGCACACCGCGGTGCGCTCCTTGCCGTTCTGATCGCGGCCGGTCGGCAGGGTGATCTCGCTGCAGAGATTAGAAGTCTTCACCTCCAGCCCGGCCAGCTTGTGATGCTCTGGCCGCGCGCGGTTCACGTGGTCGGAGAAGATCAGGTACGGCTCGCCGGTCTCGATCCGTGCCGTCAGGATGCGCACCCATAGCGCGCGCGCCGAGATCGAGCGTACCACCGACTGATCCTTCGGCGACAGCAGCGGCCACGCCTCGTCCGCCTCCACGGCGCGCATGAACGCGTCCGACACCAGGATGCCGTGATGCAGGTTCAGCGCCTTGCGGTTCGGATCGCCGCCGGTGGGACGGCGGATTTCCACGAATTCTTCCACCTCCGGGTGCCAAACCGGCAGGTACACCGCCGCCGAGCCGCGCCGCAGCGAGCCTTGCGAAATGGCAAGCGTCAAAGAATCCATCACCCGGATGAACGGGATCACGCCGGAGGTCTTGCCGACCGCGCCCACCTTCTCGCCGATCGAGCGCAGGTTGCCCCAATACGAGCCGATGCCGCCGCCCTTCGAGGCCAGCCAGACGTTCTCGTTCCACAGCCCGACGATGCCATCCAGGCTGTCGGACGCCTCGTTCAGGAAGCAGGAGATCGGCAGCCCGCGATTCGTCCCCCCGTTGGACAGCACCGGGGTGGCCGGCATGAACCACAGCTTGCTGATGTAGTCATACAGCCGCTGCGCATGTGCCGCGTCGTCGCCGTAATAGGACGCCACCCGGGCGAACAGGTCCTGGAAGCTTTCGCCAGGCATCAGGTAGCGGTCAGAGAGTGTGGCGCGGCCGAAATCGGTCAGTAACCCGTCCCGCGAACGGTCAACATGGACCTGGTGGCGCCCGGTCATCTGCACGGCGTCAAGCACGTCTGCCTCCCCTCGCGTCATCGGGGAGGCAGCATCCGGTGCGGCGCGATTCGGCGTCAATAACATTGAAAGGGTCCGAACAACATCTGGCCCGTCCTTGGGGTGCTCCGCCACAACATACCTTGTGGAAGTTGCGCGAGGGCCACATCCCTGCCAAGCGGCAGTGTAGCCTGAACCGGCACCGCGCGCATCGGACCGACATGTGTTCTCCTGATGTTCCAGTGTGGACCGAACACGCGCACCGAACAAGCCCACCGAGCAAGCCCACCGAGCAAGCCCACCGAACACGCCCACTGAACAAGCCCACTGAACAAGCCCACTGGCTCGTGATTGCCTGCCCTATCCCTGCCACGAAGCGGGCCACCGCCAGCCACGAACCTTGCCCACACACGACGCCATCGGCCCGTCACCCGGGCGAGCCGTCCAGCGACAAGGGAACCTCACTCATGCGCGTAGCCTGGCTTTTGCTTCCGCTTGCAGTGCTTGGCCTTGCGGGCTGCATCGATGTCCACGAGCACCCGGCGCCACGCGAAACCGTGGTGACGCCGAGCGCTCCGCCGCCCATGGTCGAAGCGCCTCCTGGTTCAACAGCAACGGTGGTGACCCACTAGCCCAACCCCTCAACCATTCCGGCGATTGGCGCGACAGGCCGGGGGACCCAGGTCCTCCGGCCGGTTTGCTTGTGGCCCGTCGCCGCCGCTTGCTTTTGGCCTGTCACCGCCGGTTGCCTGTGGCCCGTCGCCGCCGCTTGCTTGTGGCCTGTCACCGCCGCTTGCCTGCGGCCCGTCACCGCCGTTTGCTTGTGGCCTGCCGCCGCCGCTTGCTTTTGGCCTGTCACCGCCGGTTGCCTGTGGCCCGTCGCCGCCCCCGCCAGCCTACCGCCGCGTGAACCCACGATGGCGCATTTGCAATGCAGCCGCGGCTTCTGCCACCCCTCTCCGCGGCGTAGGAACCGGCGGCGATGGACACTCTGCCGCTTGAACTCCCCCTCGCCCCGGCCACCGGCTTCGATCGCGAAGACCTGATCGGCCTGGGCGGCGTGATCGCCCTCGGCAGCACGCTGTCCTGGCTGACGACCACCCATCCCAGCGCACTGCCACCCTGGCTGCCGTATAACTTCTCGTGGGTGGAGTTCCTCGCCACCACGCTCGGCCTGTGGTGGTATTTCCGCGGCGTGGCGCGCGCCGCGCCCCAGAGCAAACCACGGGCGTGGCGTCATGTGGCGTATCTGGCCGGCATCGCCATCATCTACGCCGTGGTGCAGACCCGCTACGAATACCTGGCGCTGCACGAGTTCTTCCTGAACCGCGTGCAGCACATCTTCATGCACCACCTCGGCCCCTATCTGATCGCGCTGTCCTGGCCCGGCCCGTCGCTGTATCGCGGCATGCCGCGTCCGTTCCGCCGCATCACGGAACTCCGCATGCTGCGTGGCTGCCTCGCCATCGTCCAGCAGCCCCTCCCCGCCGCCCTATTGTTCGTCGGCCTGATCTATTTGTTCCTGATCCCCGGCGTGCAGTTCCACGCGATGATCGATTCCCGCCTCTATGCCCTGATGAACTGGAGCATGATCGGCGACGGGCTATTGTTCTGGTTCCTGGTGCTGGATCCGAGGCCGAGGGAGCAAGCCGGGCTCGCGTTCGGCACCCGCATGGTGCTGCCGTTCGCGGTGATGTTCCCGCAGATCGCGCTGGGCTCCTACATCACCTTCGGCCCCAGCGGACTGTACCGCTACTACGAATTGTGCGGCCGGCTTTTCCCCTCGATCTCGGCGGCCTATGACCAGCAGATCGGCGGCATCGTCGCCTGGATTCCCGCGGGCATGATGAGTGCCATCGGCTTTGTCACCGTGCTGAACGCCTTGCGCCTGTATGAGGAAAGCCTGCCCCCACCGGAGGAGCCCGATGAAGCACCCGACAGCACGCGGATCGTGGTCTATGCGTCGGCATGGACCGGTCGCCGCTAGCGCCACGCTTGCCCTGGCGATGCTGGCCGCCCCCGCCGTGGCCGCCAGCCCCGCATTGACGGTGTCGCATCCGTGGATGCGGTTCCTCACGCCGCAGATCCCAGCCGCCGGCTATTTCAAGTTGTCGAATGCCGGCAGCAAGCCCGCAGTGCTGTCCGGCGCGTCCTCACAGGATTGCGGCCAGCTCATGCTGCACCAGAGCATGGACAAGAGCGGCATGGCGGAGATGAAGATGGTCGCCGCCATCACCGTGCCCGCACACGGCTCGGTCACGTTCCAGCCCGGCGGCTACCATCTGATGTGCATGTCGCCCTCGGCGGCGATGCGCCCTGGCACCCACGTGCCGGTGTCCCTCACGTTCAACGATGGATCGTCGGTGACAGCGGATTTCCCGGTGTACGGGGCCAAGGGCAAATAAAATCGACAGCCGGCGCGTGTCCCGATGCGAGCCATCGATTTGTCAGATCTGCCACGCAGTGTCGGCGGCCGTTTCGCCCGAGCGTGCCATATGACTGACAAAACCAGATTGCCCGTCAACCTGACCGGCAGTACCGCACGGCCGGGTCAACCGATCGCTGACGCCGCGGCGGGGATCGGCCACCAGGCGGGCTGGCAATGCGCGATGACGCCGTTGCGAGACCGCCCCGGGACCGCCGCCCCGGGCCGGCTCACACCGCCGTGCGCCCCGGATACTCTGGATCGGCCAGGAACGGGTATGGGCCGGGGAATTGCTCCACATATACCGTGTGCGACACGATCCCGTCCTCCGGCGTCCAGCGATGGAGCTGGTATGCCGGCGGCTCGAACACGAAGGCGCCGCGATCGTCCGGGTGCAGCGACATCTCCACCTGATGCGCCACCGAGGGCGAGATCGACGCGATCGCCTGCCCCAGCCTGGTGGTGATGACACGGTGGTGGTGGCCGCAGACGATGCGCTCCACCTGTGGATGCCGCGCCACCACTTCGGCTAACGCGGCGGCGTTGTGCAGCTTGATGCGATCCATATGCGCGATGCCGCAGTTGAACGGCGGATGGTGCATGCCGATCATGGTCGGCTTATGCGGCACCTGCGCCAGCGTGCGGTCGAGCCAGTGCAATTGTTCCGCCCGCAGCTCGCCATGGCCGGCACCGGGCACCACCGTGTCGAGCATCACCAGGCGGACCGGGAAATCCTCCACCGCGTATTGCACATAGAACGGGTCGGCGGTGACGCCCGGCAGATGCTCCAGGCACCTGCGCAGGACCTCGCGGCGGTCGTGGTTGCCGGGAATGACATAAACCGGCGGTGTCAGATGGCGGCGGATCAGACGGGTCAGGATGGCGTATTCCGCCTCCAGCCCACATTCCGTGAGATCCCCGGTGAGCAGGATGACGTCCGGATGCGGCGTGAAGGCCGCGACGGCACGGAAGGCGCGCTCGACCAGCATGTTGGTCTCGGCGACGCGGTTGGCGGCCTGGCCGGGCGGCCGGACATGCAGGTCGGTGAGCTGGGCGATGAGCATGCGAAACAGCACTCTCCGCGGCGTGGATCGGCAGGGCGAGGACGCGTTTTTGCGACGGCTGCCGGACCGAAGCAATCGCGCGCGGGAGATTGCACCAGGACGGAACGCGTGGCGAGGCGGCGGCGACAGGCGGCGGCGCCGCATTGTCATCCGGCGGTAACGCGCTTGCCCAGCGCTTCGCGTGCCGGCTCCAGTGTCATGACGAGCACGATGACGTCAGGTGGAGCGGCGTGGTGTGCCGGCATGGCTCGCGCGCAAAGCGCGTCCGCATACCTGCCCGCCGCGCAGCCGCAACATGCCGCAGCGGTCATCCGCTGCGCAGCTTGCCACTGCCCGCAGGCGATAGCCGCGACGATAGCCGCGACGATAGCCGCGACGATAGCCGCGACGATCGCGGCGACGATCGCAGCGACGATCGCGGCGACGATCGCAGCGACGAAATCTGCCTCGGCAGCCAGCGCCGGTGGCGCATATCCGCCGACGGGATCGGCGGCGGATGCCTGGGTGCGGGCGGGGCCCGATCCGCCGCCGCGGGCAGCAGGGCTCCCGTTCGATGCGCGCCGGCCACCTCGCGATCCGCCCTGCTATGGCAACTTCAATACCGTCTGGTCCACGTACGGTTGCAGCAGCGCGTCGGCCTGCCGCTGCGCCGTCGCCATTGCCTTCTCCGGTGTGGTCCTGCCGGCGAGGATGGCCTGCACGCCATCCTCCAGCGCCTTGCGCACGGCCACCGTATCGTAGGTATCGAACCAGCCGCGCCCGGCCACGTTGAGTTGCTCCAGCGCCACTTTCGCGTTCGGGTGCCGAGCCATGTAGGCCTTCATCTCCGGCAGGTCGTAGGCGGCGATGCGCGGGGCAAAGTAGCCGGTGAACTGGCTCCACTGCGCGGCGATCTCCGGGCTCACTAACCAGTTAATGAGCGTCCAGGCCGCGGCCTGCCGTTCCGGCGAATTGCCGGCGGGAATCAGCAGGCTGCCACCGCCGATCGGCGCGGCATTGACGATGCGCCGCGGCAGGAACGCGACCTTGTACGGCGTCTTCATATTCTCTCGCACGAAGGACAGCGAGCCGGTGGACAGCAGCATCATCGCCGTCCGGCCTTGAAAGAAGGCGGTGGTCACCGTGTTGGCGTCGGTGACGCCCGGCGGCATGACGTGCCACCGATTCACCATGGCATCGATCAGGCCGACTGCGCCGATGGTGGTGGGCGTGTTGTAATACACCTGGCCACCGTAATTCGTGTCGTAATAGTCGCCGCCGTTCGACATCGCCAACGCGCTGGTGAGCCAGCCGCAATAATCATAGGTGCTCGGGAACATCAGGCCCCAGCGCGTGGTCTGGTCGCCATTGCGCCTGGTCAGCTTTTTCAAATCGGCCACCCAGTCGTCCCAGGTGACCGGCGGATGGTCCGGATCGAGTCCGGCATCCTTGAACGCATCGACACTGTAATAGAGCAATGGCGTGGAGTTCTGGAACGGTACGCCATAGACGTGGCCCGCCTCCATGGCATCGAGCTTCAGCGCCGGCCAGAACTCCGCCATGAATTGCTCCGGCGTCCGGCCGTCCTTGGCAATCAGTCGATCGAGCGGGATCGCGTTGTGGCGGATGTAATAGTCGCGGATGAAATTGGCGCTCATCAGCACCACGCCGGGAGGATGGCCCGCCTGGATCGCGGCGCGAGTCTTCAGGTTGGTGTCGTCATAGCTGCCGGTATAGACGGCGGTGACGTGGATGTCGGGGTGGGATTGGTCGAATTGCTCGATCAGCTTCTGCATCTCCACCGCGAGCTTGCCCTGCACCGGGACTGGGAAGAAGAAGTCGATGTCGGTAGCGGCATGAGCGCCGGTGGCGGCGCCCGCCAACAGTGTCAATGCGAGCAGCGCAGCGACAAAGAAACACCGGTCGAGCAACGCACGGACGCTGCGGGC
>DATJNA010000181.1:0-32924 GCA_035508435.1 Acetobacteraceae bacterium | reverse complement strand
GAGTGTGGTGTGCGGCCAGGCAAGTCGGTTCACCACAAATTACACCAGATTACACAGAAATATTTCCGGTATACTCTTGTTGCATAGGCCGCTTCGAAACGATCCGTGCCTTACGGTGTGTAATCCGTGGTGAACTGACTTGCTTTACTGCATGCGGGACACAATCACGCGATGAGCCGCTCGACGCGAAACCAGCCAATTTCAGGTCTGATTGCTCCAGCACGTCGGAGCGGCGGACTGTGAAAGCGCAACCCGCCGCGTCAATGGGCCGCAAGGCGATAGGCCGCGGCAACCAGGTCGATCATGTCCAGCAGGCGGGCGACGTAGTGATCGTGCACCACGAAGCCCGGAGCGTCCGGGTCCAGCAACTGATGTTCCATGGCATCGATCAGCCGGTGCAGCCGCCGCTGGTGCAGTCCCAGGTGACGCTGCACAGGGTCGGCGATGATGCCGGCGAACGCCGCGACGACAGCCGCGCCGGTCATCAGCCCGCCGGTGAGGCCGGCGAGCAAGGCAGCGGAGGGTGCCACCGGAAAAGCCGCATACCACAAGGAGCCCAACCCGCTGCCCAGCGGGAATGACGCCGCGGCCGCCTGCTGCGCCAGCATCACCGCCAGCGCCGGCCCCAGCGTCATCGCCCCAGGCGTCAACTTGCTCAGTGTGGCAGCGCCGGTACCGAGACTGAGCAAGGAGGTGGTGATCTCGGCGGCGGCGGTGCGCGTGACCGCATACTCGGCGATGGCAGCGTCGAGGCGGGAGCGCAGCGCCGGATCACGCCCCGCGACACCGATCACCGCCAGTATTGGCCGCAGCGGCGCGATGAGCCGCGCATCGGCGAGGATCGTGTCGGCCAGCGCGTCGCGCATCGCCACCCGCGCGCCGTCGCGCAACGGCAGCTCCAGCAGGTCGGTATGCAGCCGCCAGGCAATTTCGCGCGCCACCGCGGTTTGCTGCATCAGACGGGGGCGGCGCAGCGCCGTGGCGACGCGCGATGCCCCGAGCCGGTGCGCGCCAAGCGCGGCCAGGCGCAATCCCACCTGTGGGCCGGCCATCACGAGATTCAGGGGCGCGCGTGCGATATCCCAGCCGAGCGCTGCGCCGTGGAGCCGCAGCGCGCCCGGCAGGGAGAAGTTCCGCGCAACGAACCCATCAACCCGCGCATGTCGCGCGGCGGCATAGCGTGTGACGCCGTCCCGCACGATCGCGCGGATCAACGCGCCGTCGGGCAGAGGTTGCAGGTGCGGGCCCGTTGGAAGGTCCATGCTTGGTAGATGGGGGGCGCATCGCACGGCGCGAGGGGCAGTGCGCGGCACGCAACGCTCTGGTGGCCACCGGCGCGGACGACGCGGCGCGCCGCGCGGCATGGGGGCGCGGCAAGGGGGCGCGGCAAGGGGGCGCGGCGTGGGGGGGCCCGGCATGGGGGCGGCTTGCCGGGACGCCGGAGTGACGTCAGGCTGCGCCGCCAAACAGCGGGAGAGCCAAGCCATGTCGAGCACCACCGAATACGCGCCACCCAAGGTCTGGACCAGCAAGCCGGCGCTGGGCCGGTTCGCCAATATCAACCGGCCAGTCTCCGGACCGACGCATGACAAGGAGTTGCCGGTCGGCAAGCACCCGCTGCAACTCTACTCGCTGGGCACGCCGAATGGCGTGAAGGTCACAGTGATGCTGGAGGAACTGCTGGCACTCGGCCACAAAGGCGCGGAATACGACGCCTGGCTGATCCGCATCAACGAGGGCGACCAGTTCGGCAGCGGCTTCGTCGCGATCAATCCTAATTCCAAGATTCCCGCGCTGGTCGACCGCAGCGGACCGAAGCCGAGCCGCGTGTTCGAGACCGGCGCGATCCTGGTCCACCTCGCCGAGAAGTTCGGCGCCTTCCTGCCAACCGAGCCGGCCGCGCGTGCCGAATGCCTCTCGTGGTTGTTCTGGCAGATGGGCAGCACGCCGTATATCGGCGGCGGGTTCGGGCATTTCTACGCCTATGCGCCGGTGAAGATCGAGTACGCCATCGACCGATTCACCATGGAGACGAAGCGGCTGCTGGACGTGCTGGACAAGCGGCTGGCGGAGAGTGAATACGTGGCCGGCAGCGAATACACGATTGCCGACATGGCGATCTGGCCCTGGTATGGCGGGCTGGTGAAGTTCAATCAGTACGGCGGTGCCGAATTCCTGTCGGCGCATGAATACAAGAACGTGCTGCGCTGGGCGGATCAGCTTTTTGCGCGGCCGGCGGTGCGGCGGGGCCGGATGGTGAACCGGCTGCAAGGAGAGCCATCGGAGCAATTGCGCGAGCGGCATGACGCCAGCGATTTCGACACCAGGACGCAGGACAAGATCGCCGCGGAATAGCACTTGTTGCCAGGAACACCGCGCCGATCTGGTGTCCTTGCAAGGACCGCAGCGACGGCGCGGTGTCATAGCGCGAACCGTGGTGACAGTGTGTTGCCATTGCCGATGCGTCTCGTTGCTATCAGATGTCATTGCCGCCTGATATCGTTGTTGATTGGGATCATTGCCATGGACCCGTGAGAAACGTGGCGGCACGAAGCACTCTCGTTCGGACCAGAGTGCGGACGGATTGTGCGCCGCTCGACCGAGATTGCTTCGTCCCGCCATGCTTCGCTCGCGGTCCTCGCAATGCCAGTCGGGGCGGTGCACCGGCGGTTGCAGCGGTGCCGGTGATAGTCGTGACAGTCGGGCAAACACCAAAGGTTGGAGGAGCAAGGCATGCCATTCTATCAAAAGGGCGACGTACGCATTCGCTATGAAGAGGCGGGCAGCGGCTTCCCGCTGCTGGTCACTCCTGGTGGCGGCTTGAATTCACGCGTCAGCAACTGGCCGACCGCGGTGTTCAACGCCATGGAGGCGTTCAAGAACGACTTCCGCTGCATCACCATGGACCAGCGCAATGCGAATGGCGGGGAATCGACAGGACCGGTTCCGGTCAATGATCCCTGGGGTGCGTTCGCCGACGATCAGCTCGGTCTGATGGACCATCTTGGCATCCGCCAGTTCTGCTTCATGGGCTACTGCATCGGCGGCTGCTTCGCGATGAAGCTGATGGAGCATGCGCCGGACCGGGTGGTCGCGGGCGTGCTGTGCCAAACGGTCGGGCACTGGCCGCAGGATCCGGATGTGATGTACCGCTCCGGCCGTGACGTCTGGGCGCCGGAATTCCTGAAGGACCGGCCGGACGTTACGATGGCGACGATCGAGGCTTACCTGCACAACCTCTATCGCGTGCGCCCCGACTTCCTTTACAGCGTGTCACGCGACTTCGCGCGAAGCTGCCAGACGCCGATGCTGGTGTTGCCGGACGAGATACCGGCGCATCCGTTGGAAGCCTCGATGGACGTGGCGGCGTTGGCGCCACGGGCGCAGGTAACGGCGTTCCCGTGGAAGGAACCGCCGGAGTTGAAGGCGAAAACGATCGAGCAAGTGCGGGCGTTCTTGCGGGCGCGTGTGCCGACCGCAATGGCGGCCAACTGAGTGCGCAGGCGCAGGCCGCCTGGAAGGTGGCCTGCCTGAACGGCACGCCGCTGGTTCGGCTCTTTGGCTCGATTGCTGTGGGACTTGTTCAACTCGCTTCGTCGATAAAGATGCACCACGAAGACACACTGAGGAGTCGGGCACTTCGAATCCTGGTATCAGGTGTTTGTATCAAGTTTACGATGTCGTTTCATGCTGGCCATTGACAGACGTCAATCTGACAAGGTGTCTCCTGTAGCGTCGCCTGCATGGCCGCCGACCTCCGTCCCGGCTATGGTGAGTGATCCTGGCATCGTGAAGGACCGTTCCATGCGCCCATCCGGCCGCGCCGCCGACGTCTTGCGCAGCGTCTCGCTCACCACCGGTTTTGCCCGCCATGCGGAAGGCTCGTGCCTGATCCGCATGGGCAATACCGAGGTGCTGTGTGCGGCCAGCGTGGAAGGCCGGGTGCCGCCGTTCCTGCGCAACTCCGGCCAGGGCTGGGTGACGGCGGAATACGGCATGCTGCCGCGCGCCACCCACACCCGCGGCGATCGAGAGGCCGCTCGCGGCAAGCAATCCGGCCGCACGCAGGAGATCCAGCGCCTGATCGGACGTGCCCTCCGCGCGGTGGTGGACCGCGCGGCGCTGGGGGAGATGACCATCACGCTCGACTGTGACGTGCTGAACGCCGACGGTGGCACGCGTTGCGCCGCGATCACCGGCGCCTGGGTGGCACTGGCGCTGGCCTGCCGGCATCTGCAAACCATGAAGGTGATCGCGAAATCGCCGCTGGTCGGACAGGTGGCGGCGGTGTCCTGCGGGATCGCCGGAAGCGAGGCAATGCTCGATCTCGATTACCAGGAGGACTCCACCGCCGATGCGGACGCCAATTTCGTGCTGACCAATAGTGGCGGATTGGTGGAGGTCCAGGGCACGGCGGAACGCACACCGTTCTCGGAAGCGCAGTTCCTCGAACTGCTGGCCCTCGCCCGCAAGGGCACCACCGAATTGTTCGCGGCCCAGCGCGACGCCGTCGGGTCCTGATGCAGCGCGTGCTTGGCAGAGGCGCGAAGCTGGTCGTCGCCACCCACAACCCCGGCAAGCTGCGGGAAATCGCCGATCTGCTGCGCCCGCATGGGATCGAGGCGGTGTCAGCCGGCGCGCTGGGCCTGCCCGAGCCGGAGGAAGACGCGCCGGACTTCGTCGGCAACGCGCGGATCAAGGCGCTGGCGGCGGCGATCGCGGCCAGGCTGCCGGCGCTGGCCGATGATTCCGGCTTCTGCGTCGCTGCCCTGGGCGGCGCACCGGGTGTGCATTCCGCACGCTGGGCGGGATCGGACAAGGATTTTTCCCACGCCATAGCGCGCGTGCATCAGCAGATCGCCGGCGCTGCGGACCGGCGCGCCTGGTTCGTCGCCGCGCTGTGCGTGGCCTGGCCGGATGGGCAGACGGCAACGTTCGTCGGCCGCGTCGATGGCGAGGCCGTCTGGCCACCACGCGGAGACCGCGGCTTCGGCTACGACCCGATGTTCGTGCCGCACGGCGAGACACGCACATTCGGCGAGATCGCACCGGAGGAGAAGCACGCCGTCAGCCACCGGGCGCGTGCCTTTGCACAACTCGAAGTCGGCTGCTTCGGGTAGCCATCTGCTCAAGGATCCCGGCGCCTTGTAACGGCTCCCATTGTTCCCGTGCCTGCCCCATGCAGTTGGTCTCGCGACAGCGCCAGGGCTATCCATGCGCCGCTATCGACAAAGACCGCCTCGCCCTGTCGCAGCAGGGATTGTCGTGCACGCTGTCATGTTCGAGTGACGTGTGCTTCGGCTCGCCATCCCACACGCCACCGGTCCCGACGGCTGTAGCCTCAGCACGAATTTGCCAATCGCGTCGCGCATCGGCTCTGTCATGCTGCGTCCCGAGCGCACGGCGGCCTCGCGCGGCGCCTCGAGTTCCTCCTCGCGGAGTAGACCTGGGTCTTGATCATGTGTGTCGTCCTGGTTCAGCAATTGACACACGCGCACTCGCGAGCCAGCGGGCACGTTCACACTGAGCGAAGCCGTGTTTCCGGTAACGATGTGCCGTCGGTCTGCCGGCCCACCCGGCGGACAGAGCGGCCAAGGTCGCGCCTCACGTGGTCCACAGCAGCCACGGCAGTCCGACCGCCAGGAACACCACCAGACTCACCGCGCCGAACACGGCGCCGAGCTTCCAGAAATCCTTGGCTGGCAGGTAGCCGCTGCCGGCGTAGATCGGGCCAGGACCGGTGGCGAACGGAGTGATTATGCCCATGATGCCGATGGTCATGCTGAGCGCCAGCGCCGCCGCCGTGACATTCATGCCCGGCACCGCAGCGGCCACCGCCAGCATGGTCGGCAGCAGCGCCGTGGTATGCGCGGTCAGGCTGGCAAACAGATAGTGCAGCAGGAAGAAGGCGGCCACCAGCGCGACCAGCGCCCACGCCATCGGCAGATGTGCCACATGTGCGCCGAGCAATCCGGCCAGCCACTTCACCATGCCGACCTGCGCCAGCCCGCTCGCCATGGCCACCAGCATGCCGAACCATACCAGGGTGTTCCAGGCGGGCTTGTTCGCCAACAGATCGTCCCAGGTGACAGTGCCGGTCACCACCAGTCCCACCACCACCAGCAATGCAGCGGTGGTGGCGTCCACCCAGGCGCCGCCAAACACCCACATGGCCAGCGCGCACAGCACCAACCCCGCAAGCACGACCTCTTTCCGCGACAGCGGGCCCAGCTTGTGAAGTTCCGTGCGCGCCCATGCGGGCACCTCCGGACTTTCCTTCACCTCCGGCGGGTACAGTTGGTAGGTCAGCCACGGCGTGGCGAGCAACAGGATGACGCCAACCGGCAGGAATCCCAGGAACCATCCCAGCCAGGTTATCTGGACGTGCAGCGTGCTGTGGATCAGTTCCAGCGCCAGCAGGTTCGGCGCCACGCCGGTGAGGAACATCGAGCTAGTCACGCAGGTTGCCGCCAGCGCGGTCCACATCAGGTAGCCGCCGATCCGTCGCGACGACGGGTCGTTCGGCAGCGATTGGTAGATCGCCGGCAGATGCTTGATCACCGGGAACACGGTGCCGCCGCTGCGCGCGGTGTTGGAGGGCGTGAACGGCGCCAGAATGGTATCGGCGAGTGTCACCGCGTAGCCGAGCGACAGCGTATGCCCGCCCAGCCATGCCACCAGCAGCAGGGAGATGCGGCGGCCAAGGCCAGTCTTCTCGTAGCCGAGCGAGAAGATGAACGCGGCGAAGATCAGCCAGACCGTCGAATTGGCGAAGCCCGACAGCGCCCAGTTGATGGCGGCGCCGGTCACGTTGAATCCCGGGTGGGCAATCTGTGCCGGTGAGAACAACACGAAGCGTCCCAGCGCCGCGGTGACAGCGATGCCGGCGAGGCCAACGGCGGCGGCAGGGATCGGTTCCACCACCAGTCCGGCGATCACCGTGGCAAAGATGGCGAAATAGTACCAAGCATACTGCGGCAGGCCGGCGGGCGGCGGCGTGAGCGCAATCGCTGCACCGACCAGCAACGGCAGCAGGACGATGACTTTGTGCCAGGCGGGTTTGCGAACAGGCTTCGGCCTTGCCAGTGCCGGAGCCACATGGGTCGCGCTCATCATAGCCTCCGTTCGGGCAGGCTCGCCGGATTCCGCCTGAGGTTACGCGGATCTTGCCGCTGGCGCCTTGATCCGGATCAAACCGCGGCGGCCAGATCGGCCGGTTTGGACGCGCTTGCCCGGGCACCGCGCAGCAGGCGGCGGCATTCGGCGTCGCACCACGTATTGACCGCGTTGCGCGGCGTTACCGTGCCTTTGTGGCCGGACACGTGGCGAAACTCGACGGTGATCCCGGCGGCGGCGATCTTCTCGTGATACGCCGCGACCACGATTTCATGCTGCCTGGTGGTCGCGGCCTTGCGCAGCAGGCCGGTGAGCGCGTGGATCGCCGCCAGGCAGTCGGTCCGGGCGATGATCTTCGACGCCGCGGGCGGCCGCATGGCGGCGAGCGCGACAAAGATGCCATTCACCAGCGCCATGGTCTCGGCCAGTGTCGAACTGGCCACCTTCTGCTTCAGCACGCCGGAGTGGCGCACCGTGCGGCCATCGGCCTTGGCCCAGGCGGCATACGCTCCGACGCGCGAGCGGCTGCAATAGGACGCGTCGGTGAACACTGTGATCAGCATGCGGCCATGGGGCGGGTCGTCAGGGCGGATGCGGCGCGAATCGGACTGATGGCGCACGGAATCATGGCGCGCGCGATACCCCGCGCCAAGCGGCATCTGCATGACAGCCAGGCGATGCGCAGCAGGCGCGACGCTTCGCGATGACAGTCAGCCGATGCGCGGCAGGCGCGACGCTCCGCGATGATAGTCAGCCGATGCGCAGCAAGCGCGATCCCTCGCGGCGCAGCCAGGGAACCGCGGCGGTGGTGTGCGGTGTGAGAGTTTCTACCAGCGCCCAGAAGCGTTTGCCGTGATTCATGTGCCGGAGATGGGCGACTTCGTGCGCGGCCACGTAGTCCTGCACGAACTCCGGCGCCATCACCAGCCGCCAACTGAAGGCGAGCGACCCATCCGGCGCGCAGCTTCCCCAGCGGCTCTGCGTGTCCTTCACCGCGACGCGGCGCGGCGCCGCCTCGATCGCGGCGGCTTTCGCGAGCGCAAGCGCCGACAGCTTGCGCTTCGCCTCGGCGCGCAGGAAATCGGTGACGCGGCGGCGGAGGAACTCCGGTGCCCCGGTCACGAACAAGTCCTGTCCCACGATCCAGGCCGCGCCGCGATGCTGCGGCACGTGACGGATGCGGTGCGGCACGCCGCAGATCGGCACCGTCGCGCCATCGATCAGCGGCACGTGGTCCGGCAGCGCGGCAAGACGGCTGGCAATCCAATCGGCATGCGTGGTCAGCAGTGCCACGCCGGCGCTGCGGCCGGCGCGCGGTGGCAGCGTGACGACGACGTTGCCGCCGCGGGGATCGATGCGCAGGCTAACGCGCCGCGCCCGCGCGCTGCGGCGCCATTCGACGCGTGCGGAGCAATACGGCAGAGCGAGAGTCTCGATCGATGCGGCCGCCATGATGGGAGAAGGGACAGGACGCGCGCGATTCGTCAATGGGGCGAAAGGAAACCCCCGCCCCATGACGCGGTGGCTATCCCTTCAGCCCGTCGCAAAATGCCTGGATGCGCTTGCAGCCTTCGACCAACGATGCATCGTCGGTCGCGGTGCTGACCCGCAGATAAGGGCTCATGTGATAGGCGGCGCCGTGCACGGTGGCGACGTATTTCTCCTCGAGCAAGGCGAGGCACACGTCCTCATCGGTCCGCAGTAGCTTGCCGCCCTGCGTCATGTGTCCCAGGCAGCCTGCGACATTGGGAAACACGTAGAACGCGCCTTCCGGCTTGTGGCAGGTGATGCCCTTGGCCGCGTTCAGCATCTCCACCGCGATGTCGCGGCGGCGTTGATACGCGACGCTTTGCTCGCGCGCGCCGTCCTGCGGACCGTTCAGCGCCGCGACCGCCGCGGCCATGCCGACGGTGGAGATGCCCGCCGTCGCCTGGCCCTGCATGTTCACCATTGCCCGGATCAGCGTCTTCGGTCCGCCGGCAAAGCCGATGCGCCATCCCGTCATCGCGTAGGTCTTCGATACGCCCGACACCGTCAGCACGCGATCCTTCAGATCGGGCGCCACCTGCGCCATCGTCGCATGCTCCACCCCGGTGAAGATCAAATGCTCATACATGTCGTCGCACAGGATCCAGACATGCGGATGGCGGCGCATCACCGCGGCGAGCGCCGTCATCTCTTCGGCGCCCAGCACCGCGCCGGTTGGATTGTTCGGACTGTTGAGCACCAGCCACTTGGTGTTCGGCGTGATCGCCGCGTCGATATCCTCCGGCCGCGGCTTGAAGCCGTTGTTCTGCGGACAGTTGACGAACACCGGCGTACCTTCGGCAAGCTGCGTCATCTGCGCATAGGCGATCCAGGACGGCACCGGAATAACCACTTC
The DNA here is from genome assembly GCA_035508435.1 of Acetobacteraceae bacterium. Classification (GTDB taxonomy): domain Bacteria; phylum Pseudomonadota; class Alphaproteobacteria; order Acetobacterales; family Acetobacteraceae; genus JASHVB01. The sequence goes on along the minus strand of DATJNA010000181.1, from coordinate 23,425 downwards.
GTCTCTCGGATCGACCGTCGCCATGATAGCGTTGAACAAGCACTGCTTGCCACCGTTGCCGACGCAGATCTCATCGAGCGCGTAATCGATGCCGCTGTCGCGCTTGAATTTTTCCTGGATGGCGCGCTTGAACGCGGGCGTGCCGTCCTGCGGCGGGTATTTGGTGTCGCCCTTCAGCGCGGCCTGGTGCGCCGCCTCGATGGCATGCGGCGGGCTGTCGAAATTGGGCTCGCCGGTGGTCAGCGTGATCACGTTCTTGCCGGCGGCGCGCAGTTCGCGTGCCTTGATGGTCATCTGCACGCTGGCCGCCACCTGCACGCGGCCCAGCCGCTGCGACAGGCGTGGCCCGGTGAGCGCCGCGGTGGTCGCGGACATCAGCGCAGCCCTTCACAGAAATGCTGGATGCGGCGGCAGGCGTCCTCCAGCTCCGATGTGGCGTTGGCATAGGCGATGCGGATGTGCCCGGGGTAGCAGAACGCCGCGCCATGCACTGCCGCCACGCCCTCCTCCTCCAGCAACGCGAGCACGAAGCTTTCGTCATCGGTGATCTGCTTGCCGGAGCGCGTGGTCTTGCCGATGCAGCCATGGATCGAGGGATAGACGTAGAACGCCCCCTCCGGCTTGTGGCAGTTCAGGCCGCGCGCCTTGTTCAGTTCGCGCACCACCAGGTTGCGGCGCTCTTCGAAGATCTGGCGCATTTCCTCAATCGACTCTTGCTGGCCGGTCAGCGCTTCGACCGCCGCCGCCATCGCGATCGAGTTCGGATTGGACGTTGACTGGCTCTGCAGCTTGTCCATTGCCTTGATCAGCGCCACCGGTGCGCCGGCGAAACCGATGCGCCAGCCGGTCATCGCATAGGCCTTGGAGCAACCGTTCATCGTCAGTGTCCGGTCGCGCAGGCGCGGTTCGACTTCCAGGATCGTCGCCGGCCTGAAGCCGTCATAGGCCAGCTTTTCATAAATATCGTCGGTGAAGATCCAGACGTTCGGATGCCGGAGCAGTACGTCGCAGATCGGGCGCAGGTCCTCCTTGCTGTAGGCCGCACCGGTCGGATTGCATGGGTTGTTCAGCATGAACCATTTCGTGCGCGGGGTGATCGCCGCTTCAAGGTCCTCGGCACGCAGTTTGAAGCCGTGGTTCTGGCCACACGGGATGAGCACTGGCTTGCCGTCGGCCAGGCTGACGATGTCCGGATAGCTGACCCAGCACGGGCTGGGGATGATCACCTCGTCATCCTTGTCGAGCGTCGCCAGCATGGCATTGAAGATAACCTGCTTGCCGCCGGTGGAGATGATGATCTCCTCCGGCTTGTAATCCAGTCCGCTGTCCCGCTTGAATTTCTGCGCCACCGCCTTGCGCAGTACGGGCGTCCCGGCGACGTCGGTATAATGCGTCTCGTTGGCTTCGATCGCGCGGATGGCAGCGTCCTTGACGTTGCGCGGCGTGTCGAAATCCGGCTCGCCTTGCGACAGGCTGATCACGTTCTTGCCCTCGGCGATCATGTGGCGCGCCTTGGTGGCAATGGCGATGGTCAGGCTGGGCTGGATACGGTCGAGTCGTTCGGCGGTGAGAGACATGAGGGTGGTTTCCCGACAAAGCGGGCGCGGAACCTATAGGAGCGCAGGCAGGGGGGCAACCGGGCGAGACGATTGGCTGTATGGCGCGGCGCGCATTGGATTGAACGCGCGGACGCGACGCCGCCGCCCAGGGCGCGTGGCATGTTCGCTGTTTGTCCAAGCGGTGCGACAGCGAATTCCCGTTTGGCGTGAACCCCTGCTAGCGTCCCTGCTGCAATGGCCAACACTGGAAACGTGCCATGTCTCTGAGCCGCACCTTTGCCACCTTCGTCAGCGATCTGACATTTGACGCGCTGCCCGCCGCAGTGATCGACCGCGCCAAGGGGGTCACGTTGCAGGCGCTGACCTCCGCGTTGCTCGCGCGCGACATGCCGGCAAGCAAGCAGGCGCTGGCCCTGATGCGGGAGGAGGAAGCCGGTGGTGGTGGCGTTGCCTCCGTGCTGTGCCATGGCAGCAAGCTGACCAGGGCAGGCGCGGCCTTTGTGAATGCGGAAATGATCCTCGCCGGCGGCAAATGGGACACGTTCCGCATGCTGACGCATCCCGGCACGGCGATCCTGCCAGCGGCGCTGGTAGCGGCGGAGGCGACCGGCGCATCGGGACGGCAATTCCTCACCGCGATCGCCGCGGGATACGAGGTGATGGAACGCATGGCCGCCGAGTTCATACCGTCGGTGATGGCACGCGGTTTCCACGCCGGGCCGGTGTTCGGCATTTTCGGCGCCGCGGTGGTGGCGGCGAAGCTGCATGGGCTGAACACCGAGCAAATCCACGGCGCCATCGCGCAATGCGTCAATCTGGCGTCGGGCAATTTGGAGGGCATCCGCAGCGGCGGGCGTTCGCTGCGCGAAGGCGCCGCGGTGCGCAATGCCCTGCTGGCGGTGGCGATGGCGCGGCATGGCACGCCGGGTGGCGAAACCACGCTGGAAGGCGAGGCCGGATTCTATCACGCCTATACCGGCAACAATCTCGGCCGGCTGAGCTACAGTTTCACCGGCCGCACCAGCGCCGACCTGAGCAAGATCACCGAAGGCCTGGGCCGCGACTGGATGTTCCTCGAGACGCTGTACCGGATCTATTCCACTGCCGGCTACAACATCGCGCATGTCGACGTGACCGCAAAGCTGTGCGAGGCTCATAACCTCACCTATGCCGATATCGACCGCATCGAAGCGGTGGTGAACTGGTTCGAGACCGAATACCCCAGTCCCGCCTTCCCGGTTCCCGGCAGCGACGGCAAGCCGCGGGTCGGCAGCACGCAGTATTTCACCGCCTACGGCGCGGTCACGCGCGGCTATCCGCTGTTGCGCGGCGCGCAGCCAGGGCCGGGCGAGAGCGATCCGCCGGAAGTGCTCGACCTGATGCACCGCGTCACGCTGATCCCGATGGTCCGCCGTACCCTGTTCGGCCCGCGCATCACGGTATTCACCAAGGACGGTCGTCACTACACGCGTGAAGGCACCGGCCGCGAGTTCATCTGGGATTTCGAAGAGCAGGCGCGGCGGATTCAACCGGTGGCGCCGGGCGTGGGGATTCCGGAGGCGCAGTTTGCGGCGCTGATCGATGCGTGCCGGCATTTGGAGCGCACCGAGCCGGCGGCGCAGACACTTATTGGGCTGACTGTGCCGGCTTGAACCGTAGATCACGCGGATGTCGTAGATCAAGGCGCAGATTGAGAAATTACCATCTGCTCCTTGATCCGCGTAATCTGCGTTTTTAACCTTCTGTTGCACGCCCCTGCTAAACCTGAGGGAGCAAAGGAACCGGCAACCCGCGAGCGAATCAGCCGCTGGGGGCTGTCCACGGAACCTGGTTTGGATAACAGCGCCCGGGCCATTTATCCGTGTGCGTCGGTATGCATCTGTGGTTCCATTCGCATACCCCTCGCCTGCCCGGTGCGCCGCTGCAGAAACGCGCTAAGAGACTGAATCTCGGCATCGAGCGCGCGGCGGAATTCCTGCCCTTTCGGTACGGCGCCGATAAATCCCGTTGTCACCTGCAACCCTGCTGCGGCCATCGCTGCATTTGCCCAGCCGATCACTTGCTCGCCCCACAGCAGCGGCATTGCGTAATACCCGAGCCGACGTTCCGCCGCAGGCGTATATGCTTCGAACCGATATTCCCAATCCCATAACATCGCGAAGCGACGGCGATCCCATACCAGCGGATCGAACGGCGCGAGCAAGCGCACGACGCGCGGCGGTTCGCGTGCGGCAAGCCCGGCGGGCCAGAGATAGCGTTCGCCTTCGGCATCGCCGCTTTCCAGTTCGCCGGACGCGAGCAATGCGCTCACTGCCTCGACCGGGTCGCCCAGATCCGGCACGCCACGCGCCAGCAAGGTACAGGTCGGGCGCAGGCTGCGTTCCGGCAGCGGCGCCAGAATGCGAACCACCAGCAGCACGATGCGGCGGATGCGCTCCTCGCGCGACAACGGCTCGTCGTGCGGCGGTGCCGGCGCATAGACGCGGATGCCGTCGCGCCGCTGTGCCACACGGAGCAACCCGTAGTAGTGCAAACTTTGTAGTGCACGAGTGGTCGCCGCGGACCAGCTTCCCCAGCCGTTCAATGCGCGCTCGCGGCCGAATTGCTCCGCGAGATCGCGCGGATGCGTCATGCCACGCTCGCGCACGAAAGCCAGCACGTCCGCCGCCAGACCGCTGGGCGTATGGCGGCCGTCCTCGCTTTGCTCGTCGTGACGCGGATGCAGCAGCCGCCAGGTGTCGCGCGGCACGATCCCATAGGCGTAGAAGAAGTCCTCTTCCACGTCGAGCAATGCAAACCGTTGCTCAAGATCGCCGGCACGATAGTCCGATACACGGTGGTGCAGAATCAGATCCTGCGCGCGCGCCGGCACCCGGATCGGGTCCGCCTGGACGAAGCCCATCGTTCGGATCACCACGGGGAGCGGCGCCGGCGCGCGGAAGGACGCGGCGATCGCCATCCGGCGCAGACGGGTCAGGGTCAGCGGCTTCGACATGCGAGTCGGCAAGCTATCACCCCCATGCTGACAGCGCGATGTCCGCAGCATGGCGGCGCAATGGCGGCAAGTCCGATCCATGGTGCTGCGGTGGAGCAAGTCGCATGCCAGGAGAACCCGGCCAACGAAGCTGCCGGTTCTCGGTCACCTGCGACAAATGCCAGACCAGACCTGTAAAGCAGCCCGACGAGCCGCAGGACAACAGGGTCGACCGACAGTCCCTTGACAATCTGCCGTATTGCCGTGGCCGCCCCTGTTTCCACCCGCCCCCGACTTGCTCTACGCTCCGGCTCAGCCGGGGCAGCGCGGCCGCCATCCCCGGGATAAATGCAATGGCCATCACGAGGAGTCCGCCATGCTGTCACGCGAGGAGAACGAGCTCGTTACCCGGATTGGCCCGGGCACGCCGATGGGCAACACCATGCGGCGCTATTGGATTCCGGCCCTGCTCTCGAGGGAAATCCCCGAACCCGATTGTCCCCCCGCCCGCGTCCGCTTGCTCGGCGAGGACCTGGTCGCATTCCGCGACAGTACCGGTGCGATCGGCTTGCTGGACGAGTACTGTCCGCATCGCCGCGCCTCGCTGTATTTCGGCCGCAACGAGGAATGTGGCCTGCGCTGCGTCTATCATGGCTGGAAGTTCGACGTCTCCGGCGCCTGCATCGACATGATGAACGAGCCCGAGGAGTACGACTTCAAGCACAAGGTGCGGCTGACCGCGTATCCAACCTGCGAGCTGGGTGGCATCATCTGGGCGTATCTGGGGCCGGTGGAGCATATGCCGCCGCTGCCGAAATTCGCCTGGACGCAGGTGCCGGCAAGCCACCGCCACGTCACCAAGGTGATCCAGGAATGCAACTGGCTGCAGGGACTGGAAGGCGGCATCGACACCTCACACGCCCCCATCATGCACCGGCTGCTGACGGACACCTCAAAGCGCGGCGGCATCAAGCCATCCAATCCGTTCGTGCGCGGCAAGGCGCCGAAGCTGGTGGTGGACATCACCGGCTACGGCTTTCAGTACGCCGGCATCCGCCCGCTGGGCGAGAGCGAGATGCACATCCGTACCTACCAGTTCATTATGCCGTTCCACCAGATCCGCCCCTCGGTCTCCGAGAGCGGCCTGCCGCTGGACGCCGGCCATATCTGGGTGCCGATGGATGACGAGACTACCGCGGTCTACAACTGGGGCTACTGTCCCGACGGCGCTCTGACCGACGAAGACCGGCTGGAACGCGGCCTGGGCAACGGCCCGATGCATGTCGATCCGGTGACGTTCCGCTCGAAAGCCAACCGCGCGAACGACTACTTGCTCGATCGGCTGGTGCAGAAGGAAGAGAACTACACGGGCATCGACGGCATCAACGTACAGGATCGCGCGATCCAGGAGAGCATGGGCCGCATCTGCGACCGCTCGAAGGAGCATCTGGGTCCGGCCGACAAGGCGATCATCCAGGCACGCAAGCTGCTGCGCGAGGCGGTGAAGGCGGTGGAGACCGGCGGTTCGCCTGCGGGCGTGGACACCAGCTACTATCCGCTGCGCGCGCACGAGGCCGTGCTGGCGCGCGAAGCCGACTGGCGGCAGGAGATGACGCCGGAGATGGAGAAGGACGCTATCTTACAGACGGTGTGAAGCGTCGGCTTTGCCGACGGTACGCGGCGCCGGCTGGTGTCGAGACCTCCCGTCAGATCAATGGCGGGAGGTCTGACCGCCACGTCAAGGGCGGGAAGATCCGAGGGCGCTGGGGTCGCGCGCGCTACGCCGCCAACATCCGTTCGATCGGCCGCCGCGCCCGGGCGGCAACGGTAGGGTCGACCGTCACTTCGTACCGCATCTCTTCCAGTGCCGTGCGGATATTGCTCAGCGTGATGCGCTTCATGTGCGGGCACAGATTGCAGGGGCGGACGAAGTCCACCTCGGGATGATGCACCGACACGTTGTCGGCCATGGAGCATTCGGTCAGCAATACCACCCGCGCCGGATGCTGCTTTGCCACGAACCCTGACATATCGGCCGTGGATCCCGTGTAGTCGGCCTCGGCGATCACCTCCGGCGGACACTCCGGGTGTGCCAGAATCGTGACCCCCGGATAGTCGCGACGCAACGCGCGCACTTGGGCGCCGGTGAAGCGCTCGTGCACCTCGCAATGACCGGCCCAGGCGATGATTTTTACCCGTGTCTGCGCCGCCACGTTGTTCGCCAGGTATTCGTCCGGCAGCATGATCACGCTGTCGGTGCCAAGCGATTCAACGATCTTCCGTGCGTTGGCGGAGGTGCAACAAATGTCGGACTCGGCCTTCACATCGGCCGACGAATTCACATACGTCACGACGGGCACGCCGGGATGATTCTGCCGCATCAGCCGGACGTCGGCGGCGGTGATGGACGATGCCAGGGAGCAACCGGCGCGGGTGTCGGGAATCAGCACCGTCTTGGCGGGGTTCAGCAGTTTCGCCGTCTCGGCCATGAAATGCACGCCGGCGAGCACGATGACGTCGGCATCGACCTTCATCGCCTCGCGCGCCAAGGCGAGGCTGTCGCCGGTGATGTCGGCGACGCAATGGAAGATTTCCGGCGTCATGTAGTTGTGCGCCAGGATCACGGCGTTGCGCCGCCGCTTCAGTTCCAGGATCGCCTCCACGTCATCGGCGAAGACGGGCCACTCCATCGGCGGGATGACGCGGCGCACACGCTGATAGAGAGGGGCGGTACGGTCGAGCAGGGCGGTGGCGGACATCGCTGGTCCCTCCTGGCTAATATGCTCTATATGAGCATTTCAGGAGATTATGCTAGAGGTGAGCATTACAATGTCAAGCGGCCGCCGTCCCCAGGCGCAAGAGCGCCGGCGGATCAGATGAGCTGGCCGTGCAGGAAGCCCAGCGCCGGCAGCGGACGCCAGGAACGGGGCAGATCGGCTCGGCGGATTGGGCGCACCGTGTAGCGCGGCGGCGGCTGTCGCGAGCTGCGCAGAAACGTTGCGTAGGCCCGCACCTGTTGCTCGCGCCACGCCTGGTCAGCGAGCGCTGCGAGGCGGTTGGAGAAGATCTCGGCGATGCGGGTGGTGCGGCCGACGGACGCGACGACCGCCCAGAGCGTGTCGTCGCGCAGGGTACTCACGTTGGACGGCTGATCCATTACGGAAATGTGGCGGGTCTCGCTGTGGCACGCAAGACCCGGTGCCGCACCAGTGCATCAGCGCCCGCCGGCTGCGTCCGTGCACCCGCGCGCGCAGATCGCGCCAGTGCGCCTGAGCGCGACAGACGCTTCAGTGCATCTGCGCCCGCAGCGCGTGCAGGCTGCCGCCCATCTTCACCGAGCCGGGCAGAGGGTGCCCGACGATGTCCTCGGCGAGTTGTGCCACCGCGATCATCTTGTCGAGGTCAATGCCGGTGGCAATGCCCATTTCGTCCAGCATGAACACCAGGTCCTCGGTGCAAACATTGCCGGCGGCGCCCTTGTGCGCGGCGAACGGGCAACCGCCCAGGCCGGCGACGGTGGAATCGTAGATCGCCACGCCCATCTCCAACCCGGCATAGGCGTTGGCGATTCCCATGCCACGCGTGTCGTGCAGATGCAGCGACAGCGTCATGTCGGGCCAGCGGTTGCGCACCTTGCCGACCAGCGCGCGGATCGACTGCGGCGTCGCCCAGGCCATGGTGTCGGCGAGGGAAAAGACTTCCGGGCGCATGCCATGCTCCTCGCAGATGTCGAGAATCTGCTGGATCATGTCGAGCACGCGCTGGTGCGGGATCTCGCCTTCGAAATTGCAGCCGAACGCCGCCATGATGCCGGCGCGCTTCAGCGGCATGCCATGCTGCTTATAGAGCCGCAACGTCTCGTGGGCGCGGGCGACGTTGTCTGCCAGCGAGGACTGCTGATTGCGGGCGAGGAACTTCTCCGACGCGGTGAGCGAGAACGAGCCGTCGATGTCCAGCCGATTGCCGTGCGACAGCGCCCGTTGCAGGCCCTTGGTGTTCAGCCATAGCGCCGTGTAGTGGATGCCGGGCTTGCGGTTGTACTGCTCCACCACCTCGTCGGCGTCAGCCCAGCCGGGCACGCGGTTCGGATTGACGAAGGACGCGACCTGGATGTGATTGACGCCGGTTTGCGAGAGGGCGTCGATCAGTTCCACCTTGCGCGCCGTTGATATGGGGCCTTTTTCGAACTGGAAGCCCTCGCGCGGGCCTTCCTCGTTGATCTGCACAAAATTGGGAAAGTCGGACATTGAGTTCCTCCGTCATTGTGTGGCGGGCGTCACGTGTCATTACGAGGACCGCGAGCGAAGCGTGGCGGCCGGGGCAATCTTGGTCATGGCACGGGCGGACAAAGCTTGCACCCGACCGAGGTTGCTTCGGGCCGCCACGCTTCGCTCGCGGTCCTCGCAATGACATGAGGGCGGCATCCACTACGCGGCCACGTCCTGCTGCCGCTTGGGGTCATAGTTGGCATCGTACCAACTGGCCAGCCACTCGGCATAGGTGATTGGCGGCCAGCGCGGCGGATTGGCGGGTCCGGTGCAGGTGGGCAGGCACGCGATCTCCTGGTCGAAGCGCGGGCCGAGAAAGAACGGAATGGCGTAGCGATGCCGGCCCACCGGCGGCAGCGCGCGGTGCGGCGTGGAGAGGAAGCGCCCGTTGGTCCAGCGCTGCATCATGTCACCCGCGTTCACCGCGAACGAGCCTGGCCGATAGGGCACGTCCAGCCAGTCGCCGGAGGGCATGCGCACCTGCAAGCCGGGCACTTCGGTCTGCGCCAGGAAGGTCATGAAATTCGCGTCGGTGTGCGGGGCGATGCCGAACTGGTTGGCCTCGGCCGCCACCGGCGGATAATGCGACAGGCGAAACGAGAAATGACTGTCGGTGAAAGCAGCGTCGAAAAACCCGGGCGGCAGGTCCAGCGCCACGGCCAGCGCGGGGAGGAATCGGCGCGCAAAGCCGTCCATCGTGTCGATGTATTCCAGCACGTGCGCACGGAACCCAGGCAGCGCCGCTTCGTCCGGCCAGACATTGGGGCCGACGAAGCGACGGCCGGAGCGGAACAAGGGGTCGTCCGAACCACGTTCGCGCTTGATGAAGAACGCCTCGTTCAGGTCCGGCTTGTCGTTCTGGTTGACATCGGACGTCCACACCGCATAGCGGCCCATCGCCATGTAGCCGTTGTTATGCTCGTTCATCCGCAGCAAGAGCTTGCGCGGCATCGGCAAGGCGTGGAACCGCTCGGCTTCGGTGAAGGTGCGATCGGTCAGCGTGCGTGGGACGTCGTGGCCGGTGATGACGAAGAAGCCGACCTGGGTCAGAGCATCGTGCACCTGCTGCGCCGTCGTCGCGAGCGCGCCCGGCCGCCCCGCCAGCATGTCAGCCACATCGATGATCGGAATGACGGCCGTCACGTTCACCCTCCACCCGCGTGCTGCCGCAACGCTAGAACCGGCCCCATGAGGCGGCAAGGCGACACGGCCCGCGATCCGGCGAACCTGTCCCGTGGCGAGACTTGCCTGACTCGCATGTCCACCGGATAGAATGCGGCTCCAGATCAAAATCCTCAGGGAGGGCACGATGAGCCAGGCCGAAGCGTCGGGCTACAAACTCGCCAAGACGCTCGGCGTGTTGGCGATCACGGCGTCCGCCGTCGCGGCGGAATACGGCGCGGGCATCAATTTCGTCTCGGTACAGAGCCTGTCGGTGTACCCCGCTGTGCACAACCTCGTGCCGCTGGCCATGTTCGTCACCGGCATCGCCATGCTGCCGAAGGCGTACTTGTTCGCGGTATTCTCCAGTGTGATGCCGCGTGCCGGGTCGAAACACGTGTGGATCGCGCGCAGCCTGGGCATGCCGGCCGGCTTCCTGATCACCTTCCTCTATTGGGTGACGGGGCCCGCCAGCATGGGCGTGCTCGGCTTTGCCTTCGGCACGTTTCTCGGCCAGGCGCTGCTGCCGATCAACCACGCTTTGGGACAGGCGCTGCTGACGACGACCGGGCACCTGATCTGCGGCCTGGCCGGCATCTGGATCACCTTCGCGGTGAACGCCGCCGGCGCACAGCACTACGGACGGTTCGTGACCGTGCTGTTGTTCGTCATCGTCGCGGTGGCGCTGACGATCACGGCGTACGGCTTCGCCACCACGCCGGACCAGTTCGTCGCGGCGGCCAAGGCGGTGACGCCGGCCACGCTGGCGCCGCCCGCCACGCCGCCGGCCAACAGCCTGGTCGATTTCGTCTCGGTGTGTGCGTTGTTTGTCTTCGCCTATGCCGGGCTCGGCGCTGGCCCCGCGCTGGGTGGGGAAACGGCCGACGCCGAGAAGCGTGTGCCCCGCGGCATCTATTATGGCTGGGCGGTGGCGCTGGTACTGTTCTCCGTGGTGGCCATGGCGTTGTTCCATGCCGCGCCGTGGTGGGCGGTGGCCGGGCTGATCAAGGCCGGCAGGAGCAGTTACGCAACCGCACCGGGTTTGATCGGGTTGGTGGCGCCACGTTGGCTGACGGTGGTGCTGAATCTCGCGGTGGCGTTGATTGTCGGCAAGACACTGGCACCCGCCATGATGGTGTCGTCGCGCTTCTGCTTTGCCCAGGCGCAGGATCATCTGTTGCCGCCGATCTTCGCCGAGGTTTCGAGCCGCAAGGTACCGCTTGCCGCCCTGGTGCTGGTCGCCGTCCTCGGCTCGCTGTTCCTGATCCAGTCGGTGTTTGCCGGCTGGGCGATGGGTGTTGCCGTGCGCTCGCTCTGCGTGCTTGCGGTCTGGCTTGCCCTGGCGATCGGCGCGCTGAACCTGCGGCGGCATCCGCCGGCGCGTGACACCGAGTGGGCGCGGGCGATCATGCGGCGCAAGCTGGTGGTGCCGGCGGCGATCGTTTCGATCATTCTGGCGGTGCCGCTGATGCTGTCGCTCGCGGTGGTGCCGAAGACGCCATTGTGGCTGCAGCCGCTATTTCAGGGCGCCATCGTGCTGGCACTCGGCGCGGTGGTGCTGGCGATGGCCAATACGCGCGTGAAGCAGCGCGGTGACAGCTTCCACATGATCGCCGCGCGGGTGCCCATCGAGTAGCGGCGCAGGATCCGGTGGGCGCGCGGGAGCGGCGTTGGCTTCCGCGCGCTGGCCTTCTACCATCGGGCGCCGAACTCGGGAGGACATGGTCATGACCCAGGCAGCGACTTTGCGTGCGTTGCTGAGCGAGCATGGCATGGTGATCGCACCCGGCGCGTATGACCCGCTCACCGCGATGCTGGTGGCGCAGGCGGGCTTCCCGGCGGTGTACATGACCGGTGCCGGAACCTCGGTGTCCCACGGCTATCCCGATTTCGGCTTGCTGAGCGGCTCCGAAATGGTCGCGAACGCCGCGCGCATGACCCGCGCGATCGACATTCCGCTGGTGGCCGATGCGGATACCGGATACGGCAACGAGCTCAATGTGGTCCGCACGGTGCAGGATTTCGAACGCGCCGGCGTCGCCGGCATCCATATCGAGGACCAGGTCTCGCCCAAGCGCTGCGGGCACCTCGACGACAAGGAGATCGTGCCGCGCGAGGACTGGCTGGCGAAGATCCGCGCCGCCGCCTTCGCCCGCCGCAATCCGGATTTCCTGGTGATCGCGCGCACCGACGCGCGTGCCGTCGCGGGAATGGATGAAGCGATCGCCCGCGCCAACGCGGCACTGGTGGCGGGTGCCGACATGGTTTTTGTCGAAGCCCCGCAGACGATGGACGAGGTCGCCGCGGTGCCGAGGCTGGTTCGCGGCCCGTGCCTGCTGAACGTGGTGCGCGGGGGCAAAACGCCGGAACTGGACCTGCGCGAGGCGCAGGCGCTGGGCTACAAACTCGCAATCGTGCCGGGGCTGCTGCTGAAGGCGGTCATCGGCGCCTGCGATTCGATGCTGGAGCAATTGAAGGCGACCCACCGCCATCCGACGCCGCCCGTCGATATGACCGTGCGCGACGGGTTCAACCGCGTCGGCGCGCGCGAATGGGAGACGTTGCGCACGCGGTTCCGCGCCGAGGAACGGCGCGCTGCGGAGTAGGAAGGGCGCACTCACCCTTTTGTGACGTGACGCTCCCCGCAGGCGGTCACACCGGCAGGTCGTAGCCGATCGCCGCCTCCGCAGCACAGGTCCGCTGCACCGCCGGACGCGCCATCATGCGCTGGTAATGCGCTTCGAGATTGGGAAACGTCCCGGGCGCTGGATGCACCGCATTGAAATACCGCCAGAACAACCGGAAGAGATGGATGTCGGCGATGGAGTATCGGTCCAGCGCCCAGTCGCGCGCGCCGAGGCGTAGCTCGGCGATGCCGAATACCTCGTGCCAGCGCTGCATGCCTTGCCGTCGCGCCGGATGGATCGTGGACGCGATGAAGGACATCCAGGAGACGACGTGCGCCTCGGCCTCGAGATCGCCGGCCGGCAGTAATCCTGCTTCCGGGAAACGCCGCGCCAGATAGAACAGGATGGCAGCAACTTCGGTAAGCGGACGGCCATCGATCAGCAGCGTCGGCACCTTGCCTTCGGGGTTCAGCGCCAGATAGGCCGGCACGCGGTTCTCATGCTTGCGCAGCGATACCAACACCGTGTCGAACGGCACGCCGAGTTCGTGTAGCGCGATATGCGGCGCCATCGAGCTGGCGCCTGGGGAAAAATACAAGGTCAGCATGGTGCGTTCCTCCCTGGCCGACCGGCCGAGAGTGCGGCGCCCTGGCCCGCCCGGCAATGTCGGCCCCATCGAATGTCACGCCGCAGCCCTGCCAAATTTTTTTGCCGGAGCCCCTTGCGCGTGGTCGGACTTAGATATATCTTATTTTTCGTCATATCGAAACTCACTCGGAGGTCTCATGTTTCATCGACTTTCCCGCCATGGCCATGGCTGGCGCTTTGCCCGCCGCGAGTATCGTCACGACGATCCCCTGTTCGGCCACAGCAGCCATGAACGCCACGGACGCGGCGGACGGCTCGGCCGGTTCTTCGCTCACGGCGACCTGCGCCTGATCATCCTGCACCTGATCGGCGAGAAGCCCCGGCACGGCTACGAAATCATCAAGGCGATCGAGGACCAGGTCGGGGGTGCTTACAGCCCGAGTCCCGGCGTCATCTACCCGACCCTGACGCATCTCGAAGAACTCGGGCATGTCACCGTGGAGGCGGGCGACGGCGCCAAGAAGCTGCATGCGATCACGGCCGAGGGCAAAGCATATCTCGATGCGCACCGTTCGACGCTGGAGGCCTTGCTCGCCCGCATGCAGGAGGCGAGCCGCGTGTATGGCGGCGGCCCTGCGCCGCAAATTCTGCGCGCGATGGAAAACCTGCGGCTTGCCCTGCGCCTGCGCCTCGGGCGCGGCCCGCTGAGCGACGAGCAAGTCAATGCCGTCGCGGCGGCGATCGATACTGCCGCCACCACTGTGGAACGCGCCTGATGCTGCGGCGGCATGTGGAACGCGCGGCATACTTCAGCGGCACAAGCCGCTCACTGTTCTCGAGCCACTGTTCAAATGGAGGAACCCATGATTGCCCATGCAGGAACAACAAGTATATCGCAGACGCCGATCGGCCTGAACCATGTCGTGCTCAACGTGCGAAACATCGAGGCCGCACATTGGTTCTGGACCGAGTGCCTGGGATTCAGGCACGTCGGCACGCAGCGACGCGCCCGATCTGACGGGCGGCCGCGGCCGCACATGCGCTTCTACAGCGGCGAGGTGGGCGGCAAGCTGCGCCACCATGACATTGCGCTGGTGGAGCACCCTGCCCTGCCAGCCGAGCGCCCGACACATCCGCAGGCGCTCAACCACGTGGCGATTGCCTATCCGACCCACGAGGCCTGGCAGAAGCAGATCCATTTTCTGCTGGACCAGGGGGTGAAGCTCCATGGTCGCATCGAGCGTGGCGTCACGCTCAGCATCCATCTGACGGATCCCGACGGCAACGAGATCGAACTCGCTCACGAGTTGCCGCCGGAAGAATGGGAAGGGGACATCGAGGCGGCGTTGAATCGGGCAGTGGAGCGGCCGATCGGCGGTTAGTGCCCACGCTCGCGTTGACGCATGGCTGTCGCGGCTGGTGCGCCGAGGTGCGATGCATTTTGGTCCCGCAGCCGCCAGTGGCAGACTGACGTGCATGAGCCACACTTTGCCCCCTGCCGCGGACCGCCATTTCGAGGATTATCCCGTTGGCGCGGTATTCGACCTCGGCAGCGTCTCGCTGTCGGAGGACGAAATCCTTGGGTTCGCTCGGCGCTATGACCCACAGACGATGCACACCGATCCGGCGTGGGCCGCCGAGGGGCCGTTCGGCGGCCTGATCGCCAGCGGCTGGCACACCGTCGCCGCGCTGATGCCCCTGATCGTGCACAACTTCCTGCCGCATGGCGGCCTGGTCTCGCCCGGCATCGACGAATTGCGCTGGCTGTTGCCGGTGCGGCCGAACGAGGTGCTGCACGCACGCGGCACCATCGTGGAGGCGCGCCGCTCCCGTTCCCGTCCTGACCGCGGCCTGATCCGCAGCTTTGTCGAGCTGCTGAACGAGGCCGGCGAGCCGGTGCTTACCATGCGGCCGATGAACTTCATCCGCTGCCGCCCCGAATCGCTTGCACCGCAAGACTGACCCGCCGATCATGGCGGGATGGATTCTGATCCCAACCAGCTTGATTGCCTGAAATGCCCCAGCTTCTGCTGCCGGATGGCCGGCTATGTCACTGTCAGCCGCGCCGATATCAGGCGGCTGGCGAAACACCTCGGCCTGACGGTGCCGCAGTTCGAGGCGAAGCACATCGTGGAGAAGACCCGCAAGGGCGAGAAGCGCATCAAGTCCGGCTATGACACCTGCCAGTTCCTGAAATCCAACCGGCTGTGCGGCGTTTATGAGGCGCGGCCGAAGGATTGCCGCGGCTATGTCTGCTGGAACCAGGAGGACGACACCGTGTTCCGGTTCGCGCAAATTTACCAGCTTCCGGTGAACAAGGTGCGGAAGCTGGAGGCGGAAGAGCGGAAGAAGGGGGACCGGTGAGTTCTCCGGCGGCGGTACATCATGCTGGGTAGGCATGTGCCTGAGGCCGCATCGCAGGGTCTCACAAAGCGCCGGCGAGACGACGGAGGGATTTCACGAAGCCGGAACTTATCAACAATGGAATTGATCGCGGGACTACGCTCACGGTCCAGCAAGACCGGGGGCCACCGCCCACTCCAGCGTGCCCGACGGGGCCGCGCTCGTGCGTTCCTCCTAGCGGCGTTGGACGCTGCGGAGCGGCACTAACCTTCGGCGAAGATGGAGGAAGGGTCGCCCTGAATCGGAGAAAACACGTCGGTAATATTCATGATGGCGGGATCAGCGAGAAGGCATGTCCGCCGACGAAACTCGTGCTATAGCTGATACAAGAGTGGTCCAGGAGACGTCACCATGCTCGTTCGCACTAGCCTTGCCATTGCGGCGGTGTTGTTTGCTGCCGGTGCCTTTGCCCCGGCCCATGCCCAAAACACGCCCAATGCAGACCAGATCGTGAAGTCGCTGACCCCGACCGATAACATGGGCAACGCCACGCGCGGCATCCGCATCGGCAATGCGCCCAGCGGCCACAGTGGGGCCGCCGCTGCCGCGACCGCCGCCGGGCCGTCGGTCAGTCTCAACGTCGAGTTCGCCACCGGATCTGCGGACTTGACGCCGACGGCAATGCAGTCGCTGGACCAGCTAGGGCAGGCATTGGCCAGCCCGACACTCGCAGCCTACCATTTCCGCGTCGAGGGCCATACCGACACGGTCGGCAGCGCCGGCTTGAACAAGACGCTGTCCGAGCGCCGGGCCGAGGCGGTGGTGAGCTATCTGACCAGCAAATACGGCATCGACCCGAGCCGCCTGCGGGCGATCGGCATGGGTGAGAACGGGTTGCTGGTGGCAACGCCGCCGCAGACGCCGGAGGCGCGCAACCGCCGCGTGCTGGTGGTCAACATCGGAAGCTGACACGGCTCCGGTTCAGCGCATCAGCCATAGCGTGCCCAGCAGGATTGTCAGCACCGTCAACGGCGCGCCGACGCGGAAATAGTCCCAGAAGCTGATCGCTACACCGCGTCGTGCCGCCTGCTCCACCACGATCAGGTTGGCGACGGAACCCAGAATGGTGAAGTTGCCTGCCAGCGTGGAGGCCATAGCCACCGCCTTCCACGCGGTCGCCTGGTTGGGCAGCGAGCCGATGAACGGTTTCAGCATCAGCACTGCCGGCACGTTGCTGACCAGGTTGGACAGCGTCGCGGTGACCACACTGAGCATTGGCAGGTTGTTCAGGTGCAGGTTGCTCACGTCCTGCACGACGCTCGGCGTCAGCAGCGTATGCTCCGCGCCCGCGACGATGATGAACAAACCGGTGAACATCAGCAGCAGGGACCAATCGATTTCCGCATAGACTCGCGTGCTGCGCACACGCCGGGTCAGCAGCAACAAGGCGCCGATGATGATTGCGGCCTTCGCGGGTGGCTGGCCGGCAAAGAACAGGGCCACCAGCACGACAGTGGCGCCGAGCGCGCGCAGCAGCAGGACGCGGTTGACGCGCACGCGCCGGGCCTGCGGCTGCAAACGTTCGGTGCCGCGGAATTCATTGCGGTGAAGCAATACGAGCAAAGTGATGGTCAGCAGCAGTCCCGCCGCCGCGACGGGTGCGAGTGACGCGGCGAAGGCGGCATAGGGTATATGCGAGAAGCTGCCGATCATGATGTTCTGCGGATTGCCGGTGATGGTGGCCGTGGAGCCGACGTTGGATGCCATCGCCACCGCCAGCAGATAGGGCAGTGGGTTGCGCCGCAGTCCCACCGCCAATTCCACCACCAACGGTGCCAGCACGAGGCAAATCGCGTCATTCACCAGAAAGGCCGAGAACAGACCGGAGATGCCGGCGATGGCGGAGAGCAATACAACGGGGCGGTGGGCACGCCGTGCCACCCAGGCATTGGCGAGTGCGAAGAAACCGGAGAGGCGGAGGTTCGCTACCACGATCATCATGCCGAGCAATAGCGTGATGGTGTCGAAGTCGACCGCCTTGTAAGCGTCCTGTAGCGACATCGCGCCGCAGGCGACCATCAGGCAGGCGCCCACCAGGGCGACACCCGCGCGGTCGATTGAAAGACCAGGCACCTTGCCGATCGCCAGTGCGGCATAGCTGGCCACGAAGATGGCCGCGGCAGCGATACGGATGGGGGTGCCGTCGTGGCCCGGTATCAGCCACGGCGCAACGGCGGCGAGCGCGGCGAGGACCAGCAGGACCGCGACGGCGACCAGACTGACGACGCCGCGCATCGGGGTTCGGCCTAATACAATGCAGTTGCGGCTAAACGGCGACGACCTTGCCGCCTGTGTCGTGGCACGCGGAGGCCCAGCGTCCACGGCTCGCACGGCGACCAGTGGCGAAGTCATGGAGAGTGGACCTGCGCCCGCCGTGACTTGGACCGGCCTGATCTGCGTTCATCTGCGGTTCCATCGTCTTACCGGTTGGGCCACAGGCCCGGAGTCGCGACTTCGAGAGAATGCCCGTCCGGATCGCGGAAATACAGGCTGGTGCCGCCATGGGGCCAGTGCAGCTTGCTCTCGATTTCAATACCGGTGCGGGACAGGTGCGCTTCCCATGCCGCCAGCTCACCGTACGGAATTGCCAAGCACAGGTGCAGGTGACCGCTGCCATGGTGCGGCGGGATGCAACCGCCCCCTGCCGGGGCTGGCTGGTCGGTCATGCCGTGGCGGAACAGCAGCAGGACTTGTTCACCCGGGACGCCGAGGGCACACATGCGCGAGTCGCACATAAATTCCTCGAAACCAAACAGACGCCGGTAGAATTCGCGCGAGCGGTGAAGATCCTCAACGTAGAGCGAGGTCTCCAGCACGCCGCTGACGCGCGGGACTGCGCTCATGGGGCACATCCTTGCCATTGGTGCATGCGACGCGGACCACTGCGTTACCGCCGAGCAAACGTGGGGCCTTGCGTGGAATGGCGCAACCCGCCGGCCATCAAGCCTGCGTTCGCCCGCCGATCATCAAGCCTGCGTTCGGCCAGCCCGCGTTCTCCCAAGCGTCCGGCGGCCCCTTGCCAACCCTGCCGGACGGGCGGAAGCTTCGTTCCCACAGCGGCGGTGCCAGTGCTGCCGATAACGCAATGGTGTCAGACAACCGAGGGGAATGTTCCATGCGCTACAATCGAATCTCTGCCGATTGCCATCTCGATATGCCCTGGATGCCGCCGACCCTGTTCACCGAGAACGCATCGCGCGAGCTGAAGGATCGCATGCCATTTGTCTCCGACGGGCCGGACGGGCCGGAATGGCGCACCAAGGCAGGCGCGACGTTCGGTTTGAAGAACGGCGTCGGCCCCAGCGGCGCCAAGCTGGTGCCAGGGCAGAACCGCCGCGTCGACATCATGGCCGAGACCGGCTTGTTCGCTGACGGCAAGAAGGACGTCCGCCGCGTCAGCGACCCGCATCTGCGCCGCAAGGACATGGAGCGCGACGGCGTCGATGCCGAGGTGATCTTCGGCATCCTCGGCTCCGCCTCGAAGCTGCAGGACAATGAGGCAGCGGCGGAGATGTTCAGAATCTACAACGATTGGCTGGTGGATTTTTGCAGCCACTATCCGGACCAGCATATCGGCCTCGGGTGCCTGCCGTACGGCGACATCGAATGGGCGGTACAGGAGATCTACCGCTGCGCCAAGATGGGGCTGCGCGGCATCGAGCTGTCTTGCTCCTGGGACATGGAGCCGATGTGGCACCCGTGCTGGGAGCCATTGTGGAAGGCGGTGGACGACGTGCAGTTGCCGCTGCATTTCCACACGTTCCCCACCACGCCACCGCGCGCCCGCTCGCAGGTTGATGCGCATGTGCGCCGCGCGGCGATGTTCACCGGCGTCTCGGCGTTCCAGATGGGGTTGATCCACATCCTGGCCGCGATGATGGGCGCCGGCGTGTTCGAACGCTATCCGCGGCTGCGCGTGTCGTTCGGCGAGAGCGGGATCGGCTGGATCCCCTATGCGCTGGACCGGATGGATTTCGAGTTCGAGGACCGGTTCCGCGACCTGATGAAGCTGAAGCCGAGCGAGTACTGGCAGCGCCAGTGCAAGGCAACATTCCAGTTCGATCCGATCGGGCCGAAGCTGTTGAATGTCAACAACCTGATGACGGTGGATACGCTGATGTGGGGGTCCGACTACCCGCACACCGACGGCATCTGGCCGGAATCGACGAAATACATCGAGGAGCAATTCCAGGGGCTATCCGAGGAGGATGTGCGGAAGATCACCTGTGAGAACGCCGCGAAGTTCTATAACCTGACCAACTGAGGGGTGGCGACATCCGCGCGCCCCGCACGGGACTCGCACAACCGGACCGCCGACCTGACCCCCGCCGTCGCGTCACCGGATGTTGCCGTCCAGGTTTGCAACCGCGTGACGTAGAAGCGGATGATACTGTGGCTGCGGCCGTGCCGGGCGATTTCACAGGAGATCGCCCGGAGGCCGGCCGAGATCGGCGGCTCTATGCCGAGCAAACATGACGGCCTCCGGCACGGGGGTTTTCCGTGCCGGGCGCCATTGCACCCTGCTTTTCCCCCGGCTATGGGGGCGGGAGAAATTTCCGCGTCGCGGAATAGTGCCGGGGCGATGGGAGTCCGTCCAGCAACGGGTGCCTTTCAGTATCTGGATTATGATTGATCATTTCAGTTCCATCCCGGTAGAGCAAGACGAGGCCGCCCTGATCGACGGTGCCGGCTACCGGCGGATGTTGCTCCAGGCCTTTATCCCAGTCGCGATGCTCTGGCACCATCGCCGCCATCATCTTCGCCGTGATCGGCTCCCGGGCCGCGTTCCTCCGCCCGCCCGCCAGTCGGCGCGCGTCGATGCAAAGGGTGCTGACCGTCGGCATCGTCAGCTATCCCATCCGTGGCGACTTCGAACGGCGCAAGATCATCGCCGCCATCGCCGTGGCCAACTTGCCGCCGATCCTGATCTATGCCTTCCTCATGGGCGGCTACGTGACCCGTCTTACTGCTGGCGCAACCAAGGGCTGCGGCCCACAACATTCAACAGGGAAGCAAACGACAATGGCTGAAGTGTCCTGCCGCCAGGTAGTCAAGATCTACGACGGCGGCGTGCAAGCGGTGAAAGGTATCGACCTGGAAATCGCCGATCGTGAGTTCGTGGTGCTGGTGGGTCCCTCCGGTTGCGGCAAGTCCACCACGTTGCGCATGATCGCGGGATTGGAGGAAATCTCAGCCGGCGAAATCTGGATCGGCGGCGATATCGTCAACGACGTGCCACCGCGCGACCGGGACATTGCCATGGTGTTCCAGAACTACGCGCTCTACCCTCACATGAGCGTGTTCGACAACATGGCCTTCGGCCTGAAGCTGCGGAAGTTCCCCCGCGACGAGATCAAGCGCCGGGTGGACGAAGCGGCACGCATCCTGGATATCGTGCCGCTGCTGGACCGCAAGCCTCGCGCACTGTCCGGCGGCCAGCGCCAGCGCGTCGCCATGGGTCGCGCCATCGTCCGCAACCCGAAAGTGTTCCTGTTCGATGAGCCACTGTCCAACCTGGACGCCAAGCTGCGCGTGCAGATGCGCACCGAAATCAAGAAGGTGCACCAGACTGTGCGTACCACCACCGTCTACGTGACACACGACCAGGTGGAGGCAATGACGCTGGCGGATCGCGTGGTGGTGATGAATGGCGGCGTGATCGAGCAAGTAGGTTCGCCGCAGGAGCTTTACCACAGCCCGGCCACCCGTTTCGTGGCCGGGTTCATCGGTTCCCCGGCAATGAACTTCCTGCCCGTGCGCGTGGAAGATGGCACCGGTGGCGGCCTCTCGGTCCGCGTGTCGGAGCAGATTTCCCTGGCGGTCCCGCCGTCGCGCACCGACCGGTATGGCAAGTACAAGGGCCAGCAGATGATCCTCGGCGTGCGACCGGAGCATTTGTTCGAATACCACGAGAACGGCCGGGCAGGCTGGGAGCGCGTGGATCTTCCGGTCGACGTGGTGGAACCGATGGGCATGGAGACCATGGTGCATTTCTTCATCGGCCATGAACCGGTTTGCGCCCGCGTTGACCCGGCCACCCATGCCGAACCCGGCGAGATGCTGCCGCTGACCGCGGACATGAACCAGATGCACCTGATGGAGTCCGATACGGGCCGCGTCGTCTGAGGCGATTGCCGGCGGGAGCTGGCTGCGGCGGGTTTGTCCCGGCCGGCGGGCGTCATTCACCAGGCACCACGGCAATGGAGCCGGGGCGCCGCCGCGTTGCCGCGGCGGAGGCACCATGGTCCGACACCGTACCGTCACGGTACTGTTCTTATACCATCCGCAATTCCCATCCCTGACTCACGATCTTCGCAAAAGCGCAGCAAATAACACGTCATCTTGAGTTTACGCCTGCCGCAGGCGAATGTTATCGAAGCCGAAGAAAATTACTGCGCACGAAACGTTTCGTGCCGCGAGCCCGCAATCCAGAGCGGCAGACAGACGGCGGTTCGACCTGCCTGAATCAGCAACCGGAGACACGCCGATGCCACAACAAGCGAACCGGGCTGACGGCCCGCGGTTGTCGCCGGGCGACGGGGCATTGGCCAAATTCGCGTATTCGTTCTGACCGGTACGGGTCATCGCCATGATAAAACTGGAACCACGCACCGTGGCCGTGCGCCACGCACTTCAGAGCGCGCGCTGCGATAGCGCGATCGCCGACCTGTTGTTCCTGGAGACGTGGGAAGCCACGCCAACGCCGGAAGTCAGCGCCGTGCTGCGCGTCGCACAGATCCGGCGCGCCAACCCGGACCTCGCAAAAGCTGTGCGCGGTGAGCTGGAACAGTACCGGCGGTCACACTAGCCCCGCCGCCATGGCGGCTCCCGCCAAATCCTGCTTCACTCCCCGCCGGAACCACCCGGAACCTGGCCCCATGCCCGACCTTTCCCCGCACGGCGTCAACGCAACCAATGCGGCGCGCGACATTGCCTGGCATTTGCATCCCTTCACCAACATGCGGCGGCTGGAAAGCGAAGGGCCGCTCGTCATAACGCGTGGCCGCGGTATCTACGTCACCGACGAATCCGGCCGCGACTACATCGATGCGATGGCCGCCCTGTGGTGCGTCAGCCTGGGCTTCAGCGAGAAGCGCCTCGCCGATGCGGCATATCGCCAGATGCTGGAACTGCCCTACGCCTCCACCTTCGGGCAACGGTCCCATCCCGCCGCGATCGCGCTCGCGGAAAAGCTGATCGCGCTGATGCCGGTGCCGATGTCGAAGGTGTTCTTCAACAACTCCGGCTCGGAGGCCAACGACACGGCGGTGAAGCTGGTCTGGTACTACAACAATGCGCGCGGGCTCTATCGCAAGAAGAAGATCATCGCCCGGGTCAAGGGCTATCACGGCGTCACGGTCGCGGCGGCGAGCCTCACCGGCCTGCCGAACAACCACCGCGACTGGGACCTGCCGATCGCGAATATCCGCCACACCGACTGTCCGCATCACTATCGCTTCGCCAAGCCGGGCGAGAGCGAGGAGGATTTCGCGACGCGGCTGGCCGAGAACCTGGAATCCCTGATCCAGCGCGAAGGACCGGACACGGTCGCCGCCTTCATCGCCGAGCCGGTCCAGGGCGCCGGCGGCGTGATCGTGCCGCCTCGGACCTATTTCGCCAAGATCCAGGCCGTCCTGAAGAAATACGACGTGCTGCTGATCGCGGACGAGGTCATCACCGGCTTCGGCCGCACCGGCCGGTTCTGGGGCAGCACGACCTTCGGCCTGGAGCCGGACATGCTGACTTGTGCCAAGCAGCTCTCGGCCGCCTATCTGCCGATCTCCGCGACGCTGGTGAACGAGAAGATCTACCGGGAGCTGGTGCGCCAGAGCGAGAAGATCGGTA
>DATJNA010000180.1:0-6444 GCA_035508435.1 Acetobacteraceae bacterium | reverse complement strand
AGCGCGAGAGCCACGCGGTGTATTTCCTGCAGCTTCAGGACATGACCCGGCTGGATGCGGTGAATTTCATCAGCCACGGCATCGCCAAGGCACCGGGCCGGTCGACGCAGCGGACGGTGCAGGGCACCGGCAGCGGCGGCGGCACCCAGTCCGAGGGCCACCAGGAGCAGGAGCGTGACGAAAAGCCGAACCGGCGGGGCAACCAGGACGCTCTGACCAACTACTGCGTGAACCTGAACAAGAAGGCGATGGCGGGGAAGATCGATCCGCTGATCGGCCGCGAACTGGAGATCGAGCGGACCATCCAGATCCTGTGCCGCCGGACGAAGAACAACCCGCTGTATGTGGGCGATCCCGGCGTGGGGAAGACGGCCATCGCCGAAGGGCTGGCCAAGCGCATCGTCGAGGGCGACGTGCCGGAAGTGCTGGCCCGGTCCACCATCTATGCGCTGGACATGGGGGCGCTGCTCGCCGGCACCCGCTACCGCGGCGATTTCGAGGAGCGGCTGAAGGCCGTGGTCTCCGAACTGGAGAACCAGCAGGGCGCCATCCTGTTCATTGACGAAATCCATACCGTGATCGGCGCCGGTGCCACATCCGGCGGCGCCATGGACGCGTCGAACCTGCTGAAGCCGGCGCTGGCGTCCGGCAACCTGCGCTGTATCGGCAGCACGACCTACAAGGAATTCCGCAATTATTTCGAGAAAGACCGCGCCCTGGTCCGCCGCTTCCAGAAAATCGACGTGAACGAGCCGACCCTGGAAGACAGCGTGAAAATCCTGCGCGGCCTGAAGACCAATTACGAGAAGCACCACAAGGTGCGCTACACCGACGAGGCGATCCGCGCCGCCGTCGAGCTCTCTGCCAAGTACATCAACGACCGCAAGCTGCCGGACAAGGCGATCGACGTGATCGACGAAGTCGGTGCCAGCCGCATGTTGCTGCCGGAGCATAAGCGGCGGAAGACCGTGACGCTGCGCGACGTGGAAGAGATCGTGGCGAAGATCGCCCGGATTCCTCCGAAGAGCGTCTCGGCCGATGACAAGGAGACGCTGAAGAACCTGGAGCGCGACCTGAAGTCCATGGTGTTCGGCCAGGACAAGGCGATCGAGGCGCTGGCCGCGGCGATCAAGCTGGCCCGCGCCGGCCTGCGCGAACCAGAGAAGCCGATCGGCAACTACTTGTTCAGCGGCCCCACCGGCGTCGGCAAGACCGAAGTGGCGCGGCAGTTGGCGTCCACCATGGGCATCGAGCTGATCCGCTTCGACATGTCGGAATACATGGAGCGGCATTCGGTGTCGCGCCTGATCGGCGCGCCGCCCGGCTACGTCGGATTCGACCAGGGCGGGCTGCTGACCGATGCGATCGACCAGCATCCCCACTGCGTGCTGCTGCTGGATGAGATCGAGAAGGCGCACCAGGATTTGTTCAATATCCTGTTGCAGGTGATGGACCACGGCAAGCTGACCGATCACAACGGCAAGACGGTCGATTTCCGCAACGTGATCCTGATAATGACCACCAACGCGGGCGCGTCCGATCTGGCGAAGGAGGCGATCGGCTTCGGCCGCGAGAGCCGTGCGGGCGAGGACGAGGAAGCCATCAAGCGCTTGTTCACCCCGGAGTTCCGCAACCGGCTGGACGCCACCATCGCCTTCGCCGGCCTGACGCCGGAGATCGTCGGCCGCGTGGTGGAAAAGTTCGTCATGCAGTTGGAGGCCCAGCTCGCCGACCGCAACGTGACGATCGAGCTGTCGTCGGCGGCGAAGGAGTGGCTGGCCGAACGCGGCTACGACAAGCTGTACGGCGCGCGTCCGCTTGCCCGCGTGATCCAGGAGCATGTGAAGAAGCCGCTGGCGGAAGAGCTATTGTTCGGGCGCCTGGTGAAGGGCGGCTCGGTCAAGGTGACGATGAAGGACGGCAAGCTCGACTTCGAGATCATCGAGGCGGCGCTGCCGGCGTTGCCGAAGCCGGACGAGGATGGCGGCGACGGCTCCGACAAGGAGCAAGAAGTCGAGGTGTGACGCGTGGATGACGGACGCAGCAGTCCGGGGGAGACAGAGGCTGCGCGGGCGGCACGCCTGAAGATCGAGGCCGAGTTGCTCGACGAGGCCGAGCGGGAACTTGCCGAGGGTAAGGGTATCAGCGGCGACGAACTCAAGCGGTTCCTTGGATGGTTCGTCAGTCAGGACGATGGGCCGCCGCCGGCGGCGTCTTACGAAGACTGATCTGCCAACGGCGCGCTGGCAACCCGCCCCCTCCGCTGACGGGAGGGGGAGCTGGCTGCTTCGCTACGCCCCGCAGCCCGCGTCGCGCAGCAAATCGACCACCGCCTCGACCGCCACGTCGCTGGCGGTGAAGGCTTGGCCGATCCTCCGCGCGAGCACGAAATTCAGGGCGCCGTCGCGCACCTTCTTGTCCCGCCGCATATGGGCAATCAGCGTCGCGGCGGAAAATCGCCGGTTGAGCATGGCCAGTTCCGCCGGCAGCCCAACCGAGGCGACATGCGCCACCACCCGCTCGGCATCTGCGGTCGAGCAATGCCCGAGCCGCGCCGACAATTTGAAAGCCAGACCGAGCCCGACCGCGACACCCTCGCCATGCAGCAGGCCGCCGCCGTAGCCGTATTCCGCCTCCAGGGCGTGGCCGAACGTGTGACCCAAATTCAGCAACGCCCGCCCGTCATTCGGCTTCTCCTCGCGCTCGTCGTCACCGACCACCGCGGCCTTGAAGGCGCAGGCGCGCATGATCGCCTCGGCCTGCGCGTCGCGATCGCCGCCGACCACGCCGGCGCCGTGACGCTCGCACCAATCGAAGAACGCCGGATCGCCGATCAATCCGGCCTTGGCGATCTCGGCATAACCCGCGCGCAATTCGCGCGGCGGCAGCGTTGCCAGCGTCGTGGTATCCGCCAGCACCATGCGCGGTTGATAGAATGCTCCCACGAGGTTCTTGCCATGCGGCGTGTTCACGGCCGTCTTGCCGCCGACGGACGAGTCGACCTGGGCCAGCAGCGTGGTGGGAATTTGCACGAATGGCACGCCGCGCAGCACGGTCGCTGCGGCGAAGCCCGCCAGATCGCCAACCACACCGCCGCCGAGCGCGATCACGGTGGTGCGCCGCTCGATCCGCGCCTCCAACAGTTGGTCCAGGACCGACATGTAGGATTGCAGGCTTTTTGAAGCCTCGCCCGGCGGCACGACGATCTGTTGCGTGGCGATGCCGGTTTCCGCCAGGCCGCGTTGCAGCGTCGGCAGGTGCAGCGCGGCGACCGTTTCATCGGTAACCACTATGGCGCGCTTCTGCGGCAGCACGGGTGCCAGCAACGCGCCGGCGCGCACCAGCAGGTCGTCACCGATTGCGAGATCGTAGGTGACGGAGGGCAGCGCCACCGAAAGCCGGCGCGGCGGCTGCCAGGCAAGCAACGCATCCATCACCTGGCTTGTGGTGATGTCAGGACTCTCGTCGCCGCAATCGACAATCACATCGGCCTCCGCGTAGATCGGATAGCGTTGCTCGATCAGCCGTTGCAGGATGTCGGCCGGATCGCCGTCGTTCAGCAACGGACGATGCTCCCGGCCGGACACGCGGCGCACCAGCGTTTGCAGCGGGCAGCGCAGCCAGATCGTGACTGACTCCGCCCGCGCCGCGGCGCGAGTCTGCGGGTCCATATATGCGCCGCCACCGAACGCCAGCACCAGCGGATCGCCTGCCAGCAAGCGGCGGATCACGCGGCGCTCGCCGTCGCGGAAGGCGCGCTCGCCGTAGCGGGAAAACAGTTCGGGCACGGTACAACCGGCGGCGAGCTCGATCTCCGCGTCGGCGTCGCGGAATGGCAAGCCGAGCCGCGCGGCGAGTCGCCGTCCGATCGAGGTCTTGCCCGCACCCATCAGCCCGACCAGCACGATGCTGCGTCCAGCCAGTGCGCACGGCAGCGACACCGTTTCCTTCACGGCAGTGTTGCGTGTCATGGCCGGCAAGGCTAGCACAGCGCGGCGCGGGCAGCCCAGAATATTGCTCGCGTAACGATTCGGGGAGCGGGGGCCGCGTCCATGATCCGCGTATTTCTGGTCGTCGTGGCGCTGGGCGTGCTGCTGCTGGCCGGCGGCATGGTCTATCTTGGCATGTTCCCGCCGAATCCGGCGCAGCACGCGGTGGAAAAGACCGTGCCGATCGATAAAGTTCAGACTCAGACACATTGAATGGATCGTCACGTCGAGGCGTTTCTCGAGATGCTGGCCGCCGAGCGTGGCGCGGCGCGCAACACGCTGGCGGCGTATGAGGCGGATCTCTCTGACTTCGCGTCATTCGCCTTGACGCGCGGCCAGGCGGTGGCGGGCGCCGATTCGTCCGTGTTGCAGGCCTATATGGCGTGGCTCGGGGCGGCGGGGCTGTCGGCACGCACCGCGGCGCGGCGGCTCTCGGCGCTGCGGCAGTTCCACCGCTTCCTGTTGCGCGAGGGCCTGCGTGCGGACGATCCCACCGCCTTGCTCGACACGCCGCGCCTGCCGCAGGCGCTGCCAAAATACCTGGCTGAGGATGAGGTGGATGCGCTGCTGAAGGCGGCGAGCGGAAAGCCGGGGCGGCAGGGCATGGTCGCGCTGGCGGCGCTGGAAATCCTGTATGCGAGTGGCATGCGCATCTCGGAACTGTTGTCGCTGCCGCGCAGCGCGCTGGCGGGCGACGCGGCGCTGCTGCTGATCCGCGGCAAGGGCGGCAAGGAGCGCATCGTGCCGCTGACGGATGCCGCCAAGCGTGCCGCTGCCGCGTTGGTGGCGGAGACGGGCAAGGACTGCCGGTTTCTGTTCCCCGGTCGTGACAAGCGACGTGCCATGACGCGGCAGGGTTTTTTCCTGCTGCTGAAGCAGGTGGCGCTGGCGGCGGGGCTCGACCCTGCGCGCGTCTCGCCGCATGTGCTGCGGCATTCCTTCGCTTCCCACTTGCTCGCGCGCGGCGCCGATCTGCGCAGTTTGCAGACGCTGCTGGGACATGCGGACATCGCGACCACGCAGATCTATACGCACGTGCTGTCGGAGCGGCTGCAGCGGCTGGTGGAGGCGCATCATCCGCTGGCACGGCGAGAGTAGCTGGCTGCCGCAGCGAGCCAAAGAGCAGTACGCGGCACTGCGGGTTTTTTGATTTCGTCAGACAGTGTTGCGTGGCGTCCGACGCAGGACGGTCGCATGGCCACGCTAGATCGACCAATTCATCAGGGGTAATGATGCGGCTCCCTCGCCACGGATCGAGTTCGAGCGAATCGCGCGCAGACGAACCTGGCGCTGCCAATGGCCGCAACCAAATCGGGATACGGCGGCAAGATTGCCCTGATCGTCGAGCGCGTGGCGAAGCCGCAATGGATCGGGTCGGCAGGCGCCATTGGCGTGCATCGGCGTGCATTTGCTCGAATCTGCGGTG
Source organism: Acetobacteraceae bacterium (assembly GCA_035508435.1). Lineage (GTDB taxonomy): Bacteria > Pseudomonadota > Alphaproteobacteria > Acetobacterales > Acetobacteraceae > JASHVB01. Next base: position 1,029 of record DATJNA010000180.1, on the reverse strand, counting down.
TTATGGCGCAAACACAAAAAGAAAATCGTTGCGCTATCACCCCGGTTACCTAGTACGGCGCCATGCCCGGCCATACCTACGCGATGCACGCCTTGCGTCGGAAGCGAGCAAAGCTCGCCGGCGAGATCAAATCTGCCGAGATGGCGATTGCGAAGAAACGCGAGGCGCTGGCGACGCTGGATTCCGTTATCTGCATGTTCGAGCCGGAATGCCGCCCCGACATGATACCCGCGATCCGTCCGTATCTGCGCGGGCTGTTCTTCGGTTATCAGGAATTGTCCCGATTGACCGCCAGTGCGTTGCGCGAGGCCGGCAAGCCGGTCACGCCGAGCTGGCTTACGGAATGGATCATCGCGGCGAAGGGATTGGGCGAAGTGGACAATCGGCTGCGGCGCCACATCAACCAGTGTGCGAGGTCCAACCTGGCGCGAATGGAACGCAAAGGCCGCGTCCGGCGCATTCTGAACGAACCCGAGACCTGGTGGGAGCTGGTGAGGTAGCGCCATCACCCCTGCGCCTCCTTCTGCCGCTGCCAGTAGCCGCAGAAATCCACGCTCGGCTTCGATGCCGGCGCCAGCTTGACGGCATGCTGGACCTGATCCCCATTGCTGACGCGGCGGTTATCCTCACGCCACGCCGCCTCGCGGGCATAGGCGGTGAGGTATGGGCCGGCCACATGATGGTGGTGGCCGATTTCGCCCCGGCGCATGCGGGAGAAAAAGGACTCGGCGCCGTTCGAGTAAACACCGTTGAGGCTGTAAGCCTCGGCATGGTTGATGCGGCTTACGTCAAAGTGGCCGTGCAGATCGTTCCACGACGGGGCTTCGTCCGCGACAACCTTCGTGCCGGGCGCGACGCGCTGGCAGATGAAGCGCAGCGCGCCGCTTTCTGACTTGAAGACCGCCGGGAGGGTCGATCCGCCGCGCTCGCGCACCACGACAACGACCTGCCGCTTGCCGGACTGGTTCTTGGCAAAGCGGCGGTCCCGACGGTTCTCTTTCAAGTTGGCCGGCTTCACGTAGCCGCCGA